>JBAYUG010000031.1:0-34672 GCA_041675325.1 Kapaibacterium sp. (SeqCode)
ATACCTACAATACGCAAAGTTGACCATAGCAAAATTGACAAAGACACAATGCGTCTTCACAATATAAATGTGTTCAAAGAGACAATTTTATACAACTGCGTTAAAAAAGAAAAGGGTATAGTTAATAGTTCGCATCATCAATCAATTGACAGGCTTGGAGAAGGATTAATGATTTCAGCAAAAGCAGATGACGGGATAATTGAAGCTATTGAATATGCTGATAAAAAAGACAATTCATTTCTGATGGGCATTCAGTGGCATCCTGAAAGATTTACAGACTATAACGATGAATTTTCCAAGAACATTTTTTCTCTCTTTGAGGATTCAATGAAATGAAGCATATCTTCCATATTTTTCTATTTATAGTTTTAATACTTGCCTCAGGTTTTACTAATTACATTCCGAGAGAAGACCTGCAAAAACAATTGTACTACTTCAAATCTAACTTAAATAGTTATGAGACAAAAGTTACCGAGTGGAACAGAATAATTACAGAGCTCACCAGCAGGCAAAAGGCAGTAGTAAATCGAATCAAAATACTATCTGAGTTAATTGATAATATAAAATCGAGGGATAACAAAAACGATATATTAAAGCAGGAAGCTCAATTTATATACCGTAACGAGAAGATAGAAAAACTAAAAAATGAATTTAAAAAGAGAATTCTATGGCTTTATAAAAAGGGACCGGATTACCAATATCAGATACTTTTTACAACTGATTCACCTGCAAAATTTTATGCAAGACTTCAGTATCTGAATAAACTTTCTGAAAAACGGACTACTGATTTTGAAAGAATAAAATATGAAGAGTTTACATATGAAGAGAGCAAAAGAATAAAAGGTTACAGAAGATCGGAGATGTTACGATACATAAATGAGAAGAAAGAAGACCAAACATTACTACTGCTTGAAAAATTAAATATTGATGATTCGCTGTCAATGTTGAAATCAAATGTAGATAATCTATTATATAATGCCGAAAAATTGAAGCCCGTAATTACTGAAATTGAATACATTCTCTCAGTGAATCAAGAAGAGAACAAGTACGAGCTTAAAACTAATCCAGATTACAAATCCAATAGTTTTGATTCGCTAAAAGGAGTACTTATTTTTCCCGTCAACAGCACGAATATAGTTAACGATTTTGGTAAATCAATTGATCATAATACCGGAACTATAATTAATAATGAAGGTATTGACGTAAGTATAGCCGAGAATTCTGAAGTCAGATGTGTTGCGGACGGTATTGTAGAGAATATTTTGGATGTTCCACTGTACAGAAAAATGATAATTATCAAACATAGTAACGGATTCAGGACTGTTTACGGTTTAGTGAAAGATATAAGGGTGAATATTAGTGATAAAGTTACTGCCGGCAATATCATAGCTGTAACCTCACAAAATCTTGACGGGCAAGTGTTTCATTTCGAAATAAGGATGGGAATAACCCCTGAAGATCCTAAATACTGGGTTGCAAGAGTAAAACAAGTAATATGAAATTAAATAAGAAGAATCCAACAGTAAGTATAATAATTCCTGTTTATAACCGAAAAAAGTTATTCTTTAGGGCATATGATTCTGTTATGAATCAGTCTTATGATGATTATGAGTTGATAATAGTTGATGATGGAAGCAGTGACAGTTTTCATAAGAAACTATTTGACATTATGAAACATAATTACAGAGTCAAATTCATAAGACACTCGAACAGAGGCACAGCATTAACACTAAATACAGGAATAAGTGCTGCATCAGGTAAGTACATTACATTTCTTGATTCGGATGACGAATACAGCAAGGAGCATATAGCAAAAAGGGCGAGATACATGAACAAAAATAAGAATGTTGATATTATACATTCACCAGCGATTATGATAGGCAAAGAAGAAGATATGTATGTACCTGATGTAAGAAACAGAAAAAGGCTTATACATTTAAATGACTGTGTACTTGGTGCTACGATATTTGGGAAGAAAGAAGCATTTTACAAACTTGACGGTTTCAGGAATGTATTTTCGTATGATTCGGACTTTATAAATAGAGCGGAGAAATTATTAAATGTTACGAGAGTAGATTATATGACATATTTTTATTACAGGGATACGAGTGACAGCGTGCTTACGAAGTTTAAAAAAGAGATGAATGCAAAGTGATGATATAAAATATATGAAAGAGTGCCTAAAACTGGCAGAAAAAGGCAGAGGGAATGTTGAACCGAATCCGATGGTTGGTTGTGTTATTGTAAAAGAAGGGAAGATTGTAGGAAGAGGTTATCACAAGAAGTTTGGATCGCACCATGCAGAAGTAAATGCTGTTAATAATGCTCGGAAAAAAACACAAGATATAAAAGGAAGCACATTATATGTTAATCTGGAACCTTGCTCTCATTTTGGGAAAACACCACCATGTACAGAATTAATAATAAAGAATAAGATTAAGAGAGTTGTTGTTGGAATGAAAGATCCAAATCAGCAAGTTAATGGTAAAGGAATTGCAAAGTTACAAAAAGCTAGTATAGAAGTTAAGACAGGAATATTAAAAGATGAATGTCTAAATCTCAATGAGAGGTTTTCTGTAAATGTGACAAAAAGGCGTCCTTTTGTAACCTTAAAGATAGCTCAAAGTATTGATGGGATAATCGCTCTAAATAATTATAAGTCACAATGGATAACCGATATATATTCAAGACAATTAACTCATTCTATCAGAAGTAATAATGATTGCATATTAATTGGGAAGAATTCTGTGATTCAGGATAATCCTGAGCTAACGGTTAGACTTGTGAAGACCAGCAAAAAACCAGTTAGAATTGTTATAGATAAAGACTTAAAGCTGAGTAATAAATATAAATTGCTTAAAAACAATCCTCCATTAACAATTATCTACCATTCAAGTAATAAAAAGACATTAGATCTTGAGTATCTCAAGTATATGAAATTAAAATCACGTAAAGGACAAATAAAAATAGCGGATATACTTAATAATCTATACTTTCTGGGGTATAACTCGCTGCTTGTTGAAGGAGGAGCCTATGTTTTCTCGCAGTTTGTAAATGAGAATTTATTTGATGAAATATATTTGTTCATTGCTCCGAAGATTATTGGAAACGGGATTTCATCATTCCGGGATTATAAGATTAATAGATTAGCAGATGCTAAAGAAATTGTTTTGAAAGAGATTAAGATACTTGATAAAGATTTATTATTAATTTATAAAAATATTAAATAATGTTTACAGGAATAGTTACAGATACAGGAAGAGTTATTAAAACAACACCGAAGGGTGACAGCATTAGATTTTTGATAGCACCATCTAAGAAAAGTTATTTGAAGGACAGGAGAAAGGGAGACAGTATTGCGATTAACGGCGCCTGCATGACAATAGAGAGCATTAAGAATAGCAGGTTTGAGTTTACAACAGTGAAAGAATCGTTAAGTAAAACTAATCTTGGAGACCTTAAGATAGGCAGTTTTGTAAATCTTGAGAAGCCAATGAAACTAAGCGAAAGTCTGGATGGGCATATAGTTCAAGGACACGTTGATGCAACGGGAACGGTTCATAAAATTAACAGGTTAAAAGACAGCTGGGAATTCTATTTTGAATTTCCTGTGAAGTTTAAGAAGAATATTATTTATGTAGGAAGTATTTCGATTAACGGAATAAGCTTAACAATTGCTGAAATAGTAAAAGAGAAGAAAAAAAGTGTGATTATTAAAGTAGCAATTATTCCTCACACATATTCTGAAACGAATTTCAAATATCTTAAACCAGGAGACAGGATAAATCTGGAGTTTGATATGCTGGGAAAATTTGTTATGCGGATATTAGGCAAGATAAAATAGTATTACAAATATAAGCAAATCGTATATTTCGGAGGAAAGGGTAATCAGATTGATTACTAATTTTAGCGTATGATAAGCGTTTAATGAGCGTTAGATTAGCGTATGGTAAGCGTTTGAGGAGGTTATTTAGGGGCTGTTTTTTGGAGCAATTACTTCATTATATATATCGTGTACACTGATATCATTCATACAACCGAAGGTATGAATCGGGCATGATTTTCTACCGTGGTTTGAGCAGGGACGACATTTCAGACCATTAACTTCGAATACTTTATCAGACTCCCCTACCGGATAAAATCCAAATTCTTTTGTAGTAGAGCCGAACATTGCGATTACTTTTGTGCCAACTGCATTTGCAATATGTAGCAGAGCTGAATCGTTTGTAATCAGCAATGAGCTGTTTTTTATCAATTCTGCTGACTGTAGGATTGAAAGTTTGCCTGCAAAACTGTAAACTTCATTATTTGTAGATTTTTTAATTATATTTTCACATAATTTCATATCTTCCTTTCCACCTATTAATGCAAACTTAAAGTTAATTTTATCCATCATATTCAGGAGTTCTATGAATTTTTCTTCAGGGAATCTTTTTGTAAACCAAACAGAGCCCGGGGCTATACAAATCAATTCACTTTTACTTTTAATTCCAAGTCCGTTGAATATTTTAGTTACTTCACGTTTGTCAACATCTGAAGGGAATAACTCGGGTTTGATGATTTTTGATTCAACTATTCCAAGAGGTTTCAATAAATCGAGAACCCTAGCTATTTCGTGCTTTTGGGTATAAGGGACTTTATCTGTATAAAAATACGAAAGAGAAGAATTATCATACGAAATTCTTTTTTCGGCACCTGATAGTTTTGAAATGATTGATGAGCGTGTATATCTCTGAATAGAAATGACAACATCGTATTTATTATTCTTAACCTCTGAAATAATATTTCTGAAACCTGATAATCCCTTTGCAGATTCATGCTTATCAAAAATAATAACTTTGTTAATGTAAGGATTGCCTATTAGAATTTCGGATGTTTTAGGGATGCACATAAAGTCGATGGAACAATGGGGTTTCTTTTCTTTAAGAACCTGTACAAGAGGCAGTGAAAGTATTACATCGCCGAAAAAGGCGGTTTGTATAATTAGTACTTTCATTGTTTTATGTGTTTAAACCTTCTATGTATCCATAACCACTGTTCGGGATTTTCGCGAATAGCAGCTTCCAGTTTTTTATTAATTCTATTCGTAAGTTTTTGGACATTTTCTTCTGTTGCACCTCCCTGCAAGTCGTCGTATAATATTCTATCAACATCAATAAGATAGTTATATTTTTTCTGTCTGACAGGATACGCGAATATTAATTCCGTATTAAACTTAAGTGCCATTTTTGCAGGACCGGAGAATGTAGCAACATTTTGTCCGAAGAAATTAGAATAGATTGAATAGTCTGGATTTGCAGACTGGTCCATAAGAAAGCAGACTATGCCGTTTTCTTTAACGATACTATATATCTCACGAAGAGAGCTACCAACTTCGATAATTCTGTTACCACCGAGTTCACGGAATACATTGACCTTATTGTTTACAAGATTATTAGTCTGGCTTTTTACAATAATATTCAGCTTGCGGTTGAAAATTTTTCCGTAAGAGAATGCCATTATTTCCCAGTTAGAGATATGTCCGCTAAGGAAGAATACACCTTTTCTTTTGCGCAAAGCTTCGTCAACAAGATGATAATTATTAATTGAAACAAATTTATCGAGGAGTCTTTTCTTCAATCTGGGAATATAAAGAAGTTCAAAGAGAGTAATACCAAGATTGATAAATACTCCTTTTACCACACTGCGTTTCCACTTTTCATCTTTTTCGGGAAAACATAATGAAAGATTGTCCATTGCGACTTTTTTTCGGGACGGAAGTAAATGAATGAATAATAAACCGAAGAGTTTGCCGGTCCTTTGCACAAACTTTAAAGGAAATAACCTTAAGAAGAATGAGATTAACATTAGTAAGGAATATGTCAAAAAGTCTGTCATCAGATTATTTCAGACTATTCTGCAAATAAAGTGGCGGAGTTTGATTTAACGATTGAAGTATTGACGAAATCACCGATTTTATGATTTCGTTTTGGTATGATAACTGATTTATTGCAATCTGTACGACCCATGAAGTAATCATCAGATTTCTTTGATACACATTCTAGAAGAATATCAGCTTTTTTACCGACCATATCCTTATAAATATGAGCTGATATTTTTCTTTGATGATAAATTATTTCATTAAGGCGATTTGTTTTAACTTCATGCGGAATATCATCATCCATTTTGTAAGCTTTAGTGTTTTCTCTTGGAGAATATGCGAATGTATATGCGCTGTCATATCCGACTTCTCTCATAAGGTCAAGAGTCATCTGATGATCTTCTTCTGTTTCGGTAGGAAAACCTGTGATGATATCCGTGGAGAGTCCTATTCCGGGAATAGTTTTCTTAGCATAATTCATAATACTGAGATACTGATCAATGCTATATAGCCTGTTCATAAGCTTAAGAATTCGTTCAGAACCAGACTGGACAGGAAGATGCAAATAATTGCAAATGTTAGTGAACTCTGCCATTGTGTTAATAAGTTTTTCAGAACAATCGTAAGGATGCGATGTTGAATATCTGATTCTCATTTCGGGAACTGCAACAGCAACTGATTTCAGCAGATCGGCAAAATCATTTCCACCATCGTTAAATGAATTTACGTTCTGACCCAATAGAGTAATTTCTTTTATACCTTCATTAAACAGCATTTTTGCTTCATTGATAATGCTTTCCACTTTTCTGCTTCGCTCTCTTCCACGTGTGAAAGGGACGACACAAAAAGTACAGAACTTATCACAGCCGCGCATGATTGATATCCATGCATTAATCCCCTCTTTTCTAACGGGAATAATATCGTCGTAGGTTTCGATTTTAGATAATTTAACAGCTACACCTCTTTCACCTGTTTCGAAAATATTATGGATTAAATGAGGAATCTTTCTATATTCATCGGGACCAACTATGAGGTCAACGCATTTTTCCTTTTCGATTAAATCATAGCGTAGTCTTTCAGCCATACAGCCAAGAATGCCTATGACTTTATATGGGTTCTTTCTTTTATGAGCTGAAAGGTGTTTTAGTCTGTTATAAATTCTTGTTTCAGCATTTTCTCGGATGGAACAAGTATTGAGTAAGATTACATCAGATTTGTTAATGTCTTCAGTTTCGTTATAGCCAAAATCGCTCATAACACTAAGCACGATTTCAGTATCGGAAAAGTTCATTGCACAGCCATAAGTTTCGATATAAACTTTTTTATCGTTATTCTTCTTATTAAAGTTTTTACGCTTAGGCGATGCAATTTTATTGCTTAAAATTAAATCCTCAAACATTTATCTCTTAACTATTTCTTTACAGAAAAACTCTTCGATAACTTCAGCTATTCCATCCGAATCAAGTTTTAAATCCTTATGAAGCTCCTCGGGTTTACCGTGTTCAATGAATCGGTCGGGCAAACCGTGCAGAAGGATATCATTCTTATATCCGTATTGCACAGCAAATTCTGCTACAGCACTTCCGAATCCTCCGAGGATAGAATTATCTTCTACAGTAATTACTTTTTTGAATTTGGCGAATGTATTTTTCAGCAATTCAGAATCAAGCGGTTTCACAAATCTCATATTTATAACTTCAACATCTATACCTTTATCTTTTAATTTATCAGCTGCCAACGAAGCATTATGAACCATGTTCCCGATTGCAAGAACAGCTAAGTCTTTACCTTCTTTGACTACTTCGCCTTCACCAATTTTCATTTGAGTAAATTCAGAAACATCAACACCAAGTGCATTACCTCTCGGATAGCGCATAACTATAGGACCTTTTTTATAAAGAGTAGCAGTATAAAGCATATTTCTCAATTCATTTTCATCTTTAGGTGCCATAATAACCATATTAGGAATCAATCTAAGATATGACAAGTCAAAAGAACCGTGATGAGTCGGACCATCAGCACCGACAAGTCCTCCCCTATCCAGCACAAATACAACATTGAGTTTCTGTGTAGCGACATCATGGATAATCTGATCGAATGCCCTTTGCAAGAAGGTGGAGTAAATAGCAACAACGGGTGTGTATCCTTCAGTTGCAAGACCTGCGGCGAACGTTACACCGTGCTGTTCAGCAATGCCAACATCAAAATACCTTTCGGGAATTTCTTTCTGCAATATGCTTAGACCTGTTCCGTCGGGCATTGCGGCTGTTATACCAATAATCTTCTCATCTTTTCGAGCAAGTTCAACAAGAGCTTCACCGAATATTTTTGTGTAGGCAGGAACTGACGATTTTTTATGTTCAATACCTGTAGTTTTATCGAACGGATTTAAAGCATGAAGTTTCTGGAAATGTTTAGGAGCATAAGAAGGTCCTTTCCCTTTTTCAGTAAACACATGAACAAGTATGGGGCCTGAGAAATTTTTAATTTCCTCAAATGTTTTTACGAGGTTAACTACGTTGTGACCGTTAAGCGGTCCGAAATACCTAAAACCCAGAGCTTCAAATAGCATACCCGGAGTTAAAACACCTTTTAATCCGCCTTCAATTTTTGCTGCGAGAGCACGAAGTCTATCACTATTTTTCTTATCTACTTTACCAGTGAGATTCCAAACCTTGTTTCTTAATTTATTGTAGGACTCATTGAGCATCAATTCATTGAAGTAATTCTGGATTGACCAAACATTCGGAGCAATTGACATTCTATTATCATTAAAGACAACCATCATATCTTTTTTAAGTAAGCCTATGTTATTCATTGCTTCATAAGCCATTCCACCAGTCATTGATCCATCCCCAATAATTGAAACTACTTTAAATTTTTTCTTCTGAAAATCCCTTGCTGTTGCAATACCAAGACCCGCTGACAATGAAGTAGTTGCGTGGCCTGCACCGAATGCATCATATTCGCTTTCAGAACGTTTCAGGAAACCGCTTATGCCGTTTTTCTGGCGGATAGTTTTTAGTGCATCACGACGACCTGTTAATATTTTATGAATATAACCCTGATGTCCGACATCCCAGATAAGCTTATCTTTGGGAGTATCGAAGACATAATGAAGCGCAAGAGTCAGTTCAACAACTCCAAGAGAAGCACCAAGATGACCACCGATTTGGGAAATTGTATCCATGAGATAATCACGAAGTTCATCCGAAAGAACCCTGAGGTCGAGAAGGTTGAGTTTTCTTAGATCGCTGGGATACTCGATATCTTTCAGATATTTTGTGTTATTCAAATCAAATTTTAGTACATCCATTTATTTATCAGGATTAATTTTTTCAATTTTGAGTTCAGCTTCAAACAGCTTATCCCTGCAAATCTTTAACAGTTTAAGCCCCTCCTGATAATTCTCAATAATCGAGTCAAGAGACTTTTGTTCAATATTTTCTTCCAGATCGTTCAGAATCTTTTCGAGTTTACGGAAAGAATATTCAAACGAATCTGTATTTATTTTTTCTTTTGCCATATTGTATATAAAACAAAAATAACATTAATAAAATTAAAATATTATTGAAATAAATGCAGATTTTCATTTCACGGTAGCGTCAACACTGCCATCGTGGAATCTGATATTCACTAAATCTTCGTTTTTCAATTCCTTTTTACCTGATACTATTTTACTATGTTTAGTGACAACAGCAAAGCCGCGTTTCAGAGTGTTATCAGGACTTATATTTTTCAACATCTTTTCTTTGTAGTCTAAATCATTTTTGAAAAACAAAAGCCTATCATTACATAACGAAAATATGAAATCATATTTCTCTTCTAAATCTACCTGGTAATTTTCCACAGTATCAGATATGATTTTATTTAAATCATCGCTTATCTCATCAATCCGCATCTTAACCTCATTCAGAATATCCCTTGGTTTATTAAATGAATAATTAGATTGAATTCTATCAAGACTTTCCTTGTAAAAAACAACTCTGTCATTTACTATTGACTTCAAATCGTAATCATAGTTATTAAGATTCTCTAAAAGTTCACGCTTGTCAGGAAGAATCATCTCAGCGGCTGCGGAAGGGGTCGGTGCCCGCAAGTCAGCAACAAAATCGCATATAGTATAGTCAACTTCATGTCCGACAGCACTAACGACAGGGATATTTGAATGATAAACAGCTCTTGCTACAGATTCTTCGTTAAATGTCCACAGGTCTTCAATAGAGCCACCACCTCTTGCAATAACGATAACATCTAAATCTAATGGATAATCATTTGCCTGCTTAATTGCCCTGCATACACTTTCAACAGAGCCTTTTCCCTGGACCAATGCGGGAAACAAGTAAAGATTAAAATTTGGATATCTCTTTTTAGAAACTTTAATAAAGTCTTCAATTACTGCGCCAGACTCTGAAGTAATAATAGCTACGTTTTGTGGAAAATCCGGAAGTTGTTTTTTCCTTTTCTCATCAAAGAGACCTTCGCTGAGAAGTTTTTCTTTTAGTCTTTCGAAAGCTGCCTGAAGCTCTCCGATACCGATTTCAGTCACGCTATGAACTTCGATAGCATAAGAACCGCGCGGTTCATAAACAGTCACTCTTCCCCTTATAAGAACTTTCATACCGTCTTCAGGTTTAAACTTAAGCTGGTTATAACGAAAATTCCAAAGGTTGCAAGAAATCTGAGACTTATCATCTTTCAGAACAAAATAGGAATGTCCGGAAGGCATAGCTCTTCTGTAACCGGATATTTCACCTATCACGAACACATCATTCAGACGCGTTTCCAGAGTTTGTTTAATAAAGGAAGATAATTCTGATACGGTCAGAGGATGCTCGTCTTCAGTATTTTGAAATAAAGTATTCAATTCATTAATTTACTTAAACGAAAAAACCCCGCTATTGAATCAGCGAGGTTTTGCTCGAAGAGGGGGACTCGAACCCCCAACCCTTCGGTTAACAGCCGAATGCTCCACCATTGAGCTATCTTCGAATCATCAATAAAAATACCTCTATTTTATAAAATAGTCAATGACATAATTATATGTTTTCTGTTAAATTTAACAGAAAAATACAATATGAGAGTGAGAATATTTCGAAGAAAAGTAAGAAACTTTTTCATGTGTTTTTTTCATTACATAAATAATATAACTTGATTATATTAAAAGTTGCAAATAATGAAGCTATATAAGTTAATAATATTATCCCGACCAAAACAATGGCTAAAAAACCTCTTTGTTTTTGCACCGTTACTGTTTGCGGGTCAAATGCTGAATTTTGACTTAGCAGTTAAAAGCCTACTTGCTTTCCTTGCATTTTCATTCACATCCAGCATTGTGTATATAATTAATGATATAGTGGACCGAGAGGCAGACAGAGCCCACAAAAAGAAAAGATTCAGACCTCTTGCAGCCGGAGAAGTAAACGTGTATGAATCGCTAATTTTTGCTCTAATCTTAGCAATAATAGTTGTGCTTATACTTTTAAAGCTAAATCCAATATTTGCAATTGTTATAGGCGTATATGTAACAATGAACTTATTTTATTCTTTAAAGCTTAAGCATGTTGTAATACTTGACGTATTTATAATATCATTAGGATTCATGCTTAGAGTTGAAGGAGGTGCTGCTGCAATAGAGGTACCAATATCAAGCTGGATGATACTTACTACAATTTTCCTATCCCTTTTTCTTGCTATATCGAAAAGGAGAGCTGAACTTACAGGTTCTGAGAATGACAATTTTGAAAACCAAAGAAAAGTACTCAGCCATTACGACGTAGTCTTTACCGACCAGATGAACACGGTAGCAGTTACGGGTACGATAATATGTTATGCTTTGTACACAGTCTCAAGCAAAGCCGTAAGCACTTTCCATACAGAAAATTTAATTTATACAACCCCGTTCGTAATATACGGTTTATTCAGGTATCTTTATCTGCTACACAGGAAGAACCTGGGTGAAAGTCCTGAACTTATAGTCACGAAAGACATATCTTTAATAATTAACATAATACTCTGGTTTACATTTTCGTTTTTAATAATCTACAGAAATAAAATACCCGGATTATAAAACGGAATGAATGCAATCAATAGATTAAAAAATTATTTCTCAAGCAATCCTACACAGTATAAATCCGAAGTAATATTATTGTTCTGTTCACTTGTCTGGGGATTCAGTTTTCCTTCAGTGAAGATTGCATTAAACTACATGTCACCAAATTCCTTCATCTTCTTCAGGTTTTTCCTAACAGTCATTATTTTCTACGCCTTTTACAGAAACAGAATAAAAGAATTTAAAAAGGATGATGTAAGAAAAGGAATAATACTTGGCATATTTCTTTTTTTAGGATTTGTAAGCCAAACAATCGGTTTACAGCATACGACGTCCGCTAACTCTGCATTCATAACGGGTACATACCTTGTACTAATTCCATTTGTTCAGATATTGGTAATAAAAGTTAAGCCGAGGATGGAAAATATGATAGGTGTTGTTATAGTTATGTTTGGGATTTATATACTTTCAGATATAAAGAATGCAGAATTGAATTTCGGCGACATTATAACGATGGTATGTTCAGTAGCATTTGCTTATCACATTGTATATCTTGACAAGTATTCACGCGTTAGTGATGCCCTACCATTGATATGGGGGCAATATCTGGCAATGGCAGTATTAAGTTTATTATCTTTAGTTTTTGTAGAGTATTTATGGTTAGATTCATTTAAAGCAGAGTTCAACTGGTTTCTAGTATTTTCTATTGTGTTCAATGGAGTATTTTCAACATTCATAGCATTATTCTTAGCTATTAAGTTTCAAAAATACACAACACCAATCAGGGCAGGGCTTATTTACAACATGGAACAGGTTTTCGCTGTTATATTCGGTTTCATTTTAATATCTGAGCTACTTTCAGGAAACCAGATAGTCGGAGCGATAATAATTTTGCTTGGATTTATATTTTCTGAATTTTACCAGGGAATAAAGAAAAAGATATTACATGAGGGCAATTAGAATAATAGTGAAAGGTCTGGTGCAAGGTGTGGGATTCAGATATTACTGCTATAAAACTGCGAAAGAATACGGAATTTCAGGTTACGTTAAAAACTTGTATAACGGAGATGTTGAGATTTTAGCTCAAGGTGAAGAGGGACTTCTGAACGATTTTATCAGAAGAGTTAATATCGGACCACCTATGTCAAAAGTAACCACATTACATAAAGAGGAAACAAAGTATGATGATAAAATGAAAACATTTGAAGTTTATTAAAACACTTGTATTTTTTACTTTTAATGAATATTATTGAAGAAAAAAGGAGTTGAGTAAAGAGGTTAGCTACAAGTTATTAACCAATTATAAGTGATGGAAAAGAAAATAAGTTTAATATCAGTTATTGCAGCTGTAGTAATACTGTCCGCTAATTTGACAATTGCTCAACAACAATACACATACGATTTTCTCAACTTGAATGTTGATGCCCGTTCTTCTGCAATGGCGGGGAGTTTTGTTTCGGTTTCAAATGATGTAAACACAATTTTCTACAATCCAGCAGGCCTTGCAACACTCGAGGGCAAACAGGCAAGCGTCGGATTCTTCAAATATTTAATGGATATAAATTCGGGTAACGTTGCTTATTCACAGAAATATAAAGATATCGGTTACTTTGGAGCAGGTATAAGATATATGAATTACGGAAGCTTCGATAAATACGATGAAAACTTCGAGAACCTTGGTACTTTTGGAGCTAATGAGCTTGCGCTTTCACTCGGATATGCAAATAAATACAAGGTAAATTTTCATTACGGAGCAAATGTAAAATTAATATATTCATCAATAGACGAGTATAACTCAATGGCTCTTGCATTAGATCTTGGTGCTATGTATGTTATCCCCGAAGAGAAACTGAACTTTGGGATTAGTGTTCTGAATTTAGGTACACAAGTAAAGAAATATATAAACACAAACGAGAAGCTTCCAGTAGATTTACGATTAGGTATGACTAAGACTCTTGAACATCTTCCTTTGACAGTCAATATCGGATTTTCAAACCTGCTTAATGAGTACGATAAGTTCTTTGAAAGGTTCAAGAATATAGTAGTCGGTGGAGAGTTTACACTTAACGAATATGTTTTGTTAAGAATAGGTTACAACAACCCTCAGAGGCAGAACTTCAAGACAGGGTCTTCGCTTGGTATAAGCGGTTTTTCAGCTGGTGTGGGAATTAGGTTTGGAGAAAGATATAAACTGGACTATGCGTTTAATTCACTCGGGAATGTTGGTGCTGCTCACAGGTTTAATATCGGTTTTGATATATAAATTTTAAACATAACAGAAAACAAAAAACCCTGTCCAGATTGGACAGGGTTTTTTGTTAAAAGAAACTAAAATATAAATCAGAAAAGATTAATCTTAACGCCGTCGTTTTTAATCTTGACGGTTAGTTTTTCAACTTCAATGATAAGTTTATTTAAGTTATTAAAGAACTTATCATCATAAATGAACCTACCGACTCCGCTATTTTGAGTCTGAATATCAGAAACGATTAGGTTTAGGTTTGTAACTAAGGAATCAAATTTAACCGTAAGCGACTGAACGTCCTTAAAAGTGTTCTTTATCTCAGGCGAAGTATCATCAAGAAGAGTATTAACACTCTTCAATGTTTTATCAGCATTTTCCGACAAGTTATTCACATTTTTTCTTGAATCGGAGACGAGTCCGTTTAGACTTCTGGAAGTTATGGCAAGGTTAGACATAGTATTCTTCAAATCTCCCTGCATACGTTTATCACCGACAAGTTCATTTATATTGACGAGAACAAGGTCCAGGTTATCGGCTGTTTTATTAAACTTACCTATAAGTGTCTTAACATCTCCTGCCATATCTGATGCAGTTTTCATCATAGAAGAGATATCAGCACCAGAAACACCAAATAGAGGTTTACTATAATCAATCTGGATAGCATCTTTTCCTGGTCTGATATAAACAGTTTTCCCTGCCATAAGTTCAGGTGAAGCGATTTCAATAGAGTAATCAATTTTAATAATCACATTTTTCTCCAGCTCAAAAGCAACTTTGACCGAATCTCCCTCAAGTTCAATTTGAGAAACTTTACCTTTAACGACACCGTTTACAGAAACAGGATCACCGTAATTTAAGCTTGAAACAGAAGGGAAATAAGCTACCATATCCCGCCTATCCTTACCCATAATAAATCCTTTAGACCAGAATATTGTTGCCGTAACGATTACTATGGCGATAAAAATAAAAACACCAACTTTTATTTCAGAAAACTTCTTGTAAAACATAACGTTATATTATTTTTTGATTGCAAGAATTTTATATTCTATTGTTCCTGCGGGCGCAGTAAATGAAGCCACTTCGCCCACCTTTTTTCCTAATAAGGCTTTTCCAAGAGGAGAAACGATTGATATTTTATCCAGTTCAAAATCAGCCTCATCGGGTGAGACCAAATGGTACGATAATTCTTCTTTACGTTTTAGGTCAAAAACTTTTACTTCTGTAAGCACATAAGCGGTATCATTAGGGATATCTTCATCCTCGATAATTTTTACCCTAGAAAGAAGATTCTCGAGCTTCCCAATTTTCATTTCAAGATGAGACTGAGCTTCTTTTGCTGCATCGTATTCAGCATTTTCAGATAAATCACCATGCGAGCGTGCTTCAGAAATTTTATCCGCAATATCTCTTCTTGCAACCGTTTTTAATTCCCTGAGTTGATTTTCAAGTTCGACGAGTCTTTTTCTTTTAAGATAAACAATTCCCTGTTCCATTAATTAATTCTCTTTTTAGTTTTTTCCAATAAAATTAGATGACCTAATTTATCTCGTTTAGTTTTTAAATATCTTACATTTATATGATTAGCTTTAATTTCAATCGGGACTCGTTCGACTACTTCGAGTCCATATCCGTTCAGACCTATAATCTTTTTCGGATTATTGGTTAGCAGTTTAATTTTCTTGAGTCCAAGGTCGCGCAGAATCTGCGCTCCGATACCGTAGTCTCTGAGGTCAGCCTGAAAACCAAGCTCAACATTTGCTTCGACAGTATCTTTACCTTTTTCCTGAAGATTGTATGCTTTTAATTTATTAACAAGCCCAATACCTCTGCCTTCCTGCCTCATATACAGAACAACACCTTTTCCCACTTTTTCAATCATCTCCATAGACTTGGTCAGTTGTTCGCGGCAGTCGCATCGCATTGAACCGAAAATATCACCAGTCATGCATTCAGAATGAACTCTTACGAGAACAGGTTTACTTGTTTTTATATTACCTTTTACAAGAGCAATATGTTCTTTTCGGTCAACATTGCTTCTGTAAATATGAATGTTAAAGTTACCGAACTTACTCGGAAGCTTTGCATCAACAAGTCTCGATACAAGAATATCTTTTGTGAGACGGTATTTGATAAGGTCTTTTATCGATATTATTTTCAGCTTAAACTTTTCGGCAATCTCAAGAAGTTCAGGAAGACGTGCCATTTCTCCATTTTCCTTCAGGACTTCGCAAAGAACTCCTGCAGGATACTGCCCTGCAAGTTTTGCGAGGTCAACTGCAGCCTCTGTATGCCCTGCCCTTTTTAATACCCCACCCTCTTCTGCTTTGAGAGGGAAAATATGTCCCGGTTTACCGAGTAAAGCAGGTTTTGTTTTTCTTTCAATAAGTGCTTTGATTGTCTTGTGCCTATCGAAAGCTGAAATACCTGTTGTAGTTCCAACCAAATAATCCACACTAACAGTAAAAGCAGTTTCATGGCGTGCAGTATTATCCGCAGTCATCATAGCTATTCCAAGTTCATCCAGTCTTTTCTGCTCCATTGGAACACAGATAAGACCTCTTGCATGACGAACGAGAAAATTTACAAGCTCAGGTGTTGATTTCTCCGCGGAGAAAATCATATCGCCTTCATTCTCACGATCCTCATCATCAACTACAATTATGATATTGCCTTTCTTAAAATCAGTAATTGCAGATTCAATAGAATCCAATTTAATATTCTTCTTATCCATTAAGGATTAAATTTACTTCTTGCCCTGGTCCGTTAATCCAATTATTGTTGCGATACCTGTTTTCTCAAGTTTGACTTTTACGTTATCGTCGATCTTTACGAGAACAAACTTATCGTCAAGGCCTTCGACTACACCATGAATACCGCCGGCTGTAATAATCTTATCGCCTTTTTTAACACCTTCGAGAAGTTTTGTTCTTTCCTTCTGCCTCTTTTGCTGAGGTCTTAAGATAAGGAAATAAAAAACAACTATAATTAAAAGAAATGGGACGATTGTAGAGAGCAAATCTGCTCCGCCCGCCTGCATAAAGATACCTAATAAAATGTTCATTTGTGTTTGTTTGAATTATATTTTAATAAAAATGTTTGTTTAAATTGTATAAACCTGTTTTCGTTTATTGCTGTTCTGATGTCACGCATCAGTTTCAAATAAAATCCTATATTGTGCACCGAAGCAAGCTGTGCTCCGAGTATTTCTTTTGCCATGAATAAATGCCTTATGTATGCAAAGGAAAAATTCATAGAAGTATAAGTAAAACACTCATCATCAATCAGCCTGAAATCATTCGCATACTTTGCATTCTTAATATTAATCTCGCCGTTAGTAGTAAATATTCTTCCGTGTCTTGCATTGCGTGTCGGCATAACACAATCAAACATATCAACTCCGCGTTCAACAGATTCCAGAATATCTACCGGTGTACCAACACCCATAAGGTATCTCGGTTTATTCTGCGGCAAAAAGTCAGTACAATAATCTGTTAGTTCATACATCAAGTCGTTCTTTTCGCCTACTGCGAGTCCGCCTATTGCACAACCGTCAAAATCATTAACCAGAAGTTCTTCAATACTGCGTTTTCTCAAGTCATTAAAAGTACTTCCCTGTACTATACAAAACAGTCTTTGTTTATGGTTGTAAAAAGAAGAAGTATTTTTATAAACTTCAAAACACTTTGTTTCCCAGTTTGTTGTACGTTCAAGAGCTTTTTCTGCCTGCTTATACGCTGCGGGATAAGCAATACATTCATCAAGAGGCATCATAATATCAGAGCCAATTATCCTCTGCGTATTAATTACACTTTCAGGTGAAAAGTAATGCTTAGAGCCATCAATATGAGAATTAAACCTCACGCCGCCTTCATCAACCTTTTTCAGAGAAGACAAACTAAAAACCTGGAAACCACCGCTATCGGTTAGTAAGCTTCTTTTCCAGTTCATGAACTTGTGAAGTCCTCCAGCTTCATGCATAATAACATTACCCGGGCGCAGATAAAGATGATAAGTGTTTCCGAGAATTATACGTGCATCAAGCTCTTCGAGTTCAGAATTCTTAACTGCCTTAACTGTAGCGACTGTACCGACGGGCATAAAGACAGGAGTTTCGATTACCGAGTAATCCGTTGTAATCAATCCTGTTCTGGCTTTAACGCCAGGTTCGCTGCTATGTGAAAGAACGTTAAAGAACTTCATAACTTATCTAATAGGTTTCCATTCTTTGGAAACAGATTTCTTAAAAAGCGTAATCCATATCGAGTTCTTTGCCCAGTCGAAAAGAACATACAAATAACCAAACTTTCTATAACGCCTCGGTGATTCATAAACAATCAAGTCACTGCAGAATCGAATTTTCCCTATCTTATGAAGTTTTGTATAGAGTTCAAAATCTTCTCCTGCTCCAAGTGATTCGTTGTAACCATTAACAGACTCAAATGCTTTTCTTTTGACTATATGACACTCACCTCTTCCCATACCCATAAAAGCAAAATTAAGCAAACGCACATAGTTGTTGTAAATAAAATGAAACAGTTTATCCTGCAGTTTCTCTTCATGAGGAAAAACCTTCACGGGAAAAGCAAGTGCGTTCACTTTTTCATCTTTAAGATATTCGAGAATCTTTTCAAAGAACAGATCAATATCATCAACATAAGTATCAGCGTTAAAAAAAATCAGAACATTACCCGTAGAAGATTTAAAGCCCATATTTCTTCCTTCGGAAATGTTCTGTTTGTAATCTTTATCGTGTTTTACAACCTTATCAACTTTGCCTTCAATAATTGAAAGAGTTTTATCCGTGCTTCCGCCATCGCTAACTATAACCTCAACATCGTACTTCTCTTTTACAGCATCGCTGAACTGCTTTATAGTCTGCTCTATCAGTTTCTCTTCGTTGAGTGCAGGAATAATAACACTGACAGATTTAGACATCAGGATACTTATTTACTCAGCAACGCTTTTAATCCCTTTTTATCGAGTGTTTTAATAGCTTCGGTAGATATTTTCATGGTAACGTAGCGTTTTTCTTCTTCAAGCCAGATTTTTTTCTTTTGCAGATTCGGTAATTGCCTTCTTTTAGTTCTGTTGTTTGCATGAGAAACATTATTACCGGTCATAGGTTTTTTTCCAGTTATTTTACATACTCTTGCCATTTTTGCTCCTATCCTTTATAAGGTTTATAAGACGATTCATAAACTTTCATGTTTCTATCCAGAAATTTTACTGAACCTTTTTCGGTTTTAACTGCTTCAACAAGTCTTACGTTAATAATTCTTGTTTCCTGATTCGTATCAGGATCGATAACGGTTAACTCTTGCTTCCTTGCAAGTTTCGCCGCTTTGTCCGCAAACGATTGTACTTTTGCCATTTTTTATTATTTATTTATTAATTTATTTTCTTTAATTGCTTCTTCAATTTTCTTATTAATCTCAAGACGCGCAACCTGTTCAGCCCTGAAAATCATTTTCTTTATTGCATAAGGAGTTGATTTTCCATGCCCGATAATTGAGACTCCATTAACTCCCAGCAAAGGTGTACCGCCCTGCTCTTCATAATCAAACTTTTTAAAAATGCCTTTTAGAGTACCAGACATCATTCCCATCCATAATTTTTGCAAGAATCCTTTATCAGCATATTCTCTAAACTTAAACCTTAAAAGTTCGAGAACGCTTTCAGCAAGTTTAAGCAAAATATTCCCGGTATAACCATCGCAGATAGCAACATCAACAGTACCCTTTAGTATATCGCTGCCTTCCGCATTTCCAACAAAGTTGATAGGAGCTTTTTCAAGCATCTCATAAGCAGCGAGGGATACCTCATTGCCTTTGCTTTTTTCTTCGCCGACGCTCAGCAAACCTATTTTGGGATTATCCTTTTTGTAAATATACTTAGCAAAAATAGAACCCATTATTGCGTACTCAACGAGGTGGTCAGGTCTGCAATCGACTGTAGCACCTACATCAAACACGAGCGTTGAACCGTTCATTGAAGGGAGTTCTGCGCCAATTGTTGCTCTGCCGATTCCCTGTATCCTTCCGAGCCTCAAAGTTGAATGTGAAAGAACTGCACCCGTATTACCTGCACTAACAAGAGCATCTGCTTCTTTCTCCCGCTGCATTTTTAACGCAACATTCAGAGAGGAATTTGGCTTAGCCTTGAAAACTTCAGCGGGTAAATCATCCATCGTAACATATTCATCAGTATGAACAATCTTAAGATTGCTCAAATTTACATTTTTCTTTCTGAGAACTTCTTTAATCCTATCTTCAGGACCAACGAGTATTACATCTATATTACTGTTCTCGGCAGCAGCTTCAGCAGCACCCAGAACAGGATTATCAGGAGTAAAATCCCCGCCCATAGCATCGACTGCTATACGAATAATTTTAGAGCTCTCCTGTGTCATTAAATTTATTTCTTAGGAAGCACAATACTTTTGCCGTCGTAGAAACCGCAAGCAGGACAAATCTGATGGCTTGGTTTCATTTCATTACAGTTTGAACAGGCTACCAAAGTCGGAGCAGCAGCTTTGTAATGAGTTCTGCGTTTTCTTCCTCTTGTTTTCGAATGTCTTCTTTTTGGATTTGGCATTTTTACTTATTTAATTAATTCTTGTTTAATAATTTATTCCATACAGGATTTAATTCCTGTTTTATTTCAATTCTAAGTATTTCGTTTATATCTTTCTTACAAAAAGAACATATACCGTCAGTCTCTTCCGGAACATGTCTCATGGGCAGAGAAATTAAGATATTTTCCCTTACCACTTGTTTCAGGTCTATATTATTCGTTTCAGGTGAAATAAAAAATATATTATCGTTATCGGTTGATTTAAGTTCTACATCGCTCTTTGAATACTTGAACACTACATCGAATTCTGTGTCGAGAGCAAACTCAAAATCATCCGTGCATCTATCGCAAGGAAAAATCAGAACAGAACTTACCTTAATAATGGCATGAATCTGCATGTCGGATTTATCCAGCGTAACATAAACATTAATACCGTCCTTAGCCTTTAAATCAATGAGTTCCAGGTATTCGACAGTTTCCTTAAACTCATACTTATGTTCACCTTCAGCAAGATTAGAAACAATAATTTTCATCATATCAGCCTCCATAATTTTCTTATACAATTCATTAAGAATAAATAATAAAATGCAAATCAGGATAAGACCTGATTCGCAAAAATTTATTCAGGAATTAAATAATGATTTAAATTATTATTAACCTAAAAGTACTTTATATGCTGCTGCATCCATTAGTCCTTCAAGCTCGACAGCATTCGCAACTTCAATCTTAAACAACCAGCCGGCACCGTAAGGGTCAGAATTGACAGACGAAGCGGCATCGTTGATACCTGAATTTACTTCAGTGATTTTACCTGAAAGCGGGCTGAAGACTTCAGAAACAGTCTTTACTGCTTCGATAGAACAGACAACATCGTTAACAGCAACAGTATCGCCTACTGACTTTGTAAAATCAACAAAAATAATATCTCCAAGTTCACCCTGTGCATAATCCGTAACGCCTACTGCAGCCACATTTCCTTCAACTTTAACATACTCGTGCTTTTTCGTAAACTTCAAACTTTCGGGAATATTCATAAATTAACTGATTTAATAATTATACAAAAAGTTCTAAGTATCTAAAAAACATATTTTTAAACACTTAAAACCCCATAAATTCAAGATTAATAGAACATTGTTACAACTATAAAGATAATAAAAATATGTAGTTTTTACAATTCATTTCTTGAGTACTTTGGGTAACAAGTTCCAGGGTAATATTATAAATAAATAGTGATTAGATCCCCGCCAAATGCGAGCGGGGATGACAAAATTATTTAACATACTAAAATTTATAAAATATACTAATATTCGATGATGAATGTTTTGTTTGGCTTTACGGGTGGAGGCTCCGGTTTAAATAAACTCTTCTTGGGTAAGGACCCTTTTATGTAAATGCCGCCGCATTCTGCCCATTTATGCCAACCACTAACGGTTTCGTGGGATACAATCGCCGGGAAAACAAGAATTGTTTTAAAATCATTGAGGAACGGGAATGAATTTTCAGGAGTATCGAATGTAAAGCGTGATGTACCCAATGCAGAGATTTTAAAATCCTCTACTTTCTCATCGAGATAGATGGCTGCCTTTTTCTGCTCTGACTCAGGGTTTACAGGGTCTATAGCATAAATAACAGATATAAAAGTATATGGCGGCTCAAAATCGTGAGTCTGATTTTTATATAATTTATTGATTTCAGGCTGATGAAATTCGAGAGTGAGTTTATTCTTATCGAGACTGACATTCTTATTCTTATAAGTGAAATTTGATGGTAGAATCCGCGCCTCAGAGCTTATACCCCAGAGTTTTATGTTTTTATGATTGTATTTATAGATTTTAAGGTTGGAATATACGCCGGGTCTTTTTGACAGAATCCACATTTGTTTAAGCAACGGGGATTTATTCAGAAAGTTTGCAAAAGCAGAGACCTTCGTAAATAGACTTTCATTTTCCAGAGCTTTATCTGAAAAAGATTTATTATACGTTTCGTTAAGCTGATAGGCAAGAACCTTCTTATTTTTGATCCTATAAACCATATTCCCTACCTTGCCCGAGGGTTTTCCTAGAAGACCACCTTTCATTTCTGCCATAAGAGTATAATTTTAGTTTGAAAATGGACAAATTTCAATGCACCGATGGATGAAGTACGTACGTTCATCGATGATTCATCTCAAGTTAATTGATTATTTTGTGAATATCAAGTGGAATTTAAGCGGGTCTGAAGCGGACTTTGAGTGGGTTTTAGAAATCTCGTAATTTTAAAGGGTAGTTAACAATAAACTGTAATTGCAATCAAAAACTAACACTTTCTACAAGATTTAAAGAACTATCTACTATATAATGCAATCTACAATAATTTTTTATAAATGTCAAGTAAATTAAATAAATATTATGAAGTCTGCATTGAGACATAATAAGAAACAAAAGGCTTTTTTCTAACTATTTTACTATTATAAGTTTCTTCGTATCAATTATGATATTATCAGCAAACAGTGAATAAATATATATTCCAGATGATAAACCACCTCCGTCGAATTTAACTTCGTAAATACCTGCTGTCTTTTTCTCGCTTGTGATAGTTCTTACTTCTTTTCCTATTATATCGAATACTTTTATCTTTATTTCACTATTTTTATTAATAGAATATCTTATTGTTGTTGATGAATTGAACGGGTTTGGATAGTTCTGATATAACTCAATATCTTTGGGAATTATCGTACTGTTTTCAATAACTGGAATTAATTGCTGAGTTGTTCTTCTGAATATTGCAGGTAAATAAGTGTCAAAAGGTCTTGTTGCTAAGAATGTATAATCTCCAGTCGTATATAAAGCACAGGTATAATACTCCCCGAAATTGAGTCCTTCATTTTTAGTAAACCAATTTCTGCCACCGTCTGTTGATACATATACACCGGAACCAAAATGTGAAATCATTAAATTCTGTTCATCAATAATTGACAATCCGAATAATCCTATATTAGGACTTATTTCAGGTATTCTTCTCCAGCTTAAACCGTTGTTTCGTGATATGTAAACACCCTTATAAGTACCACATAGAACTATTGAATCTTTAGCTTCAAGGGAATAAGCTATTATGCTATCAAGTCCGTTGTGAATTATTGGTTCCCAGTTATTTCCATAATTAATTGATTTATATATCTTAGGCTTTCCGCCAATATCATCAACTCCAATAAAAATAGTATTATTGTTATGTGTAATAGCATCAATTCCTACCGGTAACCCACTAATTGACCTTCTCGGCAATCCGTTATTAATAGAATCCCATGTTTGACCAAAGTTTATAGAACAATAAATCCCTGAAATTGTTCCAGCAAAGATATACTGTTCGTTACAATCAAGATGATAAACCCCTTTCTTATAAATACTATTACTTATATTACTCCAGCTATTTCCGTTATTTGTTGAACGGAACAATCCAGAATCTGTCCCAGCAAATATATTATCTCCTTGAGCTGTTATTGTATATACTCTCTTACTTGATAATCCTAGATTAAGAGAATCCCAAGATAACCCGTTATCTGATGACCGCAAAACACCTTTTAGTTGAGTTGCACAGAAAATATAATTGGAATTTGAAGTGAACTCATTTAACGTGATTAAAGCTTGAAACACTTTTTGCCACTGGGCATAACTGTTTACTGAAATAGTCAAAAATACTAAAAGTGTCAAATATCTCATTGCTTTTTTCATTTATTGACTAGAAGGTGTTATTGATGAATATAAAGAATGATAATAATAGGATACAAAAAGGTGAAGAAATATTTCCATCCCCTCAGAAAAACAAACACTGTAACTCATATTTTTCATAGCTACTTTGTTTAATCCCTCCTAGAATATTTCTTGAAGGGGGTATTTGTTGTATATTTATATTAACTTAATAAATAATATTTTATTAGTCAATATATTATCCGTACCCGCGTATTGCCTCGCATTGAGTTAAAAATAATGTAACCATGAGCGGGGTGAACAAGGGCGATGACTTAAAGCATATAAGAAACTTTTCATGACTTCAGCAAAATATTCACAGTTGATGTAAGTTTTAGGGCTAATTATAAAATCATTTGAGAAGGACCATGCGCTTTACATCCGTAAATTTACCTGTCGAAGATTTGCTGCTGCGGACTTCTATTTTGTAGAAATATATTCCGCTTGACAATCCTTCTCCGTTGAATTCGACACTATAAGTCCCTGAATTAAGATTTTCATTCAAAAGTGTCTGTACCTCGCGACCCATCGCATCATATACTTTCAACACCACATTACTAACAACAGGCAACTGAAAACGTATAACTGACGAAGGGTTAAACGGGTTTGGATAGTTTTGATAGAGTCTATAAATATCCGGAATATTCTCTGAAATACTATGTATCGAAGTTGTTTTTGATACTTTAATTAAAATAGTAGAATCGATTGAAACTCCACCCGGGATAAATAAATTATTGTTTTTATCGAAAAGTAATTTAAGACCTCCATTCGTGCTTGTTGACGAGGGATATGACATACTCCAAATTTTATTACCGGTAGAATCATAAATAACTGTTGTCATATTATATCCACCTGTTACATATACGTTTTTGTTTTTATCTAATGTAATATCATTTGGTGGATAATCTCCCGAATTGAATTTTATCCATAACATATTACCATTATTATCATATTTTATCGTTGCATAAGCTGCTAATGAAAAAGTAATGTTTCCCGTTGTCATGCCTGAAACATATACGTTTCCTGAATTATCCGTAATTATATCTGTCCCGTAATTATTTTGCAAAGAATCATTATTATGAAAAATTCTAACCCATACAGAATCCCCTTGGGGTGTATATTTTATAGTTCCTATTGCATCAGTCGCATAATTTGGTCTTAATCGTACTGTCATTAGTCCAGTGACATATGAATTACCGTATTTATCAACACAAATACTATATGCCAGATCACCGCTGTTTAAAGTGTCATTATATCTTGATACCCATTGAAGAACACCCTCATTGTTATATTTTATATTTATCATATCCCAAAAAGTATTATTTGTTAGAATCTGACCTGCAATATAAATATTATTATTCAAATCAACAGATATTTTATTTGGAAAACCACCAATTGTATCATAATAGATTTTATTCCAAATCAAATTTCCAGAGGAGGAATATTTTAAAGTTAAAAATTCTGTAAAACTTAATCCTCTTTCGCCAATGACTATTACATTTCCATCATAATCTAAGGCTAAATCTTTAGGCCAATCAGGTTTTGTGTCGTTGTATAGTCTTCTCCATTTTTGAGTTCCGCTTGAATCATATTTGTAAATATATAAGAATCCATTACCGTTAGACCAGGATATAAATACATTACCTAAACTATCTGCTGCCATGCAGCCATTACCATCTCCGGTTTTAATTTTATTAGAAAAATCATTTATAAAATATTTATTATTATACTGATTCGGTTGATTTAAATTTTGGTATTCTGGATTGCTTCTTTGTTTATTCAAGTTATTATTCATTGAAATCGCTCTTTGCCAAATCAAATAACCATTATTGCTATATTTTAGTAAAAAATAATTACCTTCATTATCTCCTGTAATATATACGTTACCAGTTGAATCAATAGCACTTGAATGAATTCTACCCGGATATGTCCTTATCCATTCAACTTGATATTGGCCAAAACCATTGACAACCAATAATGAATAATTAATTAATATATATAATAAAATCTTTTTCATTTTCATTTTTTATTCAAGTAATACTAATATATTTGTGTCAATTTTATTCCCATCCACAAATATAGTATAAAAATATACACCTGTTGATAAATTTATTCCCTCGAATTTAATATCAAAAACTATTGAAAAAACAAACCTTTTCGTTGTTAATTTCTATATACAAATATGTAATTAAGGGACAAGCATTGCGTCAAAAATAATATAACGATTGACGCAACCGAGATACAATCAAAATAGTCAAGTTACAATTCGCGTTTAAGGGCTTCGCGTTCGATTTCGAGTTGTTTTATACGGCGTTCAAGATTATCAAGTTCTTCGGGCATAGAATCAATTTCAATTCTTAATTTTGAAGCTGCTTCATCGATAAGGTCAATAGCTTTATCGGGCAAGAATCTGTCAGAAATATATCTATCAGAAAGCTGTGCAGCGGCAACTATAGCTCCATCTGTTATTCTAACGCCGTGATGGATTTCATACTTTTCTTTAAGACCACGAAGAATAGAGACAGTATCTTCAACGCCGGGTTCTGTAACAAGAACGGGCTGAAAGCGGCGTTCGAGAGCAGCATCCTTTTCAATATACTTTCTGTATTCATCAAGTGTAGTTGCACCGATACAACGCAAGTCCCCTCTTGCAAGAGCGGGTTTCAAAAGGTTTGAAGCATCCATAGAGCCCGATGCAGCACCTGCACCTATAACAGTATGAAGTTCATCGATGAACAGAATAACTTTTCCGTCGGAGTTCTGGACTTCCTTTAAGACTGATTTAAGTCTATCTTCAAACTGTCCGCGATACTGAGCACCTGCGATTAGAGCGCCCATATCAAGGGCGACTATATGCTTATCCTTCAGTCCCTCGGGAATATCGCCCTGAACTATTCGGATGGCGATGCCTTCAGCGATTGCAGTTTTGCCAACTCCCGGTTCACCGATTAGAACGGGATTGTTTTTAGTACGGCGCGATAATACCTGAAGAACTCTTCTAATCTCTTCTTCCCTGCCGATGACCGGGTCGAGTTTTCCTCTTGCAGCGAGCTGGTTTAAGTTTTTGCCATAACGTTCAAGTGCCTGAAAAGTATCTTCAGGATTTTGAGACGTGACACGCTGGGAGCCGCGAACATCTTTTAGAATATTTAAAATACTTTTCTTTGTAAGATTAAAAGATTTTAAAAGTATAGATACATTACCTTTTGTTTCAATGAGACCGATAAGTAGATGTTCAACAGAAACATAATCATCTTTCATATCAGCGGCTTCGGAAAAAGCTTTTTCAAGAACGGAGTTAAGTTCGCGGGAAATTGAAAGCTGTTCTGAGACACTGCCAGTTACTTTTGGCAGGGAGTTTACGAGTTCACCGGTGCGGATTATAAGCTGCTCTTTGTCTATGGAGAGTTTCAGGAAGATTGAATTTAATATACTCTCATTATCACCGAGCATGGCAGAAAAGAGATGTGCGGGTTCGATAATCTGATTAGAATTGGTGACTGCTATTTCCTGAGCTTTTTGAAGAGCTTCCTGAGATTTTGAAGTAAGTTTATTTAAGTTAATAGGCATTGTTAATGTTTTACTAAAATTATGAAATATAGATTACATATTCAATTGAGAGTATCAGAACAGAAAAATGGGTTTAGCACACGGAGTAGATAAAGAGCGCACACTGATAAACCTGATTTATTTATGATCAAAACTGATTAAGAACAAGTGTATTATTTAGTAAAATAGAACACGGATTTTCACGAATAGGGCGGATTTGCGCGGATAGAGATTTAAAAAGAACGCACACTGATATACCTGATTTATTTATGATTTTCACTGATAAAAAGATTTAACCGCAAAGGACACAAAGAAGGCATTTTAACGGTTTGTAGCACTAAGAAAAGCATGTTTTATTGTTTTAAAAATAGAGAAAAGATTTCAGCAAAGAACTACAAACAAAGAAAAGATTTTACCACAGAGCGCACAAAGAGCGCAGAGAAGAGAGTTTATTTATTGCTAAGAGCTTTAATCACAGAGGGAGCAGAGAACGCAGAGAAGATACATGAATCTTAGATTTTGTAACAAAAGCAAATAAAAAACATTGAATCGGGGTTAGATCCCCGCCAAGAACGAGCGGGGATGACAACTGGGGTAGTTTTGAGACAAACTCCACGGCGTACGCAAAGAACGCGCATGCGGATGACAAACTTTTATTTGTTTGCGCACTGCCTATGAGGATTAAGGAATTAAAAAAGATAAGAGATATTGAGTTCAGGGAAGGGATTTTACGATTAATTTTGTAATTACATATTTGATAGTGTTTCATTAAATTGATTGATATTTAAAAAATAAATTTGATATCAGTAAATATAATCTGCAAAAATGAGGAAAAGAATATTGAGGACTGCCTTGAAAGCGTTCCCTGGGCGGATGAGATAATTGTTGTTGACGGTGAAAGTACGGACAGGACAGCAGAAATTGCAGGTAAATACACGAAGAACGTGTTTGTCAATAAATGGGAAGGATTTGCTTTTCAAAGGCAGTTTGCGCTCGATAAATCATCAAAGGAATGGGTATTAGTGCTGGATGCAGATGAGCGATGCTCAAATGAATTAAGAGAAGAAATACTTTCAATTATTAATACTAACGACATTAAATATAATGGATTTAAGCTGCCCCGCAAAAACTTCTTTCTTTCAAAGTGGATTAAACACGGAGGTTGGTATCCAGGTTATCAGAAAAGATTCTTCAGAAGAGAAAGTACAAAAATATCGGACAGACTTGTACACGAAGGATACGAAATAGACGGGGAAACTGGTGTGATGAAAAGTGATGTTATACATTATACTGTACAATCAATTTCTGAATTTATGACAAAGGTGAATAAATATTCATCATTGCAAGCAGAGGAAAAAAGAGACAGGAAAAAAGTTGGATTTACAGATATACTATTCAGACCTATATGGGGATTTATTAATATGTATTTTATACGTGCAGGATTCAGGGATGGGATTCATGGACTGATGGTTGCAAATTTTGACGTGATAACGAATATGCTAACATACATGAAAATATGGGAAAGTCAGAACAAAAACGGAAGTAAATGAAAATATACCTCAGAATAATAACATACATAAAGAAGTACAAGAAATATATATTCTTATCTGTTATTATGTCGCTGCTGTTTTCTGTCTTCAGTGCACTATCAATCTACTTAACTATTCCACTTTTAAAAACATTATTCACGGGAACTCAGACACAGACGGCGCAAACGACTGATAACCTGACGGGTTTTTATCAGAGCATTCAAAAGGTATTTGAAGATTTTATTCTAAGCGGTTCAAAGGAATCTGCAATTTTAAAGGTATCGCTATTGATACTTGCCGCATTCTTTTTGAAGAATATTACAGGATTCTTCCAGTCAGTTTTTATGCAGTACGTTGAGAAAGGAGTTCTCCGAGATATAAGGTTTGAGATGTATGAAAAGGTTAATAAACTTTCGATAAGATATTTCACACAGGAAAAAGCCGGAAACCTGATATCGCGAATGACGAACGATATTAACAACATACAATCAGGGATATCTGCGGCATTTTCAAATCTTATAAAAGACCCGTTATTAATATTAATCTTTTTAATACTATCATTATCGATAAGCTGGCAGATGACATTAATGTCATTTACAGTTTTTCCAATAACGGTTTTAGTTGTAGCAAAAATAGGATCATCGCTAAGAAGAAGGAGTCTAAGAGTTCAGGTAAAGCTATCAGAACTTCTTTCGGTAATCAATGAGACAATATACGGTGCCAAAATAATACGTTCCTTCAGAGCCGAAAAATACAGGAATGAGGTGTTCAGAAAAGAGAATAATGAACATTACAAACTTTTGATGAAGACATCTATTATGAGCGAGCTTGCTTCACCAATAACTGAATTTCTTACTATACTGGCGGGTGTAATCATCATCTGGTTTGGTGGAAGGGAAATATTAATTCATAATAATTTAAGACCGGAAGAATTTCTTGGATTTATATTTATACTTTTCCAGCTAATTGTACCTATAAAGAATCTTTCATCTGTATCGAACAGGATACAGGAATCTGCGGCATCGGGGCAACGAATTTTTGAAATACTCGACTACCCTATTGAGGTTAAAGATGCGAATAATCCAATTGATTACAGAAACTTCACAAAAGATATTGAACTGAAAAATGTATCATTTTATTACGATGCGAATAAATACATTTTAAAAGATATAAACCTTAGAATAAACAAATCAGAAATAATTGCAATAGTAGGTCCTTCAGGTTCCGGCAAGTCAACATTAGCAGATTTAATCGCAAGATTTTATGACGTAACAGAAGGGGAAATATTATTCGACGGAATCAACTTAAAGAATATAAAATTCGAGCAGCTCAGAGACCTTATAGGTATTGTCCCACAGGAAACGATTCTTTTTAATGATACTGTCAGAAACAACATTGTTTTTGGTATGGAAAATATTACGGATGAAGAACTAAGGAATGCGGCAAAGAATGCAAACGCACTGGAATTCATTGAACAACTGGACAAGGGGTTTGATTCAATAGTTGGAGAAAGAGGGCTTAAGCTATCGGGCGGACAGAAGCAGCGAATTGCTATTGCAAGAGCTTTACTAAGAAATCCACAAATATTAATACTTGATGAAGCCACCTCATCTCTCGATACTGAGTCAGAAAGGATAGTACAGGAAGCGATTGATAACCTAATGGCAAACAGGACATCGATTGTGATAGCTCACAGACTTTCGACGATAAAGAATGCAGACAAAATAGCAGTTATTGCAGAAAACGGGATATCACAGGTTGGGACACACGATGAACTAATGAAAGATAAGAATGGATTGTACAAAAGACTTTATGAGATACAGTTTAATTCAAGCAATTAAAACATGCCAGGAATAAGCAAAGAGCACTTCACTTTAGACAAAATAATTAATTATTTTATTCTTCTACAGATAGTATCTATTGGATTTTCAATAGCATTATCATCGATTTCTCTAAGTGTATGGGTTGTTCTATGGGGGTTTAAATTATACAAAGAGAAAGACTTTTCCTCATTCAAACTTTTATTCGGCAGATATAAATACTTCTTTCTAAGTTTTGGTATTTATATAATAGTTGATATGCTGTCGAGAATTTTTGCGTACTTCCCCGAGGATGCCCTTATAGGTCTTAAGAGATATCTGTTATTAATTTGTTTCTTTTCAAATCCAACTGTAATAAAATCAAAAGGTGAAATTCTCAGGAACATATTAATAATAGCGACAGTATTTTCAATTCTCTCATGTGTAGAAATCTTTAAGTTTGCTCTCACACTATCAGAAAATTTAAAGACTACAAACTTTTCCGAAATCAGAATAGATTATTTCAGCTATCCTATTACTGCCGGTGAAATAAAGATGCTGATTCTGATGGCAATATTCCCTTTTGTACTATCGAAAAATAAATACAGGATTAGTAAAGTATATTTAATTATAATACTTATTCCTATACTTGTATCACTGTTTCTTACCCAGTCGAGGAACGTTTATTTAGGAGTACTAATAGCATTATTCATTTACGGTATTTTTGTAAACTGGAGATTTCTTGTTTCTTTCATACTATTTCTGTGTCTGTTATGGATAGTGACTCCTGATTCCGGAAAAGACAGGATAAGGAGCATATTTGATTTAAATCATCCAAGCAATAAAAGCCGGATAGTAATGTGGGATGTAGGAATAAAAGTTTACAAAGACTATCCCCTGCTCGGAACGGGAGACAACGAGATTACAAAAGTTTATAAGCTGTATAAGAATCCTGAAAGTCATGGTGAGGGTTCACATTTCCACAGTAATCCAGTGATGATACTGGCAACAACAGGAACGATTGGGGCGTTGTTTTATGTGCTAATATGGGCGACATTATTTTATTATACTATTAGTGACTACAGACGAGCTAAAAACATTTTTGATAAAGAAATTCTAATAGGAATAATTATTGCAATGATTTCTTTTCATATTTCAGGTATTTTTGAATGGAACTTTGGAGACTGGGAAGTAGTAACTTTACTGTTTTACCTGATATCCATTATATTCACGTTAAAATTTATAAATTTAAAAAATAACATTATAAATGGAGAAAAATAAATCATCAGAACTTTTCGTAGCGCTTGTTTATTCACTGCAGATGCAGGCAATGATGAACCTTGGGAAGATAAAAAATCCAATGACGGATAAAGTTGAAAAAAGTATGGAGGGTGCAGAAGTATCAATTGACATGATAGACATGCTGCTTCACAAATCCAAAGAAGGATTTACAGACGAGGAAAAGAAGGTGCTTGAAACTGTGGTTTCTGATCTGAGGTTAAACTATGTTGATGAGAAAAGCAAGAAAGACAACGACACACCGGAAGACAAGGAAATAAAAGAATAAAAATCATGACATTCGGAATAATAGGAAACAAGAATAAAGCCGGAATTGACAAAGTTATAATATCGTTAGTCAAATATTTTAAGCGTATGAATATTTCCTATTATCTTCATGATGATTTTAAGCAAGTTATAGAATCAAAAGAAATAAACTTAAAGTATCTTCAGCTAAGTCCGCTGCTTAATAAATCCGACATGATAGTATCTATAGGCGGCGACGGTACATTCCTTAATTCTACGAGGATGATAAAACATTCTAATAAACCAGTGATAGGAATTAATTTAGGAACGCTTGGATTCATGTCAGATATAATGCCTACAGAAATTAAAAAATTCTTTGGAGAAGTTATCAAGAAAAAGTACAAGATAATCGAACTACACCTTGCTAAATGTACGGTAAACGGAAAGTATGCTTTTGATGCTTTAAATGATATCGTTATAGACAAAGCAGATACGATAAAAATGGTGGAGCTTGGTATATTTTATAATAAAGAATTTGTAGGGAGATTCTTTGCCGATGGAGTTCTCATTTCGACACCGACGGGTTCAACAGGTTATTCGTTATCGGCAGGAGGACCTATTATTACACCATTCAGCAAAGTATTTATAATAACTCCGATATGCCCTCATTCACTTAATTTCAGACCAGTAATAGTACCTGATTCGGGCAAAATAACAGTGAAATCTTACAACGACGTTAAAGTAAGGATAACACCTGATGGTTACAGAGGACTTATAAGAAAAGCACCTCTTGAGATAATAATAGAAAAATCAGAACACTCGATTGAAAGCGTAAAAAAACACAACTGGTCATTCTTTAACACACTCAACGAAAAACTTCTCTGGGGCGAAGATATAAGAAAAGGAAAGAGATAGAATCAATAAGGTACACCGTCTGCAGCAGGCGGTTTTGTTTTGCCGACAAATCCTATAAGGACAAGAATCGTTATTAAATAAGGAAGCATTTGAATTAGCTGCGAGGGTATTCCTGAACCAGATATCTGAAGTACAATTTCCAGACTTTCAAAGAACGCAAACATAAGACATGCAAAGAAAATATTCACGGGTTTCCATTTACCGATTATCATTGCTGCGATCGCGATATAACCTCTTCCAGCAATCATACCATCGCTGAAAGAGCTTTGGTTTGATGCAAGCCAAATACCGCCGAGTGAGGCAAGGAATCCACAAATAATCGTACCCCACATTTTATATATTCTAACTTTAATACCGAGAGTTTCAGCTGCTTCGGGATTCTCTCCGACAGATCTTAACCTTAAACCAAATTTAGTTTTGTAGATTACAATTTGTGATAAAATCACAAGCATCAATGCAAACATTATAATTGAGTCACCTGTCAGATCACCTATCAAGGGAATAGAACTCAAAAATGGGAGTCTTGGAACATGAGGAAATGCAGGGGTGTTACTTGAACTCTGATAAAAAAGCAGCATAAGAAATTTCGCAAGACCTGCCATTAAGAGATTAAACCCAACACCAATGACAATCTGATTTATTTTAAGTTTTATTGTGAACAAAGAATACAAAAAGCTGAATAGAATTCCGATTGCAACTGCTCCAACAAGACCAGCGTAAGGATTTTCCGTAAAAATTGTAATTGAAGCATAAGAAAAAGCTGATATTATCATGAATCCTTCAATAGCAATATTAATAACTCCGCCTCTTTCTGAAAAATTTGCAGCGCTTGCACCGAGATAGTAAGGAGTAAACATCCTCAGAACCTGCATCAAAAATGTTATTGATAATATGCCTTCAATCA
>JBAYUG010000032.1:0-33553 GCA_041675325.1 Kapaibacterium sp. (SeqCode)
AAATAGTAAAAGAAAAATAGTATGAGGCAGCTCGAGATAAAATGCTGAGTTAGTAACTCCTATCGCATTTTCTCTCGAGCAAAAAAAGTGAAGGAAATGAGACTTGCTTTTTAACATAAAAGAATTCACAGAGGTCACAGAGAAGAACGTTTTTTATTCAAAGAGAATTAACCACAGAGGGTGAAGAGGGCACAGAGAAGCGCGTTTTTTATTTAAAGAGATTTAACCACAGAGGGTGAAGAGGGCACAAAGAAGAGCGTTTTTATTCAAAGAGTTTTAACCACAGAGGGTGAAGAGGGTACAGAGAAGAAACAAGAATAATTTTGAACACTGACTCATGATTAAGGCAAAAATAACTTACAATTTATTTACAATTTCTTTACATTGCCGTAACAATTTCATAACTTCGAATAACAACATTGTTACATATTTAACAACCTAATAAAACATAAAATTATGAAACATCTTGCAATCTTAATGTTAGTATTCTCTTTTTTAGCAGCGTCATGCGGCAATAAAGATGAAGGCAGTTCTCCTCAAATCAACGGGGCGGGTGCAACATTTCCTTTTCCACTTTATTCTAAGTGGTTTGATGAGTATTCAAAGATAAACAAGGATGCGAAGTTCAATTACCAGTCGATTGGAAGCGGCGGCGGCATCAAGCAGGTGACAGAAGGTACGGTTGATTTCGGTGCGTCTGATGCACCAATGACTTCGGAGGAACAAGTTAATGCAGAAACGAAGAGCGGAACAAAGATACATCATATACCGACTGTATTAGGTGCGGTTGTAATGACGTATAATGTTCCGGGTCTGGATAAGCTAAACCTCACAGGAGAGAACATAGCAGAAATATATCTTGGTAAAATTAAGAAATGGAACGACCCGAAGATAGTAAAAGAAAATCCAGGGGCTTCATTACCAGATAAAGACATAAACGTTGTTTACAGAACTGACGGCAGCGGAACGACTTATATTTTTACAGATTACCTAAGCTCAGTAAGTCCAGAAGCTAAGGAGAAAATAGGGTTATCAAAAACTGCAAAGTTTGAGTTCGGACAGGGTGGTAAAGGCAATGAAGGTGTTACGGGAGTTGTTAAGCAGCTTGAATATTCGTTAGGATACGTTGAACTTATTTATGCATTACAGAACAAGTTGAAATATGCGAGCGTAAAAAATACCGAGGGTGAATTTATTATTCCAACGCTTGAATCAGTGACAAAAGCAGCAGAGGTATCAATCGATCAGATGCCCGAAACACTTACGATGTCAGTAATAAACGCAAAAGGAAAAGGCGCATATCCAATTTCCAGTTATACATACCTGCTGATATATGAAAAACATAAGAATCCTACAAAAGGAAAATTAGTTAAGACATTTGTAGAATGGGCGCTTGGAGACGGACAGAAGTTTGCGAAAGAATTGGGCTACGCACCTTTACCAGCTGCTCTCACCAAGAAGGCAGTTGAAAAATTAAAACTACTGCAGTAAGAGCAGTAAGAGCAGGAAGAACAGGAAGAGCAGGAAGAGCAGGAAGAGCAGGAAGAAGTAGGAAGAGCAGTAGGAGCAGGAAGAGCAGGAAGAGCAGGTAGAGCAGGAAGAGCAGGAAGAAGCAGGAAGAGCAGTAAGAGCAGTAAGAACAGGAAGAGCAGTAAGAGCAGTAAGAGCAGTAAGAGCAGTAAGAGCGGGAAGAGCAGGAAGAACAGTAAGAGCAGGAAGAGCAGGAAGAGCGGGAAGAGCAGGAAGAGCAGGAAGAGCAGGAAGAGCAGGAAGAGCAGGAAGAGCAGATAATTCTTCAAGGCGGAACTACGACTTAATAGCAAAGATTTATTTGCAACTCTTAGGAAAGTGAGGATAGACGAAGTTTTATATTTTGTGAAAAGTTTGTATTTATTAAAACATATTTAGTGTAGTATCCTATAGTAGTATAATAAAAGAATCCGGTTAATAAGGGTAGCCGGACTTAAAAATTTATTTAATTAATTAAAAAGCTATGAGAATATTATTATCAATTACAGTGACGTTATTATTAATATCATCGGTTAGTCTGGCTCAAGAAAAAGAAGGGTTCAAGCCGGAAGTAAGAATAGGGGGTACATTATTTACAGGCTGGGATTACAACATCGGTAATTCCGAGTTTATAAACAGTCTGGATATTAGTTCACCGGATGCCGGTCAGCCTTTCGGATACAAGCCTACGAAGAATCAGTTTGAAACGAACAAGAACAGTTTTTATCTTGACAGAGCTTACATAAATGTTTTTGCAACGCTTAGTCCACAGATTAAGGCAAGATTCACGCCCGATATTTATTCTATGACTGATGGAAAAGGTGTAACTCAGTATTCATATCAAGTAAAGTTTGCATGGATAGATTATACACCGCTAAAGACTGATGAAGGATTGTCATTATCATTCGCAGGAGGTTTAGTTCCCAATTTATGGGTAGGGCAGATTGAAAAAGCATTTGGTTACAGAGGTGCTTTAAAAACTTTAACTGATATATTATGGACGCAGTCTGCAACCGTAAATACAACGAGCGGAGATGTTACAAGAACAACAGGTCCTTTTTTCTCAACTGCAGACCTTGGAGTAATTGCTAAACTTGTGCTTCCGAAGAATTATGCTGATGTATCAGTAGCAGTTTATAACGGCAACGGATACAGGAACCTGTCTTTTGACAACAGGTTTAAGGATGTAATGTTCAGCGCATTTATATATCCTCTTGCAGGAGAATTAGCAAAGAAAACCGAAGCAGCTAAGAAGATGGGTAAATCAAGAATTAACGGGGTAAGCGATTTAACAATCGGAGGTTTCGGATATATAGGAAAACTTGGCGGCGGAGAAGGGCAGACAGCCAAGACAAGGTTTGGAGGAATGGCAAACTTCAAGTTTAATTTTGACAATGCCGGGTTTATAAAGGTCGGCGGTGAATTCAGTGTGGCTTCAAATCAAGTTGCAAGCATTACTGCACTTGATACGACAGTAAACGGAAGAGGCATTTCAACATGGCTGGAGTTTAATCCGCCGATAGAAGTGTTAAAAGAAAAGGTTTCGCTTGTTGCCCGTTATGATATGTTTGACCCGAACACGAACAAGCCGGGTACAAATGCACAGGGTTTTACTGCTGATAACGGAAAGCAAAACCTTTTAATGTTAGGTTTATTTTTCAAGCCCGTTAATTTAGTAACGTTTGGATTAAATTACCAGATGTATTCATACGAAAAGGATTTTGCGGTTAAGTATGACGGTACACCCACAAGTTCTGTAAGCAAGTTCTATTTGAATCTTATACTTGATTTTTAGAGCATAAACACAAATAAAACATTCACAATAAAAAGGGCAGGTTATAACCTGCCTTTTTTGATTCTGCATATATGTTTTCAATATGGATTCTCTTATACTACTAATAGAAAAGCAGATCATATAGAGTTTTATCGTCCGAGCGGAGTTCGTCTCATAACTTAGATTTTGTAACAAAAGCTAATAAAAAACATTGAAAACGGGGTTAGATTCCCGATAAAAACATTCGGGAATGACAAACGGGGTTAGTTTTGAGATGAACTCCGCGGCGGCTCTTCGACGCACAGAGAGTACTTTCTACAATTCATTTAACAGTTTAGTGAACCTTCCGTAACAATTTCTTAACATAATTTATATTTCCTTAACATTACAAAGGTAGTTTTGTAATAGAATATAAATTAAATAAGAATATGAAAAGGGTATTAATTACAATTTTACTAACATTAAGTATCTTTACTTTCGCGGAGTTGTCTGCACAGACAATAAAAGGAAAAGTAACAGATGCCGTAAATTCAGAGCCGCTTGTAGGAGCGACGATTAGAATAGAGGGTACCAACCTTGGGGCAGTTGCAGAGGTTGACGGTACTTATGAAATAGATAATATTTCAGCAGGGATATACAGCCTTAAAGTATCCTACATAGGATATAATGACAAAATTATTACAGGTGTTGAAGTTAAAGGGAAAGACGTTGTTAATCTTAGTATTACTTTAACTGTTGACGGACTCACGACAGAGGAAATAGTAATAGAGGCAAACACAACACTTGCTAATGAACAGGCAATGCTTGTAGAACAAAAAAACTCAGATAAAGTACAGGACGGGATTTCAGAGCAGCAGATTAAAAGAGCTCCGGATGCGGCAGCATCTGACGTACTGAAAAGGATTATTGGAGTGAATATAGTGAACGATAAATACGTTTATATAAGGGGTACATCAGACAGGTACAGTTTAACAACGCTGAACGGTGTTCAGCTTCCAAGTACGGAAACCGAAAAGAAATCATTTTCATTTGACCTCTTTCCTTCCAATCTGCTTGAAAATATAATCGTTTCAAAATCATATACTCCTGATCAACCGGGTAATTTCTCCGGCGGACTTGTGCAAATTTCAACTAAAGATTTTCCCGACCAATTTTCATTAAACTACAATATGGGTATGGGATTAACCGACAATACCACAAACCAAAATTTCCTAACTTATAATTCAGGACAGCACAAGTTTCTTTTCTTTAATACAGGATTAGATGACGGCGGAAGACAGCTGCCATCACAGTTTCCAGAGAACAGATTAATTAATACGACTTATACAGCAGAGCAGCTATCTGATTATTCAAAGCTCTTCAGAAACAACTGGGCACAGACTAACAGGCAGGCACCACTTAACGCAAATATGCAGATAGCTGTAGGCAACAATTTTGATGTAGGAAACAATCCTCTTGGGTTTTATGCAGCCTACTCATACAGAACAGGATTTTTAAATCAAGATGTGAGCAGAGCTCTATACAATAATGACCTCACGACGCTTGAATCATTTGACGGAAGAAACTCCGAATTTTCTGTTCTTAACGGAGGTATATTAAATCTAAGCTATAAACTTGGCAGCAACAATAAAGTTGGTTTAAAGACCACATACACAATTAATTCTGAAGACGTAACGACTTTCTTAGAGGGGTCGAAGATACTTACATCAGAAGATAATAAAGACTTCAGGCTTTATCAGACAAAGTTTTCAGAGAGACAATTATTTTCATCTATACTTTCTGGAGACCACTTTATTGAAAAACTCGGAAAGTTAAGCGTTAAATGGAACGCTTCATACAATGTGGGAAAGAAGAGCGAGCCGGACGTAAAAACAATGACGTATGAAAGATTATCAGGAACGGAAGATGAATACAATGCCCGAATGGGTTCTGTTGCTGATTCAGACGGCGGCGGCAGATTATTTATGGAATTAAAAGACATTTTAAGGAATGCATCCATGGATTTCTCACTGCCTTTCCTCAAAGTAATGGGACAGCAGTCTAAGCTTAAGTTTGGTCTATATGGAGCCAGCACATCAAGAAACTTTGATGCAAGAAATTTCGCTCCAAAGCTTAATGGTTTCTACACATACATACCTTACCTATCTTTAGACCAGATATTTGCAGAGAACAATATTGGTCCTGACAGGATTAACTATGAAGAACTAACCAGAGAATCAGATAAATATTCAGCAGGAGAAGAAAATTTCGCCGGATATCTTATGGTTGATGTACCGATGAATAAATTAAGAGTTATTGGAGGATTGCGGTACGAATATAACAGACAGCAAGTATCAACACTTGGCAGAATAAATGAACCGATAAAAGCAGACCTGTTAAATAGAGATATACTCCCATCATTGAATGTAGTTTATTCACTGACAGAAAATATGAATATAAGGGGCTCGGCATCGCAGACATTATCAAGACCGGAGTTGAGGGAAATAGCACCGTTTGGATACGTTGACTATATTACCGGTTTAAAAACTTCAGGTAACCCGAATATTCAAAGAAGTTTAGTAAACAACTATGACGTACGTTATGAATACTACCCTAATGCAGGAGAGATATTTTCTGCAAGTTTATTCTACAAGAGCTACAGCTCACCTATTGAGGAAATATATTCACCCGGTCAGAATAATCCTGAGAAGACATTTGATAATGCAAAAGGTGGTGCATACAACTATGGAATAGAACTGGAGGTCAGGAAGAAACTCGGTTTTATTAACAAAATCTTTACAGACTTCACAATTAATGCAAACATATCTTTAATACAATCAGCTGTAAACCTTGAGAATTTGCAGACAGTATCAACGGAGAAGACGCGCAGGATGCAGGGACAATCACCATATACAATCAATCTTGGTTTGTTCTACGATAACTATGAACTTGGTACGAGCGTAAACCTGCTTTACAATAAGTTCGGAAGCAGAATATCTGAAGTTGGAAATAACGGGTTTAATGATATTTATGAAGACGGAAATGATGTAATAGACTTTTCAGTATCGAAAAGACTATTTGAAAGATTTGAAGTTAAATTTTCGGTAAAAGATTTACTGAATCAGGAAAAAATATATACACAGGAAATATCAGGAATTGAAAAGATTGTAAGGAAGTATGAATCCGGAACAAGATTTGCTTTAACACTTGGATATAAACTATAATAATAAAAACATTTATTAATCTAAATAAAAGAAAATGAAAAGAACTCTTATTTTACTAGCTTTATTTGCTGTTTTTATCAGTAATTTAGCAGCGCAAACATTTGATTCAACGACCCTGAATTCTGCCAGCATTACAGGTGTTGTGAATTTAACTAACGACAAAACTTACATAATGAAAGGATTTAATTATGTGAGAAACGGCGGAGTACTTGTAATTCAAAAAGGTTCATTAATCCTTGGAGATAAACCAACCACAGGTACTTTGATAATTGAAAGAGGTGGAAAGATTATTGCTGACGGCACTGCTAATCAGCCGATAGTTTTTACGAGCCGTTTACCTATCGGTTCAAGAGGTCCCGGTGACTGGGGAGGTCTTATTGTTCTTGGAAGGTCAAGAATAAATACTTCAACAGGATTAGACTCTGCACAGATAGAAGGTTTTCCTCCAGGAACTGGTCCATGGTACGGCGGACAGCCGGTGGTAGATACCGATAGTTCAGGAGTCTTGAGATATATAAGACTTGAATTTCCCGGCGTAAACCTGACAGGTATTTCAGGCAATGAAATAAACGGTTTAACGATGGGTGGAGTTGGCAGCAAAACAGTGATTGAAAATATTATGGTTTCATACTGCGGCGACGATTCATACGAATGGTTTGGCGGTACGGTGAATGCTAAATATCTTGTTTCATACAGAAGCGTAGATGATGATTTTGATGCAGACAACGGATACAGAGGAAAAGTCCAGTACGGTCTTGCAGTAAGGGATACGTCAATCAGCGACGTGAGTGCATCACACATTTTTGAAATTGATAACAACAATAACAGCCCAAGTAATTTTAATACACCCAGAACACAACCGGTTTTTTCGAATATTACAGGTATCGGACCAAAAATAACTACCTCTTCAGTAGTAAGTCCGAACTTCAAGAGGTCTATGCACATAAGAAGAAACATGCTTGCCTGTGTTTACAACTCAATATTGACTGCATATTCAACAGGCATTCTTTTTGATGGTAAAGGAGTTCAGCAAGCAGCGTTAGGGGATACAATACAGTTAAGGAACAACATATATGCAGGGTTCACAAAGCTTGGAGATACGACTGCAAACAGCGGTTCGGGATTCAATGATCCGACAGGCTGGCTCAACACAGGTTCATTTTCAAACAGAGTTCTTACGAACAATACAGATGTACAATTAACAAACATGTTCGGATTTTATTCAGTTGGAACCCCCGCGAATAATGTTGATTTCTGGATGCCTCTTGGCGGTTCACCCGCATTATCAGGTGGTAATTTCACAAACCCAAATTTATCGGGTTTCGAAACAACGACATTTGTCGGTGCATTCGGGAATACTAACTGGACAGCAGGCTGGGCAAACTTTAACCCTAAAAATTATTTAGCGTCACCGATTGGAATACAGCAGATATCAACAGAGATACCGTCTGTTTTCAGAATGAATCAAAACTATCCAAATCCATTTAACCCTTCAACGAAGATAAACTTTGCTTTACCGAAATCATCATACGTTTCGCTGAAAGTTTTTGATGTCACAGGAAGGGAAGTAGCAACATTAATCAATGAAAACCTAAACGTTGGTACGTATGAATATGATTTCAATGCATCAAAACTAAATTCCGGAATTTATTTCTATAGAATTAATGCGGAAGGTTTCACTGCAACGAAGAAGATGATGTTAATAAAATAAAAGCAACAACAAAGGGAAGTAAAAGGAGAAAATTCTTCCCTTTATTCGAAAGAAGGCTAAATACCCTTATTTATATTCTCATAGCCGAAAACCCGCTGCATAAAACACAGCGGGTTTTTTATTTTAATTGAGCCGGTGTATTATGATTTGAGGAACTGTGATTATTGTTTACAATCAAATAACAAACAGGTTTAATTTCAATAATAGTTTCTTAATATCTCGTTTGCATTTTTGAAGTGAAATAATTTTTCAAAAATTAAAAAACGGAGGAATAAGAAATGAGAAAATTATTTTCAAAGAACTTAGTGTTATTACTTTTGTTTGGTTTAACACTTGTGTTTAGTTCTAAGTTTTTGGTGGGTGATAATAACAAAGAGAATGGTTCAAACATTCGCAGTATTGTGCCGCCAAAGAATATAATAGTTATGATAAGCGATGGAATGGGATTTAATCACGTAGTTGCGACTGATTATTATCAGACAGGTAGTTTGAACTCGCAGCAATATGAGAGTTTCACGATCAAGTATGGGATGAGTCATTATCCAGCAAAGGTTGGCGGCTATCCTGGTGCTTTACAGTGGAATCAGGGATATAATACGAAGTTGATGTGGACAAATTTTGGTTATGCTATGAATGATTTTACGGAGTCAGCGGCGGCGGGAACGGCATTGGCAACGGGTTTTAAGACTTATAATAATTCGATAGGTATGGATGTGAATTATTTGCCCTTGGTGAATTTGACACAGATAGCAAAATCTTTAAATAAGTCAACGGGTGTGATCTCAAGTGTTCAGTTTAGTCATGCTACACCTGCATCTTTTGTGGCACATAATTTAACAAGAAATAATTACAGTCAGATTGCATTCGAGATGCTGTTTGGAAGTAAGCTGGATGTGATAATGGGAACTGGAAATCCTGATTTTGATAATGATGGTAATGTATCACATAAGACGTATAAGTACATTGGTGACAGTTTGGGGTGGTTAGGTTTGCAAGCCGGTAACAGTGTATTTTATGTAAATAATGTTGCAGATACAGTAGAAGATTGTAATGGAGATGGTGTAAGAGATCCTTGGACGTTGATACAAACACGAAGTCAGTTTCAGAGTCTGGCGAGCGGAAGTACCCCTTTAAGAATACTTGGTGTTCCGAGGATACACGAGACTCTTCAGCAGACAAGGAGCGGAGATGGAAATGCGGTTCCGTTTTCGGTTCCGTTGGTTTCAACTGTTCCGACACTTGTAGAGATGACGAATGCATCTTTAAACGTATTGGACAATAATTCGAACGGCTTTTTTCTAATGATAGAAGGTGGAGCAATAGATTGGGCAAGTCATGCAAATCAGAAAGGTAGAATGATAGAGGAGCAGATAGATTTTAATAATTCAGTAAATGCCGTTATTAATTGGGTGAATTCACATAGTAACTGGAATGAGACTATGCTAATAATAACAGGCGACCACGAAACGGGAATGCTTTGGGGTAGTGGTTCAGGAAATCCTGCAACGTATAATCCGATTGTGAATAACGGTATTAATAATGTTCCCGGAATGAGCTGGTATTCAGGCGAGCATACGAATAGTTTGATACCGTTTTATGCAATGGGTACCGGAGCGAATGTATATAAGTTGTTTGCAGATGAGGTTGATTCTGTGAGGGGCAAATATATAAATAACACTGAAGTTGCGCAGGGGATAAAGGCCTTATGGGAAAATGAATATGTTGTTAATAGTGTTGTTCTGAGTGGGGTGGAATTACCGAAAGAATTTTCTGTGGATCAGAATTATCCGAACCCCTTTAATCCAACAACAGCGATTTCGATAAATATGAAACGTGCCGGAACAGTAAAAGTGAATGTATATGATATTAGCGGAAGAGTTGTGAAAACTTTAATGAACAATGAGAAATTAGGTGCAGGTGTAAAGAGTATAAAAATGAATGGTTCGGAATTATCTTCAGGGGTTTATTTTTATAATTTAGTGGTTGATGGTGTACAAATAGATAGTAAAAGAATGACTTTAATAAAATAAAGAACTATTACCCGTAATCACAAGAACAAGAGTAGAATGGTTTGAATCAATAAAGCGTTATTTTATATTGTAAGAATCGAAGCTGTGTCATTCAACAAGACTGTTCGGATGGTTTTAGTAAAATAAATAGTATTTTTAATCACTTTAGTTAAAATCCCTGCTGCTTGCGGCGGGGATTTTCATACTAATTAATAAATTAATGTTAGATTATGAAAGTGCACGTATTATCAGAAACCGAGTATTTTTTAAAGGGGCAGGGTGTTCACACAGCCTTTGTTGACCATGTGGAGCTTTTAAAAGAATTGAAAGAAATAGATGTGTTAGTTAACAATGAGGGCAGAGGGGATATCTTTCATAGCCATACGTACGGTCCTTATTATTTCTGGAAAGGAAGAAATTATAAAGGCAGGCGTGTGTTTACGGTTCATGTTATTCCCGATTCGATAAAAGGTTCTTTAACAAACTGGAAGTTCTGGATATATTTTGTGAGGTGGTATTTTAGGAAAGTTTATTCTTATGCCGATGTTTGCATTGCGATTTCTCCTATGGTTGAAAAAGCAATTAAAGATTTAAAGGCTGACACAGAGATAGTTAGTATAGCAAACCCTATACCTGTTGAGCGCTGGAAAGCCACCAAGGAAAAACGGGCTAAAGGCAGAAAGTTATTCGGTTTCTCGGATGAAGATTTTGTTGTGTTGGGGGTTGGACAACTTCAGAGTAGAAAAGGGGTTGCTGATTTTCTAGAAGTTGCTGAAGCAATTCCAGAGGCTAAATTCTTCTGGGTGGGCGGCAGGCCATTCGGTGCCTTAACAGAAGGGCAAGCAAAGCTGAATGAAAGAATAGCAAGTGTATCTGGACATATTAAGTTTGCAGGATTACTTGAATTAGAAGATATGCCTTTTGCTTATGCAGCAGGCGACGTTTTACTGTTTCCATCTTATCAGGAAAATTGTCCGTTAGCTCCTTTAGAAGCGGCAGCATGTGGATTGCCGGTGGTATTCAGGGATATTGAAGAATATGAATTACTTTATGAAAAGCAATATTTAAAAGCAAAGAACAATAAGGGGTTTATTGAAATCCTAAAAAAATTGATACACAACGAATCATTTTATAAGCAGGGGGTTGCTGTTTCGGAAAAATTAATTACTCAATTTGAAAGAGAAGAAATCAGGAACAAAATGATATCTTTGTACAAAAAACTCTCAACTATTTGATCCCTAAATATGTGAGCCCTCGCATATTAAATATGTTGATTTACCCATATGGCTTAAGAGCGAATTAATTCCATATTGATTTTATCGCCTCGATATGGACATTCATTTTACATTTTGGTGACAATTCCTTAATAGTCTTAAAAAATGAATTATATATATTGTATGATTAAAATTGATTTATATAGTATGAATATATTGTTTATATGCGGTTCGTTAAATCAGACAAAGATGATGCATCAGATTTCATTATATCTTGATGATAAGTATGACTGCTACTTCACGCCGTATTATGCTAACGGTTTTGAGGGATTTTTTGTAAAACGAGGTTTACTTGATTTTACTGTGCTCGGTGGAACACCTAAAAAAAACACAGAGTTATATTTAGCACAAAATGAATTGAAGATTGACTATAAAGGTATAAATAATAGTTATGATTTAGTTGTTACTTGCAGTGATTTATTAATACAGAAAAATATCCGTAACAAAAGGATAGTGCTTGTTCAGGAAGGTATGACAGATAAAGAGAACATATTTTTCCATCTTGCAAAATATCTTAAACTTCCGAGGTATCTTGCAAGTACAGCCACCACGGGTCTTTCGGATGCTTATGAAACTTTTTGTGTAGCTTCGGAGGGTTACAAAGAGTTGTTCGTCAGGAAAGGATGCAAAGCAGAGAAAATAAGGGTTACGGGAATTCCAAATTTTGATAATTGTAAAATTTACAAGAAGAATTCGTTTTCACATAGAAACTATGTACTTGTATGTACATCTGATACAAGAGAAACACTTAAGTTTGAAAACCGAAAGAAGTTTATTTTAAATGCATTAAAGATTGCAGGGAAAAGTCAGTTGATTTTTAAACTTCACCCAAATGAAAATTTTGAACGGGCTATTAAGGAAATAAAGCAATATGCTCCGGGTTCGCTCGTATTTACTGAAGGAAACACGAATGAGATGATTGCAAATTGCAAAATATTAATAACAAAGTATTCATCAGTAGTATATGTGGGGCTTGCTTTAGGAAAGAAGGTTTATTCGGATTTTGATGTAAATACTTTGAAATTAATGACCCCGCTGCAGAATAGCGGAGCATCAGCACGAAATATTGCTACAGTGTGTGAATACAAACTTAATGAGGCGATTAATTATAATAATCAAATTTTAAAAGAATACAAACCAACCAAGAAGCAGATTATTGAATACATTTAAGAATGTGGTTGTGGTTGTTCAGGCAAGGTCAAATTCGACAAGACTAAAAAACAAAGTTTTTTTATCATTGTGCGGAAAAGAACTTTTATTAAGGATGATTGAAAGGATTGAGGGCTCGTGTTTTAACCCCGAGATTGTAGTGGCAACAACGTGTAATAAAGAGGATGATAGAATAGTTGATTTGTGCGAAAGAGAAGGAAAGAAGTATTTTAGAGGTTCGGAGAATGATTTGCTGGACAGGCATCTGCAAACGGGAATAATATACGGGGCTGATGTTGTAGTAAAAATACCTTCGGATTGTCCGTTGATTGATCCTGAAATAATAGATAAAGTATTGAGTTATTATATAAGTAATTCAGAGAAGTTTGATTATGTGAGTAATTTACATCCTGCAACATATCCCGATGGGAATGATGTTGAGGTAATGAGTATTGATGCACTTGAAAAAGCGTGGAGAGAAGCTGAGGAACCGTATGAAAGAGAGCACACAACACCTTTTATCTGGGATAACCCTGAAATGTTTAGTATAGGAAATGTAGAATGGGAACATTGCCGGGATTATTCAATGAGTCACCGTTTTACGATAGATTATAAAGAGGATTATGATTTTATAAAAAGGGTTTATAAAGAATTGTATCCTGTGAAACCACGTTTCACACTTAATGATATTCTGAGTTTGCTAAGAAGGAATCCTGAAATAATGGAAATAAACAGGATTTATGCGGGTGTAAACTGGTATAGAAACATTATAGGTAAATTAAAGACTATTTCTGAAAAACAAACAAGAAATATATGACATCAGAGGAAATTGAGAATCTTGAAAAAACATCGTTTAAAGTTCGTGAGCACATAATAAGGATGTCAACTGATGGAGGCTGCTTTATCGGTGCATCATTATCTTGCACCGATATTCTTGTGTACCTTTACAAATGCTATCTTAATGTTAGTGAGGGATATTTAAACAGTCAAGATAGAGATTACTTTTTGCTGTCAAAAGGACATGATGTTCCCGCGTTATACGGAACACTTGCGGAAGTAGGAATACTCGATTCAAACAGATTAAAAAATCATTTGAAAACTAATGATGATATTTACTGGCATCCCAATGGGAATGTTCCGGGAGTTGAATTTCACTCCGGTTCTTTGGGGCATCTATTAAGTGTGGCTATGGGTATAGCGTATGACATTAAACTTAGAAAAGGAAAGAACAAGGTTGTTGTTATGCTTGGCGATGGTGAATTGAATGAAGGTTCGGTATGGGAAGGATTGCTTGTTGCTGCATCTAAGAACTTAGATAATCTTGTGGCAATAATTGACAGAAATAAATTTCAGGCAAATATAGAGACAGAAAAACTAATAAGACTGGAATCTCTTGAGAATAAATTTAAAGCATTTGGATGGAATGTCAACAGAACTGATGGTCACAATTTTGAAGAATTGGATAAATCGATTATGAGCTTGGATTACTCAAACGGAAAACCCAACATAATTATAGCTGATACGGTAAGGGGGAAAGGGTTGCCCAGTATAGAAAACAAGGCTGACAGATGGTTTGTTAATTTTTCAACGGATGAGGTTGAAAATTTACTTATTGAATTATACACAAAGAAGAAAACCAAACTCACATCAAAAACTTTAATGGTTAGGTGAAATGAATTACGAACAACTGTTAGAAAAATTAGTTGCTGATGATGATAGATTTATTATAATGACATCAGAAAACAGAGCTGCAATAAGAAACCTGCCAGATAAAATCGGGAACAGGTTTATTGACACGGGTATTACAGAAATGACCCAGGTTGGAATGGCCGCGGGGTTGGCTTTAAGAGGTAGAATCCCAATAACTCATGCATTGGCTTCATTTCTAACGATGAGGGCATTTGAATTCATTAGAACTGATGTTGGAATTCCAAATTTGCCCGTAAAACTTGTTGGAGGGTTTTCGGGGCTGCTATCAGAAGCTAATGGACCTACACATCAGGCTCTGGAAGATGTTTCTTTGATGAGGGGAATACCAAATGTTAATGTATTTTGTCCTGCTGACGAAGATGATATGGTGAAATGCATTGAGTCGGTTCTTAAAAGCTCTTCTCCTTACTATATAAGATTCAATAACAGGAAATCTCTATATAAACATGCAAGTGATTTTAATGAAGGGAGTGCTGAAATAATAAAAGATATTGGTTACGTTACTATTTTGTCAAGCGGGGTATTATTTCGTGAAGCATTAGAAGTAATGCATCTGCTTGAAAGGAACAAAATTCAAACAGGGCTTATTAATTTACGAACATTAAAGCCTATTGACGAAGATATAATAGTAAAAAGTTTAAACCGAAGCTATCTGACAGTAACAATTGAAGATCACTTCTTAACCGGCGGGTTATTTTCCATCGTTTCTGAGATAGCGCTTAAGAATAATATTTCAGGAAAGGTTTTACCTTTTGGTTTTAAGGATAAATGGTTTAAACCTGCGCTTTTTACAGACGCTTTAATCCATGAGGAACTTACACCATTATACATTTTGGAAAGAATATTAGCTGAATTTGATCACATAAATGAATAAAGTATTAAACAATTTAAACTATCCGAATATTTCAAAATCGACAGAGTTAATAAACAGAGCAAAAGAATTAATACCATCTCAAACTCAAACACTTGCAAAAGGTCCTACTCAATGGGTCAATGGTGTTGCACCAAATTACTTAGTGAAGGGAAAAGGGGCGCGAGTATGGGATGTTGATGGGAATGAATACATTGATTATAATATGGGTATTGGACCATTGGTGCTTGGGTATTGTATAGAGGAAATTGACAAGGCAATTAATATGCAGCTTAATGATGGAATAACATTTTCTCTTATGCATCCTTTAGAAGTAGAAACATCCGATATGATACAACAAATGATACCTAATGCTGAAAGCATTAGATTTTCAAAAACCGGCTGTGACGTTACAAGTGCTGCTATCAGACTTTCAAGAGCTTACACAAACAGAGAAAGAGTTTTATGCTGCGGCTATCATGGCTGGCACGATTGGTATATATCAGTAACTGACAGAAATCGGGGCATACCTGATTCTACTGCAGACCTTGTAAATACTTTTAACTATAATGATATAGACTCACTCTTATTATCAATTGATAAAACCGTTGCTTGTGTAATACTTGAGCCTGTAATATTTGAAAAACCTGATAATGACTTCCTGAATAAAGCAGCAGAAATATGCAAAGCAAACGGTTCGCTTCTTATTTTTGATGAAATGTGGACGGGGTTCAGAATGGCTAACGGTGGTGCACAGGAATATTTTAGTATTAAACCTGATCTCGCTACTTATTCAAAAGCTATTGCTAATGGAATGCCCTTATCAGTACTGACCGGAAGAAAAGAGGTGATGAAATTGCTTGATAAAGATGTATTCTTCTTTACAACTTTTGGTGGAGAGGCATTGTCATTGGCAGCAGCACTTGCAACGATGAAATTTATACTGAAAAACAATGTTGTTGAGCATCTATACAAGCAGGGGAAAAAACTAATAGAGGGTTATAACCAAATAGCATCAGGATTGGGTATGATGTACACGAAATGTACTGGTTATGATTTCAGAAGTATTATTACATTCGACTCATCAGCAGGTAATCCGCTTGAGATGAAATCTCTTGTTCAGCAGGAAATGATTAGAAATGGAATTCTTTGGGGTGGTTTTCATAATTTGTCTTATTCTCACACCGATAGTGAAATTGATTATACGTTGCAGGCATACGAAAGAGTTTTACCGGTTTTAAAGAGAGCAATTGAAGAAAATAATGTATCCAGTTTTTTATGGGGAAAACCAGTAGAACCGGTTTTCAGAAAAATCACAAATTTCAAATCCGCAAAATAAATATGACCAATGATATGTTTTCGCTTAAAGATAAAATAGTAGTAGTCACCGGGGCAGCGGGATTAATAGGACAAGCACAGTGTATTGCATTATCAAAATATGGTGCCAGTGTAATAGCGTGTGATATTGATTTGAATAAAACGAAAATACTTTTAAATGAATTAAACCATAAATCATTTGCGCTAAGAATAGATGTTACCAATCACCATTCTATTAAAGAGGCAAATAGTATTATTGAATCTGAAACAAATGGAATAGATGTATTAATTAATAATGCGGCTATTAACGATACATTTATAAGCAGCGAAGATATGCTAAGCCAAACAATGTTTGAAAACTATTCATGCGATTTATGGAGAAAGTCAATAAACGTAAATGTAACCGGTACTTTTTTGTGCTGCCAGGTTTTTGGTTCAGTAATGGCAGAGAAAAGAAAGGGAAGTATTATAAATGTAGGTTCGACTTATGGTCTTGTTGGTCCGGATCAATCAATATATACCGATGAAACGGGAAAACAATTATTTTATAAATCTCCGGCATATCCAACAGGCAAAGGTGCTATAGTAAATTTTACAAGGTACCTCGCTGCTTACTGGGGCGTGAAAGGTGTTCGAGTGAATACACTGTCTCCCGGCGGTGTTGAGGATGCTCAGAATGAAGAATTTATTAAAAAATATTCAGAGAAAACAATGTTGAAAAGAATGGCAAAGCCTGAGGACTATGCCGGTGCTGTTGTGTTTTTAGCCAGTGATGCTTCTTCTTATATGACAGGAGCTAATCTTATTGTTGATGGCGGCTGGACTGCCTGGTAATATAAAAACTAAATTTACAGAAATGAACAAAACATCAAAAGTAAAAATTGGGAATAAGTTTGTAGGTGATAGTGAAAGTGTCTATGTGATCGGAGAAATCGGTATAAATCATAATGGTTCATTAGAGCTTGCCAAGAATCTTATTACCGGTGCAAAAGCAGCTGGTTGCGATGCGATTAAGTTTCAGAAAAGAACTCCCGAAATTTGTGTTCCTAAAGATCAATGGAATAAAGAGAGGGATACACCCTGGGGGCGGATAACTTATTTAGAATACCGGCATAAAATGGAATTAAGTTATGAAGATTTTAATGAGATTGATAGTTTCTGTAAGCGTCTGGAAATTGATTGGTTTGCTTCTTGCTGGGATGAGCCTTCTGTAGATTTTATTGAAAACTTTTCGCCGAAATGCTATAAAGCAGCTTCAGCCTCGCTTACCGACATTGCTCTTTTAAGAAAGATGCAATTAACCGGAAAGCCTCTGATCATTTCAACCGGAATGTCCACAAAGGAAGAAATTGAGGATGCTGTTAAAAATCTGGAGAAGGAAAAATTATTGATTGCACATTCTACTTCTGCATATCCGTGTCCTGTTGATGAATTAAACCTCAATATGATTGTTACTTTAAAAAACGATTATCCTGAACTGCCAATAGGGTATTCGGGGCATGAAACCGGTCTCGCCCCCACCTGGGCTGCCGTTACACTTGGTGCAACTTTTGTTGAAAGGCATATTACTTTAGACAGAGCAATGTGGGGTTCAGATCAGGCGGCATCGGTTGAAATAGCAGGACTTCACAGGCTTATTAGTAATATACGTGATATTGAAAAATCACTTGGTGATGGTATTAAAAGAGTTTACGACAGCGAAATATCACAACGCAATAAACTAAGAAGAACAATGGAAATTGTATGATACACACTTACAAATTATTATAAGTTTATTGATTTACCTCGTTAACCTTTTCTTAATATTAGCATTATAATTTAGTATTATTATTATTTCAGATTTGTAATAAATAAATAATTTATGACAAATTGCATACTTTATAAATGCGTAACAAAAAGCTTTTTAAAACAAGTCCTCTTTGCAATAACGTTGCTTGTATTATCAACAGTTTTAATTACGCTCAACCTTGTCTCAAATTCTACATCAAATGAAAACATCCCTTATCACTTATTTTTAATCATATTGTTTTTGGGTGCATTGCTGGTATTAATTTCTTCTTACAAGGGTAGAAAAGGCAGCATAGAGAATTTGAAAATGATCAAGGAGAAAAAGGAATTTGATGAAGTAATTTTTGAGTCAACAATAAGCGAAATTTTTAAGCCTAAAAAAAATTCTGATAATTCTATTCCATATTTACTGTTCATTAAGAATAGAGGCAGGATAATTTTTCAAATGATGTTTAAGCCTGATGATTTTTCACAAATATTAAACTTCATGAAGGACTTATCCCATAAAAGGAATGTAATATTTACAACAAAAATAGATGAAAGTAAAATAATTATACACAGTATAAATTTACTTTTACCGGAGGTATCTTAGATGTAGTGCTCTCAATATACTCTTTGTTCATAGCCAATGCAAATTGTCCGGTGGTGAGAACCCTACACCGGGCATTTGCATTTATTATATTATTTGTTATAAAGATTCCGCAATTTTAATCTCAAATTCTCCGTTGTTTGATATTATGATGTATGTTTGTGGTATATCCGTCCAACAGCCTGAATTATAAAATGAGATTCCCAGGTCAGAAAAAAATGTATGATGTGATTGATGGGTATGGCCGCATATCACAGTGTTAAATCCTTTTTGTTTGGCATATTCAGATGCACGGATTGCTATTTTGTTAGCGAGACGTAACCAGCCTTTGCTTTTTCTCTTTACCCACCTGGCAAGTGATTGCTTCTCGCCACTAAGCCTCTGAATTTTATCGTAAATAAATGATGCTACACTGCTGATGATAATATTTTCGTTTAAGAATCTATCAAATTGATGACCGTGAATAGCAAGAATGTTTTTATCCTTAATGCGAAACGAATATTCTTTGTAAACTTTTATTCCGATAAAATGTGATGTGATTTTTGAAAGACCTTCATCGTGATTTCCTTCTACCCAGACAACCTCGATTTTGTTCTTCGGATTTGAAAGTCTTCTGATGTATGAGAGAAAACTCCAGTGTTCTTTCTTCAGTCTGCTGAAATTAAGGTCATCGAAAATATCTCCGAGAAGTATTAATCTTTTAAATTTATATTTCATAAGAGTCTCCCTCGCTTGAGTCGGTCTTGCAACTTCCGAGCCGAGATGGAGATCCGATAAAATAATAGTATCGACTTCTTTGATGCTTTGTGATGTAATATATTGTGTATCCGTAATGATAAGTATTATAATCTTAGAGTATCAATTTAACAAACCATCTGAATTAAATGGTAAGCTGTCTGTTAATAAATTATTAACATTAATTATATACCCAGTTTTGCTCTGATATCCGGTTTTAAGCCTGCCTTCGGCATTACGATTGTGATAGTATTAATTCCGAAATATGTTTCGGAGACATTAATGAAACCCTTGAACGGTCCCATTGGTCCCCAGGAATTCTTTACGAAGAAGAATTTCTTGCCGTCTTTGGTTTTCTTTATACCGGTCAGGTGCATTAAATGGTCGTCCTGTGTCGTAAGGTTTTCAAAAAGCTCCTGACGGGATTGCTGAGAGTAAACAGTTTCATTTTCATCGGGGTTAATTGTGCCGGATAAATCAGCTTTGTCTTTCGGTAACATAGCCCATCCTTTATCCTGTTCGAAATAAGAATTAGAAACATCGGCATCCCATCCGACAGTAAACCCTTCCATAATTGCATACTCTGTTGCTTCAAGAAGTTCATTTACAGGAACATTGTAAAACAATCCACCTGAATAGTTATCAGGCACTTCAACGTTGAACGGTTTATAGAACTCATGATGAGTGAATGAAGTAAGACCAACATAGTCATTAGGGTCAAATTTCAAAACTTCTTTTGAATAAGATATAGGTGTGTAAGTCTTTCCATTGTATGTAAATTCAGACGGAACCTGTCCGAATTTATCATCAAGCATTTTATTAAAATTAACCTGCCAGTTTGATGAAATTGGTGTTTTAGCAATTACGCTGTCAAGAAACTTTTTAAGTTTCGAATCAAATCCCTGATGATTAATCATACCTGAGGGTGAGCTTGGATAAACTTCTTCGGGAACCATTCCATACTTTTTAATAGCAGGAATTACGTCATGAGTAAAAGCTCCCTCGGAGAATCTTGTGAATCCTTGACGAAGAATGTAGTTTTTTGCCTTATCAAAATAAATGTTTCTGACGATAAACATTTCGGAAAGGTCAGGAGAGTTGATACCCGCATTTATCATCCCCGATTCAAGTATAGAAACAACGGAAAAGCACCAGCATGTACCGCTCATACCCTGATTTTTTACTTCTGTTGCATCATTTATTTTAACATCGATTAATTCCTGAGCGTATAGTGTGTTAAAAATAAAAGAAAGAGATAAGACTGCTAAGAATATTCTGAAATTTTTCATAATGTATTATTAAATAATTTTATTCAAATTAACTTTTTAATATGAGACTTTAAAGACATGATTTACTAATGAAATTCGAAGTGCAGAATTGATAAAAATATAACCGCCCGGTCAAAGTACCGAGCGGTTATGGATAAAATCGAATTGAGAATTACTTGATAACCATCATCTTTTTAGTTGCAGTGAAGTTACCCGAAACAAGTTTATAGAAATATACACCTGTTGATATTGATGAAGCATTGAAATCAACTGTGTAACTTCCTTTTGTCATTTCACGGTTTAGTATTGTTGCTATTTCCTTGCCGGTGACATCATACAATATTATAGATACCATCCCGTTTTTAGGAATAGCAAAATCAATCATTGTTTGAGGATTGAACGGGTTTGGATAATTCTGCCCGAGTGAATAATCTTCAGGGACAATGTTTTCATTGTTTGAAATACGTGTTACCGCAGCATATCTGTCATAGTAAACTTTTCTGTCTGCTCCATCCTGTCCGACCCAAACAACACCTAAATCATTTCCAGTATTGTAGTATTCAACGAGAGTCGGAATGTAACCTCTATCTGACCAGCAAGGAGGCTTTTGAGAAAATGCAACTGGACTCCAGAATGTTTCAGGCGTACTGTAAGTTGCGAAAGAGTAAAAAAGCTTATCCGTTTGTGATGTAGCAGGTCCAGCTTGTAATGAATCGGAATAATAGACCAAATCAACTCCCACACTATAATGTTTAGCGTCGAACCAATATTCATCTCTGGAGGGAAGTGCTCCTATAGTAAACGGTGCACCGAATGAAAATCCATTATCGGCACTTACCATACAGTTCAGGTCTATCTCACCTGTCAATCCTGTTGTGTAGAAAATCCACGCCTTCCCACCATTCATAACACACTGGAATTGTGATTTAGGCACGCCTCCAGCAATTGGGGTGGAGAATGTACCCGCAAGAGCAAGAGTTCCAGGTGCCGATTCTCTATAACGGACACTTCTGATAGCGGATGAAATAGTATCTGCTGTTATATTTACTCCGTAGTAATTTATCAGTAAAGTATCACCGGTTCCGGACATGTAAAATCTGGGATGTGCTCCTGTGGAGGTTAGATAAACTGCATAAGTCCAGGTTTGTCCGCCTGTTGCTGAGCCGTATAACCTTACATCTCTATTAGGTTGTAGGTCAATAATTAAATAAAGGCTTAGTGTGGAAGAGATTGCGGCATCAAAATCTCTTACGTTTGTGTAAGTTGTAAACGGGTAGAGGTTATTAGTAACAACGTTCCATGCATAAATCGTAGAGGCATAATCAAAGAAACAATAAATGGAATCCTCTCTTCCTACCATTTTTGTTTTCGGTACTATTGTAGCCGGATTGATAGAGCCGGTAATTGACCAGTTAGCTCCGTCGTTTGTTGACCGAAGGACAACAATACTCTTTCCCGCAAGTATGTTCGTATCGGGAATTGCGACATAGATTGCATTATTACTACTGCGATAAACACCGGAATGTTTTCCAAAAGGTTCAGTCGCAGAAACGAGAAGATCCGTACCCCAATCGAGACTGCTGTTAACATACGGAATCGGCGGATCATAAATTTCAGCGACTGGAGACTGAGCCTTAAGTAGAGAGGCAGTGATAAAGACTAAAAAAAGCAGAAATAAATTTTTCATTATATACTCCTTTTAAAGTTAATAGTTATAAAACATAATTATCTATTATATAAAAATCAACTTATATATTTATGAACGGTTTCTGAGTGACAAAGTGATCCGCTACGGAGTTTGTCAAAACTTAAATTTTGTAACAAAAGCAAATAAAAAACAGTGAAAACGGGGTTAGATCCCCGCCAAGAACGAGCGGGGATGACAGCGGGGGTGTTTTGAGACGAACTCCACGACGTACGTTCTCCGCGGCGAATCTGCGACACAGAACACGCAGTGACAAAGTGACAATTTGTGAACATGGACAATAACGAGGGAACGAGGAATGGAGCCAACGGAAGCGCAACTGAGGCGCAAGTCGGAGCCGAAACATACCTGAAACATACGAGGAGCATACGAGAAAGAGCGAGAAAACAATTCAAAATCGCATTTTTTCGAAGGGTCAGCGGTGAAACTCAACATTATTTTAAATCTGTTTTTCATTTTGGATGCCTTTTAAATTAGAATGCAAGGAAGAAGTTAAATTTTGCGGAAATAAATTTTTAAAAATAACGGCAAAATTTTTAATGTCGGTTGCATATATATATAAAAAGTGTATTTAAACCTAAAAACAAATAATTAAAGAATAACGCTTAGGCTGATGTTATTTCAAGAGGCATGAAAAAACGGAGGCTATGATAAATGGATAACAAAGGCGAAAAAATAATTTCAGATATAAAAGGTTTTTGAAAAACGAATGCCAAAGATACTGAAAGCAAAATCAATCTTGACGGTATAGATTATATTCATAAAGTGAAATTGGAAGTTGTGGTAAATAATGATATGGTAGAGAACGTTGTGATACTATTCAGTTGAATGCTCATAAAGGATTAAAAGGCGACAGCAATATATTTAATACTTCTGTTTAAGATGTAATAAAAATTAGAACGAACGAAAGAGGAAACGAAGCAGTTTAACCTATTTAAATGGATATTTATATTAATTCAAATATTTTAGATTGACATCAATTTAATAGCATTGAAAGAACAACACAACCATAATAATGTAGTTTATAATAAACCAATCGTTATTGGTATAATATTAAACGTTGCATTTATTGCAATAGAAATATTTTACGGCTTAATATCTAATTCCGTTGCACTAATTTCTGATGCCGGACATAACTTCAGCGATGTCATTTCTCTTATTCTCGCATTAATTGCCGCTATGCTCATCAAGAAGAAGTCAACGGAAAAATTTACTTACGGTTATAAAAAGGGTTCTATTTTAATTGCTCTCATAAATTCAATTCTACTGCTGGTTGCACTTGGTGTTATTATTTGGGAATCAGTGCATAGGTTTTACAACCCTGTACAAATTGATGGGATGACTGTAATATCAGTTGCTTTTATAGGAATACTTATTAATGGTTTTACCGCTTATCTGTTTATTAAAGATAAAGAAAAGGATTTAAATCTAAAAAGTGCGTTCCTGCATATGCTTACTGATGCTCTTGTTTCTGCGGGTGTTGTTGTTTCCGGAATTTTCATCACTATATACAAGTTCTATTGGCTAGACCCTTTGGTCAGTTTGATGATTGTTGGTGTAATATTTACTATGACTTATAAACTTTTAAAAGAAACAATCAGATTATCTATTGATGCAGTCCCCGAAAACATTGATATCAAGAGTGTGTTTGACTATTTAATGAGTATTGAAGGAGTAAAAGAAATACACGATTTACATATTTGGAGTTTAAGTACATCTCAGGTTGCATTAACTGTACATATCGTAGTAAAAAGTGATTACATTTTCGATAATGACGTACTGAATAACATAAATATTACTCTTAACGATAAATTTGAAATCTCTCACTCAACAATTCAAATTGAATACGTTGAAAAATCTGATTTATGTATTACTTGTTAGATTAAATTACATAGTGTAATATAAAATTTATACAAGAAAGCACAAATAGACGGACAAGTTATATTTACTCGTTTAGTGCTTTTATGATTTCCTCTTCTATCATCTTTTCGTCACCGATTTTGTAGCCAAGATGAACATTGAGAATACTTTTGTTCCTTCCAATAATTAAGTAATACGGGACAGCATCTTCAGACCCGCTGTACAATTGGAAAATTTCCTTATCCGTATCAAGAATAACAGGAAATGTATATCCCATCGATGAAACGAATGATTTTACTTTTGAAACTGATTTTTGATTATCGATATTAATCCCAATGTAAGTGAATCCTTTATCTTTATATTTTTCAAAAAGTACTTGCATGTTTCTTTGTTCTTCTTTGCACATAGGACACCACATTCTCCAGAAGCCAAGCATTACAGGTCCTTTATCAAGAAAGGCACTTAATTTTATATCGCTGCCATTTATGTCTTCTTTTTTAAAATCAGTATAAAACTGGGCAAATGAAAATGTCGAGAACAGAAATTGAAGCAATATAACTATTATTATTCGTTTCATATTTAATTAAAATGTGTTATAAATCATGTATATACCGCCTAATATTACAAGCACTCCGCAGATACGTTTAATGTATGTTGATGCTTTAGATTTTTCTGTCCAGTTTAAGTATTGCTGAACTTTCTTTGTTAATGTCCCAGCAGCAACAATAATCAAAATATGACCTACGCCAAAAGCAAGAAGCAAAGCGACCGAGTACGGTATATTTGTTTTAGATACCTGAAATACAATTCCAAGTACAGGAGCCATATAAGCAAATGTACAGGGTCCAAGTCCGATGCCGAATAATAAACCAAGAATAAATGCAGCAGTTATACCTTTATGTTTTGTAGGCTTTATACTTGCACCATCCCATGGAAGTTTAATAATATCCATTAAATATAAACCGACAACAAAAAACACTACTGCTACTAAATAATTACCTATGGTTCCGACATCGCCTAATAATCTTCCGGCAATAGCAGTAATTATACCTATTAAAGCAATGGTTACAAGTATGCCAATACCAAAAACCAAGGATATATTAAAAGTTCTTTTATATGATATTTCTCCCTGAGAATTTATAAATCCTACTACCAGAGGAATGCTTGAGAGGTGACACGGACTTAATAAAACGCTTATTATACCCCAGCCAAAAGAAGCAAATAAAGCGGTATAAGCATTTCCCGAAAGAGCGCTGCTTAAAAATTCAAATATTGAATCTACCATTTGCTTAGTTGTTATAGGTTAAGCCCTGAGACTGAAAAAACTTATCAATATCTTCTTCAGGGAAAAAGCCTTCGTGCCGCATGATTTCTTTGCCGTTGGCATCCAGAAATACCTGAGTTGGTATTAATTGTATTCCGTATTTCTTAGCAGGAGCATCGTCTTTCCATACATCATGGAATGTAACCTTGACCTGCCCTTTATATTTCTCCTCTATTGATTTCATGATTGGCTGCATCTTCTTGCATGGAATACAGTTTACAGAGCCGAGCTCTACAAATTCAATTTTATGTTTTACAGAGTCTTTACCCACGACACCGCTTGTTTCATGTGTGTTTTCTGTACTGCTTTTCTTGCAGGAAATAATGGTGAAAACAATCAACAATAATACTACAATCTGTTTTTTCATAAGGGAAATTTAATTTTAAGAATTTTCATAAATATATTTAAGTATATCTTTTTCTGAAGGAACATTTATTGAACATACAAGCTTCTCATTAATCACTAAACCCGGTGTCATCATTATCCCGAACTTTGCATATTCTTTTATATCGTCTGATTTTATCACTTCTGCCTGAATATTGTTTTCTTTTACCACCTCTGTTACTCTCTTATAGAGCTTGTTACATCTACTGCAGCCGCTGCCGAGAATTTTTATAGTCATTTTAAGAATGCTTGAATTTCGTTGTCTGCGTATTTGAAAAAGTTAAATTTATTGTCGCTGTATGACCAGATACTGTCGAGATTCTTGTACTTTTCAACCTGTCCTTTGTTATACTTTGTTATTACAACGGAACCAAATTTAAGATTAAAGTCTTTTTTAAAATGTTCGTTTTCGGGTTCTTCGATGTTCAGCGATTCATACTTCATCGGAAGGGGGGTAGAGTATTTTGTGGTTACAAGCTCCTTTGTGAAGTTCTCTATGTTTATGCAGCTTTCGCATCTTGCAGACGGGTGGAAATAATAAACTTTGTAAGTAATATCGTTCGTGCCGATTATCTTATCTTTCTGACAAGACACAAAAATCAAACTTAACAGAAATATTACAACAAATTTTTTCATATCAAAATAATTATAAATTTAAGGACATAAGTCAGGCGGTTTAATATCACCTTTTTCTGCTTTCGGGAAATACTTTTTCTGGAGCCACAACGAAACGTTTACCAGAGCTATCAGCACCGGTACTTCAACGAGCGGTCCTATTACTGCTGCGAATGCTTCTCCTGAATTTATGGTAAACACCGCCACAGCGACTGCAATAGCGAGCTCGAAGTTATTGCTGGCAGCCGTGAATGACAACGTTGCCGTCTTTGAATAATCTGCTCCGACTTTCTTTCCCATGAAGAATGAAACGAAGAACATTATTACAAAGTATATAATCAAAGGAATCGCAATACGCACAACATCCAGAGGAATTTTTATAATGGTTTCGCCTTTAAACGAAAACATGACAAATATTGTGAAGAGCAGTGCTATTAAAGTTATCGGACTTATCTTTGGTATGAATTTATTGTGATACCAGTCTTTTCCTTTCATCTTGACTAATATTAATCGTGTCAGAAAACCCGCAATGAAAGGTATGCCCAAATAAATGAATACGCTTTCAGCTATCTGACCGATAGTAACATTGACCGTAAATGAAGTAAGCCCGAAAAGATTCGGAAGAACAGTCAGGAATATATAAGCATAAACGGAAAAGAAAAGAACCTGAAAGATGGAATTGAATGCCACGAGACCTGCGGCGTATTCGGTATCACCTTTTGCAAGTTCATTCCAGACAATTACCATTGCGATGCAGCGTGCGAGACCTATCAGTATCAAGCCTGCCATATAATGAGGATAATCCTGCAAGAATATTATAGCAAGAAAGAACATTAGCAAGGGACCAATTATCCAGTTTTGTACAAGAGATAAACCCAGAATTTTATAGTTTTTGAAAACCTTTCCAAGGTCTTCGTAATGAACCTTCGCTAACGGCGGATACATCATTAATATCAAACCAATCGCAATCGGGATGTTTGTAGTTCCTGACTGAAAGTTATTCCAGAAATCTACAATACCCGGAAACAAGTACCCCGTCAATACTGCAACAAACATAGCAGCAAATATCCAGAGAGTAAGATATCTGTCTAAGAACGAAAGTTTCTTTGTTAGTTTTTCCATTTAATATATTATATTAAATATAAATCCGACAAGCATTATACCGGCACCCACAATGCCGAAAAAGATAAATATCATTTGAATCTTTAAAACTTTTTTCAGAATGATAGCTTCAGGAAGCGATAAAGCAATTACTGACATCATGAATGCGAGTGCAGTACCGAGCGAAGCACCTTTTTCTATAAGAACTGATACTATTGGAATTATTCCTGCTGCATTAGAATACAAAGGAATGCCAATTAAAACAGAAAGAGGTACTGACCACCACGCATCTTTACCCATGAAGCTTGCCATGAAGTCTTCGGGAACGTATCCATGCGCACCTGCACCAACGCCTACACCAATAATGATATATATCCACACTTTTCCGACTATATCCTTAACCGCAGTATATCCGCTTTCAATTCTATCATGCAGTGTCATTTTTTCTTCTACTGATTCCTGTTTACCGCTTTTTATTTCATAGACCCATTCTTCAACGTATTTTTCAAGTTTGAGTTTACCAATTATATATCCCGAAACGATAGCTATTAATAACCCCATTGATACGTATATGGCAGCAGTCTGCCAGCCGAATAATCCGAAAAGAAGTACTACCGCTATTTCATTAATCATCGGAGCTGCAATGAGGAATGAAAGCGTAACGCCAAGAGGAACGCCTGCTTCAACAAAGCCAATAAATAGAGGCACGGCAGAACAAGAACAAAAGGGTGTGAATATTCCGAGTACCGATGCAAGCACGTTTCCGAGAAATAATGATTTCTTTTCAAGCAATGCTCTTGTTTTTTCGGGAGAGAAGTATGTCCGTATAATGCCCATTACGAAGACTATTAATGTAAGAAGCATTAACACTTTTGGAACTTCATAAATAAAGAACTCTATACTTCTTGCGTATCCTTCTTTGATGGAAGATAACCCTGTAAGGTCGTTTACCGAGGAGAAAAGCCTTTCGAGATTAAAGTAAATTAAAAACCATAAGGCAATTAATATTGCTACAAACCAGATATTGTTTTTTAAGTTCTTCGTATTTTTATCCAAAACATTTTTGTAATAAAACAATCTTTCTTCACGATTAACGACTTACACGTCACTCGTCACGGCTCTTCTCTTTACTGCTCTTACAGTTCACGCGTTACTCGTTCACTGTTCTTCCCGTTACTGCTCTTACAGTTCACGCGTTACGTGTCACGGTTCTTAAGTCACGCGTTACTCCTTCGCGGTTCTTCCCGTTACTGCTCTTACAGTTCACAGTTTACGCGTTACGCGTTACGGCTCTATCCTCTTTCATCCATTGAAGAAGTGTGGACCTCGTCGGCAGTTTTCCGCTTAACTTCACCACACCGTTTATAACGAGTCCCGGAGTCTGCATAATACCGTAAGACATTATATCTTTTAATTCGGTAACTTTTTGAATATCTGCGGTAATATTGTTTTCTGCGGCTGTATCGAAACACATTCTTTCGAGTTCTTTACACCTTGCACAGCCAGTACCAAGTACTTTTATTTCTAACATATAATTAGTATTTATAAAGTTTTTAAGAATTCATCAACTTTTGTTTTAATACTGTCTCTTATAGATGCAATCTTTATCAGTTTGTCTTCCTCTGATCCTGTAAGAGCAGACGGGTCTTCGAATGACCAGTTAATTTTCTTCAGTGCTCCCGGAAATATAGGACATCTTTGACCAGAAGCCTCATCGCAGACGGTTATAACGTAGTCATACAATCTTCCTTCTTTAAAGAAGGTGAAGACATCCTTTGTCGGATTTTTAGAAATATCAAACCCAATGTCCGCCATAGACTTAACTACATGCGGATTAAGTATTCCGGGTTCGAGACCGGCACTTTCGGCATAGAATTTCCCGCCGTGATATGTGTTCACAAAGGCTTCAGCCATCTGGCTTCTTGCACTGTTGTGAATACAGACGAATAGTATTTTGATTTTGTTCATATTTTGTTTTAACATTAAACCCCTAAAGGGGTATAAATTTTATAAACACTCATTACCTACCGACATATAATCCCTACGGGATATCACAATCGTTAGTCTGCAAGCAAGATGCCCCGACAAGCCGGGATCATTGACTTGCGTTACCTTCGGATATCACAATCGTAATCCCGCAAACAAGATGCCAAGACCCTCCCCCGCCAAAAAGATAGGCGGGTCTTCGACAGACGGCGGGTTTTCAACAAGCCGGGATCATCATTCTACCGATATACAATCCCTACGGGATTTTACAATCTTCAATCCGCAAGCAAGATGTCATGACAAGGAGTTTGTCTCAAATGTATATGAACCATAGAATAACAAAAGCAAAACCATGAAAAACATTCTGGATTCCAGCTTTCGCTGGAATGACAGAATGGCGAATAAAGGTTTTGAGACAAACTCCAAGTCGAAATAATCAACTTGTGTTACCTTAGCAGCAACCGCTGCCAGGTTCACAGCAAGTCATTGGTTTATCTGCATATACATTTATGCTGATAAGATTCACTCCCGATTCTTTAAACTTTTTCAATTCTTCTTCAGATATAAACTTTAAATATATATCATCAGGTATAGCAATAATTCTTTCCTTTTGAACTTTGATATTCTCAAACCCTGTTTCTTCAATAATTACAAGATACTCTTCTTTCTTTATTGCTCCTGATACACATCCGGCATAAAGTTCGGCACCTGCTTTTATTGATGCAGGAAGCTCGCCTGATGCAACTACGTCTGAAACCGAAAAGTGTCCGCCCGGCTTAAGAACTCTGAATATTTCTTTAAATGCTTTCTCTTTATCGGGAACAAGATTTAAAACACAGTTGCTTATTATTACGTCTGCTTTGTTTGCAGTTAAGGGCATATTTTCTATATCGCCGAACCTGAACTCAACATTGTTGAAACCGAGTTTCTCTGCATTCTCACGAGCTTTATTAATCATTTCTTCGGTGAAGTCTATTCCAATAACTTTTCCTTTATCACCTGAGATTGCTCGAGCGACAAAGGCATCATTGCCGGCACCTGAGCCGAGGTCGATTACGACATCGCCTCCTTTTATTAGAGCAAATTCAGTTGGAAGTCCGCATCCGAGTCCGAGGTCGGCATCGGGATTGTAACCTTTGAGCTTAGAATAATCTTCTGAAAAGATTGTATAATCTACACCTGTGCAGCTTCCGACTCCGCAGCATGATGCTTCGTTAACAGTCTTGGACTGGTTTGCTATTTCAGCATATTTCTCACGAACAACTTCTTTAATTTCTTTTGGGTTTTCCATATTATAATTTTTTAGGTTTAATAAATAATCATTTCCTTATTTAACGAAATGAATATGAATTAGTTACAGCACAAAATATTTCTGTCAACACCCGTTATTTTTTTCCTGTCGCTTTTAATCGTCTCGTCATCTTCAATTTGCATTTGAATGTAAAGCAGTGCATTTGAAGCAAGAGGGTCGGGTTCTGGATTTATTTTATAGTTTATCCATTTCCCGTCCTTCCAGTCCACTATAAGTCCTGCTTCACGCAGAATGCTAAGGTGTTTAGAGACAGTAGATGTTGCGAGGTTAAGAATCTCACGTATTTCGCAGACACAGAGAGGTTTTCTCTGAAGAATTTTGACAATTCTTATTCTGCTGCTATCAGAGAGTGCCTTAAATATTTTTTCCTGTTTATCAAGCATTGTTATTTATCATTTCGTTAAATATAGAAATGATAGAGAAATTATGCAAGGTATTTATTTGATAGCACAAATACCAGGTATGGAATTAATGAAGGAAGAAACTCACGGTACGTGATTAAAGTCCTGATAAATCGGGATGCAAAAAACGCACAAGATATATTCACCACTTAAGGTCCTCTACGGAGTTTGTCTCAAAACTTAGATTTTGTAACAAAAGCAAATAAAAAACATTGAAAACGTGGTTAGATCCCCGCCAAAAACACGCGGGGATGACAGCGGGGGGTGTGTTTTGAGACGAACTCCACGGCGGATGTCCTCCCAACTTGATGGCGGGTTTTTGACAAAGAACGCACACTAAGGTAACTAAGAAAAAAAGAAAATATCAGAACACTTAGGAGACTAAGAACACTTAGAAGAAAATATTGTAGACAAGAACGGGAGATTTAATTTCTTCATGAAGAAAGTAACAATAATTGTATTAATAATTATATATAATCAAGTTTCTTAGAAGTATACACCCCAGTTATATTTTTTAATTGGTTTATTGTTTGTCAAAAAATCTATATTTTATGTGCGATGAATAAATTTACTTTCAGATGGCTTATAAGTGCTGTAAACATAAGAACAAACAGCGACAAGGAATATGCGGTAGTCACATTAAAAGAGAGCATTCACATGAGGGGTCCGAATTTGTGGTATCTAGTAAGTTCTGCCATACTTGCATCAATAGGACTTGATACGAATTCACCTGCTGTGATTATTGGCGCGATGCTTATCTCTCCGCTCATGTCGCCTATACTCGGAATCGGGTTAAGCATCGGAATCTATGATAAGGAATTACTTATATCATCAATGAAGGAATTTGTATTTGCTGTATTCTTAAGTCTTTTTATCAGTACATTATATTTTCTTCTTTCACCTCTTGGTTCGGCGACACATGAATTGGTAGCAAGGACAACACCCACAATGCTTGATATAGGCGTTGCACTCTTCGGGGGAATTGCCGGTATTGTTGCAGGAACAAGAAGAGGGATTGCAACATCAATACCGGGTGTTGCGATAGCAACGGCACTTATGCCGCCTATCTGTACTGCGGGTTTTGGTATTGCAAACGGCAATCCGTATTTCTTCGGAGGTGCATTTTATCTTTTCTTTATTAATGCAGTGTTTATAGCTCTTTCAGCGATACTGATTGTAAGATACCTGAAATTTCCTACTAAGAAGTATGTTGACAAGGCATTAAAATCACGAATACAGCGTGTGATATCATTGTTTGTTCTTGTAGTTTCTGTACCCAGCGCAATAATATTCTTAGGTATAATAAGAGATGCTAATGAACAGAAGAAATTAAAAACAATAATTACACAGAATTTTGATGACAGAAACCGAAGTGTTTTAAACTGGAAACTTATTAAATCGGATACTACAAAAATATTAAGAATATTCTACACGGGGGATGTTTACACAGAGCCGGGGAGGAAGATACGCTTCAGCAGCTTCTCAAAACAGATTTCGGCTCTATGAGATTGCGGCTTCAACATCTTGACCAGGCTAGCAAGATTGAATCGATTGAAAACAGAATTGATACTGACATTGGAGACAAACTGGAAGTATTGCTTAAAAATAGAAGTGTGCTTGAAGAGAAGATTAAGAAGCTTGAAGCAAGCAGCGCATTAAACATAGCAGACTCACTTCAGAGAGATAAATTGATACTTGATATAAGCATGTTCTATCCTTCAATAACGAATATGGAATATGCACAGGATACAATACCTTCGCTGACAGTTACTTCATCAAAGAAAAAGGCAGAGATGCTTAGCAGTGCTGACAAGGCAAAGCTGGAAAGATACATCAGGTCAAGAACGGGTAACGACACAATTAATATAATTTTTAGATAGAATATCTATTTGATGCTGTTACTATAAACATGGAATACCTGACGGCATTCTTTCTGTGTGTAATGTAATAGCTACCGATATGGAATGCCTAACGGCATT
>JBAYUG010000033.1:0-33364 GCA_041675325.1 Kapaibacterium sp. (SeqCode)
AGAAATCGAAGCATCAAAAATTAAATGCTTACCTGAATTCTATGACAGATACAAGAAAATGAAAGCCGGATTAGATGCATGGGGTCCTGAGAAAAAAGCTGGTTACACAGTTGTAAAGGGCGATTGCCTCTATAAGATTGCTGGCAAGAAAGAAATCTACAACAACGTAAAAATGTGGCCTGTTCTTTGGGAAGCTAACGAAAAAGGCGTAATCTCTGCACCTCCGAGAGTTCCTAAAACAATCAAGAATCCTCATTGGATTTATCCGGGTCAGGTTCTTACAGTTCCTGCTTTAACTGCTGATTTACAGAAAAAAGCTGAAGATAGAGCAAAGAAATACAGATACACAAGAAAGAAAAGAGTAACAACTACAACTACTACAACAACAGAAACAAAGAAAGACGAAAAGAAAGATGTTAAGAAAGAAGTAAAGAAAGAAGTAAAGAAAGAAGAACCTAAGAAAGAAGTAAAAAAAGAAGAACCTAAGAAGAAATAACTTAGATCTTTTAAATAATTAAAAGCCTTTACGCGAAAGCGTAAAGGCTTTTTTAACTTAATTTTATTAATTCATATTTTAAAAACTACGGAAAAGAATTTTTCTCTTAACGGTTTAAATATATTTGCTTTTTGCGGAGTTAATGACTCTAATCTCAAATATCTCAAAACGATTTTCCCTGATACAAATTTTGTACTTAGAGGTGAAAATCTATTCATCAAATCAAATGACGAGGTAAGTTTCGATTTGGTGATTAAAATCGTAGATGAACTTTTAATTCTTACTAAAAGACAAAACACTATTTCGAATGAGGATATAGATTTGATTTGCCAACTGCTATCCGATAATAAAAACATTAATGGTGTTTCGAAAAACAGTACGACTTTTAAAGATGTCATACTTGTAAATAAAAATGATTCAGTTAAACCTAAAAACGCATCTCAGATAAATTATTTGAATTCTGTTTTGCACAATGAAATTGTATTCGCTATCGGACCCGCGGGCACTGGTAAAACCTATCTTGCTGTTGCATTTGCAATCGTTGCTCTCAATAATAAACAGGTCAGCAAAGTCGTTCTTGCAAGACCAGCTGTTGAGGCAGGGGAAAGCCTGGGATTCTTACCTGGTGATTTATCAGAAAAGATTGATCCCTATTTAAAACCCTTGCTTGATGCTCTTGAATCTATGCTCCCTTACGAAAAACTTAGTATGTTTCTTGAAAAGAATATTATTGAAATAGTTCCTCTTGCATACATGCGGGGCAGAACTCTCAATGATGCATTCGTTATTCTTGATGAAGCCCAAAATGCCACAACTATGCAAATGAAAATGTTCCTTACAAGACTGGGACCGAATTCTAAAGCTATCATCACTGGTGATATAACTCAAATAGACCTGCCAAGAAGAGATCAGTCCGGCTTAATACAGGTAGAAAAAATTCTGAAAGGTATCGATGGAGTAGATTTTGTCTATTTTGATAAGTCTGATGTTGTGAGGCACAGACTCGTTAAAGAGATTATTAATGCTTATGAAAAATTTATAGATAAGGATGTTATCACAAAATGATTTGTTAACTCATCATTCTTAAATGTATTCTGATTTGCTAATTAACATTAACTTTCTACGAATGAATAGACAAAATTGATAAATTATTAAATATTTGTTCTCCTTTCAACAATTTTAAATACAAAATTACTCTTTAATTGCAATTATTAACTCAATATACCGTAATATCTATTGAAATCACAAACATTTATTAATTGCTTAAAACATAAATGTTATCTATATTAAATAGTATTTTATTTAAATAATTATACTAAAAGTGGTCGATTATGGCAAATAGCATAAATCAGAATGATAGCAAGTTAAATGGCAACTCCATTTTAGATAAATCTTCTGCTATCGAAGAAAAAATAAAAAGTCTTAAAGAAGGTTTTTCTGAAATCGTTGAGATTAGAAAGCATATTGTAGAAAAAAATCTTAATGAAATCAGCAAGGCTGGTACTAAGGATGTTTTAAAAGCACTCATTCCCTCAATCATCGTTCTTATTCTATCTTTGTATATTGATGTTGCTCATGTACCTATTCTTGGTGATGTAGCACAAAAAATGTTCAGTAGTGTTTTTAAACTCGAAATGATAGAAGTTCAACCGGTACAGTTTTGGTGGTTGCCGTTTGCTGCTTTCGGACTCTTTATGGTCTTCGCCTGGATGAGTAATGCCAGCTTGAAGAAACAAATTACTCTTAAAGGTCCTTCCGAAGAAATTATAACAAGAACTGTTGATAATTATAGCGGACTTGTGGATTCAATTGCAACTGCAATGCCCTTACTTGGTGCTGCTATACTTCTCTTATCAACTCAGCTTGGTAAAGATGTATTTCTCGGATTCTCTGTTCCATTTGAAATTAAATCAATCGTAATTCTGGCTATCGGAAAATTATTCGGTACAGTATTCGAAACACAGGCATTGCAGTATCAGACAATGACGGAAGAAGTCAGCAATGTTGAAAAGGAATATAATTATTACACTCAGTATCAAGTACAGAATAAACTGGTTGATACTATAAAATTAAGCAACGAACAATTAATGATAAGCTTAACTGGTTCGGGAAGTTTATCAAAATTCACTGTCGAAGAAGCACAAAAGATTTATGATTATATTAAGTTAACTAAACAGTTAAACGATGAACACACAAAGAATTTAGACGTTTTCCGAAAAACCGTTGCAGACTTTGGACAGATTAAATTATTCGATTCACAGATTCTGAATCAGATGAAAGAAGTAATCGAAGGTATTAATAAAACCGCTGATGTTGTCAAAAAAACTGCTGAATATACCGAAACCATGAAAGCAAATTTTGAAGTAATGAAAGGATTTTCTGCTGCTATCAGTAGCGTGAAATTACCCGATTCTGCATCGCTTGTTGAATTGCAGAAAACTGCGTCGTTGTTAAATGAAACCGCGAATTCACTAAAGGATTCAAATGCAATGAAAAGTATTGAGAATTTGGTTTATCTTGCTGGTAAGCGTTAATTAAATGTTTCAAATTTTAAACTCTAACAAATGAGTAAGAATAATAGAGATGTAAAATTCATAATTTATCAGGTTCTGTATATTTTTGTCATCGTAGTTATTACTATGAAGGGAGCTGATTTAAATCTGGAAAAAGTGTTAACTGAAGAAGATGCTGTAAAAAAATCATATGCAGATTCTCTTAAGAAATATATTGATTCCATGCTCGCACTGGGACTTGTGCCAAAGATTGAACTTGATTCATTGAGGAATATTGCTGATTTAAAGGTTTTTGTCCCTCCACAGATTTCTCCCAATATGATTACACTTCAAACTGGCCAGCTTGTTGTTTCTCAGGAAGAATTTGAGAAATTGAAGAATCAGCCTGAACTGCAGCAGCAGCTCGAACAACAGCAGCAGGTTGAAATGGAAAAGACGGATGTTACTCCTCTCGTTGCTGCTCCATTAATACAATATACTCAGAATACTATTACAAACAGAGGGAATGTTCCTTTGGAAATATATGGCGATGATGGCAGCCTTATTGCTTCCATTCCGGCAGGAGGTTCCAGGTCTTTCATAATGGGAGGGCATAAGTCTGTCACTTACAAGCAGGGAGGACAATCCAAAACAGTTTCAACTAGAGATAATGCTAAACCCGAAATCACATTCGAACAGCTTAAACCTGGAAATTCAGATGCTTCCCTTAGAGAGCTTCAGAGCGTTATTGGTTTTAGAATCAGGATTAAAGATGATTTCCTCGGACAGCTTGATGTTAAAATAACTGGTCCGGTTGTCGTCGAAGATAAAGGCGGCGGTGTCTTTGATGTGAAGCTGAAATATGCTTCCTCTAAAGAACAATTTGAAAGAATGACCGAGAATGGTGGTGCACCTTTTAGAGCATCGTTTAACGTGTCTGTTAAAGATAGAATTTCTGGTCATTCAATTCAAAGACAAGGTCAATATACTTTTGGTGAATGGTAATTCAATTTTTTAATAATTTATATTTTAATAAAATGAAGATTTCGAAAACTTCTTTTTCCGTATTTATTTCGTTAGTGTTAGTATTGCTCATGAGTTGCAGCAATTCCGCTTTTTCTCAGGAAATTAATGAGAGCGACCCAAGAACATTCAAGTATTTTAAGATTAATGCAAATGCTGACGACGACAGCGTTTTCGTACAGATACAGGACGAAATGGCTGTTGAACCTAAATTATCTTCCTATACAATCATTGTTAATGTCTCTGACCCGGACCCCAATAATCACTATGTCGTTATTGGTGAAGAAACTGATGCAACTAAAATTCAGATGTCCTGGCTCCAGATTACAAAACCCGTTCAGCAAAAACTCTTAAACTGGTCTGCAACAAATAAAATTAATCTGCAGCAAAAGAAATACAATTATATTTCTGTCTTCACGGAAGTAATTAAAAATATTAAATTTAAAGACGTTATCAGTCCTCCTAAAAAAGAGAGGGAAATACTTAGTACTACCGCGTACATTAATCCGTTTTTAAATGCATTTGGCGGTGAACCGCTTGGTATTCCTTTAAAGAAAAGTTTTGGTTTATCATTTCTGCTCGGTACTCCATATTCAGGTCCTCTTGAAACCGATATGGTTGGCGCAAATTTTCATTTTATAGGTGCTAAAATAGGAATTACGTCTATCGTAAAAGAACTCGTTCTTAAAAGAAGTGCTGGCGCATCCGATAATTCTAAACAAAGCACTTATGGAAATTATAACAACATTTTTGCCCCACTTATCGGTATTCAGGCGAGTTATGTTATTCCTTTTGGTAATTTCTTAGAAGTAGGATATTTTGCTGTTCTTGATAGCGGTGGCTATGACCCGCCCAATTTAATAAAGAACAATTATGATACTTTACAGCAAGGCAGGTATATGCCGAATCTTGTTATCAATAAACAAAGCTATTTCAACTGGGAATTTAGGTATCCTCTCAGGACTTTTGGTTCTTCTCGGGCAAAAATATATTTCGGTCAGTATCTTGGAGAATTTCATGCAGGTTATCTCGGACGCGAACTTAGGTTTGCTGGTTCAGTTTTTGATGTGAGAATGGATTATACTTTTAACAGTCCTTCCCGGAACTGGCAGTTCTTATTTGAAGCCTATGTTGCTAATATTGCTGAATCATTCGCAAACAGTAGCTTTGCAATTGGTCCTTCTATTAGAATTTCAAGAGGTGTTGATGGTACTCTTGGTGTCGTCACAGCCATGGTTAATGCCAGATTTAAACTTGGTGATTTTTACGAAGAAAAATAAATTATTTAGCAGTTGAAAGTTTAAATGGAAAAATTTATATTTAGTTATAATAAAATAAAACTTAAATTATAATACTATGAAACGTTTATTTCAACTGTTTTTAGCAATGTTGTTTTTGGGAGGAGTTTTCTCATCGGTTTCTCTCGCTCAGGATGGTGAATGTTGCGACGAATACGATCCGGCTATCCAGCAAGAAATGGATGCACTCAATAAACAAAAAGCTGCCTTAATTGGCTCTCTATCTCTGTTAAATAGTGATATCGAAAAATTAAGACTCAAGTCAGCTGATCTTGATAAGCAATTAATCGCTGCTCAAGATGAATACAATAAATGGAAAGATTGTAAGAAATTTGTTATGGAAGAAAAAGGTGTTCTTGAAGGCATTCAATTTAAAACCAGTAGCGCGGAAATATTGCCGAAAAGTCTGCCTGTTCTTAATAATGCCCTTGTATACTTGAAATCCCATCCGACAGAAAGGTATGAAATAGGTGGTCATTGCGATTCAAGAGGTACAGCTAAATTCAATCAGACACTTTCTGAAAACAGAGCAAAATCTGTTAAACTATGGTTAACAAATAATGGGATTGAGCAAACTAGATTAACTACTGTTGGTTATAGTTTTAATAAACCGTTAGTTCCAAATACATCTCCTGAAAATATGCAGAAGAATAGAAGAATAGAATACACTAGGATTTCAAATTAGTATTAGACTTTTATTAGTTCTTAAAAAGCCCTTGCAGTGCAAGGGCTTTTTTTATTGTAGTAATTTATTTTCTCTTCAGTCTTACTCCAAATGCACCATCAATCAAATTTCTGTGAGGAAATACTTCAATGTAACCCTTCTCATTAACTACTTCTTCGTTCACATAATTTAATGCATTATCAACTTCAAAGTCCGTGTGTTTCTCTAAAAATTTATCTATCACAATCTCATTTTCCTCTGGCTCCGTAGTACAAGTGCTGTAAACTAACACACCACCGCCCTTTACATATTCTGAGGCTTTATCAAGAATTTCCAGTTGTATTTCCTGCAGTTTTAAAATATCTTTGTTTTCCCGTTTCCATTTGATGTCTGGTTTTTTTGATATAACACCAAAGCCCGTACATGGTGCATCAACTAATACTTTATCTACATTACCTATAATCTTCTCCCGTAGCAACTCCGTCTTTGGCTGCATTATATCTTCATGAAATGCTAAAACGTTTTTCATTTCCAGCCTTTCAAAATTCTTCTTCATTATATCGACTTTAGTCAGGTATTTATCTATCGATAATATCCGTCCCCGTCCATTCATTAATTCTGATATGTGCGAGCTTTTGCCCCCTGGTGCTGCACATACATCGAGTATCAAATCGTCCTCTTTAGGACTTAGCAGCACTGACATCAATCCTGCACTTTCATCCTGTACGTTGAAGTATCCTTTTTGAAAGTATTCATCGTTGTATATTTTCGACATCATCTTTACCTTCAAAAAATAATCGAGATACTTGCCTCTTTTGCTTGGAATATTTTTACTTTCAAGATAATTCTCAAACTCTTCCGTCGTTATTTTATTCTTGTTAACTCTTAATGTTAATGATGGTCTCTGGTTATTTGCTTCGCAAAGTTTCTCTGCCTCATCAAAACCGAATCGCTTTACCCATCTTCTCACCATCCAGTTAGGGTGCGACTGAATTATTCCAAGGTAGTTAACTTCATCTATTTCTCTCGTTGGCCAAACAAGATTATCTAGTGTTCGTATAATAGTCCTTAGCAGTCCGTTTACAACACCGGCATGTTTGTCTCCGCGGATTTTCTTTATGAATTCCACCGCTTCATTTACTGCCGCAGAATAAGGTATCTTGTTTAAAAAAAGTATCTGGTATAATGCAACTCTCATTGCATTCTTTACATCCGAAAGACATTTCTCATATTGACCTCTGTAAAAACCGTTCAGGAACCAGTCAAGTCTTCTTAGCCAGCGGATTACCCCGTGCGTAAGCTCATTCAGCAGGGCTTTATCAAGATCATTCAAATCGCTGTGTCTTATCTCAAAGTCAATAAGCTTGTCAAGATATGCATCCGACCTTTCGCATCTTACTATAATCTTTACTGCCAAAGCTCGTGCATTATTGAAAATTCTTTTATCTACATTGTGATAATATGGAAAGTTTGGGTCCGGGTTCTCAAGCGGAGTTACTACATCAACGGCTTCTTCATTCGTTAAAGGCTCATCATCAAGTGATGTAAGTATAGGTTCCTCTGGAACATTTACTTTATGAAGCTCCTTGTCTTCCTCTTCTGAAGTTTTGTTTGATGTGTTTTTACTATTATTATTTTCATTCATCTTAAAAGATACTTAAATCGAAATATAGTTTAAATGCAGTTTGCTGATTATGTATCGATTTGTTAAGTGATAATCTCAACAGGACATTCCTCGAGCGCATTATAAAAATATTTGCCGTAAGGTTTTGAAAGTATTCTGTTATCAAGTATCGCTATTATTCCCTCATCTGTCTTGTTGCGTATCAGCCTACCGGCACCTTGTTTAAACTTAAGTATCGCCTCAGGTAATGAGTACTCCATAAAACTGTTTCCGCCTTTTGCATCTATGTATTCCATCCTTGCCTGTATTAAAGGATGATCAGGAACAGTGAAAGGTAGTTTCGTGATTATTAAATTGCTTAGCGACTCTCCGGGTACATCAACACCAAGCCAGAAACTGTCAAGCCCGAATAGTACTGAATCTACATTGCTCCTGAACTTTTCAATCAAAATACTCCTCGAGAGTCCCTCACCTTGTATTAATAACTCAATTCCCTTTTCGTCAAAAACACTTCTCAGATTACCCCCTATTGTCTTCATAAGTACACTGTTTGTGAACAGTACAAGCGCCTTACCTTTCGTTATATCAGTAATTCTTTCTATCCATTTCGTTAATGCTTCAATATATTGTGGATTCGAATCTCTTTGAGGAATTAAATTCTTGTCATTTGGTATGATTATTTTTACTTGCCTGTAAAAATCAAACTGTGTCGGAAGTTTTATGTCGTCAGCCGCTTCTGCACCTAAACGATTTTTATAGTAATTAAAACTGTTATCAATTGTTAATGTTGCACTTGTTATTACCGCAGAATTATTTTCTTTAAACAAATATTTTCTTAAGTATTCTGATATATTCAATGGAGAAGCACAAAGAGTTATGTTTGATTCCAACTTGTGAGAGGAGAGTTCAACCCAGTAAACATAATCCTTGTTCCTTAATAAAATAAAGTCGTTTATTATCTGATTAATCCCCGCAAATTTAATTATGTAATCTGATATTTCATTCACTACTAAGTCATCTTTGGAAAATTTCTTTAAGTCCTTTAAATTCTTTATAAGTTTGTTCACCTCGTTTTCCAGATGATTCTTAATTATTCCTTCTTCCCATACTCTTTTCGCAAGTTTGTCAAACTTATCAAATTCCCTTCGGAAAACTTTCCTCCGTAACTCATAGAAGAATGTTTGGTTTATATCTAAAAGGTTTTGTACTATTGGTAGCATGTGTAAAGCAGGAAATTTCGTAAGAAATCCCTTTCTCTTCTTGTCATTGTAAAGTCTTAAAAGATGATATTTTACCATGTCTCTGGAAACCCTTGGTACAAGCATCTCTGAAGCTGTCTCCTCCATCGTATGTCCTTCATCAAAAATTACAAAGTCATTTACATACAAATATCCGTTTGCCTGTTCCTGAGGAGCTATACCAAAAAGTGTGAAGTATAAATAATGATTAAGTATTACTACATCTGATTTAAGAACTCGATGTTTCGCTTTCTGATAAAAACATTCAGTATGTTCAATATCCCCGCATGTTTTATTATTGCAAATATGTACTTCGGCACAAACACTCTGCCATACTTCAGTATCAACATCAAAATTAATATCCGATAAAGTACCGTCCTTTGTGCTTTGCGCCCATCTGTGAATCCTTTCGAGAGATTGTATCTGGTTACTCTCAAATAATGCATTAGAACTTTCATACGCTTTCTGAAGTCTGTTCGGGCACAAATAATTCGATTTACCCTTTAATATTGTCGCTTCAAATTCAAACTTAAATATTTTCTTTAGCAGTGGAATATCTTTACTGACAAGCTGTTCCTGTAAGTTTATTGTATTCGTTGAAATAAGAGCTTTCTTTCCGTACTTCTTTGCATAGTAAATTGCAGGCACTAAATACGCAAGACTCTTACCTATTCCCGTCGGCGCTTCCACGAAAATGTGTCTTTTGTTTTCAAGTGTATCGGCAATGCTAAGTGCCATCTTCAATTGCGAGTCTCTGTATTCGTACTCAGGAAAATGATTTCTTAATATTCCGTCTTCTTTAAAAAACTCAAAAACCTCTGCCTTTATATCAGTATCTTTATTAAATTTCATCCTTCTAAAATAGAGATTCCTCTCAATTTTAACAGTTCAAAAACTCGGATTGAAATCAGAACAAACAAATAAAATAATTGAAAGTGCGGACAAAGTGCGCACAAAGTGCGCATAAAGTACGCATAATTGTGTTGACAAAATGTAAAAACTTGCTTATTTTTAAGTTAAAAAGATATATGGGCAGACTTTTTAAAACAGTACTTGGTAAAGCAAGCGGTAAAGTCGGAGATTTCGTTTTTAGAATTGTTGATGGGAAAGTTATTATTGCATCTCATATCGGTACAAATGAAATAAGTAAATCTCCTGAATGTGTCAATAATCGTAAGCGGTTTGCTGCAGTTTTGAATTTCGCTTCCGCAGTGAACAAAATACCCGACCTAAAAATCATTTGGAATAAGTCCCGGAAATCGGCAAAGAGTGGTTATAATAAAATTATAAGTGTAAACACTAAACTTGTTGAGGATTATCAGATTTCCAAACAGAATATTGTTACACCTGATGGATTCAGTTTATTCAACTTGGATGCAGTTCTTACTGCACAAAATGCTGTTGTCAGCTTTTCCTTATCAGATGATTCTGTTATATATTCAGGTAAGAAATTTAATGCATGCTTGGTAATAACGTTGTCAAATCCGGTTAGCAAATTAAATAAAACCTCATTTTCTTTTAGTAATGTTGTTCCTGATGTAGTTGTAGATTCCACTGTGTCTGTGGTTTCGTTCTCTCTCAAAAATCAGAAAAAAATCATTGATAAGTACAGAAAAGCAATTGTCTTTTTTGCTCTCTCTAATACAGAACAAAATAAACCTTTATGCTCTGATTCTTTCGCATTCGAATTTAACTTTAAGAAATAATAATTTAAGGTAAGATATAAACTTAAATATTGCTGCAGTGTGAGAATAGTCGGGATGACTGGACTCGAACCAGCGGCCCCCTCGTCCCAAGCGAGGTGCGCTACCAACTGCGCCACATCCCGATTTTTATAATAACTTTTAATATAATCATTTCAGAAACAAAAATAAGTAGAAAACGAACAATTCCAATAAAAACATTTGTTACACCAAATCAGTTTAATTAGATTCCGAATGCCTTTTTTCGCTGTTTTTGATTTATATACAATCCCTTTTCTTTGATGTGCTCTATGATTTCCTTGTAATATCTCCCTTTTTCAAGAACCTTGCTGTTACCGAGTATTATCAATTGTTTGCTTCCTCGGGATATCGAAACAAGTAGTTTTCTGTCTATTCCTTCAGCGTTAAACGATTCAAGGTTTTTAAGCTGATATGAGTTATGGACAGCTAACGAGATAATTATAATGTCACGTTCCGAGCCTTGAAAACGCTCTACTGTATCAATATTAACTTCTTCTCTGATAATCTTATCTTTTATCTGTTTTCTTATTAAAGCAATCTGTGCCCGCCAGGGTGTTACAACTCCTACCGTCCTTTTACTAAATTCTTTTCCGTAAACTCTCTTTATGGTTTCTAAAATTTTGTTCGCAGCAACAGCCTCACTAAGATTTATTTTCGATACTTTCTCATAATCACAATCAATGAATATTAATCTTGATGATGATAAAAGCTTTTCAATTTCATCCTCAGATTTTGTATCAAATATCAGAAATTTTGAAACCTGCTCTTCTCTTCCCGTCCTAAGCTTATTGAAATATAGCCCGTTAATTAAAGCCGAGATATCTTTATGAAGCCTGTAGTGTGTTTGCAGCATACCATAAGCATTACCCCATTTCTTTTCCTTACATCTAAGATACAGTCTTTCGAAAAGCGATTGACTGAAGTCCCTTATTCCTGCATTGTTCAAGTCGATATCTTTCACAACACATGAGTCCTTACTTTGTGTAATTACTGCTGGCAGCTGGTTCTGATCGCCTATCATTATGAATTTCTTGAAATTGCATAATATGCCTGCAATCGTATAATCAGTAAGCTGAGAAGCCTCATCAACTATAACTGTATCAAGGTCCGCAATTTCTTTTAAATCGTACATCTTCCCATAGAATGAAGATACAGTCGAAACATACACATCCTTCTCCGAAATGATTTCCCTGATTTCATCAAGATTCCTAACAGAGAATGAAGAATTTAAATCGTAGCTTTCTGAAACCGATTTACCCCCAATCTTCAAGAAGTTGATGCCGTTATCATTTAGCTTAATGCAAATCTCTTCCACAGCTCTATTTGTGTATGCAAGTACAACTATCTTTTTATCAAGTATCTTGTATAACTTAACTAGGTTTCTCACAATGCATATCAGAGCTGTAGATGTTTTACCTGAACCCGGAGGTCCTTGAAGCAGAAAGTAATCTTTTGCACTAACAGCTTTTCTAACATTATCATTCTGATCATCACTTAAATTCTCTTCGTTTATATAGTGAATATTCTCAAACTGCGGTTCCCTTATTCCTAGCAGCAGTTCTTTTCTTGCCGTGGGTGCTCTTAGAAAGTCATACAGTGACTGTATCGTTCCCCACACGTTAGATTCAACAATATCATGTTCTATAACCCAGAAACTACCCGGAGAATAGTAGCTTTGATCAAGTTGTTTGTTATGAAGTTCTATTACAACAGAATGATTGCTTATGGTTTTAATCTTACCCCTGAATAATTCTGTACTCAATGGATTAGGTTCATCGTTCGTTTTCTTGTATATGATTATGAAGTCACCATCCCTGAAGTTATGCTCGGTTGAACCTGGAAGCGTGAATTCTATCGTATCATCAACAACATTATACTTAATCAGCTCAAGATTATTAATAATGCTATAATCCTTTTCTTTTTCCTCTATTGTATCGAGCCAGAGAGATGAGAAACCATTTCGGCTGTAATCAGAGAAACGATTGCTGCCAATTTTTGAAGAGATGAATTCTCTCAAAGCAAATGCCAGATTGTAACGATAGTATTTTGATTCAAGGATGCTTGCTTCCTTTAACAGATTAGAAAATTCTATGATATCATTCTTACTGAATACAGGTGTTACACCAATGTCAGCATGTAGAAATTTATAAAGTATATCAAATGTATTTTCCTGAAGCTTGAAAATATCGGAGATGATACTGTTTCTTATTGATAAAACCCTTTTCTCATCATTGGGACTTATTGCAACAGCCCGAAAAGGAGATTGCTTTGCCGAAGAATAAAGAACGGATGTAATCCCTTTCCTGTCATTCCCAAAAGTTGATTTCATAAGAAGGTTGTAACAAACAAGCTGCATCTTGTTGTTTGGCCATATGTTGTTATTCGCTGGCGGTTTACCGCTCTTTAGTTCAAAAACATTCTTATGATCTGCATTCTTTTCAGGAATTATAAGGGCATCAAGCCTCCCGCTTATCCCGTATATGGGTGATAGAAATGACGGTTCGATTTTTATCTGACTGTGCTTACGTTCCTTAAATATTTTTAAAAGATTAGGATAATGAATACTAAGTACTTCGCTGATTATATTATTTATTCCTTCTGTTCCTATTGCACATGCTTTCAAAGGACTCTCCTTGATAAGTTCCAATAAAGCATCCGCAGGATTAATATCTGCATTTAAAATGAGCTTGTCCATTAGCCCGTTTACCAATGTGCCCCTGAATGCTCCCTCGCCTATTATAGATGGAATTAGTTTTCTTACAAAGAATATATTCGGATTGGAAGAAAACCCCGAAAAACATTCTGCTATTTCAGATGCTTCAATCAGAAAATCAGGTTCAATTATTATTTGTGATTTGCTGATCGATGTGTATAAATGTTTTTCTTTAATGTATGATTTAATGTTAAGTATTCTCAGTGTCTGATACCGTCTTAGATTTTTGTGTAGTTTCTTGAAGTCATCAAAGTGAAAACTGTAAACCCTTAATGAAAACCGAAAATCCTCGTTTGTGCTCTCGCACAGAACTGAAAAATGCTCCTTCCCAATTTCTTCTGTATTGACTGAAGATATATTTAAAACAACACATTTAATTGAATTCAAATATTCATCAGATGATTCAATCTCTTTCGGCTTAATAACAGGGGAGTGTTTATCAACTATTAATTGTAGAGTGTCTGGAATAGGAGTATCAGACAACTCATATGTCAATAACGAAAGTTCGCTGACAAATGCCAGTAAATCACTTTTACTGAATTCAATTTTCTTGTTAATTACCCTGAAAATGAAGTTTTTTAATCTGCTGATTTTGTCGGATACGGGTTGCTCAAGTTCATGAACTGATATAACATATTCAATTCGTGCTTGCACACTATAGAAAGATATTTCCTCATTATTCGTTAGTTCTGCAAAGATACGTTTAAATGTTCTTTTTAATGCAATAACTTTATCAAGTGGCAATGATTTATCTTTAACAACAGAATTTATTTCTTCATAAATGTTTAAAGATATTTCATCAGGTAATATGTTCATTATGTTAAATCTGTAACGGTTTAGTGGGTGATCTTTGAAACAAAATAATCTATCGGATTAAAAATAAAAGTGCAATACTTTATATCACAAATAAAAGCCTGACAAATTAAGTTCGTTGATTAAAGTAATGATATTTTTAACAATTGTTCTTTTATCATGTAAATTTTAGTATAATTCAGCTAAATTTAATAATACCCAATATTATGATAGATAAAATCGAAAATATTAAAACTGAGGTTACTGAATACGGCAAGCAAATAATTGATTCAGAATCGCTCGAAAGCTTTAGATTAAAATTTTTAAGCCGAAAAGGTTTACTTAACGATCTTTTTGAGGATTTCAAGAATGTGGACAAGGCACAGAAAGGTGCAATGGGTAAGGCGTTAAATGAATTGAAGGTAATTGCACAGAAACTTTTTGATGCAAAACAGGAGCTAATACAAAAAATTGATTCAAAGTCCGAAAGTATTAAAGATTATACTCTGCCCGGTAGAACGTTTAATCTTGGCTCAAAACACCTCATTACTCAAGCATTAGAAGATATTAATAATATTTTCAAGAGTATCGGATTCAAAGTGGCTGATGGTTATGAAATCGAGGATGAATACCATAATTTTGATGCTCTTAATACTCCTGACTACCATCCTTCAAGAGATATGCAAGACACATTTTACCTGAAAAGTGACGGAAAGGACAAGAGGTATTTATTAAGGACACATACATCACCCGCCCAGGTTCATATTATGAAATCACAAAAACCTCCAGTGAGAGTAATTATCCCTGGGAAATGTTATAGAAATGAAGCTATTAGTGCAAGATCACTATCTATGTTTCATCAGGTAGAAGGATTATATGTTGATAAGAATGTTACATTTAGAGAACTTAAAGCAACTCTTGATTTCTTTGCGAAGGAAATTTTCGGTAAAGATTTAAAAACGCGGCTTAGACCAAGTTACTTTCCGTTCACAGAACCATCCGCTGAAATGGACGTTGAATGCTATTTGTGTAAAGGTAAGGGCTGCAGGATTTGCAAATACACTGGATGGCTTGAAATTCTTGGCTGTGGTATGGTTGACCCAAATGTATTCGAGCATGTAGGATATGACCCGGAAGAATTTACAGGTTTTGCGTTTGGTATGGGAATAGAAAGAACTCTTATGATTAGGCACGGTGTCCCTGATATCAGAATGTTCTATGAAAACGATATAAGATTTTTAAAACAATTCTAAACAATAAAATACAGGAGTAAATTAAATGAAAAAACTTTTTGCTGTAATATTCGGAATCATGTTTGTTTCCGTAGTTGTTATTGGCTGTAATAAAACCGAAGAAGTAAAGAAAACCGATACACAGAAAAACCAAACAACTCAAACAGAAGTCAAAAAGGATAGTTTAAAAACAGAATCAACAGACACAGAAAAGAAAGGAGATACAAAAAAATTGGATTACGTAAAATTCGAAACAACAATGGGTGATTTTAAAATGAAATTGTACAGTGATAAAGCACCCTTAACAACTGATAACTTCAGAAGTCTTGTAGAAAAAGGTTTCTTCGACGGGATAATCTTCCACAGAGTTATTGATGGTTTCATGATTCAGGGCGGAGACCCTTCAGGCACTGGACGCGGCGGTTCAGGGAAAACAATTCAGGATGAGTTTGGACCTGGTTTGAAGCATAGCAAAAAAGGAATTTTCTCGATGGCTAATGCTGGTCCAAACACAGGAACTTCACAGTTCTTTATCACACTGGCACCGACACCCCATCTTGACGGTAAACATGCTATTTTTGGTGAAGTAGTAGATGGTATGGATGTAGTTGACAAAATCGGAAAAACAAAAACTGGTGCACAAGACAAACCTGTTACTGAAGTTAAAATGACAAAAGTATATATGGTCGAAGATTAATTTATTCTAAAATATTATTTTACAAAAATCCCCGGCTAAATCTCCGGGGATTTTTGTTTTAGAATATATTATATCAGAGTTCTCCAATATCTTCGTTCCAGAGTTTTGGGTTTGCGTCTATAAATTCTGTCATAAGCTTAATGCACTCCTCGTTTTTAAGGTCAGTGACCTCAACACCATGTGAGCGCATAAACTCAGGCCCTCCGGGAAATGTTTTCGATTCACCCACGATTACTTTTTTAATTCCAAACTGCACAACCGCTCCAGAACATAGGTAACAGGGCATTAATGTTGAGTAAAGAACTGTGTCTTTGTAGCTTCCGACTCTTCCGGCATTTTCAAGACAATCAATCTCAGCATGAAGAGTAGGGCTTCCCTTCTGAACGCGTTGATTGTGACCTCTGCCTATTATTATTCCGCCTTTAACTAATACGGACCCAATTGGGATACCACCTTCTGAAAGACCCTTTTTTGCTTCCTCTATAGCAGCTTTAATGAATTCATCCATAGTATGAAATTTTATTTATAAAAAATTAGTCTAAAATTGATTCAGGAATCGTTGTTCTGCCCCAGTTTTTATTAGGTTGATTGCCCATAATAAATTCAAGAGTACCTCCATTTGTAATATCCATGTGCGTAATATAGCTTTTTGAGTATTTGTTCCCGTTAAGTTTCGCACTTTGAATATATATATTTTCTTTACTAAAATTTTTAGTCGTTACCGTAAATTTTTTCCCTTCACCTAGATTAATAACTGCTTTTTCAAGCTGAGGAGACCCGATACAGTAAATACCGTTCGCAGGATTAAGTGGATAGAATCCCATAGCACTCAAAATATACCAAGCTGACATTTGTCCGCAATCTTCATTTCCTGAATAACCTGATGGCAGAACGGTGTACTGTTCGTTCATAACTTTTGCACTGTAGTACTGTGCTTTCCAAGCCTCGTTGACAAAATTATACATATAGATTATATGCTGACTTGGTTCATTGCCATGTGCATATTGTCCTATAAATCCTGAAGCATTACCGTTAACATCCTCAGGTTTCGCTTCAAGTGTAAAAAATTCATCAAGCTTTTGAGAGAATTTTCTTTCCCCACCTAAAAGTTCTATGAATTTATACACATCATGAGGAACATACCACAAGTACTGCCAACCGTTACCCTCGGTGAAAGGATAGCCGCCATTGCCTCCGTATTTAAGAGGATCAAACGGTTCTATCCAGTTACCTCTATCGTCTTTAGCACGAAAGAATCCTATAGTTTTGTCAAAAAGATTATAATAACTTTGCGAACGCTTCAAAAAGAATTCGTAATCGTCTATTCTGCCAAGTGCTTTTGCCATTTGAGAGAGGCACCAGTCGTTATATGCAATTTCAAGTGTAATTGAAACAGATTGTGTTTGCAAATTTTCAGGGAAGTATCCGAATTTATCGAGAATATTAAACGGGGAATTTTTATGAGGAGTAGTTGAAGATGCTTTGATGGCATCATAAGCTAAATTCCAGTCGACTCCTTCAATTCCTTTGAAGTATGCATCAACAATTACAGGTATAGCATGATTTCCAATCATGCAATATGTCTCCTCACCCCAAAGTTGCCAGATTGGAAGGTAACCATAATCAATGTATTGTCGAAACATAGAATTAATGAAATCGGCACTTCTCTTTCTTTGGACGATTGTGTACAAAGGATGTGCCGCTCTATAAGTATCCCAAAGGGAAAACGTACTGTAATGCACTCCGTCAGGTGCCTTCACAATATCAAAGTTATGATTCAAATAGCTGCTATCTATATCTGCGATATTATTAGGTTGAATAAAAGCATGATAGAGCCCTGTATAGAAAATAGTTTTTTGATTCTGTGTTCCTTCGATATCAATACACGCAAGCTCACTATCCCATGCAGTCTTAACATCATTTTGTATTTTATTAAAATTAAAATCTTTTATTTCAGCATTCAGATTCTTACGAGCTCCTTCAAGACTTACAGACGACATTCCAACTCTTACAAGAAGCGGTTCTGTGTTGCCTTCGTTAAAAATAAGGTTGAGCTTTAAATCAGAATCGTTTCCAATACTCGCATTTTCGTAAATGTTTTTGCCGGCTTTAATGACACTTTCGGTAAATGGTCTTGAAAATTCAGCTTTGAAATAAACCTTCCGAAGCCTTGCCCAGCCTGTTATAATTCTATAACCCTCTATAGTTTTGTTGTCTATTATTCGAACCTGAGAAGAGATTATTTTACATGACCAGTATGGTCTCTTTTTATCGAGAGAATGAAATAAATCAACTATAAGGTTATATGGTTTGTTTTCAGGGAAAGTATATTTATGCATTCCGCAGTGTGCCGTTACTGTAAACTCACTTTTTATTCCATTGTCGAGAATAACACTATAATATCCCGGAGTACCTGTCTCATTAACATGTTCAAATGTTGAACTATACCCTTTTACTGAATCATTTCCCGGTACCCACTTTAATTCTCCTTCATAGGGCATAAATAGGAAATCAAAAAGATCTGCCACTCCTGTGCCATTAAGATGTGTATGACTGAATCCAACAATTGTGTTATCTTTAAAATCATATCCGCTGCATGGATCTTCAGGATTTTCGCGTGTATCGGGACTTAACTGAACTAATCCAAATGGAAAAACAGCACCCGGGAAATTACTTCCGGAAAGGCTCTGGTTATCTACCGAACCCGTACCAATAAACACATTAACAAATTTTGAATTCTCACTTTGGGAATATAAGTTATACGGAAGTAATCCTAAAATAAACAAAAGTATTAATAGTTTTGTCATATATGTATTATTATTTTACCTGACTATAATTGATGCTTAATTTTGCATAAAGTTCAGAATTAAGGATATTATTTAAAAGTATATAATTTGTGCATGATTTCTTTAATTTATTTAATTATATATCATTTTAAAACTACATAATTGAGGTTTTTAAATTAGATATCGGACATTTAAAGTTTAAAAATTATTAAAATTTCATTATTTTATCACAATTTTATATTGATTATATTGAATGTTACACTTAAAATAAATGAAAATAGCTCTATTAACAGGCGGTTTATCATCAGAACGTGAGGTTTCTTTATCGTCGGGTCGTGGTATTCTAAAAGGACTAAGAAATCTAGGACATAATGTTGTTGTTATAGATCCGATATACGGTGACATGAAAGCTGATGAAGAATTAATTTTTAAGGATAAAGTATCTAAAGAGTTTCCGACGCTTGAAAAGATAAGGTTATTGCAAAAAGAAAGTTCGCATAAATTAATTGACTGCATAAATTCTGATTTATTTGATGATATAGAATTGGTCTTTATAGGTCTGCATGGAAAATTTGGTGAGGATGGAAAGATACAGACCCTGCTTGAATTAAAAGGACTCAAATATACAGGTTCTGGTATACAGTCCTCAGCAGTTGCGATGGATAAGGATTTATCAAAGTTAGTCTTTGAAAAGAACAACATCCTTACTCCTGACTGGTTAGCTCTTTATAGAGAAAATAATGTTATATATGATGAAAGTATTATTCGATTCGGAAATCCGATAGTTATTAAACCTAATGATGAGGGAAGTACTGTCGGACTATCAATTGCTAATAATGAAGAAGAGTTTTCCTTTGGAATTAAAACAGCTTTTAATTACTCTGAAAAAGTGCTTCTGGAAAAGTACATTAAAGGAAGAGAGTTAACTGTTTCAATTATAGATGGTGAATCTTATCCCGTTATAGAGATTGTACCTCATGAAGGATTTTATGACTATGAGCACAAATATTCTAAGGGTAAGTCAACTTATGTTTGCCCCGCTGTGATACCGGCAGAAGTTGCAGACAGAGCTAAAGAACTTGCATTAAATGCATATAGTGCATTAAATTGTGAAGTCTATGCAAGGGTAGACTTTTTGCTTACAGAGGAAAAAGATCTTTATTGTTTGGAAGTAAATACGCTTCCTGGAATGACAGAACTTTCTCTTGTTCCAATGGCGGCTAAGGCAGTAAAAATGGATTTTGATAAACTGATTAAGAAGATAATCGATTCATCTTTAAAGAAATATGATTAGAAAGAATGATGAAAATATTTTCATCAGGGTTTTAAGGTTTATTAAATATAATAAGTTAATTACTTTTGTTATTGCAATCGGTCTTTTTATGCTTTTTTTCATATTCTTCTCTGATAAGGGATACTTAACAAGGATTAAGTTTCAAAAAGAAAAAGATAGGATCGAAAAACAAGTTGCGGAGGAAAAAAAGAAACAGGATTCACTAAGAAAAGTTATTGACTCTCTGACAAACTCAAATGACATGATTGAAAAAATAGCCAGAGAAAGATATTATATGTCCAAAGAAGGTGAAATAATATACAAAGTAGAACAAGATACTAATGACGCAAAATAAGAAAACAATATTATCTGGTATGAGACCTACAGGCAAACTGCACATTGGACATTATGTTGGTGCGCTTGAGAGCTGGGTTGAACTTCAGAATGATTATAAGAATTATCATTTAATTGCTGATTATCATACGCTTACAACGAGTCTAAATACGGATGATGTTTTTGACGACTCTATTGAGATGGCGATTGATTGGATTGCGTCAGGTATTGATCCGGATAAATCACCAATTTTCAGGCAATCACAAGTGAAACAGCATACTGAACTATTTCTGATATTCTCGATGCTGATTACTAAAGCAAGATTAGAAAAGAATCCGACTTTAAAAGAACAGATAAAGGATTTAAACTTGCAAACAATTGCTTACGGTCATCTTGGTTATCCAGTTCTGCAGGCTGCAGATATATTGCTGTATAAAGGTGATGTTGTGCCCGTTGGTGAAGACCAGGTACCGCATGTTGAAATAACAAGACAGATTGCAAGCAATTTTAATGAGAATTATAAGAATCCTGACGGTAAGTTAATATTTCCGATACCTGAACCGAAAGTAACTCAATTTGCTAGACTTCCGGGATTAGACGGTAAAGCAAAAATGAGCAAGTCTCTTGATAATACAATCTTGCTTTCTGATGATGAAGAGTCCATAAAAACCAAAATGAAAAAGGCATTTACAGATCCAAGTAAGCTTAGAAAGGGCGATAAAGGCAATCCGGATATTTGTCTTGTTTATACTTATCATCGGAAATTCAATCCATCGGAAATATCCGAAATTCGGGCTGGATGTAAGTCAGGAACTTTGGGTTGTTTTGACTGCAAGATGAAAGTTTCAAAAGCAATATCGGATTATTTTCTTCCTCTAAGAGAAAAAAGAGCCGTTCTGGAACAGAACAAAAACAGTGTTCTTGAAGTATTAACAGAAGGAGAAAGCAAAGCTCGATTAATCGCAGAAAATACGATGCAAGAAGTCCGTAGTTCAATGAAATTAGGTTAAAATTAATTTATAAACATAATTGGTATCATCAGATAAAAAGGACAAAGCGATACAGGATCGTCTGAAGGAAAACGGTGAAATTCCTAAGCATATAGCAATAATTATGGATGGGAATGGTAGATGGGCTAAGGGCCTTGGTTTTACTCGGGCAATCGGACATAGGGAGGGTGTTAACTCAGTTAGGGATATAGTCGAAGCTTGCGGACAGCTTGGGGTGAAATTCTTAACATTATACACATTTTCAACTGAAAACTGGAAGCGTCCCAAATCAGAAGTTACGATTCTAATGAAGCTTCTTATAAAAGGATTAAGAGATGAAGCAGACAGACTTCATAGAAACAACATAAAACTAATTGCAACAGGAAATCTTGATAAACTGCCGGAAAAAGTACACGATGAGCTTAAAGATGCTATGGAGAAAACAAAGTATAATAAAAAAATGACTCTTAATCTCGCTCTTAGTTACAGCGGTAGGTGGGATATTCTGAATGCAATAAAAGATCTTTATAGTGATTGTAAATCCGGAAAAATAAACAAGGATGATATTGACGAAAGTCTTTTTTCGAATTATTTAGTTACAAAGAATATACCGGATCCTGACCTGATGATCAGAACCGGCGGTGAGTACAGAATCAGCAATTTCCTTCTATGGCAGCTCGCTTACACGGAAATATATATTGATAAAATATTCTGGCCTCAATTCAGAAGAGAAAGTCTTTACAAAGCAATTGAAGTATATCAAACCAGAGAAAGAAGATTCGGAATGGTAAGTGAACAACTTAAAAAGTAATTTAAATCAGAAATGACAAAAATAAACAAATATTTATATCTTTTATTTATTGCTGCAGTATTTACATCGTTTAGTAGTAAATCTTATTCACAGGGTTTCGAAACAACATACAAAATTGCAAACATCTCGGTAAGAGGAAATAAGGTTTACGATTCCAGAACGATAATAGCCTACTCAGGTCTTAAAGAAAATATGGAGATCGCAATCCCTTCCGACGAAACTCGGGAAGCAATTAGAAGATTGTGGAAATTGGGTTTATTCTCGAATATAGCCTTGAATGTTGAAAAGAAATTTGGAAAAGATGCTTATCTTGTCTTTGAAGTTGAAGAACTACCTCGAATAGAGAATATTGAAATAATCGGCAATGATCATTTTTCCGAAGCTGAAGTTAAGGAAAAAATTGGTTTAAATGCAGGTGAAGTTGTTTCAGAACAAAAATTAAAGGATGTAGAATACAATTTAGGTTTGAATTATGCTGAGGACGGTTATGCATTGGCAGATATTAAGATTGATAAGCTAATATCAGCAAACAACGAAGCAAGAATAAGAATTAAAATAAATGAGGGGAATAAACTTTCAGTAAAGGAAATTGAGTTTGAAGGTAACGTAGATGTTCCTGATGATGATTTATATAAAGCTTTGGAAAACACATCAGAGAAAGTATGGTGGAAATTCTGGGAAAGTGCTGGTTTTGACAAAGCAAAGCTGGAAGAAGACAAAAAATTAGTTGTAGAGTACTACAAAGAACTGGGCTATAAAGATGCTGAAGTCGTCGATTCAGAGTTCAAACTTTCACCAGATAAAGAAGATGTATATCTTATTATCAGAGTCAGGGAAGGGAGACGATTTAAAGTAAACAATATTACTATCGAAGGAAATAAAATTTATACAGATGACGCTATTCTTTTAAGACTGGATATGAATAAAGGCGATGTGTACAATATGAAGAAGTTTTCTCAAAATCTTTATGGTAACGAAACAGAAACCGATGTAAGTTCATTATATCTTGATAACGGTTACCTCGGCTTTCAGGCTGATGTAACTGATAATTCTGTCGGTCTCGATAAAGTTGATATAAACATTAAGATAACAGAAAATAATCAATACAAACTGGGTCTGATAAGTTTTGAAGGTAATGACAAAACTAAAGACAAAGTTCTTCGGCGTGAACTTTATACAATACCAGGTGAGTTTTTCAACAGGGGAAATGTAAAGAGAAGTATGCAGCAGCTTAATGCACTAAACTATTTTAATCCTGAAAAATTGAATCAAGATATTAGTCTTGCAAACGATTCAACAGTTAATATTAAGTATATTGTTGCAGAAAGGTCTTCTGACCAGTTTAACGCATCTATTGGTTATAGCGGATCCTTCGGAATAACAGGCGCATTAGGTCTGACTTTTAATAACTTTGATATAATGGAACCATTTTCCGGAGGTGGAGGGCAGGCACTTAACTTCTCCTGGCAGTTCGGTGAAGCAGGAACTTATAGAACATTCTCTATTGGACTGTCCGAGCCGTGGTTTTTAAACACACCGACTCTGCTCGGTTTTAATATATTTGATTCCAGAACAAGATATACTTACGATGTTCAGGAAACTGGAGCAATAGTAAATATTGGAAGAAGGTTTAAATGGCCTGATGACTTTTTCAGGGGTGACTGGGCAGTGAAATATCAGGAAACCAACGTTCTTGATGGAGGTGGTTATTACCAGACGGGCCGCAGAAATCAGTTCAGTTTAAGACAAATTATTTCGAGATCTACAGTATTTGATCCGACATTTCCATTGACCGGTACAAAGTTTTCCAATACAACAGAATTATCAGGCGGACCATTTCTTCCCGGTAATACAGAATTCCTGAAAAATGTATTCACTGCAGAAACATATACTCCGCTAATAAGGAATACTAAACTGGTTTTGTATTCTACTTTTAATTTTTATTACGTTAATCCTCTAAGTGATGACAGATACCTTCCGCCAACTGAATTGTTCTATATGGGAGGTAATGGTCTTGCTTATAACACTATACCATTAAGAGGATACGAGGATAGAGCTGTCGGACCTCGCAATTCGGTTGGTAATTCAATCGGAGGTAAAGTTTCTCTTAAATACGGTGTTGAGATTCGTTATCCGCTTTCGCTTGATCCGTTTCCTATATTTGTATTAGTTTTTGCTGAAGCCGGCAATGTTTGGTCTGATTTTGCAAAAGTAGATCCGTTTGAATTAAAAAGGTCTGTAGGTTTTGGAACAAGATTAATGCTGCCTGCCGTAGGTTTGATAGGGTTTGATTTCGGTTACGGATTCGACAGAAAATCAGTTGACGGTGAAGACCCAAAACTTTTGTTCCACTTCCAGTTCGGTAGGGGATTTTAGTTAAATAGAATTATAAATTTTTATTAATAAATTAAATTAACCAAGGAGAAATTTTTTGAAAAAGAATCATTTAAAGTTAGTTGCCTTATTCGTTGTGTTTTTAGCTTTTGCGGGTGTTGTAAGTGCGCAGAATATAAAAGTCGGTTATGTCGATAGTGAAGTAATATTAAAACAGCTTCCTGAATCACAAAAAGTTCTTGCGGACCTTGAGAACCTGAAAAAACTCTACATAGATACTGTTCAGGCTCAAGAAAAAGACCTCAAGACAAATGCCGAAACTTTTAAGACAAGATATGAAGAAGCACAGAAATCAGTTGAATCAGGGATAGTAAAATCTGAATCTGATTTGAAAAAGTTGAACGAAGAAATGCAGGGACTCCAAAAAAGTTTGCAGGACCAGGATGAGGCGTTAACGATTTATAAACAAAAGGTTCAGGAAGAACTTTTGCAAAAGCAGAACGAAATGTTCAAGCCGATTAAGGAAAAAATTACCAAGGCAATTGAAAATGTAGCAAAAGATATGAAGATTAATTTCGTATTTGATAAGGCAGATGGTACTCTGATATACGGTGACAAAGAATATGATATAACATTTAAGGTACTTGATAAATTAAAGTAATTTTATAAATTTAATGTTAATAAAATTGAAATTAATGCGAATCAATGTTGCTTTAGTTCTTGTAATATTTACGTTTTTTGTAAGTGCAGGCACATCTTATGCCCAGACTAAAGTCGGTTATATTGACTCAAAAAAGATAATTGAAAACATGCAGGAAGCTAAAGATGCAAAAATTAAGCTTGATAATCTTGTACAAGAATGGCAAAAGCAGTTGAACGATTTACAGGACAGTTTAAAAAATACTAAGGATGAATTTGAAAAGAAGAAGTTAATTCTCTCGGAACAGTTGAAACAGCAGTATGAGAAAACAATAAAAGACCTTGAGACTAATGCATCGAATTTTAAAGTACAGAAATTCGGGGAAGGCGGAGAGTATTTCCAGAAACAGATAGAGTTCATGAAGCCGGTTCAGGATAGAATATTCAAAGCCATCGAAACCGTTGCGAAGAAAGAAGATTTTGATTATGTTTTTGACAGGAACAGCGATTTATTATTATTATACGTCAATGAAAAATATGATGTTACTGTCAAGGTTCAGAGAATTGTTGAAGGTAAGGACCAGTGAAGTTATCTGAAATCGCAAATATTATCGGTGCAGACATTACAGGGGATCCTGAACTTGAGATAAGAGGACTTGGAAAGATTGAAACTTCAACTAAAGATCAGATTACTTTCATCTCTAACCCTTTATATGCGAAGCATTTCAAAACAACCAATGCTGGTGCTATTATTGTATCCATGGATTTTGTGTTTCCATCAAATAGAGATGATATATCTATTCTTAAAGTTAAAGATCCATACTTTGCTTTTATAAAACTACTGGAAATATTTGAAGTTAAGAAAATAAAAGACGTTGGGATATCTTCAAATAGCATACTTGCAGAGGGCGTTATAATTGGTAAAGATGTTTTCATTGATGATTTCGTGAAGATTGGAATGAATAGTGTAATAGGAGATAATACTGAAGTACATTCTAATGTTTCAATAGGATCTGAAGTGAAAATTGGTAATAATTGCATAATAGAAAGCAATGTAACGGTTTATAACGGTTGTATATTAGGCAATGATGTTACTGTACACTCAGGAACAGTCATCGGAAGCGATGGATTTGGATTTGCGAAAGATGATAAAGGAAAGTTTAAGAAAATACTTCAAAGTGGAATAGTGAAAATAGAGGATGAAGTTGAAATTGGGAGCAATTGCACAATTGACAGAGCAACAATTGGTGAAACTATACTACGCAGAGGTGTTAAACTTGACAACCAGATACAGATTGCTCATAACGTAGAAATAGATGAAGATACTGTGATTGCAGCACAGGTGGGGATTGCAGGTTCAACGAAAATAGGTAAGAGATGCATGATAGGAGGTCAGGCTGGTATTGTCGGACATTTAATAATTTGTGATGATGTTATTATTGGAGCCTCAGTGGGCGTTGCTAAATCTATTACACAGCCGGGAGTATATACAGGGTACAGAAGCAAGCCCATGCGAGACGCACTGAAAGACGACGTAAACATTAAAGAAATACCAAAGTTAAAAGAGCGAATCAAAAAATTAGAAGATAAGAACAAATAGAAATGCTGATAAAACAAAGAACCATACAAAACAGTGCATCATTATCCGGAGTTGGTTTACATACCGGCAATAAATCCAAAATGACATTTAAACCGGCTCCCGAAAATTACGGAATAAAGTTCAAGAGAATAGATCTCGAAAATTCTCCAGAGATTCCTGCAGACATTGATCACGTTATTGATATTTCTCGCGGTACGACGATAGCTAAAGAAGGAGTGGAAATTCACACTGTCGAGCATGTTCTCTCCGCAATAATGGGATGCGAGATTGATAATATAATAGTTGAACTTGATGCAAATGAACCTCCGGTAATGGATGGGAGTGCGAAAGATTATGTCAAAACTCTTCATCACGCAGGTATCATTGAGCAGGATGCAGACAGGGATTATCTTGTAATTGAAGATACAGTACATTACCATACTGATGATGGTTTCGTGGATATTGTAGCTTTACCGCTTAAGAATGATTTCAGAATTACAGTGATGATTGACTTTCAGAATCCTGCACTCGGTTCACAACATTCGGGATTGTTTAATCTAAAAGAAGAATTTGAGAAAGAATTTGCACCTGCAAGAACATTCTGTTTTCTAAAAGAAATCGAAATGTTAGTTGAGAGCAACCTGATAAAAGGTGGTTCGATTGATAATGCAGTTGTTATTGTTGACAGAGAATTCAAGAACGATGAATTTACAAAGTTCAAAAAGAAACTTAATCTTGATTCTAAGATTACATTGGGGAATTCAGGAATATTAAACGATACACATTTAAGGTTTAAGAATGAACCCGCAAGACATAAGATACTTGATATGATAGGAGATCTTGCTTTAATAGGAGCACCTATTAAAGGACAAATATTAGCAGCTCGTCCGGGTCATAAAGCGAATGTAGAGTTTACAAAAATGCTTCGTAAATTATACTTACAGAACAAAAGGGTAAAGAAATTCCAGATGCTTAAATCATCAAAAGGCGTACTTGATATTGATGCGATAATGAGAATCCTACCTCACAGATACCCGTTTTTATTAATAGACAGAATCCTGGATATTGATACGGAAAATAATAAGATTATCGGATTAAAGAATGTGACTTATAACGAACCTTTTTTCGTTGGACATTTTCCTGTAAAGCCAATTATGCCTGGAGTGCTTATTGTTGAGGCTATGGCTCAGTGCGGAGGTGTCTTGCTTATGCATACAATGGAAGACCTAGAAAGCAAAATTGCTTTCTTTACATCAATGGATAATGTGAAATTTAAAAAGCAGGTTATTCCCGGTGATCAACTTATTTTTGAAATGGAGATTCTATCATACAGAAGGGGATTCTGTAAGTTAAAGGGAAAAGCCTATAAAAGTTTTGTCGGCGGAGAACTTGCTGCTGAAGGTGAATTTTCTGTAGCCTTAGTAGATAAACCGAAAACCGAAAATTGAAATCATGAAATTGAAAATGGGGATAACTAATCCCCATTTTTATTATAGTTAATTATTGTCCCTAATATTTAAACTATACTTCAGTTAGTGCCTCAACTCCAGGAAGTTTTTTCCCTTCAAGAAATTCAAGTGATGCCCCTCCGCCTGTTGAAACGTGAGATACTTCTTTCTCAAGCCCTGCTTTTGCAATTGCTGCGGCTGAATCACCGCCTCCTATAATCGTAATAGCACCTTTCTTTGTTGCTTCGGCAAGAGCATTAGCAACTTCGAAAGTTCCTTTAGCAAACTTATCCATTTCGAAAACCCCCATTGGTCCGTTCCATACAATAGTCATAGAATTCAATATGGATTCTTTGTATTTAATTATTGTATCTGGACCAATATCCATGCCCATCCATTCTTTAGTTTCGTCTGAGAATTTATCGAAAGCAATTATTTGAGTTTTAGCTGAGTTATCAAATTTATCAGCTATAACAATGTCGGTTGGCAGAAGGAATTCTTTGCCTGAAGATTTTACTTTTTCAAGGACTTGTTTTGCAAGTTCCACTTTATCTTCTTCGAGAATGGATTTGCCGATTTCAAGTCCCATGGCTTTATAGAAAGTAAACATCATACCGCCGCCGATAAGAATTTTATCTGCTATCTTTAACAAATTATCAAGAACATCAATTTTACCTGAAATCTTTGAACCTCCAAGTATAGCACAGAGAGGACGTTTTGGGTTATCAATAGCAGAAGCAAGATATTGAAGCTCTTTTTCCATCAGATATCCGGCTGCACATTGCTTGATGAAGTGTGTGATACCCTCTGTTGACGCATGAGCACGATGAGCTGTTCCGAAAGCATCGTTTATGAATATGTCACCATTAGCAGCCAGTTTTTCTGCAAACTCAGGGACGTTTTTCTCCTCATCTTTATAGAATCGCAGGTTCTCAAGTAAAAGAATATCGCCTTCTTTCATATTGTCTATAACAGTTTTGTTATCAGGTCCGATACAGTCATCGGAGAATAAAATAGGTTTGTTAAGGATAGCTGCAAAGAATTCGGCAACAACACTAAGAGAATATTTGGGGTTTATTTCTCCTTTTGGTCTTCCAAGATGACTCATTAGTATACATTTACCGCCGTTTTTAGTAATTGCATTAATTGTTGCCATACTCTCATTTATTCTTTTTGGGTCAGCAATTTTTCTGTTTTCATCAAGCGGAACGTTGAAATCCACACGTACTAAAACTCTTTTGCCTTTGATTAAGTTCTTTTCGATAAGATTGTCTAAAGTTAATTTAGCCATATAATAATAATTATGATTTATTTAATATTAGAAATATTATTGATAAATGGGAAAAGAAAAAAGGCAATAAATTCAATTAGGATTCAGAGATTCAGAATCGTTACTTTCATGCGGATTCTAAAATACTTTAGGAAAGAAAAAGGCGTTCAAATATTTGAACGCCTTTAATATGAATCTAAATGTACCTTACTTAATAAGCAGCATGCGCTTCGTATCTCTAAACGATTCTGATTCTAGCCTATAGAAATAAACACCGCTTGCAAAATCGTTACCGTTAAAATCAACTGAATAGAAGCCGGCAGACTTGATTTCATTTACGAGTGTTTTTACTTCTCTGCCCAGAACGTCATATATTTTCAGTGAAACTATTCCCTGTTTCGGTATTGCGAAGTTAATCTTAGTTACAGGGTTGAATGGATTTGGATAGTTTTGTGATAAAGAATAATTGATAGGACTACCAAATTGATTGTGATTGCTGATACCTGTAACGGGTGTAAACTGTAATCTTGTATTAGCTCTACCTACAGGACCTGTTGTTAAAGTCCATGCCGTATATCCACAACCTCCATTTGGTTCTGTGAGGTCATTATATCTACCCCAGTACATTCCCGGTGCTGCTGTACAGTTTACTGTTGAATACGAGGTATAGGTAGTGTTATTGTAACAAATATCCACAAGCAAGTTTCCGCCTGTATAAGTGAATGGTGTAGTTAGTTGAATCATATTCCATCCAGGTGCTGTTGGCGCATACGATGGAGGATTGTAAGCCAATGTCCAGTTATCATTTACAAATCCAGAAAGCGTTGTTGCTGTTGTATTCTGGAATGATACTTTAAAGTCTGTCATTGCAGGACCTCCAACTGAAATTACATCAAAACCAATCTGCGAAATTGCCATTGTTGAGCCAATATTTAATTCAGAACCAAGGTACAGATACTGAGTTCTTCCATCTTTCCAATATGTTGTGAAAGGAAAATTGCTTGAAGTCGTTCCTGTACCAATTGTTATTATAGAAATCGGAAGTCTTTTAAATGTAATATTATTTGTCTGAGACGAAGCGAGGGAATCAGATCCGCTGTATGCATACACACGCCACTGACCAACAGATGAATCTCCCTGTGCAACTCCAATTCCGGCAAGCAGCAAATCAAGATTTCCTTTTGTTGTTGTAAGCAAACTATCAAATCCGCTGTTATCGGATGTAATACGGAATTTTATATTTGCAGTTGAACTAAAATTCGGTGAAGCATAAAACCATTTATACGTAGTTCCTGCTCCTGATTTAGACCAGTTAATTTTTACCGGTAATGCGCTTCCCATTTCGGTTTCCAGCCTTGCATTATTAGCAGGGCTTACGAGTGAGAATGTAGAAAGGGGAGGTAGTATTCTTGTGAATGTTATTGTTCTTGGTCCGTTCGATGCTTTAATTGAATCATTTGCTGGAGGGTTATTCCTGAATGCCCAAACATCCCATGAACCGTTTATTGAGCCGCCTTGCGGGACTCCAAGATTTGTCAATAATGAATCAAGTTTCCCAAGAGTAATATTGAACGGTTTTGTCTGAACTGGTATAGTGAGCTGTCTTGTCGGAAGTGAAGTACCAAAAATCCATTTGTATGTTGCCGCGGCTGAAGATGTATCCCAGTTAAAAGTATAAACTGTATTTGACCCGGGAACTGATGTTACAGTAGTGCCTGTAGCGGGTGATTGCAGTGAATATGTATTTAAAGGTACTGAATTCGGATCGTAACCATCTACAAACATAACGCCTGTATTAGCTGAATCGAGCCAGTCTTTAAGTCTCGTTGCTGGTGTTGTTCCGTAGTTCCACGAACGGTCAAACTTTCCGTAGTAATCTGATTTATCAGTAGCAGTACATGACGAAGGACCGCCGTGAAGCTGTCCAATTACACGTTTATTATGATCATATACAGGAGAACCCGATGAACCGCCTTCCGTAATAGCAATTTGTCCGGAACCCGGCATTGTCGTCCAGAAAACATGCCAGTGTGAACTATCTCCCGGTATTGCAGGATTGTTATAAGATGTTGGAGTATAAGTTTGTTGTGCATAAGATATCTTCTTTACGTCACCGTCAGGATGGTGTATTCCAATACCACCAGTCGAAGGAACATTAGAACGACTCCATCCGTTATAATAAACATTATAGTTTGGAGGAGGTTTGGTGGAGAGTTTCAGCAATGCAAAATCCGAATGCGAATTATTTGCAAGCAGAGTTGAACCGTTTATTGAGAATGTTAATGGACCGTCACCTCCCGGATTTGGACAAGTTGGGGCTTCATATTTAAATACGAAAACCCAGGTAGCAACATTTTGACCTGATATACAGTGGTTTGCTGTGAGGAAAAACGGGGTGGCGTCAAATCTTGTGTTATTAACCATCGAACCTGTACAATAGCGTGTACCTCCAGCGTTTATAATCAGAGCAACTGAACGAATCTGATCTCTGTACGAATCACCGTCAGGACAGAATACATTCCGGTTGCAGGCTCCTGAAGTACCGTAATCTTTATTCGGCATATAGTTAAATACATTCTTATATGCATGAATTACAGATGATAAGTTGATTTCAGGATCTCTTAATCCAAGAGGGGCATTATATTCAAGTATTATTTCTTCACCCATGCATGGAGTTGTTGAGAATATATTTGAAGGTTGATTGTTTATATCCGTATAAGCTCCAAATACCTGTCTTTTGTCTTTACTGTAAATAAAGAATGTAGAACCTTTTGGCAGATTGAACTTATCGAATATCAGGTTGATAGATACTGCTTTCGGAGATCTAATTGCTAATCTCCAAACCTTAGTTCCGTTTGGCAAAATATCAATTGTACCTGAATTTTTATAACCAAAGTTTACGTCAAAATCCTTTCCGAATCTTGGAGGTATATCTTTAAACTGTGATTCAAAAGCATCCTCCCTTAACATCTTTTCAACATCAAAAGAAGGCATCGTGAATGTCTCTATATTTGCTTTCAGTTGATAAGTGTTGCTGAGGGGTTTTCCTTCGACGCTAATTTGTGCCTTTAAGAAATTGGTGATTCCTAAAGCAAAAACTATTGCAAAGGATACAAATAGTAGTTTCGATTTCATATCGAGGGAATTTAAGTTAATAAATATTTGTAATATAATTATTTTAAATTATATAATATGCGGAAATTGTAATGGTTCATCGAAAATTTGGTTTTATGAATCAAAATTTTATGATAATCAGCTGAAATTGGCTGCCTCATATCCGGACTCCTTTCAGTTAATAATTTCTCTTCTCTTTTGCTTTTCCTATTCCAAAATAATCTTTTCTTTTAATTCCGCAATAAACCTACAAATATACGGAAAAAAGCCAAAATCTCCCTTGAAATAACCAAAAACCTCAAATATAGATTGGAAATGAGGGTCTGCATAAATGCAGGAGGGCATTCGGAATGTCGGGAGGGGGTCTGCATAAATGCAGGAGAACATTCGGAATATCGGGAAGGGGTTCGCATACATGCGAGGGGGAATATTTGTGTCCTGATTTCAGGAAACTTTCTAAATATTAGGACTTTGTCTTTAGTTAAATAGCTTTGAATTTGTGGAATTTTGTAAGTACTATTATTACTTTTTGGTACTTTATTGGCTATATAATAGAAATTTTCCCTTAAACCGCCTGAAGAAAGAAGTAAATCAGCAGAAATACTTTTGTTGCAAACTAAAAAAGGTGCCGGATTCGGCACCTTTTATAAAATACGGAGATATTTATAAATTTATTTACAATACGGACATTTGTCCTATCGCTAATTTTAGTGTTTTTTAGGATTCAAATCTTTATACAATTTAATATATTCTTTTACAACTTTCAAACTTTTTCCTGTGATTCCTCTGATTGAT
>JBAYUG010000034.1:0-33054 GCA_041675325.1 Kapaibacterium sp. (SeqCode)
AATCCTTTGTAAGAAATCTTTTTTCTTTCAAGTTGTGGAAGTGAAAATAAAAGGAATTCTGTTTCAGCTCTGCCGTGAGTCTCAACAAAACCGATTAAAACCTTTATGCGTCTTCCTGATGCTTTGCTCGCATCCTGAAGCATTGCAAATGTCTTACCGACACCCGCACACATTCCAAGGTAAAGTTTTAACTTCCCTTTTTTCTCTTTTTGCTCATTCTTTTTTATCTGAGCAAGAAGCTCATCCGGATTTGGTCTCGATGTTTCTTCCATATCACAATTTATCTAACTCTACATTTAAATAAAGTACATTAAATTTCGTTTAACCTAAAAATAACTTGACTGTTTCTATCAATCTATTGAATGTTTTTATATAACGACTTACTCTATTTTTGAACTACATTATCAAGAGCAATATTTAACTTCATAATATCAATTTCTTCTATGTTATTCATGTTTCGGTTTGAAATGTGTGAGAAACTATCGATTATATTATATAGTAAATTAATTTCTTCTATTGAATACTCACGGGATTTCGAAATTCTCGGAACTTGTTTTATTGCATCACTTTTAATTATATATTGGTTATGTAATAAGGAGTCATTTTCTTGAAAATAATTATTACTTAAATATTTATAGGAAAACCATCTCGAGCCGCTAATCTTACCATCAGTATATTTGAAATTCATATCTGCTTTATTTGAAATAATTATATAATATATCAATATTACTGCAAGGAGATAAAATGCTCCGGGTAGAATTATTAAGAACAAATTTATTTTGTTCGATGTTTTCATTTAAGTATTTTTATAATGTTTTAATACTCAAACCCAAAATTCAGCGCAACTTCTTCTCGGTGTCTTTTATTCTCATAGAATATCTTTTGAACTTCATCCATTGTATTAAGCAGACGGGATTCAAGTCTGATATACATTGTTTCAATGGGTTTATATTCAATTCCGGAAGTAATACCAAATGTTTTTAATCCCGTAACCGTACTATCGGAATTTAAATAAGTACCCGATAAAAATCCATCAGGGTCGCTGTAAAACTCTCCCCTCACACAAAGACTTACTTTTGGATGAACCTTATATTTTATTGCGGCGAGTCCTGATAATAATGACGCTGTCGCAGTTGTATCTCTAAGTTTAGATTTTTCCTGAATACCGTAATCCAGAGAAAGAAGAATATCGACTTTTTTAGACGGAGAGTAAGTCATCATTACTTGATTATAAAATCTTGTCTTTGGATTGTTCAGAGCCGTAGGCATTTCATTCCCTATTATGTTATTATAAACGAACTTAAGGTCTTCTCGAGGTGTGTATCCGAGCTGTACTCCGAAAGATTTGTTTTTATTGTTATCTTCAAATAGATTATATCCGTTTAAAATATGCAGCTGGGCATAGAATTTATCTGAAAAGTTATAACTGAACCTGAGCCCGCTTTGTATAAACGGCTCGGCGTATGTTCCCATAGCAAACGAACTCAAGAAACTGTTTTTCGGTAATGATTCAGCTCCTATATGGGTAATAAAATATCCCGCATCTATCCATAAATCTTTAGCAGGAGAAAATCCTATGTTCGCTTCCTGAACAAATTTTGTCTTTGTAACTGGAGCCCAGTTCATATCAGGTATATCACCATAATGAAGTGTCATAACACCGCGAACGTTGTCAGAGTTATATTTCAGCGAAACCTGTGCAATATTCAAACTGAATTCGTCCCTGTACGGACTTATTAGAGCAAATTGCCTTGGTGATTTCTCTTTATCTGTATCGTAAGCATAATATACATCCATGTATGTCGAGATACTAAAATTTTTCATGTACTCTGATAAATCTTTAATCTGAGCATTCGCTTGTAATGAAATCAATGTTACAAATAACACTAATAATACTTTTTTTGTCATAATAATGTTTAGTTATTTAAATTTTATCTAACTCAATATTTAGAGTTAGTACGTTTATTCTTGGTTCACCCAGAAATCCGTATTGCGGATTTTCTGTTAACCTGTTTATTAATTCTTTTAGTTGTTTTTTCTTGTTTGAATCAAAGTTTCTTTCTTTAGATATTCTGTCGGATTGTAATAGTGCATTCACCGGACTTATATCCGGGTCAATACCGCTTCCCGATGAAAAGACAGCATCCGAAGGTACTTCGGTATTTTCAGGAAGTTCGTTCCAAACAATATAAGCCTGCCTTAATGAATCAATTCTGGCTTTAAGTGTTTGACTAGTCGGAGCTAAGTTGCTTCCTCCTGAAGGCATAGGCTGATAATCAACAGCAGAAGGTCTGGACTGAAAATATCTTTTTGATTCAAATTTCTGTCCGAACAGTTCCGAGCCGATTACTTGTTTATTTACTTTAACAAGACTTCCGGTTGACTTCTCCGGAAAAATTGTTTGAGCGATAAGGTAAATAAACATTGGATATACAATCCCCGTTAGTAGCGTCATAAACACAAGTAACTTTAGTGATATGATTAATGTTTTCATAATAATTTATACTAATTTAAGTGCTGTGATTAATAAATCAATTAATTTAATTCCGATGAACGGCACGATAATTCCGCCGACCCCGTATATAAGAATATTTCTTTTTAGTACAACAGCCGCTCCGAGAGGGCGGTATTTCACTCCTTTTAAAGCAAGAGGTATAAGAAGCACAATAATAACAGCATTAAAAATAACTGCGCTTAATATTGCGCTTTGAGGATTTGCAATCAGCATAATATTCAATACTTCGAGCGGACCTGAACCTCCGTTAATTACGTATAGAAGAGAAAAGAGCGCCGGTAAAATTGCAAAATATTTTGCAACGTCGTTTGCAATACTGAAAGTAGTAAGCGAACCCCGCGTCATTAGAAGCTGTTTCCCGACTTCGACAACTTCAATTAATTTTGTCGGATTGCTGTCGAGGTCCACCATATTTCCTGCTTCTCTCGCGGCTTGTGTACCTGTATTCATTGCAATACCGACATCAGCTTGTGCAAGTGCAGGCGCGTCGTTTGTCCCGTCTCCGATCATACCAACTAGATGTCCGTTTGCCTGGTCGTCGCGGATTCTTTTCAATTTATCTTCGGGTCTTGCTTCTGCTATAAAATCATCCACTCCTGCCTCCGCGGCAATTGCTGCAGCCGTAAGCGGATTATCACCCGTTATCATAACAGTCTTAATCCCCATTTTTCTCAGTTGCGCGAAGCGTTCCTTAATTCCGCCTTTAACAATATCTTTCAGTTTAATTACGCCAAGAACATTGCTATTCTCACAAACAACGAGAGGAGTTTCCCCCGCACTTGCTATTTGTCTGACGATAATATTTACTTCTTCAGGATAAAAACCTTTTTGCATTTCAATATATTTTTCGATTGAATCAGCGGCTCCTTTCCTTATTTGCCTTTGCAAAATGTTATTTTCTTTTATATCAATTCCGCTCATCCTCGTCTCTGCTGTAAAAGGAACAAATTTAACATGTTCAGGCAGCAATTCTTTTGAGCGTATATTGAATTTTTCTTTAGCAAGTTTAATTATCGACCTTCCTTCCGGTGTTTCATCGGATATTGATGAAAGCATAGCAGCTTCAGCTAAGTCTTCGATTTTTACATTTGGGACTGGAATAAAATCGGTTGCCATCCTGTTGCCGAGTGTGATTGTACCGGTTTTATCAAGTAACAAGACATCTAGGTCGCCTGCGGCTTCTATTGCACGTCCGCTTGTAGCTATTACGTTTCTTTTAATCAATCTATCCATTCCACTGATTCCGATAGCGCTCAGCAATCCGCCGATTGTAGTCGGAATTAAACAAACAAGAAGAGATATTAATATAGGTATGGATATGTTATTATTTAAATCCAATCCTGAAGCATTTAAGCCGTATTGGTAAAAAGACGGTAAAGTTGCAACTGCAAGAAGGAAAACTATAGTTAATCCTGCGAGTAAAATAGTAAGTGCAATTTCATTCGGAGTCTTTTGACGTTTAGCACCCTCGACTAAGGAAATTAATTTATCCATAAAAGAACTTCCGGGTTCGGATGTAATTCTAATTACAATCCTGTCACTTAATACTTTTGTTCCGCCTGTTACAGCGCTCCTGTCACCGCCGCTTTCCCTGATTACAGGTGCGGATTCCCCTGTGATTGCAGATTCATCTACGCTTGCGACTCCGTCTATAACATCACCATCGGTCGGTATTATATCTCCTGATTCGCATACTACTATATCACCTTTTTTTAAATTATCTGCTGGAACGACGATTTCTTTATCATTTACGAGTTTTCTTGCATTCGTCTGCTTTCTTGCTTTTTTCAGACTTTCAGCCTGAGCTTTCCCGCGTCCTTCAGCTACTGCTTCTGCAAAGTTTGCAAACAGTACCGTAAACCATAACCATAGAGCAATCTGGAAATTGAAAGTGGAGAAATGCCCTGAAAATATCTGCCCGATTAATATAACTGTAGTAATAAAAGCCCCGATTTCTACTATAAACATTACAGGGTTTTTCATTAAAACTACAGGGTTGAGTTTTTTTATTGAATCCAGCAGGGCTCCCTTTACTATTGCCGGTTCAAAAAGTCTTGTGTTTTTATTTTTATTATTCATATTTAAAATGCTATTCCGTTTTTCATTAATAAATGTTCTACAATTGGTCCGAGTATCAACGCTGGAAAGAATGTTAATGCACCGATTATCAAGATTACTCCAATTAATAAAATCGCAAAAATATAATTATTGGTTGTGAATGTACCTGAGCTAATGGGCGTTTTATTTTTCTTAACAAGATTACCCGCTATAACCATAACAGGAATAATTGCTCCGAATCGTGCGACTAACATAGCGAAACCGCCGGTTAGATTATAAAAAACCGTATTTGCATTCAATCCTGCAAAAGCGCTTCCGTTATTTGCCGAATAGGATGTATAAGCATACAGGATTTCAGAAAAACCGTGAGGACCGGAGTTTGCAAGACTCGATAAACCGGGCTGGATGACGGATGCAATCGATGTAAAAATAAGTATCAAAGCGCATGGAACAAGAACTGCTATTATAGACATTTTAATATCAAGCGCCTCAATTTTCTTCCCGAGATATTCCGGAGTTCTGCCGACCATTAATCCTGCGATGAATACAGTCAGGAAAACAAAAATCAGCATTCCGTACAATCCTGAACCAACTCCACCGAAAATAATTTCACCGAGCATCATATTAATCATAGCAACCATACCTGCAAGAGGCGAAAGACTGCTGTGCATAGCATTAACGGAACCGTTCGATGCAGATGTAGTTGCCGTTGACCAGATTATACTATTTGTGATTCCAAATCTTAATTCCTTTCCCTCCATATTGGCGGCGGTATTCAGTACTGGATTATATGTATTTTCTGATATCAGAGAGCCTGCAAGTCCCGCAATGAAAAGTATCATCATCACGGAGAACAGTATCCATCCTTCCTTTTTCGAGCCTGCCATTAGTCCGTATGTATAAGTAAGTGCTGCAGCAATCAGAAGAATCGAAAGCATTTCAAGAAAGTTTGAAAACGGTGTAGGGTTTTCAAACGGATGCGTGCTGTTTGTATTGAAAAATCCTCCGCCGTTGGTGCCGAGCTGCTTAATTGCAATCTGTGATGCGGCAAGACCCTGTGGTATTGTCTGGTCGTTACCTTCGAGAGTCGTGATTTTATCATAAGGTGAAAATGACTGGACAACCCCCTGTCCAACAAGTACAACAGAAAGTATTATGGATAACGGGAGGAGAACATATAATGTAGATTTTACAATATCTTGCCAGAAGTTTCCAAGTTTATCGCTTAACTTATTTGTTATTCCGCGGATTAATGCGAGAAGAACAGCAATTCCTGTTGCAGCGCTAAGAAAATTCTGCACGGTCAAACCAAGCATTTGAACTGAATATCCTAATACCGTTTCGCCACTGTAAGCCTGCCAGTTTGTGTTTGTCATAAAACTTATCGCAGTATTTAGAGCGAGATGAAAAGGGACATTTGGCAACGATTCCGTATTAAGAGGCAGCCATTGCTGTATCAATTGCAAAATAAGAACAAAAACGAATCCAAAAAAATTGAAAGTTAAAATTGCGAATAAATATTTTTTCCAGTTCATTTCTTCGCTAACATCTATTTTTAAGAACTTATAAATGAAGCGCTCTAATTTTCCAAACACAGGTGTAAGTATGTTTTTGGGTTTTGTAAAAACATTATAAATAAACCTGCCGAGTATCGGAGTAAGAATTATTAAAACTCCGATAAAAAATATTACCTGTACATAATCTAAAGTTTTCATTTTTTTCCTTAAAATTTTTCAGGTTTAAAAATTACGTAACAAAGATATACCATTAAAAGAAATGATATGACCAGCCCGATTAAATATTCCATTTTAAAAAAGTTAATTTATAAAAATTCATATACAAATTTAAAAACTATAGTATAAGTATGGTATAAAAAGTTATATGGAATGTATAAAAATTTTATAAAGACATATTTTAATATTTAATTGTGTTTTTATTGTTATTTTCAAAGCATTCATTATGTTGCTTCGTGTTTCTTTGCTATATCAAAAGACTTTAATTAGAATTCTATTACAGATATATTTACCATATAAAATACCTTAGAAATAAAATGATATTTCATGATACAAAGATATTCGAGAGATGAAGTCGCAAAAATATGGTCAGACGAAAACAAGTTCAGAATATGGCTTGATGTCGAGATCCTTGCATGTGAAGCGCAAAGTAAGCTCGGTAATGTGCCTGTAAAATCACTTGCTGTTATCAAGAGAAAAGCGAAGTTTAACACAAAACGTGTTCTAAAGATTGAAGAAACTGTCAAACACGATGTCATAGCTTTCCTTACAAATGTTGCAGAGTATATTGGTATCGATTCAAGATTTATACACATGGGGATGACAAGCTCGGACGTTCTCGATACTGCTCTGTCTGTACAACTTAAACAGGCAGGGGAAATAATTCTTAAGGATTTGCAGAAGTTAAATGTTGTACTGAAAAAGAAAGCTTTGAAATACAGAAATTTAACCATGATAGGCAGGACTCACGGAATACATGCTGAGCCGATTACACTCGGATTGAAGTTTGCTTTATGGTTCGATGAAAACTACAGGAATATAAAGAGGATGAAAGACGCAATTGAGATTGTATCCGTGGGACAGATATCAGGTGCAGTAGGAACTTATGAACACATTTCACCAAAAGTTGAACAATATGTCTGCAGAAAGCTTGGACTGAAATCAACAAAGATTTCTACTCAAATACTCCAAAGAGACAGGCATGCACAATATATGTCAGTTCTTGCTATAATAGCTTCATGCATTGAAAAATATGCAACTGAAATCAGGCATTTACAAAAGACAGAAGTTCTTGAACTTGAAGAAAGTTTTACTAAAGGACAGAAAGGCTCTTCTGCAATGCCGCATAAAAAGAATCCTATTGTTTCTGAGCAGTTATCAGGACTTGCAAGAGTTATAAGAGGTAATTCGCTCGCAGCCTTAGAAAACATTCCGTTATGGCACGAGCGAGATATCTCACACTCATCGGTCGAAAGAATAATCATGCCCGATTCCACAATTCTTCTTGACTATATGTTTAATAAATTCATTTCTCTCATTGATAATGTAACCGTTTATGAAAAGAATATTAAGAAGAATCTTGAGCTCACAAAGGGACTTATTTTCTCACAGACATTACTCCTAAAGCTGATTGAAAAGAAAATGAAACGTGAAGAGGCATACAGAATCGTTCAGACGATTGCCATGAAATGCTGGGAAACAAAGATTGAGTTCAGAAAACTTGTTGAAGAAAGCAAAGAAGCCATGAAATTCTTAAATAATAAAGACCTTGAAGAAGTATTCGATTATAAGAAATCACAGAAAAACATAGATTTTATTTTCAGAAGGGTTTTCAAATAATAAAATTATAAGTTCTGATTTTTTCTCTTAAGCAATAAATATTTAATTCCGTGTGTATCAGCTTAATCCGCGAAAATCAGCGTTCTATTGTTTTCTACGTGGCTTTTCTTGAAAGAGCCGGCAAAAAACCGGCTCTTAAAAATTAAACCTGCTGGAACTGCCTGCGTAGCTCTATAACCTTACCGATTATAGAAAAGGGTCTGTTCATTATTGCCTTATATTTTGGATTGGCAGCTTCAAGATAAGCCTTAATCTTGTTATTACGCAAAGTCTTAACAGTCGCTTCATCGTCAAGCAATGCGATAACAATCTCTCCGTTTTCTGCTGTATCCTGTTTCCTGACGATTACTATATCACCGTCATAGATACCCGCATCAATCATGCTGTCGCCTTTTACCTTCAGCGCAAAATGAATGTTGTGTCCTTTAGCACTCTTTTCAACTGCTACATATCCCTGAACATTATCGGATGCGAAAATTGGTTCACCTGCTGCTACATTGCCGTACAGTGGAATGTAGTTCATTTCTGTTTTAGGAGTAACCTTTTCGCCCGAAGATGTCTTTACCACCCTGAATCCTCTTGCAGTATCAGGCTTTTTCATTAGATACTGTTTTCTTTGTAGTGCAAAGACATGATCCTGAATCGTACCAACGGTAATCTTAAACTTATCGGCAATTTCCTTAAGTGTAGGAGGGTATGAATTATCCTCCGTAAATTTCAGAATAAATTCTAAAATCTTCTGCTGTTTTTTAGTGAGTTTCTTTTCCATATAATAATATGGCATATTTTAGTAGGAGATGCAAGAGAAAAATGATGCCGGCAAAAAATTATTCCAGATAACCTTAGCTTAAGTCTTAATGCTTTTGGAAATCTCTTTCCATGCCGCCGGTGAATACAGCCTGTGGACTTCCTTCCTGAATCCGGAAAAATACAAAGAACCCCATAAGGGTGTAGTCTCAAGATAATAAAGTGTTTCATTTATGAAGTCCATAACAACGGGAAACTCAAAAGCTGCATAATGCTTTGGAGTGTATGACTTGAGGAAAGCTGCAAGTTCAAAAGAAACTAAATCTGTTATTAATATTGGATAAACTATAAGCGACCCTCCAAGTCCAATAGGAATTCCTTTCCTGTGGTTGTATGCATACTCAAAAAGATTTGAACTGAATTGTCTCATCCAATTGCCGTCAATACCCCTTTCAACATATTTTACAAAAGAATAAGTCGAACATTTTCCAAACATCGCAATGTCCGTTCTGTACCTTGAATATATTCTATCCATTCCAAGAGTATCGTCTTTGACAATCTGTTCAAAACCAAAATACTGCATCCACTTGTCAAGTAAACTCAGGTAGTTGTTTATCTTTTCATTTTGCATACAAAATGTTTTTTCCTAAACTATGTAATTATTTGAGATTTTTAAAGTCAAAGTTATAGTGTTAATTCCTTGTAAATCTTCAATCGTCTTTCCCAAATTTAATTTATTATACAAACTATATTCATCAACCAATGAAACAGTATTACCCGTTGCCTTTTTGCAACAGAAAATAATATGTATTACTAATATTCATTCAAAATTGGATTTAATTATATTATTGACATTTAAAAATATACCATCTATTTTAATACACATTTAATAATAATTTTTAATTAAACAAAAAGAAAGAGGTCAACACATGAAAAAAATGACAATCTTAATTTTCGTAATACTGGCATTTGCATTGAATACTAATGCTCAGTATAGCGATGTAAATCCGGGAAGTATTAATCTAGCACCGCTTGCCGGTCAGAACGATTATCCAAATGCAGTAGGTGATTTGTTAATGAATTACAACGTTGATTCATTGTTAGGTTCTGTGGTCGGTTATGGTGTTTGCTGGACAGGAACAAATTTTGTAACTGCTAAATTTAGTGCAAACAGGTTTAACAGAATGACATCGAATTGGAATAAGATCGATTCTTTCGCCGCATCTGGTGCAGGTACAGGTTTTTTCAGAGACCTTGCTTATGCTAACGGATTAATCTGGGGTTCACCATTAAATAATACAATTTATGGTATAAATCCTACTACAGGTGTAATGGTAAAAACTATAGTTACTACCGGTGCTCAGATTAGGGCAATTACTTGGGACCCTGTTAGAAAAGGTTTCTGGTGTGGGACAAATTCTTTCACCGGACCATTAGTATGTTATGATACCAATGGTGTTGCTATTCCGGGTGCAACAATCTCCGGATTTGTAGGCGGCTTATACGGTGCTGCTTATGATGATAACCCTGCAGGTCCTTACTTATGGATTAGCAAAGATATGTCACCTAGTACTACGAATGGAACAGCGTTTGTAAAATATAACGCGACAACTCTTGCCAGAATGGATTCAATTTATGTTACTGTTCCTTTGACATCCGGTGCTCCTTTAGCATCAGGTGGCTGCGAAGTTACTACATCACTTATTCCGGGAAAAAGAACTATTGTAAGCATGGTTCAGGGATCACCTGACAGAGTAATCGTTGTTGAATTAGGTTCAATCGCTCCTGCGGGTTACTTCAATAACTTCGAGAGCTATACAGTTGGACAGCGGCTCGCTTGTCAGGATTCGCTCAATTGGACGACTTGGAGCATCATGCCGTGTAACACAACTGAAGATCCACTGATCTCAAGTGCTCAATCATTTAGTCCGACAAAGTCAGTTGTGATTACCCAGAATAACGACTTGGTAAAGCGACTTGGCAAAGATTCGACTGGCGTTCATGAGATAGCCATAAAGTTCTATGTCCCGACTGGCAAAGCGGGGTATTGGAATACGTTATCGGTCTTCGCGGGATCATCATCTAAATGGGGTATGGAATGCTACTTTGACGTTGCAGCCACTGGTAACAACGGAAGACTTATGGGAGGTTCGGCTACAGCAATACCTTTCGCCTATACACACGGTGCCTGGCAGACTGCGAAATTGTTGCTGAATCTGGATGTCGATTCGGCAAAGTTCTTCATCAATGGGACCATAGTTCATAAATGGAAATGGACATTAGGTGCAAATGGCGTAGCAGTTCCAAAGAAACTTGGTGGTAACAACTTCTTTGGAGCCACAGCAACGGACGAGATGTATGTAGATGACTACTCTTACATGCCGGGCGCTAATTGGATAACTGGTATTACTCAGAATGGTAATACAGTACCGACAGATTACGCTTTGTCACAGAATTATCCTAACCCGTTCAACCCGACAACAAAGATTAATTTTGCATTACCAAAATCAGGCTTAGTAACAATGAAGGTCTATGATATACTCGGTAAAGAAGTAGCAACATTAGTTAATGAAGTCAAGAACGCAGGAAGCTATTCAGTAGATTTCAATGCAAGCAATTTAACAAGCGGCATGTACTTCTACAAAGTATCAGTCAACGGCTTCAGTGACGTAAAGAAAATGTTAATGATCAAATAAATCTATAGTTATTATTCCTGAAACAGGAATCACAAAGCCCGGTTCTGAAAAGTGCCGGGCTTTTTGTTTATAGGTAAAAGTTCACACAAATTATATAATATTCTTTTCTATACAGTTTCTTTTCCAAATATATATTTGTATTTCTCTAAGTCACGTTAAGGACGCCATATCAATAGTAACGTATATTTTCTCTCTTTTAGTTCCTTTAAGGACAGCATATCCATAGCAAAGTATATTTTATCTCTTTTAGTCCCTTTAGGTACGCCATATCAATAATAACGTGTCTTTATTTCTTTACGTCCCTATAGGGACGCCATATCAATAGCAAAGTATATTTTCTCTCTTTTAGTCCCTTTTGGGACGGCATATCAATATTAATTTTTATATAAAGGCAAAGATTCAAACGAAAAATCTCCGAAGCTTTATGCACAAACTTATAAGCAATAGCTGGAAAACGAAATTACTTCTATGATAAAAACTTTAAATTGGATTTTTCTATTTTTCATATTGATATTTATATTATTATACACTAACTTAATTACGATACATTTTGTAAAATATGTCTTAATGAAATATTTTTTAATGATAAATTGTTTTGATATTTAATATCTAAGTATAAATTAATTTTAATTTGTCAATTAATAAAAACTGAAAGGAAAGAAAATGAAAAAAATTATTCTTACATTCTCGGTATTGTTATTTGCATGTCTTATCATTGTTGGTTTTATGACAATTGATGATCCGGGAACAAGATCTCAAAATACACAACAATCAATTCAATATCCGATTGTTGTAAATGGTCCGGCACTTGATGGTCCATTAAGTACATTGAGTGAATCATTCGAAGGTGTTACTTTCCCGCCTGCAGGCTGGACAAAAATAACTCCTACAACAGGTGCAGGATATAATCGTCAAACTGCCGGAACAACTCCTGTACCGGGATTTCAAGGCGGTACAATGTCTGTTCCTGTAGGTGGTGGTACTGCATTAGGTTTTTGTAATTACATAACCGGTACAGCAGGTGGTCTCGGTTCAGGTCTTTCTGACCAATGGTTAATTACGCCTCAAATTACAAACGTTCAACCAAATGATTCATTAACATTCTGGATTTGGAAATTTGGAAATTATAAAGAAAATATGATTGTAAGACTTTCTACTACAACACCTACTGTTGCAGGAATGTCTATAAGAATTGACTCTATAGGTTTTGCAGCTGCCGACTCTGGTTGGGTGCAAAAGAAATATAGAATTGGAAATTTAGTTCCTGCCGGCTCTAATATTTATATTGGTTTTAGAGAATGGGTAACAAGTGCAGACGTTGATGGTGCGAGCTTAGGTTTGGACCTTGTTAATGTTACAGCATCAGCTCCTCCGGTTACACTTTCATGGACAGAGCAGGTTTCACCGATTGCAACAGAATTGTATTCAGTATCAGCTGTTGATGACAACGTAGCATGGGCTTGCGGTACAGGTGGTAAAGTTCTTAGAACAACAAATAAAGGTGTTACATGGTCAGATGTTACAGGTAACATACCTGCAACAGCTTTACTTTATAATATATTTGCATGGGACGCTAATACAGCATTAACAACAGCATCACCTACAGCCGGTAATTACATTTACAAAACATCAAACGGCGGAGCAAACTGGACACAGGTTAACTTCCAGACCGGCGGTTTTGGAAACGCACTCTGGATGACGGACGCGAACACAGCTTATCAGGTCGGAGACCCGGTAGGCGGCAACTGGACATTCTTAAAATCGACAAACGGCGGTGACAACTGGAGCACATGGGCAACTGTACCAACTACAGCAGCAGGCTGGAACAATTCACTTATGATACTTGGAAACAATGTATGGATGGGCACAAACGCAAACTATTTAATGTATTCATCAAACTTGGGTGCAAACTGGTCACAGCAGACTACCACATTCACAAACCAGTATGCAGTATGGTTCAACAGTGCAACAGTCGGTCTTGCAGCTTATACAGCTCTTAACGTAACTACAAATAGCGGAACAAACTGGTCAGCTTTAGCTTCACCGTTAGCGACCTCTGTTGGCGGTATCACAGGTACTGGAAATGAATGGTGGGTAGCACCTCAGAGCACAGCAATCTATTATTCATCAAACAACGGAACAGTATGGTCGACAGCTTATACAGCTCCTGATGGATTATATCGTCACATTACTAAAGCCCGTACTGGTAACACAATCTGGGCAGTTAGAAGCAATGGAAAGATTTCGAGATACGGTACACCTATTACGGGTATTACAGTAGTCGGAAGCGAAATTCCTTCTTCATACGCAGTTAGCCAGAACTTCCCGAATCCGTTCAACCCGACAACAAAGATTAACTTTGCTCTTCCGAAATCAGGACTCGTAACAATGAAAGTTTATGATATCCTTGGTAAAGAAGTAGCAACATTAGTCAATGAAGTCAAAAACGCAGGAAGCTACACAGTAGATTTCAATGCAAGCAATCTTACAAGCGGCATGTACTTCTACAAAGTATCAGTAAACGGCTTCAGCGAAGTAAAGAAAATGATGTTAATTAAATAAATCTATAATTATCATTCCTGCGAAAGCAGCCTGACTGCTGCAGGAAGTGAATCTCAAAGCCCGGTACTGAAAAGTGCTGGGCTTTTTGTATAATTATTTAGTATCAGAATAAAAATATTTGAAAATAGAATATTTTGTAAATCAAAAAAATAACTTTTGTTAATGTTATAGATTTGAATAGTTTGTTGGATTTTCATATATTTGTAACGATAGCATTAGGAAGAATAATCGAAATAAAATAACCACAATCGTTTACACTCGTTAAAAAACAGTATAGGTATAAGATAATTTAAATTTTATAAAGAAATTGAGTTCCTTTTTCCATAATTTAAATTAATTTAACTATGAAGACATTTCTACGTTTCCCAAAATTGGGCTTACTTATTGTAATGCTCACTATTAGCGGTTATTTATGCGCACAAACACCACAATTCTATAATTACAACAATGGTACTTCTGGCAATTCATTTCCTTTGAATAAGGCACCTGGAAAAATGGTACAATGGTTAATACCCGTTGGAAATTTTACACAGCCAACCCCGGCTACAGCAGGAAACATAACAAAATTATACTTCTTTGTAAAAGCTACAGATCCTTTATCTTCAACATACACAGATTTTAAGATTATGTTGAAGCAGACTACAGATTCTCTTTTGGTTCCAGGCGCATTTTTAACAGATGGCTGGGATACTGTTTACAAAAGAACAAATGTTGAATTAACTGCTGCCGGTGGGACCTGGCTGATGTTTACATTAGACCATCCATTTACTTTCGATCCAACTAAAAGTCTTGCAATTCAAATGGAACAATGTTCCAGCACACAAAGCACGGGTTATAGTCTTCAGTTTACCCTTTCACCGGGTAACAGAAGATTCTACAGTGTAGGAGGATGTCCTTTCGTTTATTCGGGAGTAAGTACAGATATTCCGAATGTCGGCTTTGATGTCGTATCAGCCGCATTTACGCTTCCTGACTTAATATATTATAGATTTGAAAATAATCCTGCGCCAAATTTAACACCAAACTTTGCAATTCCGGGCTCAGGTACTAATCCTGCTCCTCTGACGACTTTAACACTGAATTCTGGCGGTCAGTTTGATAGTTGTTTATTTGGAACAGCTACTTCAAGTGCAAAAATTATGACCGGATATAATTTAGCCACTGGTACGAGTAGTTTCACTATTAGTATGTGGCTCAGCAACCTAGTTACACCTGCTACAACGAGATATCTGTTTGGAGATATGGGTCATTCATTCCGTTGCTTTGTTGGCGGAGCAGCACCATCAGGAGGGGCTATTCTAAGAGGTACAGGCATGACTGAAGTACCTATTAATAATATTTTCCCCGGACCGACTGTAGTGCATATCGTTTATGATTCTGCAACAACAAGCATTAAAGTATATAAAAATGGTGTTCTTGATAATACTGTTGTTCAGGCAGCTCCGTTGGATTATTCAGCGGGAACCGGTTTTTCTGTTGGTGGTTATTCAAGTTCAGCTGGTATTGATGGCTCGATGGATGAATTCAGATTCTACAAAAGAGGATTAGATGCTGCTGAAATTGCCGCTACTTGGAATCTTGACATCGGACTCATTACGAGTGTCAATCCTATCGTTTCAAACGTTCCTGATAAATATTCCTTATCTCAAAATTATCCTAACCCGTTCAATCCGGTAACAAAGATTAATTTTACTATTCCGAAATCGGGTCTTGTAACTCTGAGAATTTATGACGTTCTCGGCAGAGAAGTTTCAACCTTAGTCAATGAAATCAAAAACGCCGGAACATATAAAGTATATTTCAACGGCAGCAGCTTATCAAGCGGTATGTATTTCTACAAAGTATCAGTAAACGGTTTCACCGATGTTAAGAAAATGATGTTAATCAAATAATTATCTTTCCTGCATAAACAGGCTTGCCTGCTGCAGGCAGGAATCTAAAAGCCCGATGCTGCAAAGCACCGGGCTTTTTATTTATACATGATGTAAATCGGTGTTCTATTGCTCAAAAAATCCGTGATCTATTATTCATACTTGTTAAAAATCATTTCTTTTCATATCTTATCAGTGTGAGATCTTGCCCTGTTCTTTTCTCTATTTCTGAATTATACTAATCCGCGATAATCAGTTTAACCTGACTGCCATAGGCAGTTCCGTGTAAATCCGTGTTCCATTTTCTTTTTTATTGTTGTATTTTTCTCTTTACTTTTATTTATATTTTTTGCATATTTATTCATAGCTGCAAAGCTCAAAATACAGCTATCACATAAAAAAGCATGGAATTTATAAAAAAGAACTATGCTTTAACAGGCTGTAAAAACACATCTATATTTTAACATCCCATAAATATCCCATGAACATCCCATAAACATGCCTTAAACATACCATGCTCACCCGTCGCATGCCCGCTTCACTCCCGTCTCGTCACCGTTGTTTCACCGTTCAGTAACCGTATAATGTACTAAATCCGCCCGGTATTCCAATATTTGCCCCAAATTCCTGCTTTCACTCTAAAATTGTTGATTTTTGCATTTATGTATTAGATTTTTATATATAAATTACATCAAATCACTAAAATTCATGAAAAAATTCTTACTCGCTTTATTCATTTTTGCTATTTCACTCAATAGTCATTCTCAGGATAGCACTCTTCATTTTCTTGCTATCGGCGACTGGGGAAGACAGGGTAATCATCTTCAAAAAGAAACTGCCGAAGCGATGGGTAAATATGCTGAAAAATATCCACTCAAATTTATCGCATCAACTGGCGATAATTTCTATGAATATGGTATTAAGTCCGTAGATGACCCGCTTATAAAATTGAGCTTTGAGGATATTTATACGGCTCCCTCTCTGCAGGTACCTTGGTACATTACTTTCGGAAATCACGATTACGGATATTCTGCAAAAGCCCAGATAGAACTTTCAAAAATCAACAATAGATGGAAATTCCCCTCAAGCTATTATTCAATCGATGAAGAACTCGCCGACGGTACGAGAATCCAGTTCTTATTCGTTGATACAAACCCATTCATTGAAAAGTATAGGATTAAAACAGAGAAAAACACCGACTGGCATAACTCTGCCGACCAGCTTATCGAAGCCGACTGGCAGCAGCAGATTAAATGGCTTGAATCAAGCCTAATGAACTGCGATGCTGACTGGAAAATAGTTATCGGGCATCATCCTGTTCTGTCCGGCGGTAAACATGGCAGCGCAAAAGAAATCAATCAGTATTTCAAACCTTTATTCGAAAAATACGGTGTGCAAATGTATATTTGTGGACATGACCATGATATTCAGTACCTTAAAGAAAACGGAGTTCATTACTTCGTAAGCGGTGCCGGTTCTGAACTAAGGAAGACAAACATGATTGAACAATCAGTTTTTGCCGACAGCTTAAACGCCTTTCTGTCCGCCGGAATTTCAGGGAATAAGGCAGTAATGAAGTTTGTGAGCGTAAACGGCGATGTTGTGTTCGAAACTGAGCTGAAAAGGTAAGGTCATATATTTTAAAGGAACAAAATTGTAAGTTTCACGTTAAAAACGAAAAGATATAAACTTTCAGATATTATTTTATGTTGAATAATAATAGAATCTGAATGAAATATTTTATGTATGAGAGAATGATACACAAATTAGTAAAAATAATATCGGTATTTTTAATCTGTTTATCCGTGGTCTTTATTCCCCGCGAATCAAACACTTTTGAGTTTAGCAGAAATTCCTCGTACGTTAAAAATAAGATTTTTGTTAAGACTAAAACAGAACTCAGTGTTTCCGAGGCTACAGGCAAAATCTCAACTGTTACAGGTATCCCTTCTCTCGATGCATTAAACACCAGATACAAGGTAAACAAAATCCAAAGAGTATTTGAAATTAACAACGGTGACGTTCAGCTTTATCAAAAGCTTGAAATGTCAAGAATATACGTTATTCATTTCGAATCAGACGCAGATTCTTATATTGCAGTCGATGACTTTGCTAAAGACTTAAACGTAGATTATGCTGAACCAGTTTTCACAGGTATGGCAGCAGGTGTAAAAGAAAGTTCTCTCAATATGTTTCCTAACGATACTTATTTTTCACTTCAATGGTATTTAGACAATAGAGGAAATATTAAACCAAGCTCGGGCGGCGTTGCAAAAGTCGGTGAAGATATTAATATCGTAAAAGCATGGGATGTTGAAACCGGCAGCAGCGACGTCATTATTGCCATTCTTGATTCAGGCATTGAAGATGAAAGCACTGACTTAAAGGGCAGGTTGTGGATTAATAAAGATGAAATTCCAAATAATGATATAGACGACGACAGAAACGGGTATGTTGATGATTATAAAGGCTGGGACTTTGCTTATGATGATAATTCAAACGGAGACGGCTTCGGGCATGGTACAAACATAGCAAGTGTTATCGGCGCCAATACAAATAATTCATTCGGCTTTTCAGGTGTAAACACGAACAGCAAAATGATGAACTGCAAAAATCTTAGCGACAACAATTCAGGTGAATATGAATGGTGGGCTCAGTCAATCAAATATGCAGTTGATAATGGTGCTAAGATTATCAACATGAGCGAAGGCGGTGACGATTATTCCAAAGTGCTTAAAACTGGTGTTGATTATGCGGTTAATAAAGGAGTTGTTCTCGTTGCTTCAATGATGAATAAAGGCGACGGCAGAAAATATTATCCTGCAAGTTTTGACGGAGTGTTGGCTGTCGGAGCGACTGATACTGACGGCAAGAGATGCAGAAAATTTTCATGGGGCGGGGGAAGCTGCTGGGGAAAACATATTTCGGTAGTCGCACCCGGAAATAAAATATACGGCGTAGATTATGAAAATCCATTCAACTTCGATTCCTATTGGAGTGGCACATCACAGTCAACTGCCATCGTTAGCGGACTTGCATCACTCCTCCTTTCTCAGGATAATTCCCGCAGCGGCTCTGATATTAAAACCATTATTAAAGAAACAGCAGTTGACGGTTTTGGAGACCCCTCTGAAGATAAAAATGGATTTGATATATATTACGGTTACGGTAGAGTTGATTTCTTCCTCGCTCTTACATATAACGATGAGTTTACGAGAACAAAAATTAATGAAGAAAATAAAAAGATAGAAGATGAGAGCAGAGAAGAAGTGACTAGAGAAGAGGTGACTAAAGAGCCGGGTGAAAAATATGAGAGTGATGACGGCGGAGCAAAAGCAGTAAAGAAGCAGACCAATGAAAACAGAAACAAAAACAATAATAATCCCGATAAACCGGCACGTAAGAAATAACCACATTAATGATTGATTATTCAGGACTTGATTTAGTTGGAGTTAAAAGAGTATTCTATTTTGATTCCATTGAGTCCACAAACTCTTTTGCCAAAACCTGCAAGGATGAAGATGATTTACTGATTATTGCAGAGCACCAATCAACCGGAAGGGGAAGGCTTAATAGAACCTGGAAGTCTGAAAAAGGTAAAAACATCACAATCTCACTAATCAAAAGCTTTGACGTTCAGTCTCCCCACCTCGTAAATTTTTACACATCTTACATAGTTCAAAGGTCACTTAAAGAATACATCAGCAATCATATCGGTTGCAGCACTGACGTTATTAGCCTGAAGTGGCCAAACGATGTTATGCTGAACGATAAGAAAGCAGGCGGAATCCTTTCAGAACTTATCGATATTAATGAATCTCCGAAAAAGTTTATTATCGGAATCGGTATTAATGTTAATCAGGAATCCTTTCAAAAAGAAATCTCTCATAAAGCCATTTCACTTAAAAACTATTTTAATAAAGAATTTGACTTAAACGAAATAATCCGCTGCTTGATAAATCAGTTTTACAGTAATTTGGTTTTGCTTGAACGAAGTGAAGTTCTGATGGAGCTGTGGCGGCTCAACTGCAGCATGATAAACAGAAAAGTAAAATTTAGGCAAACAGATTTGAACGAAGAAATTGAAGGAAAAGTAATAGATGTCTGTGACGATGGCGGAATTAAGATAAAAACATCTGAAAATATCAACTCCAAAAATATTTCCACATATTATACCGGTGAAATAAGTTTCATTTATTAGAATAAATATTTATTTTTACGTTATAAATCATTTTTTACTAAGTAAATATACCTCATGTTATCGGATTTTGGGCAAGTTTTAATCTTTATGATTGTATCGATTGGATTTGTTGCAATCGCTATAACCGCCGGAAAGATTGTCGGTCCTCGCTATCCCTCAAAAGGGAAAGAATCAATCTACGAATGCGGTGAAGAAACTGTCGGTGATGCGTGGGTGCGGTTTAATATCCGTTACTATGTCGTCGCTTTGATTTTTATTATTTTTGACGTTGAAATTATTTTCCTCTTCCCCTGGGCTGTTGTCTTTAAAGATATGGGTTTAATTGCTTTCATCGAAATGGCAATTTTCCTCTTTATTCTTATCGTTGGATTTATTTATGCTTACGCTAAAGGCGACCTTTACTGGGATAAACCTCAACCGGTAGTTCCAAAACTCGATAGACAAATATTTAAAAGCGAAATCTAATCTATGGGAATATTAAATAAACTCGATAACAGAGTTGAACAATTCGAAAGCGGAAATATTATTATCACCTCCGCCGATAAACTATTGAACTGGAGCAGGTTATCATCTATGTGGCAGATGTTCTTTGGTTTAGCTTGCTGTGCTATCGAAATGATGGCAACCTCAGCATCTCATTACGACCTCGATAGGTTTGGTATTATTCCAAGACCTTCTCCAAGACATGTCGATATTATTTTAATCTCTGGTACAGTTACTTTAAAAATGGCTACAAGAATCAAAAGACTCTGGGACCAGATGCCTGAACCGAAATACTGCCTCTCAATGGGTAGCTGTGCAAATTGCGGCGGTCCTTACTGGGAGCACGGATATCATGTGTTAAAAGGTGTTGACAGGATTATTCCTGTCGATGTTTATGTACCGGGTTGCCCGCCCAGACCGGAAGCTCTTATTGAAGGTTTAATAAAGCTTCAGGAAAAAATTCGTGAACAGTCTTTAGCCAAAAAACCAGCGTAATAAATTAAGTGTAATTTAATATATGGAAACAAACGAAGTTTACGAGAAATTAAAGAAAGTTTTTGAAGACGGTATAGGGGAACTGAAGACAGACGTTCCTGTTGACCCGTTTTTCTTCGTTTCAGCAGATAAGATTAATGCAGTTTCTTTATTCCTTCGAGACGAAGAATCTTTGCAGTTTGATAATCTTTCCTGCTTAAGCGGTATGGACTACGATAAAGATAACCTTGCAGTTGTGTATCATCTGTATTCTTACGTCCATCATCATAAATTGGTCGTGAAAGTTGTTGTCCCGAAATCTAATCCTGTTGTTAATACTGTTAGCGATGTCTGGGCAGCAGCAGACTGGCACGAGAGGGAAGCTTACGACCTTGTTGGAATGACTTTTGAAGGGCATCCTGACCTGAGAAGAATTCTGCTTCCTGAAGACTGGGAAGGACATCCGCTCAGAAAAGATTATAAAGTACCGGAGTTTTACAGGGGTATGAAAGTACCTTATTAACAAATACAAATTTTTACATTTTAAAAATGGCAGACATAAGAACAGAAGAACTTACTATTAATATGGGACCCCAGCACCCGTCAACTCACGGGGTTCTGCGATTGGTGTTAAAATTAAATGGTGAGATTGTTCAGGACGTAAGACCCGAAATCGGTTACTTACACAGATGTTTTGAAAAGCATGCCGAGGCAATGACTTATCCTCAGGTAATTCCTTATACTGACAGAATGGATTACGTGAACTCAATGAGTAATGAACTCGCATACGTTCTCGCTGTGGAAAAATTACTTGGTATAGAAATTCCCGAAAGAGTTGAATACATTCGTGTTATAATGTGCGAACTTCAGAGAATTGCCTCTCATCTTGTGGCTATCGGTACTTATGGTAATGATGCCGGTGCTTTCACTCCGTTCTTATACTGCTTTATCGACAGAGAAAAAGTTCTCGAATTATTCGAAATCGTTTGCGGTGCGAGAATGCTGTACAATTATATCTGGGTCGGCGGGCTGTCTCATGATATTACTCCCGACTTTATCAAAAAAACCAAAGAGTTTATTACATATTTCAGGCCAAGAATAAAACAAATAAACGACTTACTTACTTACAATAAGATTTTCATAGAAAGAACTATTGATATAGGTATCTTACCCGTTGATGTCGCCATCAATGCAGGTGCAACTGGTCCTACACTTAGAGGTTCAGGCATTAAATATGATTTACGAAAAGACGATACTTATTCAATATACAATAAATTTGAATTTGATGTATGCGTTGGAACCGGAGAATATGGTACTATCGGAGATTGCTGGAACAGGTACATCGTCAGAGCTCATGAAATGGAACAGTCATTAAGGATTATTGAACAGGCAATTGACGTAATCCCCGAAGGTGATGTCCAGTCTGCTGTTCCTAAAAGAGTAAAACCCGTTGCAGGTGAAGCTTATATCAGAACTGAATCTCCAAAAGGTGAACTTGCATATTATATAGTAAGCGACGGAAGCCTGAATCCTTACAGGGTTAAAGCTCGTTCTCCATCGTTTTGTAACGTTAGTGTAATTAATCAGATTTCAAGAGGACACATGATTGCCGACGTGGTAATGATACTCGGAAGTTTTGATATCGTTCTTGGGTGTATTGACAGATAGTAAAATTAACAACAGAAAAATTTTAATATATTAAATTGGAAAACATTTTTACACAGTGGTTCGGAGATAACATATTAACTTATGTGTTAATAACAATTCCGGTTGTAATTTATGTTAGCGTATTTGCATTATATGCGGTTCTTGCCGAAAGAAAAATTTCAGCATGGATATCCAACCGCATAGGTCCGAATCGAACGGATAAATATGGTTTAATACAGACCATCCTGGATGCGTTAAAACTCGTGCAGAAAGAAATTATTAACCCCTCAAAGGTTGATAAAGGTTTGTACACTATGGCTCCTTTCATCGTATTTACTGCTGCATTCATGGGTTATGCCGTCTTGCCTTTCAGTTCTGTATTTATCGGTGCTGATTTGAATATTGGATTATTTTATTTCTTCTCAATTTCTTCGCTGAGTGTCGTTGGTGTGTTAATGGCAGGATGGGCTTCGAACAATAAATATTCACTGTTTGGCGGGATGCGTACTGTAGCGCAGATAGTAAGCTATGAAATCCCGACTGCACTTTCAGCCGTTGTTATAGTAATGCTTGCAGGTACTTTGAGCATGCAAAAGTTTGCGGAAATTCAGTCAGGCGGTTTGTTTAACTGGTACATTTTCGGAGGTCCGGGCGATTTATGGAAATTACTGCTGATTCCTATAATGGTAATTTCATTCATTATCCTTTTTGCATCAACTCTCGCTGAAACTAACAGAACACCTTTCGATTTAACCGAGGCAGACTCAGAACTTGTTGCGGGTGTTCATATCGAATATTCTGGAATGATGTTTGCAATGTTTTTCTTCGCTGAATATGCACAGATGTTCGCAGTATCCGCTGTTATTAGTACTCTTTTTCTCGGTGGCTGGCAGTCGCCATTTGGTGAACTTATCCCGTTCCTGAACACTCCTGTGTTTCAGGTGTTTTGGTTCTTGGCAAAAGGATTGATGCTCGTTGGAGTTCAGATTTGGGTCAGATGGACTGTACCAAGAGTTAGAATTGACCAGTTGATGACAATTTGCTGGAAATATTTTATTCCGATTACTCTTGTAAATTTGTTCCTTGTTGCTCTTTATATGATTTTATTTTAATAAAGATAAAAGTTTATACAAATATTAAATGAAAGAATATTTCAGAAATATATATCAGGCGTTCTCTTCGATTTCAATCGGATTGGGAATTACTTTCAGGCATATGTTCCAGAAAAGTGTCACGATTCAATATCCTGAACAAAGATTACAATTACCCGAAAGAGAACGTAACAGGCTGTTTGTTAACATGGAAGACTGTATCGGTTGCGATCAATGCGCAAAAGCCTGTCCCGTTAACTGCATCGATATCTCTACGGTTAAAGTCGTCCCCGGCGATGTTGTAGGTAAGACTGGCGTAACATCTCAGGGAAAGAAAAAAGCTCTGCACGTAACAGACTTTTCCATCGATTTTGCTAAATGCTGCTACTGTCAGTTATGTGTTTTCCCGTGTCCGACTGATTGCATCTATATGACAGATGTCTTTGAATTCGCAGCGTATAAACGGAATGTTTTGAAATATCAGTTCGCTGACTTAACTCCTGAACAGGGCATCGAAAAGAAAGCAATGTATGAAAAGTTTGCATTAGAGCAGGAAGAAAAGAAGAAACAGGCAGCAATTGAAGTTGCCGCAAAGAAAGCCGCTGAAGAAAAGGCAAAAGCAGAAACAAAAGCAGAAGCTAAGCCCGAAGGCACTTCAGACGCAAAACCCGAAACAGATAATAAAGAATCATAATATGCCATATACAACTATAATATTTTATGTGTTAGCAGCAATTACCGTCGTATCGGCAGTAATTGTCGTGTTCAATAAAAATGTAATCCATGCAGCTTTTGCTTTATTCTTTACTTTATTTGCTGTATCAGGATTTTTTGTCTTGCTGCATGCTGATTTCATCGCTGTCACGCAGATTATGATTTATGTCGGAGGTATATTAGTATTGTTGTTATTCGGTGTTATGCTTACAACAAAAATTACTGATATTCAGATTAGCACTAAAAATCTTAATCAGATTCCTGCTGTGATTTTTACCGTTGGTATTATTGCTATTCTGGTATTCATAATTATTTCTACTAAATGGAATTTAAAACAGCCTTCTATGAATGAAGAAACTGTTTCGCAGATAGGTAAATTGTTATTAACAGACTATTTACTTCCTTTTGAAATTGCATCACTTGTTTTGCTCGTTGCGCTTATTGGCTCTGCGATGTTTGCAAGAAAAATAAAAGATTAAAAGTTTAATTATATTAAAATGGAAATAGGTTTAAATCATTATTTAGTCTTATCGGCAATACTTTTTGGACTCGGTCTGTTCGCTATGATATCGAGAAGAAATGCCATACTCGTTTTGATGGGTATTGAGCTTATTCTCAATGCAGCAAACATTAATCTTGTTGCTTTCTCTTATTACGGCGGACTTGGTGTTGACGGTCAGGTTCTGAGTATTTTTGTTATGATTCTGGCTGTTGCTGAAGCGGCTATTGCGCTCGGTATTGTCTTAAACCTTTACAACAACTTCGCCACAGTTGATATCGACGAAGCTAATACTATGAAAGATTAAAATTATATTATAATAATGGAATTTGCATTACATAAATTACCTGTTCTTGTATTACTGATACCGTTGTTCAGTTTTCTGGTGCTTTCTTTCTTCGGCAGGAAGCTTCCAAGAAGCGGTGACTGGTTTGCAACAACCTTGATTTTTATTAACCTTGGATTTTCACTGTTTATTCTTTACAGTTTAACTGTCCTCGGTAAGTATGAATTCAATGTTGAATGGTTTAATCTTGGTGAGAATAAAATTCTGGGGATTACTAACTTTTATGCCGGTTTCCAGATTGATCACCTGACCGCAATTATGCTCGTTGTCGTGAACGCTATCAGTGCCTTCGTCCATCTTTTCTCAGTTAAGTACATGGAAGGCGATGCGAAATACAAGAAGTATTATGCTTATCTCGGTTTGTTTACATTCTCGATGCTCGGTCTCGTACTCGGTAACAGCATTCTCCTTATGTATGTATTCTGGGAACTCGTCGGTGTAAGTTCTTATCTTCTGATTGGCTTCTGGTATGAAAAACCCGCGCCGCAGGAAGCAGCAAAGAAAGCTTTTATCGTTAACAGAATAGGTGATGCAGGTTTCCTCCTTGGTATTCTGATAATATTTTTTACAATAGGTTCGTTTACGTTTAACGGTATTTTTGAAGGAGTCGAAGCTGGAAAGCTCTCGGGCGGTATGCTCACTGCAGCAGGAATTCTATTATTCTGTGGTGCTGTCGGTAAATCCGCACAGTTTCCATTGCATGTTTGGCTTCCCGACGCTATGGAAGGTCCCACTCCTGTTTCAGCATTAATCCATGCTGCAACGATGGTCGCCGCTGGTGTTTATCTTGTCGCAAGAGTATTTGTAATGCTGTCTGCAGACGCATTAACCGTTATAACTTACATCGGTGTAATTACTGCTTTCATTTCTGCAACTATAGCTTTAACGCAAAACGATATTAAAAAAGTACTTGCTTATTCTACTATCAGCCAGCTTGGTTATATGATTATGGCGATTGGTGTAGGTGCTTATTCTTTCGGTTTCTTCCATCTTGTAACACATGCTTTCTTCAAAGCATGTTTGTTCTTGACTGCAGGTTCAGTTATTTACGGTCTGCATCACGTTCAGGATATTAGGGAAATGGGCGGACTAAGAAAGAAAATGCCAATTACATTTTACACATTCTTAATGGCAACTCTGGCAATCTCAGGCGTTCCATTAACCTCAGGATTTTTAAGCAAGGATGCAATTCTTTCTGCAACGCTTGCTTTCGGCAGCATAAACGGTGGTATTAATTACATCGTTCCTATACTTGCTTTCTTCGTAGCAGGTCTGACTGCATTTTATATGTTCAGATTGTTAATTCTTACGTTCCTCGGTGAACCAAGAAACAAGGAAAAATACGACCATTGCCATGAATCACCGAAACAAATGACTATCCCGTTAATTTCTCTCGCGGTTTTATCTTTCTTCGGATTCTTCTCGTTCAATCCGCTGTCAGCTGACGGTGGTTGGTTCCTGAATCTTGTAAAGATGCCCGAACATCTTCTCGCGGGAACAAAAGGTGTTATGTATAATTTACTCCCTGTTGAGCAGTATATGGAGCACGTCCATCATGCTCATTATACTGCAATGGCACTCTCTCTCGTAATATCAGGAATCGGCATTCTCACTGCATTTACTTTCTACTACTGGAAAAAGGTTAATGTTGATAAACTTGCAGATTCAATAAAACCATTATATAATTTCTCTCTTAACAAATGGTATTTTGACGAGCTCTACGATAAGATTGCTGTTTCAACAACAATGGGATTATCAAGAATAAGCGCATGGTTTGATAACACAATAGTTGACGGAGCTGTAAACGGTACCGCAACAGTTACAAGGGTATTTTCAAAGTACAACGGGTTATTCGATAATATTGTTGTTGATGGTCTCGTTAATCTTACAGGCGGTTTAGTCGGTGCTTTTGGTCTTATTTTCAGGAAATTCCAAACTGGTAGAATACAGACCTATATAGCATTCTTGTTGTTCGGAATACTGATTATGTATTTCGTTTTTCGTGTTATGTAGTTTTAGATTTTAACGTTCTTTTATAATATGCCGAAATGGCGGAATTGGTAGACGCACTGGACTCAAAATCCAGCGAGACTCAAATCTCGTGAGGGTTCGACTCCCTCTTTCGGCACTATTCAATAAAAGTAATTAATATATAAATAAAAATATTTGAGATGATTGAATTTAAACTTCTTGGAATTGGGATACTGACATGGATGGTATTTCTGCCCGTACTGGGTATGATTACCGTTCTTTTTGTTCCGAAAAGTGCAGAAAAATCCATCAAGTACATCGCAGTAGGATTTACGTTTTTACTCTTAGTCCTTTCTGTCGTGTTGCTTTGTGTTTATGATCCGGCTAAAGCAGGAATTAATACTCTTGCTGGTTTCCAGTTCGTGGAAAAGCTTACCTGGATTGATGTTCCTGCATTCCTGTGGGATGGCAGAATTAAAATTGAGTACTTTTTAGGTGTTGATGGTATCTCTTTCCCGATGGTTTTATTGACAGCCCTGATTTCATTTATCGGCGCTATTTCTTCTTTCAGCGTTAAAAGAAATGAAAAAGGATACTACATTATGTATCTTTTCCTCGTTACAGGTATGATGGGTGTGTTTGTATCTTTAGACCTGTTCCTTTTCTTTGTATTCTGGGAAATTATGCTTCTGCCTATGTACTTTTTAATCGGTATATGGGGAGGCGAAAGAAGGGAATATGCAGCTATAAAGTTCTTCCTTTATACTTTGTTCGGAAGTGCTTTCATTCTTGTTGTTATGATTGGTCTATATTTCAGTTCAAAAGACCCTGCAACAGGTCTCCATACATTTAACATGCTAACTCTGATGGACCCCGCAGCATTTCCTCCCGACTCAATTTTCGGTATGTTAAACGAGACGTGGAGGCTCTTGGCTTTTGCTTCTTTGTTTATAGGTTTCGCAATCAAAGTCCCGGCTTTTCCGTTCCATACATGGCTGCCCGATGCACACGTTGAAGCACCCACTGCTATATCAGTTATACTCGCAGGTGTTCTTCTGAAAATGGGTACTTATGGTTTGTTAAGAATTTCATATTCAATCTTCCCTGACGGAGCAAAATACTTCATGTATCCGATTGCAATCATCGCTGCAATAAATATTATTTACGGCGCTCTTTGTGCTATGGCTCAGAAGGACTTTAAAAAACTCATCGCTTATTCGTCAATATCACACATGGGTTATGTATTGCTTGGGATGGCTTCAATGACTACAATAGGTATCAACGGTGCTATACTTCAGATGTTTAATCACGGTACAATTACTGCAATCCTCTTCCTTTCTGTCGGTATTATTTACGATAGAGCCCATACAAGAGGGCTGAACGATTTTGGCGGTCTTGCTAATAAAATGCCGAAGTATTTTGCTGTTATCATGATTGCAATGTTTGCCTCAATCGGCTTGCCGGGTTTAAGCGCATTCATCAGTGAAACATTTATTTTCCTTGGCGCATTCCAGAATGAATTCATTAGAACAATAGCAATCATCTCGCTTCTTGGAATAATTCTGAACGCTGCATATATACTCTGGACTATTCAAAGATTGTTCTTTGGAAATTTGCCGGAAAAATGGAATGACTTAACGGATATAAACGGCAGGGAATTACTCAGCACAGTACCATTAATTCTGATTGTAATATTTCTCGGAATTTTACCGTCATACATGCTGAACTTGATGTCAACTTCAGTTAATACATTAGTTAATTTTATCTGGGGAATAAATTAAAAATTTAATTATACTTAAGTGCAAGAACAAATAATAAAGCAAACATTAATTAGTTTAAGCAGTTTTATTCCCGAGACGGTATTAATTGCCACTGTGGTTGTATGTATTTTCCTTGACCTTATTCTCAGGAAAAAATCCGTGGTTGTACCGGTTGCGGGAATAATAGGATTAATAGTCAGCGGATATTTTGCTTATTTGCAGTTTGGATTTGAAAAGATATTGTTTTCCCGCATGGTTGTCATTGACCCATATTCGGTTTTCTTTAAGTTTCTTTTCATCGTTTCAACTATATTCGTTATTATTTTTACTGTTTCCTCAAAAGAAATTCAAGAATCAACTCATCATAACGAGCATGTTTACTTAATGCTCGCAATGACTGTCGGTGCTTTCCTTATGGCTTCTTCCGTCAATATGATTATGATGTATCTTGCTCTAGAAACTGTTAGCTTATCGTCATACATTCTTTCGGGATACACGAAAAGAGTCAAGAGATCATCCGAAGCTGCGATGAAGTATGTTATCTACGGTGCTGCTTCTTCCGGTATTATGATTTATGGTATGAGCCTCTTGTACGGGTTCACTGGTTCAATGAATATATATGATATCTCGCTTTTCCTTACCACTGCAAACGTCACTGGTAATCCGCTTATCGTCATGGTGATTATTATGATACTTGCAGGATTCGGTTACAAAATCTCTTCTGTGCCGTTCCATTTCTGGACTCCTGATGTGTACGAAGGTGCTCCTGTTCCGGTTACTGCTTTCCTTGCAGTTACTTCTTCTGCAGCTGGTTTTGCTGTTATGATAAGATTCTTTTTCAGCACTTTCTTGCAAAGTTACACGATGCTTGAAGGCAAATTGCAGATTATCAGCGGGATAGGATGGACTGAAATTATCGTTGTTCTTTCCGTTGCTTCAATGATTTTCGGTAACTTCGCCGCTGTGTGGCAGCAGAGTGTTAAAAGAATGCTTGCCTACTCTTCAATTGCTCAGGGTGGATATATTCTTCTTGGTTTAACCGTTGCAAATCAGCAGGGTCTGACTGCAATGATAGTTTACCTTATCGCATACCTGTTCATGACACTCGGAGCATTCTATGCATTGATTCTCGTAGTAAATAAAATAGATTCTGATGATATGTCCGACATGCGCGGTTTCGGTTATAAAGCACCCGCTGTCGCTGTTTTTATGGCTGTATTTATGTTCGCTCTTTCCGGAATCCCATCAACAGCAGGATTTATCGGTAAGTTTTATCTGTTCTCAGCTTTGATTGAATCAAAATTAATCTGGCTGGCAATGGTCGGTATGCTCAACAGCGTTGTATCCTTGTTCTTCTACATTAAAGTATTAAAATATATGTTTCTTATGAAACCCGAAGAAGAAGTAGTGCCAAAATTTAAATACGGGATAGGTAGCTATGCAGTTTTGCTCCTGCTCGCAGTTCCAACAATGTTTTTCGGTCTTTACTTTGCTCCGCTTATTAAAATCGCTGAATTGTCAGCCGTACTGTTCGGAATAAATTAATATGAATCTTTTCATTAATTATACGGGTTGAATCTTTTAGGTTCAACCCTTTGCTTTTTTGTCAATATATGCGAATTATTATTTCTTAAATCAGATATTTTTATTAAGTTATTTAAATAACTAAAGGAGTCTTATTAAATGAAACTAACTTATTTGCTTGTTATAACTTTGTTATACACAGCCGCTTTTGCAAACCCGAAAATTCATCCTGATTTGCAAAACAAATTAAACAATGCTTCACCGAATGAAAAAATTCCAGTAATGATTGTATTCGATAAGCATTTGTCGCTTAATGATTTTAATGATATTAGCTACGATACACCTAAGAAAGAAAGAAGAGCTATCGTTATTGATAGATTGATGAGATTTTCTGACCAGTCCCAAAGACAGGTAAGATTATTTGTTGACAGTAGGAAATCTTCAGGTGCTGCTTCAGATGTAGAGATACTCTGGATTATAAACAGAATCGCTCTTAAAACTGACGCCGGTACTATCTACGACATTGCGGGTAGTTTTGATGAAGTCGTAATGCTTACTTACGACCCTGAATATCCAGTAGAAGAGCTTCACGATTCAAAACAAATAACTCCGCCATTTATCGGTGCTCTTACAAGCCCTCAGGCAATCGAGCCCGGCATTACTCTTATGAATGCCGATGATTGCTGGGTGCAGGGTAATAAAGGTAAAGGAGTTCTTGTCGGTAATGCTGACGACGGTTTCTGGTGGAAACATCCCGACCTCGTAAAAGGTGTTTACCAGAATCTCGGTGAAGATGCTAATAATAACGGTATGACAATTATCTGGGGAACTGGTACTACATCTGTTTTTGACCCGGGTGATATTAATGGAGTTGATAACGATGGTAACGGAAAGATTGATGATTTAGTAGGTTGGGATTATACAACTAACAATTACAATATCACTACTGCTTCTCATGGTTCCGCCACTCTCGGACACGTAGTGGGTGATGGTACTATGGGTACTCAGACAGGCGTCGCTCCTGAAGCAAAGTGCCTGCTCACCCGAAACGGTTCCGGTCAGTCACAGCAGATGGCTGCTTTTCAGTACGCTCTCCTTATGGGCGTTGATGTTTTTACAAGCTCGTTAAGTTGGAAATGGAATATGTCGCCTAAACCTGATTATTCTGCTATGAGACTCGCTACCGATATGTCTCTTGCAGGTGGAATGATTCATACAAATTCAACGAGCAACGACGGTAATAATAGAGGTATCCCACTGAATATTTCATCCGCAGGTAATTGTCCTCCGCCTTGGCTGCATCCTGAACAAACTTTAAGAGGTAATGTCAGCGGTGTAATCGGTGTTGGTAATGTAAGCTGCGCTACGGACGTAATTGCTTCCTCATCACCATGGGGTCCTTCCACTTGGGGTAACTGGGCGCTCTGGGGTGCTTATACATATCCGATTGATTCAAACCATAAAGATTATCCTTACAGCAGAATGGCACCTATTGAACCCGATTCTATGGGGCTCAAAAAACCCGATGTTTCAGCTCCGGGTGAAGGCTCTATATCTACGTACGTAAGTTCGGGAACCGGTTATGGCGGTTCATTCGGCGGTACTTCATCTGCAACGCCGCATACAGCAGGTTGTGTTGCATTGATGCTTTCGGTTAATCCTGAAATGTTACCAAGAGATATTTCTAAAGTACTCGAATTGACTGCCGTTGAAAAAGGTGACCCTGGAAAAGATTATAGATATGGAACCGGAAGAATTAATGCCTTTGCCGCTACAAGTTCACCTAAGTTTACACTCGAAGGAATTAACAATGGCAGCAACATGCTTATCAATAGCACACTCGCAGCCAGCGATACCGCAAGAGAACTCGTAGGATTAAAAATATCGACAACCGTTAACCCTCAGGTTGGTTCATTAAAACTTTTGAAGTTTGGTATGACCACAAACGCAACTGGTTCAAACGTTACTTCTTTCGACCTCTACTGGGATAAAGATAAGAACAACGTCGTATCAGCAGGCGATATAAAACTAAAGTCGCATCCGTTTGTAAATGGACCTCTTACCTTCGATAGCTTGAAGTTTAAGTTCCTCGATTCATCAAGAACGCTGATTCTTGCCGCAAGAACTACGTCCTCCGCAACAGGTTCAATGAACGTGAATATAGGACTTACTGACACAAATCAGGTTGTAGCGTACTATACAACTAAACCTTTTGCAACAAATTTTCCATTCGGTTCAGTAACTTCGTTAACCGGTAATGAACAAACTATGACTTATTCATTATCACAGAATTATCCGAACCCATTCAATCCTTCGACAATCATAAGCTATTCTGTCGCAAAGGAATCAATGGTTTCAATTCTAGTATTTGATGTGCTCGGTAGGGAAGTAGCAACACTCGTTAACTCAAGAAAGATTGCAGGAAATTATCAAGTGGAGTTCGATAGCCGCGATTATAACAATTTATCCTCAGGCATGTATTTCTACCGTATTAGCGCCGGTGATTTCTCCGACCTTAAACGCATGATGCTTATTAAGTAAT
>JBAYUG010000035.1:0-32945 GCA_041675325.1 Kapaibacterium sp. (SeqCode)
AATTCATCAAACGATTCATATCTGCTCTTTTCAATATCCATTTCCATTCCTTTAATTAGATCAAAGAAGGGTTTATGAGGAATCTTAAATGCATCAATCTGTTTTCTGAGAAGATTAAAAAATTCATCATTGGAGTTGTTATAAAGTGAATTATTCAGACGTTCTTTCCATTTTTTGATATTTGCTGATTTTTCTACCAGTGTCAAACTATCATTATCAACAATATCATCCGTCATCCGACAGAATGCATATACAACTCTCAAACCTTCTCTCTTTATCTTACTCAGGAATAGCGAAGAATAAAAGAAGTTAGTCTTGCTCTTCTTCATTACATTCTGAACATCGGTATTTGTTGTTTTTTCTTTCTCCAATGAAAAATACAATTTCAGAATATTGATTTAAGTAATATGCTTAATTTATTTACTTTGCTTAGTTTAACTCTATGCGATAATACTTTATAATTGCTTCTCCTAATAAGGTCAAGTATTTTCATTCCACCTTTAATTGTTGCAGATATTTCGAACTTAAGAGTTCCATTAAGATGTTTTGGCAGTTCTTTACCCTCATAAAACATATTTTCGGTCTCATCAACAAGTTCTTTCATAATTCTTTTAAACTTATCATTCTCAACTTTTGCGTACAAGTCATCTTCGGAATACTGATGTTTTTGCATATTCTGCAACGGGACATAAATTCTGTTAATAATGAGATCAAGAGAGACATCTTGCCAGAAATTAGCAAATTGCAGAGCAGAACATATCTTATCAGAATAATTAAAAAGCTCCATATCCGTTTTTTTGTCATATCCGAATAATTGAAGGATAAGACTACCTACCGGATCTGCTGAATACTTGGAATACTCAAGAAGGTCCTCAAAACTTGAGTATCGATTCTTGTTTACATCCTGTTTGAATGCATAGAGTAATGATTTAAGGTCTTCTTTTTCAATTTTAGTATTCTCGAGTGTATCATGCAATGCTGTAAATATACTTCTGAAATGGACATCCAATTTGTCATATTGAGGCTCACCATAAAGCAGATCCTGCATTAAATTTAGTTTTTCCATTTTATCATTCGGCGGCAAATGCTTGGAATCAGCAATATTATCAGCTGTTCTTGCAAATGCGTAAATACTATAAATTGAATTTCGTTTACTTTTGGGAATAAAGATTGAGGCAACCGGGAAATTCTCGTAGTTGCTCTTAGTTAAATTCTCACAATAATAATATGCTGCTTCTGTAAAACTAATAATGATTAAAATTATGTTTTATAATAGATGTTTTAATATCATAAATAAATATTAAATTGTCTATGTATAAAACTGAACTAAGAAAAACTAATTTATGGTAGAGAGAGTAGTCATATTCGGGGGCACCGGCTTTCTTGGAAAAAGATTGATAAAAAACCTTAAGAATCGCTACAATATTGTTGTAGCCTCAAGAGACCCTGATTCAATAATTAAGGAAGATGGAGTCGAATATTCAGCTTTTAAATATGATACTGTGTCATTCAAAAATATTATCGATGGTTCCGATATTGTGGTCAACTTTTCAGGAGCTTCAATAGCAGGACGGAGATGGAATGAGGATTACAAAAAGATAATGTACGACAGCAGAATAAAAACGACAAGTATGATAACCGATGCAATATCAATCTGTTCTGATAAACCACATACATTAGTGAGCACTTCTGCAACCGGGATATACGGCAGCAGAGGAAATGAGACATTAACTGAACTTTCATCTACAGGTATTGATTATTTAGCGAACATGTGTGTTGACTGGGAAAAATCAGCTTTAAAAGCAGAAAAAGATAACGTTAGAACAGTTTGTATAAGAGTAGGTGTGGTGCTTGATAAAAAAGAAGGCGGATTCGAGAGAATGATTCAACCATTTAAGTATTTTGTTGGAGGTAGACTTGGAAAAGGAAAACAATATCTTCCTTGGATTCACGTTGACGATATTACCAGAATTTTTGAAGAAGCAATTAATAACAGAAAAATCACAGGTATAATAAACGGTACAGCACCAATGCCCATTACAAATATTGAATTCAGCTCTGCAGTCGCAAAAGCAATGAAGCGTCCTAATCTATTTATGGTACCGAAATTTATGTTAAAGATTATTGTCGGTGAATTCGCCAAGTTTTTGACAGGAAGTCAGAGAGCAGTGCCTCAAAAGTTACTCGACAATGGTTTCGATTTTAAGTATAAAGATATTAAATCCGCACTGGATAACCTTATTTGATAAAAATTGAATCATTCAGAGAAAATATTAAATCAATTTAAATCGGCATTCCCGGAAGAGGTAGTAAGTTTCCATAAACTTAAAAGAGGAGTATCCGATAAGCTAATAATTAGGATTAGCACAACCAATAGCAGTATCATCGGAGTTTACAATGAGAACATAAAAGAAAACGAAGCTTATATTGGTTTCACTAATGTTTTTAATAGATTAAAACTTAACACGTCAGAAATTCTGCACGTATCCTCGGATAGGAAAATATATTTTGCAAAAGATCTTGGTAAGGAAACGCTGTACGACATACTAAGTCGTTATTCTGTAAGAAGTGAGCTAATTCAAATTTACAAAAGAGTAATAGAATATCTTGTTAAGTTTCAGGTTCTTGGAGCTGATACTATAAATTTCAAACTTTGTTCTGAGACAATTACATTTGACCATGAACAGATTAAACACGATGCCGAAAAATTCAATAAATATTTTTTAATAAGATATTTGCAGAAAGAGGCTAACATACTCGATGATAAAGTACTTAACGATATTATGGATTTGACAATTAATGTATCAGGTAATTATTTTATGTACAGAGATTTTCAGCCGAGAAACATAATTATACGTAATAATGAACCTTACTTTGTTGATTATCAGTCAGGACGGTTGGGTTCTCCACAGTACGATTTGATATCTTTTTTGTATTCCGGAAGCATCGACATCACTGATGATGAGAGAAACGTATTAAAGAGTTATTTTTATGAAGAGTTCACCAAGTATAATAAACTGGATAAAGAAGTATTCTTTAATTCGCTTGATTACTTTGCACTGTTAAGGATTATACAGGTTCTTGGAAGCTACTCATATTCATATTTTGAGAAGAAGAATTTAAATGTATTAAGTAAAATACCTGTTGCTATTAATAACTTACAAACTTTAAACCTTAATAATAATCTGGATAACTTAAGAAAACAAATTACCGAATTGTATTCTACTCGTACCTCAGAGCATCAATCGGATTCAATTTAGCTGCTTTATAAGCGGGATACACACCAAATATCAAACCTACAAGTGTACATATTACCAATCCAATAATAATCCAGTCAACAGGTATTACAACAGGAGAGCTGAGATAAATTGCAAGAAGATTTCCCGATAGAATTCCAAGGATTATTCCCGCAATACCTCCCAATAATGAAAGTATCACTGCTTCAAAAAGAAACTGATACAGTATGTTCTTTTGTTTTGCACCAATGGATTTCCTGATTCCTATTTCTTTAGTTCTCTCTGTAACGGAAACCAGCATAATATTCATAATACCAATACCTGCAGCAAGCAAAGCAATGAAAGAAATAAATCCAGCTCCATATTTGAAGTACTTGGTAAATGAACTTACCTGTGCGATAAGAGACTCATTTGAATATATTTCAAAGTTATTATCCTCACCGGGTTTTACTTTTCTAATAATTCTCATTATTCCTGATATATGCTCAACTGTTTCATCATATTGTTCTCTACTCGGTGCCTGCACAGCAATATTTATAGACTGATTTTCGTCACCCCTGTATATTTGCAATGCTCTGGTTATAGGTATAAGTGCAATGTTATCACGGCTCTGGCCGAAACTTTCGCCTTTAGGTTCCAGAATACCGATTACCATAAATTCATTCTTATCAAGAATGATCTTTTTTCCGATAGGTGTTTCCTTTGGGAATAATTTATCAACAACTTCCATTCCGATTACAGCAACAGAGCTTGCACTATTAAGCTCCGGCTGAGTAAAAAATCTTCCCTCTTTAACCGAATAGTCGTTGCACGGAAGGAAATCCATATTTACTCCCCCGAGCTGCATATTCGGATTAGTAGAATTCTGTCCGTACTTAAAAGTTTTAGCACCCTTCCAATATTCAAGCGAGATGTATTTATATAAAGTTGCTTTATCAATCAATTTTTCACCCTGTTCGTACACAATATCGGGTCTGTTTCTTATTTTTCTGCTTGGAGGCCCGCCCATAACCGCGGGGAATTTCTGTATCTGAAACGTATTTGTTCCCAATTGGCTTAAGCCGGAATCAATTCCTGACTGCAATGCATCAAGAAGTGTCATGATTGCTATAATTGAAAATACACCGATAGCAATTCCCGCTAAAGTTAAAGAAGTCCTTAGCTTATTACTTCTTATTGTATCAACAGATAATCTTACTATTTCACCTACTATCATAATTATTCATACCTTAATGAATCAACAGGATCAAGTTTAGCCGCATTGTATGCGGGGAAGAAACCGGAAAGGACACCAAAAAACAAAGAAATAAAGAGACCTAAAACCACAACCCATAAAGGCATAGCTGTAGGCAGCACAAACGCATCAATTACGAGACTAATTGGAAACGATATCATAAGACCTACCATTCCTCCACCAAGGCAGATTACGCTCGATTCAATCAAAAATTGAATTAAGATTGTTCTCTTCCTTGCCCCTATAGCCTTTCTTATTCCTATTTCCTTCGTTCTTTCCTTAACCGAAACAAACATTATATTTGCAATACCAACAGAACCCACAATGAGCGACAATCCTGTGATAAGCATACCAATTACTTTTATTAATCCTGTAAGTTGATTATATGTATCTGTAAAAGCAGCTTGCTCATTAATACCAAAATCATCTCTTGCTCCGGGAGGAATCTTCCTTGCTTTTCGCATTATTGATCTCACTTCTTCTTTAGTCTCTTCAAGATTATTTAAATCGGCTGCTTTTATGTTAATTGAAAGACTTCTTCGTGAACCAAAATATTTGTAAAAGGAAGAGATTGGAATTATGACTCTATTATCCAAACTAAAAAGTCCCAGCATACTACCCTGCTTTTCAATTATCCCTATTACTCTAAAAGAATTGCTACCTACTTTAATAATTTTTCCTATAGGATTAACATTTGCAAACAATCCATTTTTAACGTCCATACCTATCATGCAAACCGGATAAGAATTTTCGACTTCTTTAGAAGTCATAAATCTGCCATCATCTATATTCAGACCGACTGTTTTCTGGTACTCTTCAGTTGTACCTATAATGAAAACACCTTCAAGATTAAGACTACCGTACTGCACTGTTCTGCCTGTACCTGCGGAAGGACTGATTGAAGAGGAAGTTTGAGAAAACTTTTTAAGGTATTCATAATGCTGAAGAGTAAGATCTTTTCTGTTTCGGTAAACTTCGAAATCCTCTTTACCAAACCATTCGAATTTCTGGACATAAAGAACGTCGGCACCAACCGAAGCAATACTGGTCTCGAAAGCCCTGTTAATACCCTCGATTGCAGTCTGCATCAGAGTAACAGCGGTTATTCCGATTACAATTCCCAACGCAGCAAGAAACGAACGCATTTTATTGCCCCTGATTGCATTTAACGCAATGATAAGACTCTCTTTGATTTCAATAAAGATGTTCATAGTTGATTAATTATGCACCCATTTCTTTAATTTTATCAGATTCTATAAGTCCGTCGCGTATTTTGATTATTCGATTAGCATGTCTTGCAATTTCTTCTTCGTGAGTAACAAGAATTATCGTATTCCCTTTTTTATTAAGGTCCATAAACAAAGCCATAATTTCTTCACCGGTCTTTGTATCAAGGTTTCCGGTCGGTTCATCCGCAAGAATTATAGAAGGATTGTTAACCAATGCCCGAGCAACTGCAACGCGCTGTCTCTGGCCTCCCGATAATTCGTTAGGTTTATGCATCATTCTGTCAGCCAAACCGACGTTAGCAAGTGCATCTTTTGCCTGCTTCATTCTATCAGATTTTGACAATCCTGAATATATCAAGGGTAATTCTACATTGTGAAGTGCATTGTTCCTCGGTAAAAGATTAAATGTCTGAAAAACAAATCCTATTTCCCTGTTACGGATTTCCGCAAGTTCGTCATCGTCCATTTCATGCACATCCTTACCATTTAATATATATTTACCGGAAGTAGGTGTATCAAGACATCCGATGATGTTCATCAGAGTTGATTTTCCAGATCCTGATGGTCCCATTATAGCAACATATTCATTTCTTTCAATAACTACATCAACACCATTGAGAGCAAAGAGTTTTTCTTCTCCCATTTCATAAACCTTCGTAATATTAGTTATATCGATTATAATACTCATTATTATTCACCGTCTTTCTTGGGGAGTTTCTTATCATTATTTACTTTTACTTTGACGTTATTGTCTAATTCCTTATTTATAGCCTTAAAACTTCCTTTAATTACTTCGACGCCGTCTGGAATACCTTCTATTATTTCAATATAAGCATCATCGCTAATACCGGTCTTAACTTCCTTTTTTATAGATGCTCCGTTCTCCACCACAAAAACAACTTCTTTTGGCTTTGCTTTTTTCATAAGTTTTTCATCACGCTGGCTGGATAAATTTTCCGGTACAGACTGGTCTTTATCACTGCCTAATGTCATTTGTCCCTGTAACTCGTCATCACGTGTTGTCACTGACTGGATAGGTACTGCTATTACATTTTCCTTGCTGTTAACTTCTATATCAACAGTACAGCTCATACCCGGCCTTAACTCATAATCTTCCTTATTAACCCTTATCTTAACGACAAAGTTTACAACTTCTTCCTGAGTTCCTGTGTTTTTTGCCTTGGCTGTATTCGATATTTCATAAACATAGCCTGTAAACGTTTTTCCGGGGAAAGCATCTATTTCGATTCTTGCTGTATCACCGAGCTTTACGAGAGTAACGTCAGTCTCACCAACTTCAACCTGAGCTTCCATTGAGTTTAGGTCAGATATAGTCAATATCTGAGAACCGATATTAAATGAAGTACCGAGAACTTTTTCACCTTCTTCATTATTCAGCTGTGTAACTGTACCTGACATTGGTGCGTTAATCGTTGTTTTAGAAATATCATACTCAACAGATGACAATGAAGCACGTTGCTGCTGAATCTGTGCTCTAACAGTATTCATTTGTGCAAGTGTTGCATCGTAATTTGTTAGTGCATTATCATAATCCTGCTGCGAAGCAAGACCTTTGTCGAATAGTGTTTTAATCCTATCGAGTTCAAGCTTAAACTTCCTGAGGTTCACTTCCTGAGTTTCAAGATTACTTTCAGCAACTCTTATACCTGCATTTTCCTGTTTGACTTTAGGGAAGTAAGCATCAGGTCTTATTTTGACAACCAAATCACCTTTATTAACTACATCCCCTTCCTTGAAAGGTAATGATACAATTTCACCGCTGACTTCAGCACTGATATTAACCTTTGTTTCAGCCTGAATCTTGCCTGTAGCGGTTACAATCTGAGTGATATTATGCTTAGAGACCTTTTCTGTCTGTACTTCAATAAGTTTTTCTTTCTTGCCAGACAAGATAACGGCTACCACGATAAGCACTAAAAGCAGGATAATTCCAATCCATATAATTCTTTTCTTTCTTTTCTTGCTTTTCTTTTTCGAATTATTCGTTGCAGTAATTTTATTTTCTTCCATTTTAATATGAATAATATTCTTTAATATTTTAAAATACCTGATAAATACTCTATATATTTTTGTGTAAGAACAAAATTATAAATGAAATTAATTCTGTCTATCAATAATTTATTCAAGTTAGAAGTTGCTACCTGAACGTCAAGAAGAGTACCATACCCTATCCTGAAATTTTCTTCAGAAAGAAGTTTATCCTGCTCGGAAGCAATGATGCTCTTTTCAAGTATTTCTATTTGTTTATAAGCAGTTTCAAGGTCAAACATAGATTTCTTAATTTCAGTCCTGATATTCTTTTCAAGCTTTGTAAGATCTTCCTGTTTCTGTTTAATGTTTACTTCCGATATCTGCCTGTTAATGTCTGTTTTGAATCCCTGGAAAATCGGATAGCTTAAAGATAAACCGTAAGTAAAAACCTTATTGTTATCAATGTTATAAACTTCATTACCACTGATGTTTGCGTTAGCAAATGCTGATAGCGTTGGGAAATAAAGATTCTTTTTGGCAATACTCAACCTTATTTCATTTAACCTAATATCTTCTTCAGCATACTTGTAGTCATATCTACTTCTAACTGCACTGTTTACCAAAGCATCAAAATTAGAATATTTGTCCATCTCTGATCGAAGTTCAGCAAGAGTTGTAGGGATGTAAATCCCTTTGTAATCAAGAGTTATAGATTTTGTAACATCATCATTAAGTGTGTTAAGAAATTCTACTTTCGCCTTTTCGTAATCATTTTCAGATGAAAGAACGCTTAATTCATTCTGAGCTACCTGAACATCCTGCTTGTACACATCCGACATGGTTTTCTTTCCTACGGCAACATATTCCTTTATCATATTTAGCTGATTAATCGATACCTGCAGGTTTTCCTTATTTACTTCAACAATCCTATCTTTTTTAATAACATCAAAGAACTTCTGATAAACCTGCAGAACAAGTCCGTACTTTTCGTTTTCAAGATTTATATAGAGATTAGATAAGTTTTTCTTCTGAAGGTCAATGTTTTCATAGTTTGCAAGTCCGTTAAAAACAGTAACCGAAGAATTCATGCCAAGCTGCCAGTTATTATTTGCCTGCTTTGTGTCACCCAGATTAATAGGGATTCCATTCTGGTAAACTGTACCTCCAGATGAAAATGTATTATTTCTGCTAAACTGACCGTTTAAGTTCAGAGTAGGAATCAGATCACCCCAGGAGGACTTAACATTGAATTCCTGAAGGCTGATATTATTTTGAAGCTGCGAAATCACAAGACTGTTGGCAAAAGCAGTGTTAACTGATTTCCTTAAGTCGAAGACTTCCTGAGCACTTGCGAGATTTAAAATGAAAAGTGAAAACAGAGTAAGTGCTAATATTTTTCTCATTGTCTAATAATTTATACTTATAAAACGGATAAGATTAAAAAAAGTTTCAAAATGCTTGATAATTTGCACTTTATTATCCTTATTTTTATGAATGATTTATACTAAATTGTAAAAATTAATTGATTTAAACTTAATATGCTATACATAACACGAAGAGAACATTTTTCGGCATCTCATACCTTAAAAAACGATTCTCTATCAGAGAGTGAGAATGAACAGTTATTCGGCAAATGCAATTCATTTCACGGCCACAACTATTATCTTGAAATAACAATAAAAGGAGAAGCTGACCCCAAAAGCGGATATGTCATGGACCTGAAAAACCTCAAGGAAATACTGCACGAAAAGATTGTTAATAAAGTAGATCATAAATATCTTAATGAAATAGAATTATTTAAAGATATTAATCCAACTACTGAGAATATGGCTGTCGTTTTCTGGAATGAATTAAAAGACGTTTTAAAAGGCGAATTGTATGAACTTTATGCAGTAAAGCTTTTTGAAACCGAGAAGAATTCAGTAATCTACAAAGGAAATGAATAAAGAGCTGACGAGTAATGAACTTAAGCTTATAGCAAGCTTAAAGATGAAGAAGTTCAGAGATTTGCATAGATTATATTTAATTGAAGGTGAGCATTTAATATCGGAATTCATCAAATCGGGAAGAAAGGGTCTGAAGTTTGTAATCATGAGGCATGATTATGAGAATGAAAGTATAATTGATAATCAGTCTGAAAACATCACTTATAAAGTCAATAGAATACAGTTTGACAAGCTATCTGACACAAAGTCGCCGCAGGGAATATTAGCTGTTGTAAAGATTTCAGAAGAGAAGAAACCGATGCACGCAAAATTAATAGTAGCTCTTGATAGTATAAATGATCCCGGAAATCTGGGAACTATATTGAGGACATGCTACTGGTTTGGAATAGATTCGATAATTATCGGAATGAATTCAGCGGATGTTTATAATACTAAGACGATTCGTGCTTCGCAGGGTGCACTATTCTTCGTTAATTTCAAGGCTGAGGCAGATTTGAATCTTGAATTAAACAGTTTCAAAGACAACGGTTACAATGTTTTTTTGACGACTTTATCGGGTAACGTAATTTCTGACAAGACATTTTCCATAGGGAAATCAGTTATTGTTTTCGGAAATGAAGCAAAAGGTATTTCAAAAGAATTGATTAATAATAAAGAATACAAACAAATAAAGATAAAATCTTTTACGGGATGCGAATCACTTAATGTTTCGGTATCTGCAGGAATTGTATTAAACGAGTTTAAAAGATTATTTTAGAATCAATAGTTCCTTCCGCAGCATTTCAAGGGTTGCCTGAGCGGCTCTAATCCTGTTCCTGTGGCGATTATCACCAAGGAATAACTCTTTAGAGTAAGTTTTATCACCGAGTGAAATTGCTATGTAAACAAGTCCGACAGGTTTAGTTTCAGTACCTCCTGTGGGTCCTGCAATTCCTGTCGCAGAAATACCAATGTCAGTCTTAAGAAATTTTCGTACTCGAACCGCCATATCAACTGCAACTTCACTGCTGACAGCACCTTTATCCATTAGTAAATCCGGGTTAATCTGAAGAATGTTTTCTTTAATCTCATTTGCATAAGAAATAATACTGCCCTTGAAATACCGTGAGCTTCCGGGAACATCAGTAATTCTGCCGGATATTATTCCGCCTGTACATGATTCGGCGGCAGCGATAGTTAGTTTCTTTTCTACGAGAAGCTTACCAACAAGTTCTTCAAGCAGGTCGTCATTCTGACCGTAGATGTAATCGCCTATTTTTTCATAGAGCATCTTTTCTATACGCTGGAGTTCAGACTCTGCCTCCAACTCTGTTCTACCTTGAACTTCTATTCTTAATCTTACACCAAGAGGAGAAGGCAGGAAAGCCATTTTTTGTCCTTGTAAAAGGTTATCTATGCTACCTATTTTTTCAAAAAGAAAAGACTCACCAATGCCAGCTGTTAAAAGCGTCTTGCTTTTGTGATAAAACTCCGGATTTCCGAGATACTTTTCTTTTATTAAAGGTAACACTGAATTTTCAATCATCGCTTTCATTTCAAAAGGTACACCTGGCATTGCGATAAATATCTTATTATCTTGTTCCATCAATATTCCAGGGGCAGTACCATATTCATTCCAGATAACTTTTGACTTTGAGGGTATCATTGCCTGTCCGATATTTGTTTCGGGCATTACAACATTGCGTTTTGCAAATATACTTTTCACTTTCTCGAGTACTTTATCATCCAGAATCAGTTCGTCTTTAAAAAACTCAAGAAGAATTGGTTTTGTAATATCGTCGTGAGTAGGTCCGAGACCGCCAGTTATTAAATTTATCTGATAATCGTTTATAATAGAATCATTTAGTTCGTCGAGAAGATCCTGTCTGTTATCCCCTATCGTTACAACTTTTTTTACCTTTATTCCCAAGCAATTAAGCTTTTCATTAATGAATGCAGAATTAGTGTTAACAATCTGACCGATTAATATTTCGTCTCCTATTGAAATAACTTTTGTTTTTACCATAAATAATAGAATCCTTTAATTATTAAGACACTTGCAAACCCACTGTAGATGCCTGCAATTACATCATCCATCATCACACCTTTACCGCTGTTCATCTTATCGAAATAACTTCCCGGAAAAACCTTTAGTATATCAAAAACTCGAAATGTCAGGAACGAGGTTACGGCGACAAGCAATAAGTTATCAAATCCGAAAACAGAAACAATGAACAAACTCAACCATATTCCGACTACTTCATCAATCACAATAACAGACGGGTCTTCACCGTACCTTTGCATCATTCTGTCGGAAACTACAATACCAACGAAGAAAAATATTAAAGATAAAGTCATCAATACTACCGGATTATAAAAACCGGGAAGAAAAATAAACAATACAGCAAATATACTTCCCACTGTACCGCTTGCAACCGGGAAATAGCCTGTGAAAAAAGCTGAAGCAATAAGCATCGTGAAGAAATCTATTCTGACATCTTCATCAACTATTTTCTTCTTTTTAATCAGTCTCATTGCGTTTGTAATATTGTGCTCGTATAATATAATCCAGACCAGTATAAAGCGTAAGAAGGGTCACGAACAGCATTAGGAAATAATTCAGATTTGATTCATAGATGAAGAAACGAATATCCTCTTTCAGTTTTGTATCGATATCCGATGTTATGAGAATCAGCAGAAACAAGATTAAGAAGATATACGACATCTGCATGAAGGTTTTTGCTTTAGCGATGAATGATGTTTTTAATGTAATACCTTTGTATTCATCATAAGAACGTATTAATGTAACAATGATATCTCTTAATGCAATAATGATAAGCATCCATAGCGGCATGAAACCGAGCAGGTAAAAAAGATAGAAGGCGAAAGAAGTAAGAACTTTATCCGCAAGCGGGTCCATAAAAATACCGAAGTTAGTTATAGAGTCATATTTTCTTGCATGCCAGCCGTCATACCAGTCCGTAAGGACGGCTGCAAAGAAAACGCCGAGTGATACACGCTGCAAAAATACGTCGCCGCTTAGAAACATAATCAGAAACACGGGTGAAAGAAGTATCCTTATAACTGATAGAATATTTGGTACATTTCTCATCCGGTTGATGCTGACTAAAACGGTAAGTCTTCTTTATTTTCTTCGGGCTGAGAACTTTTCGATTGTTCGGCATCGCCTGACGGCTTTTTATTATCTAGCATTATCATCTCAGACATATCGATACCGGTATATTTCTTTGTTTCGTCTTTTGGGTCAACGTAGCTTCTAATACTTCCCTCAAGATAAATCTTACTGCCTTTTTTAAGATACTGGCCGCAAATTTCGGCGAGTTTTCTCCAAACTGTTATATAATGCCATTCTGTTTTTTCAACATCACTTCCATCTTTGCCTTTGTAAGAATCTGAAGTAGCGACACTAAACTTAGCGTACGCCGTTCCATCTGCAGTATATTTTACTTCCGGGTCTCTTCCAAGACGTCCGATAAGCATTACTTTGTTTAATGACTTTGACATAATAAATAAGTTTAATTATTTAAGGATGTATTCTATAACTTTTGTTTTCTCGAGTAAATAAAATTTTGTAGAGGAAAAAACAATGAAGTCCCTGAGTTTTTCATTAACTATAGGTTCGGCAAATAAGTATCTGCCTGTGTACGCATTTTTTCTGGCATCGTAAATAAGTATTTCAGAATCCGTAAGAATGTAGAGTTGATTATTAAAAGTTGATATTGATTTAATGTATTTAGACTCCAATGAATTCAGATAGCTTCCAAAATTATCATATTTGAATACTGTATTAAGTTTTGAATCGAAGATATAAACATTGTTCAGACCATCTTTTACTATCTTGACGGGTTGAGACATAGGTTTTTGTGCTGACTGAAATCCTCCGAATGAGAATGAAGGCTGGTACATGCTTTGGTTCTGATACTGATAAGTAACGATACGATTATTCTCTCCGTCGATTGAATAAATGTATGGATTTATGAAAACAGTTGAAACGGGAGTCTGATATTTCAGGTTATCGGGAAAAGACTCGTAGTTAGTGTAAATAGAGCTGATGTAACTCAAATTAAGGTCAAGCTTCTGTATCCTGAAATTCATCGGGTCGGACACATGAATTTCGAGACCGGAAGAACCTTCAATACATGTAGGAGAGTCGTATTCACCGTTTTCCCATCCTTTTTTTCCAGAGCGTTTTATTTCTTTTAAAGATTCATCAAACTTTACTATCTCATTGCTCATTGCGTCGAGAACGTAAATTTTTCCCTTCCCGTCAGACGTAATAGAAACGGCATTCAGAAATCCGCTTAACTCGTTCGTCTTAACAAGAACACTGTCGCCGTTGTACAAAAGAATATTTAAGATTAATAAAAGAAACATTATTTAACAATCAACTTAAAGAAATTAAAGAATAATTCAGGATAAATACCAAAGACAAGAGTACCTGCAATTGAGATACCCAGAGCAAGCTTAGACATAGTGTTACCTTTATTCCTATCCTCTGCGAGCACACCTTCGGGTTCTTTGAACCACATATAGATTATTACTTTTAAATAGTAGTAAACTGATATAACGCTTAACAAAATTGCAATGACCGAAAGCCAGACGAGATTAGCTTTTATTGCCGCATAAAATATATAGTACTTACCCCAGAATCCAGCGAACGGAGGAATACCTGCTAATGAAAAGAGAAATGCTGTAAGCACTAAAGCAAGAAACGGACTTCTTTTTGCGAGCCCCTTATAATCATCAAACGTTACATTACCAAAATCCTTACCACCGGATGTTGAATTTTCGTATACTGAAACAACTAAGAATGCTCCGAGCTGCATAAACACATAAGCAAGCATGTAGAAAGCTATTCCTTTGTTCGCAAGGTCATCCATAGCAGTAATGCCGACGAGAATGTAACCCGCACTTGCTATTGAAGAATAAGCAAGAAGTCTTTTTAAGTTATTCTGAGTAAGAGCTATGATGTTTCCATAAAGCATAGTGAGTGTTGCGAGTATGGAGAACAATATTTTATAATGACCAAGGTCAAGAGCAAGAATAACCGGTGCAAGCGTGCCGACAGCAGCAATCTTCCCTGCCGTTGCCATCATTCCTGAAACGATTGTGGGCGCACCTTCATAAACATCGGGTATCCACATCTGGAAAGGAAATATGCCTATCTTAAACATAAAACCAATCATAAATAATGCAACACCAATAAGGAACAAAGGTGATTTAAAAGCCGTATAAGTCGTGACAATTTTAGAAATATTTGTGAATCCTGTTGAGCCGTATATTAAGGACATACCGTAAAGAAGGAAGCCTGTCATAAACGCACCGAGAAGCAGGTACTTCATAGCGCTTTCATTCGATTTAGGTCTATTCCTCATCATACCTGAGAGGATGTAGAAACAAACAGACATAGTTTCGAGTCCGATGAATATAAGAATAATATCATTTGCATAAATCATTATCTGCATTCCGAAAAGCGCAATAAGAAGCAATGTATAATATTCGCCGTAATTAACGTTGAACTTCTCGAGATATTCTTTTGACGCTGTAATTGTGAGCAATACAGAGAGAAGTGCAATGAAGTGAAAAGCGTTTGCAACAGAATTAATTCTCATCATTTCGGAGATAATGAAGGCATCCTTGCCGATGTTTAAGCCTGCAAAAATCATGGCTACAAGAACAGCAATCAATGAGAACACGTAAACCGGATATTTAGATTTCCCTGAGAACACAGCAATCATTAAAGATATAAGTGCAGAGGCTGCTACTATAAGAATTGGTATAATTTCTTTCAGGTCGTTAAGATTAATCATCAGTATAATTTATATATTATAGCTTTTTAATATTTCGTTTTTAGAAGAAGGAATTAGTTGAATCAGGTCACCAGCTATAGTACCGCTGCATCCGTTCATTGCGTATAGTTTATCTCCGCAGTAACCGTGAAGAAATACTCCGGAAGAAGCAATGTTTATTAAAGGAACATCATTCATTTGAGAAACGAGTGAGGATATAATTCCAGATAAAACATCTCCACTTCCGATGGTTGCAAGGTTTTCGCGTCCTGTGGAATTGATAAACACGATATTGCCGTCCGTAATAATTGTTGGAGAATTTTTCAGAACAAGTACAACATTATAATCAGAAGCAAACTTTTTTGCGATGTTAATAAAATCTTGTTTAAGTTCATCAGTAGTAATACCGAGCAGATTTGCAAATTCTCCGGTATGAGGAGTAAGTATGATTGAACACTTCTCCTTTTTCAGCAAATCAAGATTGTCTTTAAAAGCGAAAATACCGTCTGCGTCTATAACAAAGTTATTGTTAAATTTCTTTATAACGCTTCTTATAAAAGACATAGTAACACTTTCCCTACCTATACCGGGACCGAGCAAAACAGCATCGCACCATTCTATCTTCTTTGTGACAATATCGAATGAATCGTTAGTAAGATATTTTTCGGATTTTAAAGGCAGGGTTATCACCTCAGTAGTTTTTGCTTCCATCGAGGGATTAAGTGATTCGGGAATACCGAGAATAACAGCACCGCTGCCCGTTCTGAGAGCAGACTGAGCTGAGAGATATGCAGCACCGCTGAAACCTTCTGAACCAGCGAGAATAAAAAGTTTACCGTTATTATATTTATGAGAATTCTTGTCTCTGACAGCTTCTTCGAAACAAGTGTCTTCTTGTTCAAACTGATAAATGCTTTTCAAATTGAACTCATCGAATTTTTCGCAAGGAAGTCCGATATCGACTAATTTGATTTCGCCTGAGACATTTCTTCCTTCGTAGAACATTGTGTTCAGTTTCCAGACTCCCATTGAGATTGTAACATCTGCTTTAAGGCATCCTTCGGAACTCGACCAGCTATTTAATCCGGACGGAGTATCGAGAGCAATAACAAATTTTTTGTTGGAGTATTGAGTTATGTCAGCGAATATGTTCTTTATGTAGTTATCAAGTTCACCACTAAAACCTATACCAAAAACTGCATCGACAAAAAGTATCTTTTCGTTCTCTGAGTCAAGAATGTTATTAAGTCTTTCTGAGTCTGAGGTTATTTCGTAATAATCACTTTTAAAAAGTTCTTTTGCAATGTTGTAGTTTGTTAAAGCATCGCCCTTTAGAGTATCGGTTGGATAACACATGAATAAGCAGATTGGAGCGAAGTCATCCTGATTCAAACTGTAGTTCAGAAGGCAGCGTGCTGCAACGAATCCGTCACCTGCATTGTTGCCTTTACCTGCGAGTATAACAATACGCGAGCATTTTTCACTAATAAAGAAATCCCAGATTATCTTTGCAGAATTGGCACCAGCATTTTCCATGAGAAGAACAGATGGAATTTTAAACTTCTCCATAAGTTTCTTCTCGGCATCAAGAACATCTGTATTGTAAAATACACTTTTCATTTAAGAGACAAGTCTTTTCATTTCTTTAATAACTCCGAACCTGTCGATTGCTTTGAAAACAGAGGCTCCGCATACGAACATATCGACGCCTGCGTCTGAAACGAGTTTGATATTATCAAGTCCGATGCCTCCGTCGATTTCAATCAAGCATTCAGGATTGTACTTATTAATCAACTGTTTCAGTTCAATAATCTTATCGATAGTATTCGGTATAAACTTTTGTCCTCCGAAACCGGGATTAACGCTCATCAAAAGAATGAAGTCGGAATACTCAATAATATTCTTAAGCATTGCTACAGGAGTTGCGGGATTGAGGACCACGCCTGCTTTTGCACCGAGTGACTTTATTTTGTTTAAAAGCCTGTTTAGATGATAATTATTTTCGAAATGAACAGAAATAAAATCTGCGCCAGCTTCTGCAAAAGACGTAACATATTCATCTGCATTTTCAATCATAAGATGAACATCGAGAGGGAGACCTGTGATTGAATTCACTTTTGCAACAACGTCCGGACCAAAGGTAATATTAGGTACGAAATGCCCATCCATGATATCGCAATGAATAACATCAGCACCGCCCTGCTCGACTTCTTTTATTTCATCAGCGAGCTTTGCAAAATCTGCGGACAGTATTGAAGGACAAATCATTTTCATTAGTTAGTCTCCTTCTTTTCCTTGGATTTATCCGTATTGTTTGTTTTACCGTTAGTCTTTTCAGTCGGAGATTTCTCTTTTGATTTATCCGTGCCTGTTTCCTTCTTTTCTTTTACTTTTTCTTCTGCGGGCTCAGTTTTATTTTTTTTAGGCTCTTCCTTTTTTATTTTATTATCCGGTGGTTCCATATTCCCATTATCACCTTCTTCATCGGGTTCTTTAATAACCTCGGTTTTTTTCTTAGCAACAAAAAGGTCAACAGAAGTATTTTCCTTTGCGGACTTATCCTTTTTAGGATATTGGTCCAAGATTTGACCTGCTGGCAGGTCGCTAGACTGGTAAGTTACTTTACCAACCTTCAATTTCTTATCAAGTAAAATCTTCTGTGCATCTGCATGTTTTTTTCCAATAAGGTCAGGGATGATAATATCACCAATAACAGGACCGTTGCTGATTATAAGGTCAACCTTAGTGCCTTTTTTAACTTTACTGCCAGGCTGAATAATCTGAGAAATAACATAGTCCTCCGGTTGTTCTGCAGTAAACTTCCTTACAATATCGCCGGGGGTTAGATTTCTTTGAACGAGAGTAAAACGAGCGTCGCGTTCTGATTTGCCAATAAGCCGCGGAACATCAACAAGCTGTTCGCCACCGCAAACGGTAAGATAAACGCGTCTTCCCCTTTTGACGGTCTCATCGACAGCAGGAGCCTGATCGAGAACGAGACCGATAGGTTTATTTTCATCATAACGGATATCGCCCTGTTTAACGTCAAGCCCCGATTCTTCGAGGACTTTTTTTGCTTCGAGGAAATTCAGACCAGTTACGCTTGGAACCTTTGTAAGTTCAGCATGCTTAACGTACCATGGCATGAGCAAACTATTGATAAACAGTCCAAATCCGACAATAATAAGAACTAATATTCCGAGTTTTTTAAACATTATAAAATTTACCTATAACTATTGAAAAATAAAACTTAAATGCACAATATTAATGCTCTTGTTTAAAATATTCGACAAGGTTGATTTCGAAATATTCTGAATTAGAGTATACCATATTTTTCTTGTTTTCCGGGGTCTCTTTTACGGCGGCAAAGTATCCGCGCATTAATCTGAACAATTTAATCATTTCTTTCTGTTCATCTGTGAATTCAAATTTTACTGTCTTAATTCCATCGGAATTTTCATTATTAACGACTACCGGCACCGTGAACCACTCGAAGCGATTCGCTTTACCGTCAGAAAAGAAAACAAAGAAAACAGCAATACAGGAATAAGGAAGCGACATTAATTCTTTGTTATCGGAGAAAGAATATTCGAAAAGGATGGAATCCTTTTCAAATTTATGAGTGAAGGAGTCGATATATACCATTTCGTATTTATTTGAGATATCATAAGGGGGGGTAATTATATTATTAGGCGTTGTTATATCATTCTTAATTCGTGTAGAGTTATAGCTCAAAGCTTTATGGTACCCGCTAATTGATTTTATATTACAATTTTCCCAGCATTGTGTAAGCAAAACACTTTTCCGAATTGACCTTGCGAACTGGACTTTAAGTTTAAATTCTTTTCTTGTATTTATTAAATTTTCAGAAACCGTGAAATAATGTTCAGGACGAATTGAAACAACGTCTTTACCAAACCTGCGTTGAGTAACTGTATCTCCAGTTTTTCCGTAAACTCTACCTAATTTAGGTCTTCTTAAAAGTGCCATACAATTTATTCCAATTTTAATAGAAAATAAGCAAAAACTGGCAAAGAAACAGTGAATATTACTAATATTTTACAAAATAACTCAAATTAGAACAGATAATTAAGATTTGTATAATTGTTTACGTCGTTAGTGCAGGGAGCGGATAGGAAGTGTTGAAGAAGCGGGCGGAAAGCCTTAGAACATTGTATTCAGAATGGATTGAGATTGTATTGAGAATGTATTCAGGAGGATTAATATCTGATTAGACAGGTATTTATATTTGATGATTTCACAAGCAATTGTCATATTTTTGCTTGTAAATCAAGTATATTATAATAATTTTAGTTTTTAATGTCAAGTGAAAAATTAAGTATTATCATAAATTTTATTCTCAAAGAGAACTGGCAAGTTATTCAATTTCTTTTTGAATTTCGTTCTCAAATTCTTTGTCATGTCCGATTTTTAAATGCCTTTCAAACAGTTCTTTTAGTAGAACACGCTCTTCCTTGTCTTTGCTATCTAACGAATTTAATAATGTGACATAATAGCCTGATACTATGATACCAGAAATACGAGGTAAGTCATTATTCACAAGCGTTTTAAAATCTTTAAGATTTTCAGTGCGAAGCAAATTCTCCATTATGTCATAATTAAAAGCAAACTCAGTTTCATTTGTTGATACCGGTGTTAATCGTGAAACTAACCCACAATTTTGAAAATACTGATTTAAACCGCCATAAAACGCGGGGGAACAGAAATTTGAAAAGTAAATGGGGCGATGTGAAAAATTATCTTCAATTATTTGAAGCAGGATGGCTCTTTGCGGACTAAGGTATGCGCGTTTTTTTGCGTTTTCGCTTTCAATTTTTGAGTGCATTCGCTCAGAAAATAAATCTGGCAATACTTCCCATTGCAGCTGGTAGTCATAGGGAAGTTTAAACTGTTTTTTATCTGTTTGTGAAACATGAATTGAAACAGTAGTTGTGTCCCATTTGAAAGGGTGTATATCCGATATTTGATTATCGGTAAGTTTAATATCAATGTTTCTCACGCCGCCTTCTAAACCGTTTTTCAGAAACTTTACATACCATGGCCGGTCAATATTTCCGATTGGTATTAGGGTTATATCGGTTCTGATGTTTTCGTGTAGTTGTAAATAGGAAGACACGTCAAAATCCGCATTTCCTCCTGTAAACAAAATAGCATTTTCATCACAACTGTTTAAGAAATTTCGTCCGAACTCTTTTAACCAATCGGGATATGCACCTTTGTCATTGGCTAATTTGTAATAATACTTCAACTTCCCGGCATCATAATTTTGCATTGCGATGAAAGCATTTCCACTGCATTCCGCACCGTAGAAATACTTAGCATCGCCATAGTTCGGATTGAGTTGGAGGGCTTTGTCTAAATACCGGAAAATTTGTTCTGAATAAAAAAAGTCGTATCCGCTCAAAGGTCTGCTATCGTATGCTCTGTAATGATTGAACCAGCCTAAATAATAGAAAATTTCGGCATCGTTTGGGGTTTCTTTTGCTGCTTGTTCTAATAAAGCAATGGCTTCATTGTAATGCTCTTCTTTAAATTCTTCCAAAGCTTGTTCTTTCAAGCTCAGTATTTGTCCATAACTATTTAAAAAGAATAGAACAAAAAATAGTATTGCTGCAATAAGTTTTATTATCGTATCCATTTAACTTTTCGAATAACACGTTTATAGGTTTTACAAAATGAGACATATACATCTGAATTAGTTGATTGTAATTCAACTTTGTAATTTATTTCCCTCTCGTTCCAAATTACTATTCGCTTCAGTATATGTCTCAATTTTTATGTTTATGAAATTATTTTATGTAGTTCATAACTTTAGTTTCCCTGAAAACTTTATTCGAGTTTGTTTCAGTTGCGGTTAATGTATAGATATAAATACCTGATGCTAAACTCAGATTGTTCGAATTTAATGTAACATTGTACAATCCGCTTGTCTGTACAGAATTTACGAATGTTGCAATTTCTTTTCCGAGAATATTATAAATTTTAACCGTGACGAAGCTATTTCTCAAAACAGAATAACGAATAACTGTACTTGGATTAAACGGATTCGGATAATTCTGATACAATTTATATTCATTCACTATTTGTTCACCTTTTGGGTCTATCGCAGTATGCTGATCTACTTTTAAAGTGAATTCGCATGCGACATTTGCATTTGCAGTGTCGATAGCTGTTACTTTTATTCTTATTGAATCGGCTGTAGTTGGTGTTCCTAAGAAAGTTCTTGTCGCCGGATTAAAATTCAACCAGGATGGCAAAGCACCGCCGCTGCTTAATGCTGCAGTATAGGTCAATGTATTGTTTCCATCATCATCCACAAAAGTTGTATCGGGTATTGTATAAGAAAATTGAACGCCTACAGAATCAGTTTGATTCGGAATTTGATTAAGCAGATACGGAATATAATTTGTATGTTTTAGACTGTCAATAATATTATCCACCTTAACCCAATAAGTAGAGTAAGTACTCATAGGCCAGTTGCCGCGTGTGAAGAAAAGATATTTATTGTCATGTGTTACATACGGGCAGCAATCGTAAATATTCGTGTTTATATTTGGTCCAAAAGATTTTGGGTTTGTCCATTTACCATTAGTTTTATGATAACTGATGCGTAAATCATTCGGCGATGCTAAACGAAAGAATATTATGTATGATTCATCTCTTGCTATGAAGAAGTCGTTATCGTCGTTGGCAGTATTTATTGGTTTTCCTAAACTCTGAATGGTTGTATCCTGATTATTAATCATTAATTTGCAAATATCAGTGTTACCACCAGGATTCGAAGCGACATAATAATTCTTCAATTGTGTTTCCTGAAAATAATGTGACTGAAGGTTTGATGAGAGCAGCCTTAAAGGAGTGCTCCAGCCTGTACTTGTTCTTGTTGAATAAAAAGTGCATCCAAAACCATTGACATCCTTCTGCATATACATTGTACTGTCATTAACTGAAAGTCCGGGACAAGCAAATCCTTCAAAAACGACAAATGGTCCCTGCCACATATTGCTGATATACTTATAACATTTTATTCTTGATGTAGTAATTGGCCAGCCGTTTATTTCACAATAATATATTTCTTTGCCGTCGGAACTTATGCTTATTCTTTCAATGGGTCGTAATCCGCTGCTTGATTGTAATTGAAATACTACAGGATTATTACCAGGTTGTGATTGTGCAAGATATAAACTGTCCTGAGGAATCGTTTGTGAGAAACCGCTACTCACCAAAAACAGAATAATGATTGTAATGTAAATTGTTTTCATGATTTTAATTCTTTTGAATTTATAAATAGCTTGTTTTAATTCTTAATCAAAATACGAAGATAAAATGATTCGGAATAATCATATTCAGTAAACCTCCTTATAAATCATGCGAACAGGTGATTTGAATAAGCATAATTATTCTGTATTACGCATTACGTCAATTACCAAGTAAACAGCGTAGCAAGAGCTACAAACAAAACAAAGATAAACAATAACATAGAATTTTACCGTCCGCTGCGGGGTTTGTCTCAAAACTTAGATTTTGTAATAAAAGCAAATAAAGAACATTGAAAACTGGATTAGATCCCCGCCAAAAACGTGCGGGGATGACAGCGGGGGGTGTTTTGAGAAGAACTCCGCGGCGGATCTTCGACGCGCAGAGAACTCAAAGAAAACATATTAAATTATTGTTGATAAAAAATATTTAACGCAAAGTACGTCCGCCCAACAAGATGGCGGATCTGCGACTCGAAGGCAAAGGGCGTTCGCCACATCGAATCCGCCGCGGCGGACAAAGAGAGCATAAGAATTTATTAAACTCTTTTCTATTAGTAAAAGTTTGTTTTTATTACACAGTTTTAGAACATAGTAACACAAATTAGAATTAAATTCTCCTTAATTCTTTTATTCCCCAAGGAATGTATGCAATGCACATCAGAGCAGAACCAACAGAACTTATTAATTCAATGTCAGGATTCAGTAAAAGTAATAGTCCCGCAATAATCAAAATCCCCTGCCATCTTTGAATTACATTTTCCTTCATCAGACCTATAACCTGCACAATCCCTCCAATAACCAGTGCAAATAGCAGCCACACAATAAAGAGCAATCCTTCTTTAGAAACGATTACACTTAAGAAAGGAATAAAAGCAGTAAACTGGTCTTCGGGAAGCTTATCAAATGCAGACATAGTTAAGCATAAAGCACCTTTATCAACTGCTAAAATAAAGGCACCGAATACACCTATTACACAACCCCAGAATCCCATTGCTTTTCCTTTACTCTGCAATAAATTCATCACACCAATAAAGTAAACTATAATTACGGGGACGGAGAACGTAACTATAAGATGTCCGATGTGGTACATTGGATTATGATGAAACCTGCTAACCAGTTGTTCAACTGTCTGCAACGGTTCCATTGCAAATAAATTTGGATGAGTTGCAAAACCAATGAAGAGCATCAAAGGATAAACAATTATTGAAATTGCAAAGCTTTTCTTTTTAATGTTTTCTATATTCATAATGTGATTGTTTAATAACAAATTTTCCTTGCTTCATTTAATAATTATTACTTCAGAAGTTTCTTCCCTTATTTTGTCTGATTAACTTGATTGTATTATGTCGTAATACTTATTTTCATAACAGTATATGTACATATCTAAATCAGTTATTGGTTCTTTTTCCATGTAAATTTTTCCTTGCTTTTAACTCCATAGGCAAAATGCAATTATATACAAATTTATTTACCGGAGTTTCAACTCCATATTTATGTCCAAGTCTGACCACAGTTCCGTTTTGATAATCAATCTCTGAAGGTTTTCCCTCCCATACATCTCTTGTAAGCGAGGATGTGGAACCATACGGGTAAGTATCAATAAGGGAAACGGTTTCTTCAACAAAGCCGGATTTGATTTTTACTCCAGCCTTTTGGGATAGTTTATAAATCTCTTTCAACAAATCAACCATCATTTTTCGTGTTTGCTTAAGTTCTCTAAGCTCGCCGTATGTCGTTTTTGTTACTGCCAGCAGTCCGCTCACACAGATAGTAATAAACTTTTTCCATATATCTGCATTTATATCATCTGATATTTGTGAATTTATACCTGCCATATCGAACATGCTCTTTATATTAGTAAGCCGTTCTGTTTTAAAGTTGTTTATTTCACCGAAAACAATTGAAGGCTCTACGCCAAAATGATTTATGATTCCGGGTGATTCTAACTTGCTTATAATAAAACACAAACCTCCGGCAATATTAGATTCATCGAGATGATCTTTTAATTCATCGATTGCTGAGACACCATTTTGCAGTGGAATTACAATCGTATTATCGTTAACAACTTCTTTTAGTTTTTTAGCAATATCTTTTACCTGCCATGCTTTTACGCAGATTATAATCAAATCTACCGTACTCAAATCGGAAATATTATCAGTTGCATTAATCCTGTCAATTTTGAAGTCTCCCTTTATGCTTTTTACGGTTAGACCGTTTTCCTGTAATGCTTTTAAATGTTCTCCGCGGGAAATGAAGTTAACATCATAACCTGCATACGCAAGCTTACCGCCAAAATATCCGCCTACCCCGCCCGCTCCTATAATTCCTATTTTCATTTTATAATTTTATTATTGCTATTATTTATTCTCTAAATAATTCATTGCAAATTGTACCCAGTCTTTTACAGATTTATCTAAATAAATATCGGGCTGTATTCCGATGTTGTCTATGGGATATTCCGGCAACCTCATTGACCTCCAGGTTGGCATCATTAGTTTGTAATTGTTACATCCGATTTCAAAAAAACTGGCAGACCCGTAGTCCAGTGCTCCGTAAGTTGGTGTCCCCATTATTTTCACTTTTTTACTTTGCTTTGCATCAAGAACGAATGCTTCACCCGAACTGGCTGTTCTTCGGTTCACTAAAATGACAACCTGCTTTGGGCTTCGCTCGGCAAGTTTTATACTGTCTGTGTAATATTCTGTTGTGTCGGTGTTTACGAATTGACCCATTTTTTCTTTGAACATTGCAATCCATTCTCTTGCCTTTTTCTTTCCTTCTGCATCATCGTACCAGTCTTCTATTCCGTCTATTAATGTTTGTGTTGCAAGGAATTCCATTCCTAATCCTCTGATATTATTAGTGTGAATATATGGAAGTAAATCAACATATGCATCATAAACGCCTCCTAAATTATTCCGTACGTCAATAATTAAATTCTCGCTGCTTTCTATTGCTTCCTTATTATCTGCTAATACTTTTTTAATACGCTCAACATAATTATGCTCAAAGCTTGAAAAGCAAAGCAAAACCGTTTTTTCAGAAACCTGTTTAAAATAACAGCCGTCAATCTCGTCCATTTTCGATTTGATTTCACTTTCTGAAAAGCTCGGTTTTGGAAACTCTTTTATAAATTTGGAGTTTTTAAAATATATAATCCAACCGTCAACTAATTCCCACGTTTCTTCAGACAATGAGTGATCCCTCAGATAGAATTTTGCCTTTCCGGTTTCGAGTAACCTGAATTTGATTTCATCAGCTTTCCAGAAAGCTGTATCTGCCTCAAGAATAAATCCCTGATATTCATCTTTCGCTTTTATTATCCCTACTTTGTATGCGCCCGATTTCCAAATTCCTTCCAATGGGTCTGATGTGCTTTTTATCAGCCGCTGAAATTCTTCGGCACTTATGGTAACTTTGTTTTCTGATTTCTGTACCTGCAGTGCGTGCTGTGACTCTCCCGATGGGTATATACTTATATGACCGTCTCTGAAGAAGTCTTTGTAACTTCTCAGTAATTCTATGCAGTTTGTTTCTTCTATGTTCTGCACTTTTAAAAGCAGGTTTTCTTTGAAACTATTGTATAGTATTATGTCTTTTGTCTTGTCTTTAAACCCCGGGTATTCAGATTCTACTTTTTGAATTAATTGCTTTAATGCCTGCTCACAGCCGCAGTCAGTTTGTGAATATGATATTGATGTAAAAACTAATATTAATATTACAAAAGTCGTCACAATGCTTTTTCTATTTTTCATAATATATGTTTTATTAAATGTTGTATTCCTGTTGGTATTTCGTTGTTTATTTTTCATCTTCTTTTGTCTTCCAATCTTTATAAATCATTTCAAAACCCGCACATATGCTTTTAAATCCTAATGAGTTATGGGTTTCGTTTTTATAATGTATATAATCCCATTTTAATCCTTCCGGTGCATATTTCTCAAGCACTTCAATAAAAGGGAATACTCCCATTTCCTTTTCATTTGACAATGAAATAAAGATTGACTTTTGAATATTCTTATTCTTTTTAAGAAATTCAGGCATCTCCTTAACACTGGATTGATTATCGTACCATAAACTCGGGTCAATGCATATAAATGAATTGAATAAATCAGGTTGATTTTCCAAAGCATAAATTGCAAACAATCCTCCTGCAGAATGTCCAATAATACAACGTTCTGAATTTGCAGGGTAAGTTGAGTCGATTAATGTTACTAATTCCGAATTAATAAAACGAAGGGATTTATCAGCTCCGCCGCCTGTAGGTTGTTCTTTCGAAGGTGTTGGCAAATAATCTTTTTCTCTGTCGTTTGAGACAATCCCCACAATTATCGATCGGGGCATAATTTTCAACATATCTGAATAATAATTCACAATTCCGAATGCTGCAAAAAGATTATTTCCCGGGTCTAAAACGTAAACTACAGGAAATTTTTCATCGGGTCTGTCTTTGTAATTGTAAGGAGGAATTACAACTATGGTTTTTCGTTCGTTTAGAACATTTGATTCAAAACTTATTTTGTCTCCAATTACAAAATCACTCTTTTTTTGCTGGGCAAAACAGATACTGAATTGTGTTAAGATTAATAAAACTGAAACCTTCATCTTTGTACTTATCTTCGCTTTTCCAGAATTTCTTGTTGACCTTTTGTAAGTGTACATTGTTTTATTTGTAAATTTAATAATACGGTTCTATGTCTGGTAGATTACATCTTTACATACGGAATAAATAGAATGATTGTTTCTACAATTATTGTTAGCAAATTATTTAATGTAGTTCATAACTTTTGTTTCCTTAAAAACTTTGTTTGTGTTAAGTTCATTCGCGATTAATGAATACAGATATATACCCGACGACAGGTTTAAATTGTCCGTGTTTAACGTAAAATCATACACTCCCATTTTTTGAAATGAATTTACCATCGTTACTACTTCTTTCCCGAGTATATTATAGATTTTTAAACTTACAAAACTATTTCGTATAATAGAATAGCTAATTACCGTACTCGGATTAAACGGATTCGGGTAGTTCTGATACAATTTGTATTCTTTTATTATTTGCTCACCTGTAGGGTCTATCGCAGTATGCTGCACAACATCTATGGTGAACGTACACCAGGCTTTGGCTGAATCATTATCAGTAACAGTGACTTTTATGTTTGATGAACCTGTTGTAGTTGGATTACCAGTCAAAGTCCTTGTAACCGGATTAAAATTCAGCCAGGAAGGCAATGTGCTGCCGTCGCTTAAAGCAGCTGAATAAGTTAATGTATTATTACCATCGTCATCAATAAAAGTAGAATCCGGGATTGTATATGAGAATTGGACACCCACACTGTCTGTTCTGTTTGGTATTTGATTTTTTAAATATGGGATAAAATTGGTGTGCTTTAAACTGTCTATAAGATTATCTATTCTGACCCAGTAAATATAATAAGACGACCACGCATTTCCTCCTCGTGTGAAGAAAAGATAATTATTATCTATAGTAACATAACAACCGAATTCCCATGTTGGACTTGGCAGATTAACCTGTGGACCGAGTGATTTAGAATTTGTCCATCCGCCGTCAGACTTTTTATAACTTATATACAGGTCGCCGGTAACTGATGATGAACTCCTTGCATGTATTATGTATGATTCATCTCTTGCAACAAAGAAATCATTTTCATTCATACTTGTATTTATGGGTTTTCCGAGATTCATTATAGTTGTATCTATTCCGTTGATCAATAGACATCCCAAATCTTTTGACGTTATTCCGGGAAATGAAGCAGACATATAATAATTCTTGAGATTTGTTTCCTGGAAATAATGTGTAAACTGATTTGTTGATAATCGCCTTACAGGCGCGCTCCAGCCCGTACTATTGCGGACTGAATAATATGCCGTCGCGAATGTATTAACATTCGTTTCCATGTACATAATACTGTCATTCATCGAAAGCGCAGGATCCATATATCCTTCAAATACAACGAAAGGTCCCTGCCATTTATCATTCAGATATTTAAAACATTTTATTCTTTGAACATTTGCGGGATATGTATCTATTTCACAAAAATATATTTCTTTGCCGTCTGATGTAATAGTTATTCTTTCTACAGGACGCATTGTACCGTTCATAGGTAATACAAATATTTTTGCTGTATATCCAGGCGGAACCTGACCAAGGTATAAACTATCCGTAGGAATTGGTTGTGCATAACATACACTTAACAAAAATGTATAAAATATTGTAATTAATAATGTTTTCATAATGATATCTTTTTTAATTTATTTGACGTAATTCAATACTTTAGTTTCTTTGAAAACTCTGTTTGTGTTTAGTTCATTCGCGATTAATGAATACAGATATATACCCGACGACAAGTTTAAATTGTCAGTGTTTAGTGTGATTTCCTGATATCCTCGTTTCTGGACTGAGTTTACCAGTGTGGCAATTTCTTTTCCAAGTATATCATACACTTTTAAACTTACATAACTGTTATTCGGTAATGCGTAACCTATTACCGTGCTTGGATTAAATGGGTTTGGAAAATTCTGGAATAATTTGTAATCATTTATGATATTCTCATTTATTGAATTTATAGCTGTGTGCGGAACTGTGACTAAATTAAACAAGCACCACACTTTTGCGGAGTCTGAATCCGTTACCATTACTTTTATAGTCGTTGTGCCCGCTGTCGTTGGGGTACCCCATAAAGTTCTTGTTTGCAGGTTAAAGTTCAGCCACGAAGGCAATGGACTGCCGTCGTTTAAAGTGGCTGAATATGTGAGTGTGTTATTACCGTCGTCATCTATGAATGTTGTATCGGGTATCACAAAATTGTACTGTACGCCGGCAGTGTCAGATTGCTGTGGTATTTGATTCTTCAGATAAGGGATATAATTTGTATGACTTAAACTGTCAAACAAAGCGTCTACACGTACCCAATAAATATAAGTATCGGAATAATTCGGATTAGTCCCTGCCGTGTAAAACAAATATTTATTATCAGAAGAAACATAAGGACCCCACGCTCCAAGTCCAAAGTTTATCTCCGAACCTAAATTTTTAGGGTTCGTCCAGTCCCCATTACTTTTATGATAGCTTATGTATAATTTCGTTACATATCCTGTGTATTTAACTACAATCATAAAAGATTCATCCTTTGAAACGAAAAGGTCCAAATCTTCAGTTCCAGAGTTTAACGGCAATCCTAAACTCACAGCAGTTGTATCGGTACCATTTATAAATAATTTGCACCAGTCCGAACCACCTATACCTGAACCGGGAACTGATGAGATATAATATTTTCCACTATTTGTTTCCTGAAAGTAATGAGCTGAATTAAAGTTATACAGGATTCTTTGCGGGTTACTCCAGCTCGTACCATTTCTAACCGATATAAGCGTTTGATAAGGTATGCTGTTGTTCTGAAAATACATTGTATCTCCCGTAATCGACAATCCCGGAGCTATATAACTATTGAATAAATTGAATGGACCTGTCCAATTATTCCCGGCATACTTGTAATATTTAATGGTATCACCCGTTGTTGGGTAATAACTATGCACTACTGAATAATATATTTCCTTACCGTCATTGGAAATTGCGATTCTTTCAGCAGTAAAAGATCCAGCGCTTACCGGCAGTTGAAATACCTTTGGAGTGTTTCCCGGAGGCATCTGACCAAGGTATAAACTATCAATTGGGATTGGTTGTGCAAAACAAGAGTTCAGTAAAACCACTAAGAGAATGATGGTTGTAAATGTTTTCATGATGTTTAAAAATTAAATTAATAAAGCTTTTGCTTTTGTATACGCTTATACATTAATGTCGGACAGCGGTATTCAGTAAAGAGGGTTAATAAATCAGTGAATTGGCTAATTGTATCAGTAAACCATCGTTTTTCTATTTCATTCTCTCTTTGCTCTCTTTCTCTCGACTTATTGAGACGGTTAAAAACCTTAACGTCGAACAAAAATTCTTTTATCTCTTCTTCGTGTTCCGCCTCGGTTTTTCCTGCTGCATTCATAATTTTAAAGGGCAGGAATTTGTTAAACTGATATGAATGCATTAACTTAAATGATTATATTATGAATATTCCTGATAAGCTAAAGGTCGTTATATACTTTATTGTTATCGTTGCCGCAACTATAACTTTCTCAATTATTTCAACAGGTGTGTGGGGTGGTAAATCCGAACAGATTGAAAAGAAAACAGAGTTAATACTTAACACTGATATGACAGTTAAGGAGTTCGGCGAGAAGAACAATATTCCGGAACAGGTGCTTAGAAAAGTTTTCCTTCTGGAAAAAGAACAAAGCCTAGATAAACGTTTGAGCGAAAGTGGTTTTGATGAGGAACAGATACAGACGAACGTTGAAAAAACTCTTGCTATTTATAACGAGGAGGGTTCAAAAAACTGGATTAAGATTTTTCTTAAGTTTGCATTATGGTTTGCATATATGTTTACAGTTTTTGTACTTATGCGGAAATCTTTAATAACTGCAAAAATCAGAACTCTGCTGTACGCTATCAGCATCGTTATCTTTGGTGTTGTTCTGGGCTCTGACCCGAGTCCGATGGGTACCATAAAAGATGCTGTTGTTTTATACGGCTTCAGTAAAGTAATTTTCTTCCCGAGATTGATTTCACTGCTTGTATTCCTGGCTCTTGTTGTGCTGGCGAACAAATATATCTGCTCGTGGGGATGTCAGTTCGGTGTTCTGCAGGATTTGATTTTCAGAATTAACCGCAACAATAAAAAGAGCAATAAAATTTTTAAGCAGTATAAACCTAAGTTTGTAGTGACGAACACAATACGTATAGTATTCTTTGCAGTGTTCACGGCGATTGCTTTTATATGGTCTCTGGATATAGTTGAACTCATTGACCCGTTTAAGATTTATAATCCGGCAGTACCTTTATACTTTGGCTGGATATTTATCGGAATTATTCTTGTGCTTAGTCTTTTTGTTTACCGTCCGTGGTGTCATATGTTCTGTCCGTTTGGACTTTTAGGCTGGCTTTTTGAAAAGGTCAGTTTATACAAGATAATGGTTGATTATGACACCTGCTCGGCTTGTCAGTCCTGCGTTAAAGCCTGTCCTTCCACAGTGATGGAGGCAATATTAAAACAGGATAAAGTTATACCCGATTGTTTTCCGTGTTCATCCTGTTTAAATGTATGCCCTACAAATTCTGTAGGATTTCGCAAAGGTAAACGCACAAAACCGCCCGAAGGATTCTTTAAGAAATAATAATGTTTTTGAAAACGTGCAACTCATAACGGGTAATGTCATAAGAATAAGCATATATTAAGTCGGTTTAAGTTTAATATTTATGAACATCTTTATATGTCTTTACTTGTATCGGATAACTAAAAGTTTAAGTATAAATTCTTTTCTTTCAGAATAAACACCTAAATTACGAATTTCACTTAGAATTATGGGCAGTTCGCTTTAATTGATTATTTTTAAATAATGATATTTAGTAATTTCGTATAAGCAAATTAAATGGAAAAGAAGACTTTAATAAAACTTCATATAATATTCTGGATAGTTTTATCATCCATTTCATTATTCGATATGTTTATTTATAACATCGACGCATATTCTGCTCATCGGTATGTAACTTTATCTATAAGAGTATTATTAAACATCATCACATTCTATGCTTTCTATTTATTCGTATCTCCAAAGGTCTTCACAAAGAAAGGCTTGGTATATCTTGTCTCTTTCGAAATTGCATACCTTATTGTTTTCGGATTTATATTTGCTTTCCTTACATATTATCCCCTTGCATACATTAAATCCCCTGACAATCCGTTCGAATACACACTTGTAAACGGAATAAAGGACAGAATATTTGGCTCAATTGCTTACATTTCAATGGTCTCAGTAATCGGTACATTGTCGAAGGTATCTTTAATATGGTACATGAATCAGATTAAACAAAAGGAAACAGAAAAGCAGAATATCTCTAATGAACTTGCAATGCTCCGTGCACAGATAAACCCGCACTTTTTATTCAATACTTTGAAAAACATAAAATCCCTTACTAAGAGTCTTCCTTCGAAAGCAATAAACAGCGTTGATAAATTAATGAGCATAATGCAATATATGCTTTACGAATCATCACAGGAAGCCGTCCCACTCGTAAATGAAATCGGACATATTAATAATTATCTCGACCTTGAAAAAATCAGGTACAACGACCCCGACTTCATAGATTTTAAAATATCAGGCGATTAT
>JBAYUG010000036.1:0-32459 GCA_041675325.1 Kapaibacterium sp. (SeqCode)
CTTGCTTCTTAAGATTTATAAAAAAGAAGCATACCTTAACTGCCTTTATAATATATTAGTTATATTATCATCCCATAAACATCCCATGAACATCCCATTAACATGCCTTGTCCATACCATGCTAAGCCGTTGCGCACCTATTACTCGCCTATGCCTTAACCGTGTAGCAGCCGTCAAATCAGCGTTCAGGTTCCGAAAAAACCCAATTTTTTGCATAATTTTTAATATTCTTAACTATGGCACGTGTAAAAGGTCAGTATCTCGGTAAAGTTAGCGGTAAAATCGATGATTTAATCTTCAAAACCACTAAATCAGGGAGTTTTGTCTATAAAAACAAAAGAATTCGGAAATCCTCTGATTCTAAAGCTGCGAAAGATAATAATAACCGATTTTCTGTTGTTGTCGGGTTTACTAACGCCATTCATGATTCCATATTACTCAAAAGGACATGGAGAACTTTTCGGAATATAAAAGGAAATCGCCCTTACGATAAAATTCACTCTTTCGTAAGCGAAAATAGCAAATCTGATTTCATTGGAATGTATGCTAAAATTTTACCCGAAGGTGTAGTTTGTGAAATTAAAGGATTCGAACATGATAACAGCTCAGTTGAGTTTGAAATCAAACCTTATGACGATCTGATAAAACTTTATAAAGACCCTTTCTCTGCCGTAGCAATTATTTACTTGAATACCCCTGTCACGAAACGGAAAGGAAGAAAGGTATTTCCGAATAATACATTCATTATGGTTGAAGAGGATTTCGATTCACTCGGAATAAACGGACAGAATAACGTAAAAGTCAAATTTGAGAATTATGATAATAAGTTCGCCGAAATTGACGATTATCAGCGTGTCAGGGTTTATATATCTGTTTTCTTTAACGATGGTGATGATAAAGTTTATTGGACTTACTCCGATAGTTTCTTATATAAAGGTCATGAACTTGATAGTGTCTTCTATGATGAAATGACAAAACGGTTGAGACAAGAAAGGGAAGATGCCAAAAAGCCTCTGCTTAAATTTAGGAGAATAACAAAAAGATAGCAGAATAATGTTTCTTTATAAAAAGGCTGCCTTTTTCAAAGCAGCCTTTTCTTCTTCTAAAAACTTGATTGATATCTATTCGTTATAAACAAAATTAAATAACATGTTCTTAACCTAAAATATTCTTTTCTTATTGTCTTTTTTCCCGCGAGCAATAAACTATCTTTATATCCGTGTGCATCTGTTTGATCCGCGAAAATCAGCGTTCTATTGCTTTTCTCTGTGCCCTCCGTGACTTCTCAGTGAACCAATTCACAAAAAATCTTTTCTTTGTTTGTAGCTCTTACTGTTTCGTGACCTTAGTATCTTAATGGTGAAAATCTCTTTTTCTTATCACGTGCCACCAGTTTCATCCTTTTAAATCTATTTTTTGGACAAGAGCTTCTTACAATTTCTGATCTTAAATGTTTTCGCTGAACACTTCATAGAATGACTGTTTATGCCAGCAAGTCGGACATGCTTTTGGAGCTTCCGTTCCCGTATGTATATGCCCGCAGTTTCTGCAAATCCACATTGTTTCCTCGCCGCGTTTGAAAACTAAATCATTCTCAAGATTTGCCAGAAGCTTCTTGTATCTTTCTTCGTGACGCCTTTCTATTTCTCCCACGCCTTCAAAAAGTCTTGCGATCGAATCGAATCCCTCTTCACGTGCCGTTCTTGCGAAGTCGGGATACATTATCGTTCGCTCGTAGTTCTCGCCGTTTGCCGCCTGAGCGAGATTCTCTTTTGTATTTCCGATTCCTTCGAGATGCTTGAACCACATTTTTGCGTGCTCTCTTTCGTTGTTTGCTGTCTCTTCAAAGAATGCCGCAATCTGTTCATAGCCTTCTTTTCTTGCAGCTGATGCGAAGAAAGTGTATTTGTTGCGTGCCTCTGATTCACCCGCAAATGCCGCTTGCAGATTCTTTTCTGTTGCTGTTCCTTTTAATTCTTTCATAATATAAACGAGGTTTTGTTGTTATATGTGTAAATTTATGTAGAATATATAATATAAAAAATGAAATAATTGAGTTGCAAACTTTAAGGAAATAAATTATTTTCATAGCTATACAATTAAAATTAAAATTGATTAAATGAAAAACATAATTCCTTTAATGTTAGCTGCGTTTTTTGCTCTGAGTCTATATTCTTGTTCTTCTGATGAAACTGTTATATCAAATACATCCGATACTCTTTCTTACAGTTTCGCAACTTTAAACGATTCCGTTGTTATTATCACTTATACAATCGGCGGCAATACATCGTCACAGCCCGTAAGCTGGACTGTTAATCTCAACAAATCGATTCTGAAGTTACGTCATAACATGACTTACTACACAACAGGGACAATGACTATTAATCTATACAGCGATACAACACGAAAGTTTACATTTCCTATGAGTACTGCTGTTGATTCATTAAGACCTTCCGTTCCGGGTCTTACTACAAAAATTGAATTAGCTCCAACTAATTTCAAGGGCAGAGGAACAATTACCATAGCGAAGTAAAGTTTAGTTTCAAATTAAGTTAAAAAGACACCTTTAATAGGTGTCTTTTCATATATATGAAATTTTATTTCACTTATCTAAAAACTTTACAATTTCTTTACACTTTGTATTGTCATAATTTCATATATTTGTATGAATATGAATAAAGGTTTAAAGGCAGAATCAATAGCCCCGGTCTCTAAAGGATTAATTCGTAAAGAAATAAAAGCCGGGAAGAAGATTTCTGATATTTTCTTCGAGAATATCACTCTGATTTTTGCGTTTATGATTATTATACTCGTTGGGTATATAATTTATGTCATGTTCATCGATTCAAAAGCTTCTCGCGATGCATTCGGGTTCGGTTTCATTTTCTCCGAGAACTGGGATTCTGTAAAAGACAGTTACGGCGCTCTAACCTTCATATACGGCACTCTCGTTTCATCAATAATTGCATTGGCTATTTCACTGCCCGTAAGTATTGGAGTTGCAGTCTTCCTATCTGAATTAGCACCGCAGTTAGTAAGAAATACAATTAGCTTCCTCATAGAAATTCTCGCAGCTATTCCCAGTATCATTTACGGATTCTGGGGAATATTCGTACTCGCTCCTTTTATGAGAAATACTATTCAACCGTTTTTGCAAAGTACTCTTGGATTCATTCCTTTATTTAAAGGTAATCCCATAGGTTTCGGTTTGCTTACAGCAGGAATCGTTCTTGCCATCATGATTACTCCGATTATCACCGCTATTACAAGAGATGTTCTTAAAGCAATTCCAACATCTCAAAGGGAAGCCGCTTATGCTCTCGGGGCAACCAAATGGGAAGCGATTAAAATGGCATTGCTGAATGCTAAAAGCGGAATACTCGGCGCTACAGTCCTCGGACTCGGCAGAGCAGTTGGTGAAACTATGGCAGTCACGATGGTAATAGGTAACAAAGCTCAGATTAATGCTTCTCTTTTCGAGCCTGCGTACTCAATGGCTTCCGTCATTGCAAATGAGTTTGCAGAAGCATCAGGGAACCTTCATATTTCTTCTCTTATCGAAGTTGGACTTATCCTTTTTGGCGTTACGTTTATAATCAATTCATTCGCAAGACTTCTTATCTACAGCTATACAAGAAAGGCTGAAGTAAAATAATGATTGATTATTATGCAAAGGTAAGTAAAACTCATGCACAAAGACGAAAGCTAAAAAGTGCTGTAATGATAGTACTGTGCGTCATCGCTGCATTTGTTGCTTTACTCCCTTTGCTTTATATTTTCTTTTACACGACTATGAAGGGCGCCTCGTCACTTAACCTTGCTTTCTTTACAGAACTGCCAAAACCTGTCGGAGAAACAGGCGGCGGAATGGCTAACGCAATCGTCGGTACTTTCGTACTTGTCGGTCTCGGTTCAGTAATCGGCATTCCTGTAGGTCTTATGGCAGGTATTTATGTGACTGAGTATTCTAAAAGTCTTATCGCAAATATTGTAAAGTTTGTAACCGATGTACTCAGCGGAATACCATCAATTATAATTGGTATATTCGCTTACGGCGTTGTTGTACTACCTATGCAAAGATTCTCCGCATTAGCTGGAGGATTCGCTCTCGGTATTCTCATGATACCGACAATTACAAGAACAACCGAGGAAATGCTGAAACTTGTTCCGCATTCCCTCCGTGAAGCCGCACTTGCTCTGGGAATTCCAAGATGGAAAACAACAATCAGAATAGTTCTCAGAACTGCATCGGGAGGAATAATAACAGGGATACTCCTTGCGATTGCAAGAGCAGCAGGGGAGACGGCTCCTTTGCTTTTCACATCGTTCGGGAACAGCTTTTGGGCAACAAGTCTCGATGGACCAATGGCTTCTATTCCGGTTCAGATTTTTAACTATGCTATCTCGCCTTATGAGGAATGGCACAGAAAAGCATGGGCTGGTGCGTTTGTTCTGATATGTCTCGTTTTTATCGTGAGTCTTATTGTAAGACTTGCTACTCGAAATAAATATTCACAAAGCTGATATGGATGCAGAAGAAATTATAAAAGATATCGTAATAGAAGAGATTTCTAAGGAAGAAAAGATTAAGCATTCCGTTGAAACAGAATCGCTGACTGTATCCTTTAACGGCAGGGAAGCCATATCGGATGTTAATATTAAAATTAGAAGCAATGCTGTTACAGCTATCATAGGTCCTTCAGGCTGCGGTAAATCCACTTTTCTGCGTTCACTTAATTTTATGCATGACCTCACTCCGGGTGCAAAAGTTACAGGTACGATAAGAATTCATAACAAGGATATAAATGAATTCGATATGATAGAAGTCAGGAGAAAAGTCGGTATGGTATTCCAGAAACCAAACCCATTTCCTACTATGTCTGTCTATGATAACGTTGTTGCAGGACTGATATTGAACAAAAGATATAAAAGGTCACATCTTAATGAAATCGTTGAGAAATCTCTTGTGCTTGCAGGTTTATGGGAAGAAGTTAAAGACAGACTTAAATTATCTGCGATGGCATTATCCGGAGGACAGCAGCAAAGAGTCTGCATTGCAAGAACTCTTGCTGTTAATCCCGAAATTATTCTCTTCGATGAACCAACTTCTGCTTTGGACCCGCTATCAACTTCTGCTATCGAAGAAACTCTATCAAAACTCAAAAAGGAATATACAATAATAATAGTAACGCATAATATGCAGCAGGCTGCCAGAGTCAGCGATTTCACGGCATATTTCTTTCTCGGCAAACTAATCGAACTCGGCAAAACACGTACAATTTTCACCTCTCCGAAAGAAAAACTTACTGAGGACTACATAACCGGAAGGTTTGGTTAATTAATCCCAAAAACATAGAATTTGTGAGATATTTTTCATAAATTAAATGTTATATTAATATGGAAAATACAATACTAAAAACGGGGAGTCATCGCGATAAAAGTCAATATTTAATATTTATACCGTTTGTATTTGTATGTTTTTTACTCGCTTCTTATGTCTTACTCGCTGGTCAGAATACTTTTCATACCAGAATTATCAATGAAGGTTTTACGGAATACATCCCTCATGCAACAAAGAGAAGCGATGCCGCTAAGAAAATAAATATACTTTCTGAAAACGACGTCTCAGTCGGTCTTAAAGATACTGTTTACACGGAAAAGGATAGCTGGCTCGAACTAAGGATTGACCAGCAAATGCTGTATCAGCATTTCAGGGATGGAAGCGTTTTAAAGTATGCAATTTCTTCTGGTAATAAGTATTTAAGCAGAAGCGTGGAGTCTCGTCCCGGGCTGTTTGCAATATTTCATAAAACAGAAAAGCATGAATCATCTCAGTACAACGGTGCAGAGATGTATTTCTTTATGCCGTTTAATCAAGGTATCGGGTTTCATTCTCTTAACGGAACAGGTTACTATGGAAACTTGGGTGTTAGACCTTCCTCTCACGGATGCATCAGAATGAGACACGATGACGTTCGTAAAGTTTTTAAGGATTCTCCGCTTGGTACTCTTGTACTTGCTCATAACGGTAAAACGGCACGTACAGTCGGATTTGCACCTGAAGAATTCACAAGTTCAGATTCATTGTCTAAGGATGAAGAAAAACTCCTTATAGCTGAAAACCTTCAGAATGTACTCGAAGGAAAATACTTTATTTCGGATAGGAAATTCTTTATCGTTAATCCAAAGACTATTCCTGTTTCGGGTATATACATCGGATACGACGCAAAGCTCCCTGATAAACAGAAAACTCTAAAGAGTGTTTACTATTTCAAAAATCAGGAAGACCGGCTTACTATTATTTCAGGCGAAATACTCGATAGTGCTAAATCTGCTGAATATCTTGCAGGCATGAATTTTGACGACTTTGTTATTAACGATAGAAATTCGGATCAGGACCTTTCATCCGCAGAATTGATAAAGAAATATTTCCATAACCCGATAGGAATTCTGCCGTATTTTCCGCCGGAGAACCAATAAAATGTGCGTTATATTTTACAAAAATGAATGTTCTTTATAAAGTAAAATGCTTATATTTGTAAGCAGGGAACAATTTTTAATACTGTAAGTTCAAAAATTAGAATATTTTAATTATAATAATACCTTTAAACAGCGGAGGTTATCAAAATGACAGAAGAAAATAAAACACTTGTGGACTTCAAGGAGCCCATAGAACAAAGGATGCAATACGGCGCACCAGAGTTAAAAAAGTTCGCAGCAAAATATGCTACGAGAGGAATGATTTTTGCAGTTATTATTCACGTGTTTTTGATTAGCACATACATCGTCACGATTTACATCGAAAAGATTCAGGAAGAAAAACAGCTGCAGATAAAGAGAGATATTGAGTTGAAGGATATTCAAACTCAGGAAAATGAAACACAAGAGGAAGATGCACCTCCTCCACCGGATATTGAGGTTCAGCAGCCTGAAGCACTTAAAGACCTCACTGCTTTAACTCCCGAACCCGTAGCAAAGGAAAAAGCTGACATTGAAACAATTAAGAAGGTTGAAGATACTGAGAAGATAAAAGCATTCGTTTCTTCAGAAGGAAGTGAAAACGTTGACCCTAACAAAGAAACTGGAAAAATTAAAGTTGATATAAAGAAGACAGAAGAAGTAGAAAAGAAAGAAGAGAAGAAAGAAAAGAATAAAACTTATCAGCAGTTTGAAGTTGATAAACCACCAGTAGCCGTTAATTTAGGATCGGTCAAAGGCTCGATGAGATATCCTGAAATTGCACGTTCAAGCGGTATTGAAGGTAAAGTTACTGTGAAAGTTCTCGTCGGACCCGATGGCTCAGTAGTTTCTGTCGGCGGTTTCAGTGGTCCGGATGTATTCAGGGATGAAGTAACATCAAAGGTCATGAACCTTCAGTTCACTCCTGCATTGCAGCAGGGTGCTCCTGTAAGGTGCTGGGTAAGTGTTCCATTCAGCTTTACTCTAACAGGTAAATTCAAGAAAAATTCTGACGACGAAGAAAAGAAGGAAGAAAAGAAAGAGGAGAAGAAAGAGGTGCCTAAAGAAGAAAATTAATTCTTCTGGTGATGAATAGTGCGATGTACATAAACATCTTTACAGTTATTGTAGGTGTAGTAATGGGTGTTCTTTTATTTAGCGGTGTGTTGTTTGAAAATATGGACGTTACCCAAAGAATGATTTTTGGTACAATATTTATGGGTTACGGTATTTACAGATACGTTCATGTACGAAGTAAGAGGAAGCAAATGAAAAGGGAAAGAGAGATCGAAAGAATTAAAAGAGCACAGGAAGATTTAATAAAGAGTCAACACAAAGATTAAAACCAAAACAGGCGGCTAAATGTCGCCTGTATTATATACATCAATTATGAAATTCAATTCCATTAAATATTTTGCAGTAATGCTGCTTTTATTTGCCTTAAGTATAAGCGGATGCGATTTCAAAGAGATTAAATCCAAAGCTACTATCGGCGAACTTTCCATAGAAGTGGATGAAAACATTGAACCGGTTCTGCCTTACCTTAAGAGCGAATTCGAACGCCTGAACCCTGAAGCTAAAATTACTTATTCTTCAAAACCAACAAAAGTAGCTATTGCCGACCTCATTAATAAAGAGACTAAACTTATAATGGTCGCGTCTGAGCTTAATGAAGATGAACTCAGGATTCTCAAAGAAAACAAAATGGAGTTCCAAAAACAGGAGATAGCAACTGACGCTATCGCTTTTATAGTTAATCAAAGCAATCCTGTCCTTAGAGTAACTTCCGATGACCTTAAAAATATATTTACTGGAAAATACGATCTATGGTCGCAGATTAAAGCACCCGATGATGAACAAAACAACGAAGTTCTGTCTAATATGAAGGGTAATGACAACAAAATTAAGGTTTTCATACAAAGACCGAATTCAGCAACATATTCATACGTTAAAGATACGCTCCTTGCAGGTGTGGAATATTTAAAGACTGCGGTTATTTGCTCAACCAGCGTTCAGATGCTTGAAATGGTCAGAAGCACAAAGAATGGTATTGGTATCTCAAACCTCGCATGGCTTTCATTGGGTAACCAGGATTCGCTCGATACTTCAGTAAAGACACTCAGGATATCGAGAATCTATCAAGGCGGCAAGCAGGATGACTATGCCCAGCTTCATCAGGGACTCGTGTTCACGAAGAAATATCCTTATTCCCGAAAATTATGGGCTTATACAACAGTTCTCGACATTCAACTTTCAACAGGCTGGATTACGTTTTTAAGGAACAAAGACGGACAAAAAGTGTTTCTAGAGAGGGGACTGGTTCCCGTTTCGCAACCGGTAAAAGTTATACAATTAGATTAAATTAAAGCATAAAAAACCATGAATAAGATTAAAATTTCAATTCTATCGATTTGTTTACTAGTGCTCTTCGCAGTGACTGCACATGCACAGAATGATTTACAAAAAGGCAGGGACGCAATTAATAGAGGTGATTATGTAAAAGCAGTTGATATCCTCAGTAAAGTAGTTGCTGTTGATAAGGATTACGATGCTTATTATCTCTATGGGCTCGCTCTCTACAAAACCGGTTCATTGGCAAAGGCTGAAGAGAATCTTAAAAAAGCATTGAGTGATGATGATGAAGGTATCGGTGCAATGATTACTCTGGGAAATCTATACAGTTCCCAGAAGAAATATACTGAAGCAAACACCTTATTTAAGAATGGATTAAAAATAGAACCCGATAATATCAACCTGATGATAGCGCAGTCTGATAATTTTTCTGCACAGGAAAAGATTGATGATGCAATAATAGTTTTGACTCGTGCAACCACTATAAGTAAAGAGAATCCGAATGTTTATGTCGGTCTCGGTGATGCTTACAGAATAAGAGGCTCTTTCAAACTTGCAGCAGATTATTACAAGAAGGCAATTGCATTGAAAAAGATACCTGAAGCCTATACAGGACTCGGAGAGTCTTTTGCAAGGCAGAGAAAGTACAATGAAGCTCTCGTTGAGTTTAATAACGCAATAAACGTTGATGCTAATTATGCTCCTGCTTATTTCGGCAAAGGCAGAATCCTTTATTTCGGCGGTCAGTTCGGTGATGCTCTCGAAGCATTTAAAAAGTATAGCGAACTTATGCCCGGTTCTCAGGAAGGTAACTCATACTACGCAAAAGTACTTTATGCTCAGGGTGTTTACTATTCCGACAGAAACCAGAATGAACAGGCAAACGATAAATTTAATGAAGCTCTTAAGATTCTTGAAGATGTCATGAAGAATGACCCAAAATCTTCAACCGGTAATTTATACAATGCATATATATACGCTGAAAAAGCAGAGATTGACGAAGTAAATAAGACAGAATTTCTTAATAAAGCTTTAGAATACTTCTCAAAAGTTGAAATAAAGAATTATGATGAAGAGGACTTGCAGGTGCTTGCTAAGGTAAATTCAAGTCTGCTGAAATATGATGAAGCCGAGAAATATTATAGAATGGCTCTTCAAAAAGACAGCTTAGATTATGATACTTATTATGAATGGGGTAAATCTCTCTATAAAGCAGAAAAGTATGAAGAAGCTATTGTTAAATTCCAGAAAAGTATAGACTTGGGTAATCCAAATCCATTCGCAACTCTGTATAAAGGATTCTCTTATTACTCTATGAAACAATATCTTGAAGCAGTACCGTATTTCCAGAAAGTAATAGATGCAGACCAGAAGTTTGTTCTTGCACTTGAGTTTCTTGCTCGTGCATACAGGTTTGGTAACAAAGACCAGGAATCTATCGAGACATATGAAAGAATCCTTCAGATTGAACCCGAAAATAAAGAAGCTGTAGAAATGATAAAAGCTCTGAAGGCTAAAATTGAGAAGCAATAACATTTATTTTTGTTAAACTTTTATTTATAATATGCGGTTAGTAAGTTTATTAACCGCATAATTTATATTACATGGAAAAAATAATAAAATACATAGAATCGAATAAAGACAGGTATCTTGAAGAATTAAAGGATTTCTTAAGCATACCTTCAATTAGCAATGAAGAAGCACATAAAGATGATGTCAAAAAAGCGTGCTCATGGCTTGAAAATCACCTGAAAGGTATTGGACTTGATAATGTAACTGTTTATCAGACTGAAGGACATCCAATAGTTTATGCTGACTGCCTGAAAGCAGGAAATGACAAGCCTACTGTCCTGGTTTACGGTCATTATGATGTACAGCCTGTTGATCCTCTTGATTTATGGACTAATCCTCCTTTCGAACCAACAGTTATAGGAAATAAAATTTATGCAAGAGGTTCCGCGGATGATAAGGGGCAGATATTTATACATATAAAGAGTATAGAAGCTCATATTAAGAATTACGGTAAATTACCAATAAACCTAAAAGTTATTTTTGAAGGTGAAGAAGAAATAGGCAGTGTAAATCTTTATAAGTTTCTTGATAAGCAAAAAGAGTTGCTTAAAGCAGATTATGTTGTGATTTCTGATACATCTATGTATAGAGATAATATGCCTTCAATTTGTTACGGCCTCAGGGGACTTTGCTTTATGCAGATTGATGTTACCGGACCTAACAGAGACCTTCATTCGGGTACTTTCGGCGGTGGCGTACACAATCCTATCAATGCACTTGCTGAAATAATAACTCAGCTTAAAGATAATAAGAACAAAGTATTAATTGATGGATTTTATGACGATGTTGTTGCTCTCGAACAAAAAGAAAGAGATGAGTTCAAAAGACTTCCTTTTGACGAGAAAAAGTATAAAATGGACCTTGGAGTAGAAGAGCTTTACGGAGAGGAAGGCTACACGACTATCGAAAGAGTGTCTGCTAGACCTACACTTGATTGTAACGGTATCTGGGGTGGTTATCAGGGGCAGGGTGCAAAGACTGTATTACCATCTGTTGCCGGAGCAAAAGTCTCAATGAGACTTGTACCAAATCAAGATCCGGACAAAGTTGCAGAGCTTTTTGAAAAGTATGTTATGAAGATTGCACCGAAATCAGTAAAGGTAAAGGTTACTTCCCTGCACGGCGGGAAACCATCAGTTACAGCAATTGATACTCCTGCAATTAAAGCTGCTGTTAAGGCACTTAAGGATGCATTTGGAGTTGACCCGGTATTCTTCAAGGAAGGTGGTTCTATTCCGATTGTCAATTCCTTTAATGAAGTCCTTGGAGCTGATGCTATTCTGCTTGGATTCGGACTTCCTGATGATAATATTCATTCACCTAACGAGAAATTTGACCTTAACAATTTTTACAAAGGAATAAGCACTGTTGCTTATTATTATGACGAACTTTCTAAAATATAATTAATATGGCTAAAGTTGTAAAATCAAAGAAAACCAAACACGCTGAAACATTTCATTTGTCTCTGACAAACAGGAACTATGCTATAATCGGAACAGGAATACTCCTGATTATAATCGGTTATTTTTTCATGGCAGAGAATTCTGTTGATGGTTTTCTTCCTACTGTAATTGCACCAATTCTTCTGGTTTTAGGATATATTGTGATAGTTCCTTTCGGAATACTATTTAAGGATAAATCTTCCAAAACCGAGGAAGCAAAAGTATCCGCAGAAGGAACAAGTAACGTAAAAACGAAGTAAGATTAAGATAGGGAATGCAACGGCTTCGACGGAATGCACAGAAGGTTGAAACAGCATTCAGTGTTCCCGGCAGACACTTTAAACGGCTGGAAAAAAATAAACGCAGAAAATAACTACGCTTTAGCCGCTTAATTGCAGCTAAACATCATCATCACCCGCTTCCTGTCCGGGAATGAATGATGCCGACTGATGGGATGGACATAAATAACGCCTGATAGTTTGTGTCGAGATAAATCGGGATAGGGATGAGTGGTTTGTTTGTTTAGACACGATTTCTGAAAACTAAAAACAAACTAAGTTTGTAGATGTTTCAATGGTCTGCTTTTCGGACCCGGGTTCGACTCCCGGCATTTCCACAAGAATTAAAAAGGGGATTTACATCCCCTTTTTTATTATCAATAATTTTATCTTTTTCTTCTTTTGCTCATATCCTTTTGCTGTTGCTGCATCCTATCCATGAATTTCGCAATAATACCCGGCTTTGTTGGTTTCTTAATTTCATCCTCTTTAGGCGGACGAATTTTTGTAGTGTAATATTGCTGACCTATTGAGAGCAGATTAAACATAAAATAATAAAGGTTTAATCCTGACGGGAAACTAAAGAATAGAAGCGTCATCATTATCGGCATTATGTAAACAAGGCTTTTCTGTTTAGGGTCAGTAACGGTCATTTTCTGCTGTATGAACATCGTGATACCCATCAGTGTTGCAAGTCCTGAAACCTGGTCTATTCCAAACAACGGAATCTTAAACGGCAAATGGAATAAAACGTCAGGAGCTGAGAGGTCTGTTATCCACCATATAAATGATGCCTGCCTTAACTCAATCGTTGACTGAAAGACTCCGAAAAGAGCATACAGTATCGGAAGCTGTAACAGCATTGGAAGACAGCCGCCCATAGGATTTATACCTTCTTCCTTGTAGAGTTTCATTATCATAGAATTCATCTTCGTCGGATCATCTTTATATTTTTCTCTTATTTCAGTCATCTTTGGATTCAGTGTTGACATCTTTCTCATTGAGGTCATCTGCTTCTTCGTCAATGGATTCAGTACAATCTTAAGCACTATAGCAAAAACAATAATAACTACACCCCAGTTTGGTATAAATAAATGAAGAAAATTAAAGAATGGAATTATTGCATACTGAGCTATTGGTCTGACGAGCCAGTCCAGAGAAAATCTCATAGTCTTTTCAAGCTCCATGTTGTACGCTTTAAGAATCTTGTAATCAACAGGTGAAAGAAGGACTTTAAATGTGGTTTTCTCGTATGTATCGTTCTTAATATCCATCTTAACAGCAACAGAGAACAAGTTCTTTTGTCCTTCATCGGGTAGATGCATTTTATTCCCTGTTAAGTACGCTCCGTCTCCTTTTCTCGAGAAAGGAATTATAAAGACACCAAAATATTTGTTTCTTGTAGCAACATAATCAGTATTTCCGTTTGCATCAAATTTGTCCTCTTTGTTATAATCAGAAGGCATCATTTCCTCAAGTTCGCCGCCCATGTAAGAATATGCTGCTGAAAACCTTGCTTCTTCGTCGCTTCTGAATTCTGTTAGATTTAAAGAAGATCCCCAGACTACTTGATATTTATTGTCTGCAATAAATTTCGAAGGATTACTGAATTCATAATCAACAATGAATTCATAACTATCAGGTATGAATGTGTATATCTTTACTATTTTCTGTGACGAATCTTTACCAATATTAAGAGTATATTTGAGTACAAAATTAATATCTCCGGCAAGTTTTATATTTTGAGATGAGTAATCTGACTGACTAAAAATAAGGTCTTTTGTGTTGATTGTCTGGCCTTCTTTAGAAGTGAACATAAGGTTCAGTTCTCTTTCTTTTTTCCAGTCAACAAGTTGAACTTCTTTTCCGTCCCATGTTTTGAATTCTTTCATGTAAGCCTTCAGAAGCGCTCCGCCAAAATTTGTAAATTCAAATCTGTATTTATCATTTTCAACCGTAAATATTCTTTCTTTGGCTGATAAAGAGTCTTTTGCGTATACTATAGAGTTTCTGGCAAATGTGTTCCCATAATTAGTGGAATATTCGCTGACTGCAGTTGTATCTTTTTTAGTAACAACTATTGAATCAGTGCTTACTTTTGATTTACCCGAATCCTGTACATTCTCAACATTTTGGTTGGGTGGTGATTGAGGTTTCTGGTTTTTCGAAGTCCACATCATCCAGGCAATAAGAATGACACCTATTACGACAAAACCGATTATAGATTTTTTATCCATTAATTATTATACTTATTATTTTTATTAAATTTAAAAATATTACTTCCTTTCTCGGGGACATTATCAATGCCGCCTTCAAACAGGGGATTACATTTTAATATCCTTTTAATTCCAAGATAGTTTCCTTTAAAAAATCCATGCACCTTTAGAGCCTCAATATAATAATTGGAGCAAGTTGGGTAAAATCTACAGGATGGAGGAATCAATGGTGATATAATGTATTGGTAAATCTTTATTATACCTATCATAATATATTTCATGTTTGAACATAACCTTTGTTAATAGTATCGAATAGACTCCTCATATTTTCTGTGAAAAGAATAAAACCGGATTTGTAGAGCAAATTTATTGAATTTCCTCCCGATTCACTAACCGTAAAAATTATCTTAGTATTTTCTTTAATCAATAATTTGTGCTTTTCATTTCTGTAAGCTTCTTTGATAAGCCTTTTTATTCTGTTTCTGACGAATGCTTTTCTTGCTTTTCTTTTGGAAACAGTAAAGCCCACTTTGAGTGATTGTGGGCTTAATAAATCATTATCAAACTGTAAATAGCATTTTAAATATCCGTTTTCTATAACCTTAGATCTTGTGAAAATCTTCTTAAACGAATCGTATCCTCTTATAATTTCATTTTTCCCTAAACTACGATCAAATTCCGTATCGTAAGACATTAATTAAGATAAAATACTATCTTGTAAATTCGTCGCTGACAGTAAGTTTCTTTCTGCCTTTAGCTCTTCTGCTGGCAAGAACTTTTCTTCCGTTCTTAGTTGCCATTCTCTCACGAAAACCGTGTTTATTCTTTCTCTTTGTGTTGCTCGGTTGATAAGTCCTCTTCATTATATTAGTTGTATTTATTAAAAATTCAAAAAGTGTAAAATAACCTTATTTTTCAGTATATTCAAGGTATTATTCCTTTAAAATTCAGTCCTTAATCCCAATTTAGTTTCGATGTAAACCAATACAGCCAGAGTCTTCTTTGCAGGAAGCGAAAACCTGAAGAGAGTGATCGAAAAGCACCATGTTTTTTGAGTTGCAGAGCTTCGTCAGTGTTTTTTCGATGGAATTATTCTCAAATTCAATTATTTTATTACATTTGAGGCAAATAATATGGTAATGGTTTCTTCTACCGAACTTCTTCTCGTATCGAGCTCTGTCACCTTTGAAATTATGCTTAGTTAGAATCTTACATCGGCTCATTAGTTCAAGCGTATTGTAAACAGTTGCCCTTGAAACTTTGATATAGTCGCATTTCATTTTGCTATACAATTCATCTGCATCGAAATGATTATCCATAGAAAGAGCGGAATCAAGAATAAGGAATCTTTCGTTCGTAATTCTGTGATTGTTTTTCTTTAAATATTCTATAAAGCTATTTTTAATCCGGTCGTTCAAATCAGAGATTATTAATTACTTTATCAAGAATTACAAATGCTTCATCAATGTGTTCTTTTGTAACTGTCACAGGTGGTCTGAATCTGATGCTGCGGCTCCCGCAGCCAAGAATCATAAGTCCGTTCTTTAATGCTTCACCGGTAATCTTATTTCTTAAATCAGTGCTTGAAGTATCAAAAGCTGCAAACAGCCCGAGTCCTCTGGGAGAAGTAATTTTATCGGGATATTTATTGCATAATGTTTCCATTTTGGTTTTAAGGTAATCTCCATTGATTCTGCAATTCTCAACAAGGTTCTCTTCCTCAATAACTTCAAGAATTCTCTTAAATCTGTACATGTCAACGATGTTGCCACCCCATGTAGAGTTTATTCTGCTGGATTTACGGAATACGTTTTCTTCAATCTCATCCATTCTGTCTGTTGCAAGGACACCGCAAACTTGAGTTTTCTTTCCAAAAGAAATTAAGTCCGGTTTTACAAAATGCTGGTGTGCCCACCATTTACCCGTAAGTGCAATTCCTGTTTGTACTTCATCAAAAATAAGAAGAATTTCGTTTTCATTGCATATCTGTCTTAATTGCATAAAGAACTCTTTCCTGAAATGATTATCTCCGCCTTCTCCCTGAATAGGCTCTAAAATGATTGCGGCAATATCGTCTTTGTTTTCGGAAATTGCTGTCTTTATCTCAGCAATTGATTGCTTTTCTGATTCAATTACTTTAGCATGATTTTCATCAGTTAGTGGAAATAATATTTTTGGATTTGATACTCTTGGCCAGTTAAATTTTGGGAAATAAGCAATTTTGACAGGGTCTGTATTAGTCATTGAGAGTGTATATCCTGAACGACCATGAAATGCCTCCTTAAAGTGGATTATTTGATGACCTTTTTCTTCTTTATAGCCTTTAGTAAAATTCTTCTGAACCTTCCAGTCAAATGCAGCTTTTATAGCATTCTCAACCGCCAGCGTACCACCCTCTATAAAGAAAGAATGCACAAAATATGGAGGAACTGCAATGTTGAAAAATGTTTCAACAAACTCAGCCTGCTCCTGCGCATAAATATCAGATAGAGATGGTTTATTAAGTGCGAGTTTTCCTATTTTATTTATAAACTCCGGATTGTTTAGCTTGGGATGGTTCATTCCAAGCGGATTCGAAGCAACAAATGTGAAAAAATCGAGAAGATATTTTTTACTTTTGGAGTCGTAGAGATAATCATGATTTGACTTATCCAGGTCGAGAATCATATCAAAACCATCGACCAACATGTGCTTTCTTAAAGATTCCTGAACTTTTTCGGGCTGAATTGAAACAACTTTTTGCATATTACTCCTAATTTAAAATATGAATGAATTATAATTGTTTTAATGAATACTTCCGATGATAAAGCATTTCTCTTTTCTTTTATTCCAAAAACTACAGTAACTTTTTGCTTTGTTTGAGGGTAGAATTGCAATGAGTCCAATACCAAGATTGAATGTTTCACGCATAACGTTTTCCGAAACACTGCCTTTCTTTTGAATCAAATCATAAATCGGGGGATGTTGCCATGAAGACCAGTTGATTTCCAAATTTAAGTTTTTGGGAATAACTCTTAGTGTATTTCCAACAATACCACCGCCAGTAATATGAGAAAATGAGTTTACATCAAATCGTTTTAGTGAGACTTGTATAATATCTAAATATGATTTATGAACTTTGAGAAGTTCTTTACTAAGTGTATTCTTTAATTCCGGAAAGTACTTATTATACTCATTAATACTGAAAATCTTTCTGACGAGCGAATATCCGTTTGTGTGAAGTCCTGTTGACTTGAATCCTACAAGAATATCACCTTTTTTGACGTTTGATGAATTTACAATCTTATTCTTATCAACTACACCAACTATCGTTCCTGCAAGGTCAAAATCATTTTGAGAATATACACCCGGCATTTCTGCGGTTTCTCCGCCGATCAATGACATTGTATTATTTATGCAACCTCTTACAAGACCTTTTACAACGTTAACGGAATTATTTACATTCAATTTTCCCATTGCGTAGTAATCAAGAAAGTAAAGGGGAACTGCTCCGCATACTGCAATATCGTTTACACAATGATTAATTAAATCTTCTCCAACAGTATCATATTTATTAAGCATGGCTGCTATCTTAACCTTGGTTCCAACTCCGTCAGTACTCGAAACGAATACAGGCTTTAAGTATTTTTTAAGGTTAAGTTCGTAGAAAGCACCGAAATTTCCTATTCCGGATAACACGTTTTTGTTAAAAGTTTGCTTAACGAGCGGTTTAATCCGATCTACAAATTTTTCTGCTTTATGAATATTTACTCCTGAGGATTTATAAGAAGTCATATTGCAAGTTAGCTATAAAATAGCCCTTTTTCAATTCATTTTAAGAGGAAATTGTGTAATTCTATCACATTTACTTAAAATGCGTATTAAATGAGATAAGATTGATTAAACGATATTTGATGTATATAACGTAATGTTTTTACAGTTTAAAACCTACTTTACGGCTTCAGAGCATATACTTGTAATACACTTGCACCCTAAGAGAATGGTATGTTTATGGTATAATAATGGGATGTTCATGGTATGTTAATGGGATGATAAAATAAAGAATTGTTATTCCAGTACGTTACAGCGCAGTTATTTTTTATAAATTTAAATAGGTTAATATTTATAAATAACCGGAAGCTATAACAGTCACTCTAAATATGCAAAAAATGTTAATAAAAGTAAAGCCTAAATTTGCGATAAAATATATTTTGGTTAAACTGGAAAAGTATTTAAGAAATTATTTCCCAAACTTGTCCATTACAACAATAAACTCAGCTTTAGGTTTGTTATCCCCAAAAAGGTCAGTAAGTTGTGAAAGGATTTCGTTTGGTTTTCCTCGTAACTGCTTTTCATTTTTGCTTGAAAGGTTTAATGCGAGAAAAATATTTCGTTCGGGTATCGTAAATATTAGGTCATTAATAAGATTAGAAAGGCGATAAGGAGTATCCATCAAAATGACAGGATGGGGGAGGGTAACAATATTCCTGAGTTCTTTTAATCTTAACTCATTTTTAGGAGATAGAAATCCATAGAAATAAAAACGACTAATATCAAAACCTGATATTGTTAAAGCAGAAATTACAGAGTTAGCACCATGTATAAAATCAATCTCAATATTATTTTGAATGCAAGCGTTAACAAGACTGAGTCCGGGGTCGGCAAAAGCAGGTGTTCCGCAATCTGATATTAATGTGACATTTTTACATGATAAAAGAACATTAATGTATTCCTGAACAGCATCCTCTTCATTGTGTTCGTTTAAAAGGTGCATTTCCTTTTTAATTCCAAAGAACCTTAATAGCTTTGATGATTCCTTCAAATCTTCACAGAGAAGATATTCGGATTCTCGAATTTCTTTTAATGCGCGAAAAGTGATGTCATGATAATCACCGATAGGAGTTGTTACGAGTATGAGTTTACCAAGTGAAGAATCTGATTTATTAGATTTTAAACTGAATACTTTTTCTTTCTCAATATTGAAAACTTGAATCTCGCTGAATGATTTTTGCCGCGGTTTCTTATTTGCCCGTGCTGCCATAACCTCCTGTACCTCTTTCTGTATCGGAAATATTGTCATCAAATTCGAGTGTAACATTCTCATGCTTGGAAATGATAAGCTGGGCGATTCTATCTCCAAAGTTAATCTCGAAATCTTTACTTCCGTGATTAATTAGCAGTACTTTAACTTCTCCTCTATAGTCAGCGTCAATCGTACCGGGAGAATTCAAAACAGTTATTCCATGCTTCAATGCAAGTCCGCTTCTTGGTCTGACTTGACCTTCATAGCCTCGAGGAATTTCCATAATCAAATTTGTTGGTATAAGAGTGAATCTACCTGATTTTATAACAACCGTTTCAGAAGAAGCGGAAGTAAGGTCCATACCAGCGGAATCTATAGTAGCATATTGAGGAATACCACAATCTACTTCTTTATTAAACTTTGTTATTTTAATTTTCATAAATAAAAAAGGCTGTCATTTATTAAACTGACAGCCATATTTAAAAATATTTTAACTTTCCATTAATGCTGCGAAACCACCGAGCATCAAGATAATAAGGATTACGATTATAGCAAGAATTCCAACGATAACCTGAATGATACCAAGCCACATTCCAATTTGTGCCATTGTCTTGCCTGCAGAATCAGACTGGCCGGCGTTTATCGCGCTGATTTCTTTTTTACCAATAATCCAGGCTGGTATGGCGGCGAAAATACCGCAAGCCACCCATGATAAAATACCGAGAACAAGAGCCCATATTGCATTGCTACTCGCTTTACCTGATGATGAATAATTGCCGCTTCCTCCCATAGACGGTTGTGGCGGTGGAGGCGGAGGTGGAGGCGGGGGTGTAAATGAAGAACCGCTATCCTGAAAGTGTAAGTTATTGTCCATAATAATATAAATTAAATTAAAAAGGTTTAACAAATATATATGTTTTTATTAAGTTAATCAAGATTTAATATTTAGCACATACTTCATTTCTCAAATTCAAACTTTAACTTGGGATCAATACGTATGCGAAGTGTAATTCTATATTAGAAAGCTTTTTTAAACAGTATGCGAGTATTTGCCTCAAGATTATCTTCAAGAATCTTTAAATCAATATTTTTTATTTCTGCTATCTTTTTGATTGTATTAACAACAAAAGCAGGCTGGTTTTTTTTACCACGATGAGGAATAGGTGTAAGAAAAGGGGAATCTGTTTCAGCAAGAAGTTTTTCTAAAGGAGTGTTTTTTACTACACTGAGGGAAACGAAATTCTTGTACGTAATATTGCCGCAAAAAGAAACGAAATAAGAATTAAAGTTTAAAACATCTTCAAGATCTTTTTCATCACCTGAGAAACAATGGAATTGTCCGCTGCATTTGTTTGATGAGTCTGCGATTATACTTATTGCATCTTTTATTGAATCACGAGTATGAATAACAACCGGTAAATCATATTTTTCCGATAGTTCAAGATGACGTTTAAAGAAATCAATCTGCTTATCCTTGTAAGTTTTATCCCAGTAATAATCAAGACCGGTTTCACCAATTCCGACTACCTTATCTTCATTTAGATAGTTTTCGAGAGTTTGAAAGTCTTTTTCGGAGAGTTTTGTTATATCGCACGGGTGAAAACCTATAACGGCATAGATAATATCATGGATTGCCGTAAGCTTCAGTATTTTCTCTGTTGTTTCTATATCTATAGCGGGAACAATAATCTTTTTGATTCCAGATTGAAGTGCGTTATCAATTATTTCATTTATATTTTCCGATAATTCCGGATAGTACAAGTGAGCATGAGTATCAATAATCATTAATAAGAACTTTTAAGTAATTTGAAAAAACTTTGTATGCTTTATTGCCCGCTGTAACAACTTCATCGTGCGTTACTTGATGATTTACTCCGAAATACAGCATATTTGTAATACAGGAAATTCCGAGTGTTTTGATCCCGAGTTCATTCGCTTTTAATATATCAGGAATCGTTGACATACCGACACAATCAGCTCCAGCATTTCGAATAAAATTTATTTCTGACTGCGTTTCATAAACAGGACCGAATGAAGCGTAGTAATTACCTTCGTGAACTTTAATTTTATTTAATTCAGCTTTTTCTTTTGCCCAATTAAAGAGAACGTTATCAATACACAGATTCAGTTTATCTACAAGTGGTCTATGAAAAAAATTAATATGTGACTTTATAAGCATAAGGTCAGATACATTAAAATTCGGATTAAGCCCTCCGGCTGCATTAGTTACGATAATGAAGTCAATATTCATATCCTTTGCAATGGAAACATTCCTGAAGACTTTTTCCCGAGAATGTGTCTCATAAAAATGATTTCTGCCTGTGAATAATACAATATTCTTATTTCCAATCTTGCCTTCGATAACCTGTTTTTCGTGAATTCCTCCGAGTTCGGAATAAACTATATTTGCAGACGAAATTTCGTTTTTAAATTTTGTAAGACCTGAACCCAATATGACAGCAATTTTTGACATCTAAGAAATATAAATATTTTAATTTTGAAAGATAATTCATATATTATTATTTACAGATAAAACATGAGAATCATTGTGAGAAGGTAAAAAAGAATAAAAAGAAAGCATGTTATTATTTTTAATTATTTTTAACTTGCTATTTGTTTATATTAAACCCATATTATTCCAAGTATAAATTGTTATTTGTAATAAGTTTGTTTAACCGCTTTGAAGAAATCTTCTTAGTTCTGCAGGTCTACTCTTGAAAAGTTACCCCTCAGATAGATTAAAATAAACATAATCACATTTAGCATTTTTATATGAAAATGTTTATCCGGATTATCCGGAAGTTAAAAAATTAATAATTTCTTGAAAGGAAATGTAATGGAAAAAGGAACTGTAAAATGGTTCAACTCCTCAAAAGGTTTTGGATTTATCACCGTAGCTGGTAAAAAAGATGTATTCGTACATTTTAACGCAATTTTAGGCGATGGCTATAAAACTCTTAACGAAGGCGACACAGTCGAATTCGAAATTGAAGACGGACCAAAGGGACCTCAGGCAGCAAATGTTACAAAACTTTAAAACTAATATTATTTAGAATATATAGTAATTGTTACAATTTGTATGGAAGGGTTGCTGGAAACAGCAACCCTTTTTTATTTTCGTGAAATTTAAGTTGGTTTCAAAATAAGCTATTAACGCAGAATAATAGAGGTTTTGAATTTCTAAAGAACGAAACTTTTGGTATATTTGTTGAATTAGATATACTAATAAATATTGAAAATATGGACGCAAAATATCTAATTGAACTATCGAAAGACTTTTTTGAAAAAGCGTATAAACTTCAAATGTCAGGAGATTATGAGCAGGCAATTGATCATTACAGAAAATCCCTTGATTACTATCCGACAGCTGAGGCATATACATTTTTAGGATGGGCTTTAAGTTCACAAGGAGAATATGAAAATGCAATTGAAGAATGCAAGAGCGCTATCGAAATAGACCCTGATTTCGGTAATCCTTACAATGATATTGGTGCATATTTGATTAGACTACACAGGTATGAAGAAGCAATTGCGTGGCTGGAGCTAGCGATAAAAGCAGAGAAATACGAGAACAGGGAATTTGCTCATTATAATCTTGGTGTTGTTTACGAAAAGCTTGGCTTATGGTTTGAAGCTTTATCAAAATATAAGAAAGCATTTTCAGTAAACCCCGGTTACAAAATTGCTGAAAAAAATTATTACAGATTATTATCCCTAACAAATTAAAAAATATAAGATGAAAAAATTATTAATTCTACTGTTACTTTTATTTATTACAACGAGCTTTGCTAAATCTCAATCGTTTACCTTTCATAGGTTTACACCTGCAATAGTTAACGGCGATACATCGTTTTTGGTCGCTACTAAAACGAAAGCAGTTTTCAAGAATACGGGCAGTATTAACCTTAATTTTACTTTTTTCAGAATCCTGAACGACCTACCTTCACCTGACTGGTCAACAAGCATGTGCCTGAGAGGATTCTGTTATGCGCCTTTCCTGGATTCTGTGCCTCCAAGTGCAAATCCTTTGACGATACTACCCGGACAGCAAGATACTTTAGAAATCTATTTCAACGGTATGACAGTCGGAATGGGTAAAGTTATAATCAAAGCATGGGTGAATAACAATCCCAATAATTATTTAACAGATACTTTCCAGGTGCATTTAGGTCCAGTTGGTATAAGACAGATTTCAAGCGTCGTAGATGGATACAAACTGGAACAGAATTATCCTAATCCATTCAATCCAGCGACAAAGATAAATTTTTCTTTAGGTAAGAGGGAAAATATTTCACTAAAAGTATATGATATTCTTGGTAATGAAGTTGCCAATCTTATAAACAATGAAACAGTATCAGCAGGAAAATATACTTACGATTTTAATTCGTCAAAATTTAATCTATCTTCGGGAGTTTATTATTATACTCTAAAATCTGTATCATTTACTTCTACGAAAAAAATGCTGCTGATAAAGTAAATTTTGGAAAATTGTTACAACAAGTTGTCAAAACCAAACTATCAAGAAAATATGATATAATATATGGAATATATAAAGAATAAAGATTTAACATTATTGGAAAAAACTTATTTGCCACAGATAGCGAAAGGCATGGTTTTGACATTTAAACAGATGTTCAAACCGAAATTCACAAGACAATATCCAGAAGAGAAATGGAAAACGCCTTCGAGTTTTAGGGGAAGACCGGTTTTAGTTCTTGAAAACAACGGAGTCGAAAGATGTGTTGCATGCGGATTATGTTCAAGAGTTTGCCCGGCTCTAGCAATTGAGGTACAGGCTAATGAGACTGACCTTGAAAAAGAAAGGTATCCAGAGAAATTCGAAATAAATATGGTGCGTTGTATATTCTGCGGATTCTGTGAAGAGGTTTGTCCTGAAGAGGCAATAATAATGAGTGATGATTATGAACTAGTTTTCAATTCACAGGAAGAAGCAATTTTCGGTAAGGATAAACTATTAATTCCGAGAGAAAAACTTGAAAAACGCCTGCAGTTCCTGAAAGAAAACAGATAGGAAACTTATAAGTTTGAAATCTATATTGTTCGACATATTTCTGGTAGCTGTACTTGTGATGATAAATGGGCTTTTCGTTGCTCTAGAATATGCGATTATAAAATTAAGAAAATCAGAGATTGAAACAGATTCCAATGAAAAGGATTCAATTCGAAAAAGATATCTAAGAAATGTAAAAGATAATATTGATAAATACATTTCGGCAGCACAGGTCGGAATAACTCTTGTAAATGTTTTACTTGGATGGATTGGAGAGGATTCTTTTGGAAGAATCTTTGGCAGTTTTTTCAATCTAATTGGCCTTGGCAGTGTTATACCAGGTTCTATTTCTTCGGTTTTAGGAATTTTGCTTATTACTTTTGTTACCGTAGCTTTTGGAGAACTTGCACCCAAAATGATTGCTATTCAGTATCCGCTGCAAATTTCTATGTGGCTATCATTCCCGCTTAAAATAATCTATACTATCTTTAAACCGATGATAATTGTTCTTAATTATTCTGCTAACGGATTTATTAAGTTAATCGGTCTAAAACCGATGACAAAGGAGGATATTCATCACTCCGAAAGAGAAATAAGATATCTTATTTCCGAGGGCAGAAAAACAGGCGTTATAGATTCGACCGAGCACCAGCTGATTGAAAAGATATTTGATTTTAATGACAAGTTAGCTCGTGATATAATGGTTTCCAGAAATAACATCGTTGCTATAAATATTGATGATAACCGTGACGTTATCATACAAAGGGTTATCGACGAAGGATATTCCAGAGTACCAGTTTTTAAGGATTCAATCGATAATATCATCGGAATAATATACTCTAAAGATCTCATCAGTGCGGCGGAATTCCGAGAACTGATCGTACTGACTGATATTTTGCGGCCAGTATATTTTGTACCTGAAACAAAGCAGATAGGGGAGATTCTGAAAGATTTTCAGAAGAAAAGAATTCATCAAGGAATTGTTGTTAATGAACACGGAAATGTGGAAGGATTAATTACACTTGAGGATATCATCGAGGAGATTGTCGGAGAGATTGAGGACGAATATGATATTGATACCCGTAATGTACAAAAAGACAAACTTGGAATATTTCTTGTCAATCCAATCATTAGTATTGAGGAATTTAATCAGAAGTTCAAGTCTGATATTCCGATTGACAACGATGATTATCATACTCTCAGCGGATTTCTACAGAAGGTAACAGGTCATGTTCCTGAAATATATGAAAGAGTAGATTACAAAGAGTTTGTTTTTACAATTATGAAGAAATCAGGGAATAGACTGCTGCAGGTTAAAGTACAGAGAATGATAAACAAATAATTTAAATAAATTGATTGATTTAATTTTTAAAAAAGTCTTTACTTTCTTCAAGGATATTGAAGGTTATTTTACATTGCAGTATCAGGTTATAAAGTATCTGCCAAGAGTCTTTATTGACAGAAAATTAATACTTGATCAAATGGTCCATATTGGAGTTAATTCTCTTGTTCTTGTATCAATAATCGGATTGTTTACAGGAGCAGTTTCTGCTTGGCAAGCGGCTTATCAGATGAGGGGGATGGTTCCATTGAGCATACTTGGGTCGGCTACACCAAAAGCAATTATCATTGAACTTGGACCGGTTTTGTCTGCACTTGTTCTCGCGGGAAGAGTTGGTGCATCTATAAGTGCAGAGATTGGAACAATGAAAGTGACAGAACAAATAGATGCGTTGGAAGCAATGGCAATAAATCCGATTCGGTATCTTGCAACACCAAGAATAGTTGCAACAACTATTATGCTGCCAGTTCTTATTATTTACTCGAGTGCGATTGCGATATTCGGTGCTTATTTAGTTTCAACAACGTTTCTTGATGTATCGGGTGGGGTATTTATTTCTGGATTCAGAAAATCATTTGAAATAGCCGATGTGAATGCTGCATTTGTCAAAGGTACGGTTTTCGGACTTGCGATATCTTCAATTGGATGTTACGTTGGATTTCAAACATCGGGTGGTGCTGAAGGTGTTGGACTATCTACAATTAAATCATTTGTAATTTGTGCCGCAATGATACTTATACTTGATGCGGTTTTATGGAATTTTCTTATTGGCTAATAGTTTTTAAATTCACATTATTTTGGGCAATTGGCACAGTTGGTTAGCGCGCTTCCTTCACACGGAAGAGGTCACTGGTTCGAATCCAGTATTGCCCACATTAAAATTAAAAGATTTATTGAACATTTTATTCAAAAATATTAGGATAGTTTCTCCTGCAGATAATCTCAAAGGCAAATTTGACCTCTCTATCAGAAATGGTTTTATTGAATACATTGAGATTCCGGGTAATAATTCTGCTAAGGATTATGATGAGATAATTAACGGAGAATATTTAACTGCTGTTCCGGGGTTTTATGATATGCATGTTCATTTTCGAGATCCGGGTCAGACTGAGAAGGAAGATATTGAATCAGGTGTCCTTTCAGCTGCTAATGGTGGATTTACGGGTGTCCTTTGCATGCCTAATACAAAACCACCTATAGACAACAAGAAAATTATAACTTATATACTAAAAAAAGCGGAAGACATGATTGTTGATGTACATGTTTCTGCTTGTGCTTCTAAGAATAGAGAAGGAAATGAAATAGCAAATTTAAAGGAATTACACAATGCAGGTGCTTTAGCTTTTACGGATGATGGAAGTCCTTTGCTGAATACAAGCGTTTTAAGTGATACTTTAAAATATTCTGCTGAACATGCAATTCCTTTTTTACAGCATGCTGAGAATTATAAACTTAGCGGCAAAGGTGTAGTACATAAGGGTAAAGTATCAAAGGAATTACAAATCGAAGGTATACCATATGAAAGTGAAACGCTGACTGTAAAGAATGATATAGAACTTGCGAACAAAATTGACGGTTCAAAATACCATGTTCAGCATATTTCCTGCGGTGACACTGTTGATCTTATAAGAACTGCAAGAATTAATAATAAAAATATTTCTTGTGAAGCATGTCCGCATCACTTCATACTTACGGATGAGATTGTGAAGCAAGAAGGAAGTAATGCTAAAATGAATCCTCCTCTAAGAGAAAAAACAGACATTGATAAAATATTAGCAGGGATAAAAGATGATACTATTCAGGTTATTTGTACAGATCATGCTCCTCATACTTCAGCAGAAAAAGCAAAGGGAATCTCCAATGCTCCTTTCGGTATTGTTGGACTTGAAAGCTGTATAGGCTTAAGTTATACCTATCTTGTAGAAAAAGATATTATCTCTTTTGAAAGTCTGATTAAGAAAATGTCAGATAATCCAAGGCGAATTCTTAATTTACCGAGGATTTCTGTGGGAATAGGCGAAAAAGCTAATCTGACAATTCTCGAAACCAATCTGGATTGGGTAATAAATACGAATAAGTTCAAATCAAAAAGTAAAAATTCACCTTTTAATGGTTTTCAAGTAAAATGCAAACCTTTTGGTATCTACAACAATAACAAATTTTTCAAATCTCAATTATAAGGTTGAGCAGTTACTTAAACATATTAGGCAGCAATGACAAATTTAGAATAAATAATATATACTGTATAGGGAAAAACTATATGGAGCACATAAAGGAATTTGGGAATGATAAGGTTCCAGAATCTCCGGTAATATTTTTTAAACCAAATACCGCAATACTTCAAAATAACAGTATTATTAATATTCCTGAAATTAATAGAAAGAAAATTTCTGAAGATGTACATTACGAGATGGAAATGGTTGTTGCTATAGGCAAAGACTGCAAAAACGTGAATGAATCAGAAGCAATAAAGTACATTTTCGGATATGGAATAGGTATTGATTTGACTCTGCGTGATATACAATCTGATGCAAAAAAATCGGGCTTACCGTGGGGGACTGCTAAAGGTTTTCTGAATTCTGCTCCGGTAAGCGATATAGTACAAAAGTCATATGTTAGTAATCCCTTAAACTTAGACATTAATTTAAAAATTAATAATACTATAAAACAGTTTAGCAATACAAGTTTAATGATAATAAATATATATAAGTTAATATCATATATATCAACAATATTCGGGTTGACAAAAGGTGATTTAATATTTACTGGTACACCCGAGGGAGTCGGTAGGTTAAAACGAGGTGATGAACTTCTTGCAAGTTTAAGTAATTTGATTGATCTGAAAGTGAGATTCAATGGCTAAAATTATAAGTGTATGTATTGCAAAGGGAGGAGTAGGAAAAACTACTACTTCTGTCAATTTAGCAGCTTCCTTAGCCCTTGCTGAAAAATCCACCTTACTTATAGATATTGACCCTTACGGTTCTTCAGCTGTTGCGATGGGATTTACACCTGACCGTATAAAAGCAGGGATATCTGAAATATTTAATTTTGCAAAAGCTATCGACTATACTATTCACAAAACAGATCTGCCTTATTTAGATTTTGTTCCGGCGAATATTAACTCAATTCAAAATGACGAAAGATTTGCAAAAATGACCGAGAATAGAGTTATTCTAAAGAATGCACTTAAGGAAGTTAAAAACAGATATGATTTTATAATAATAGACTGTCCTCCCACCTTACGAGGAATTACTCTGAATGCTCTTACAGCTTCTGACTCTGTATTAATTCCAGTTAAATGCGGACACTTTTCACTCGATGCTGTCGATAAGCTTTTTGATTACATAAGCTGGGTCAGGGAGGTTTCGAATCCGTATTTAGATATAGAAGGTATATTACTGACGATGTATGAAAAAAACTCAAAGGTAACAGAAATTTCAGAACGTGAACTTCGATTAAAATATTCAGGATACATGCTCGATACTACTATTCCTGTAACGAATCTGCTTAATGAAGCAACGTTTTATGGCAAACCTTTATGCTTGTATAAAATAAATTCAGATGGTTCATTAGCATACATAAATTTATCATATGAATTAATTACAAAAAATCAGGAATCAATAAACAAAAATCAATAATGAAGGAAATACCCGCAAAATACGATCCCCGAAAAGTTGAAGTAAAATGGCGAGAATACTGGGAAGAGAATGAAATATACAAATCAGAAGTCTCTGATAAACCAAAGTTTTCCGTTGTAATTCCGCCGCCTAATGTAACCGGAATGCTGCATATAGGTCATGTTTTAAATCTTACAATACAGGATATTTATTGCCGTTGGAAAAGAATGTCAGGTTTTGAAGTTTGCTGGGTGCCGGGAATGGATCACGCAGGTATAGCTACACAGATAAAAGTAGAAGAACAGTTAAGAAAAGCAAATATCAACAAGAATGATTTGGGAAGAGATGAATTTATTAAAAAAGTGTGGGAATGGAAGGAAAAATATGGTGGTATTATTCTTCATCAGGTACGGAAATTAGGTTTTTCAGTTGACTGGTCAAAAGAAAGGTTTACACTCGATGAAGGACTTTCCAAAGCTGTAAAAGAAGTTTTTGTAGACTTGTATAAGAAGGGATATATTTATAAAGGAAAAAGAATTATTAACTGGGATTGTATTACACAAACAGCTTTAAGTGATGATGAAATTAGCTATAAAGAAAGTAGCGATAAGCTTTATTACATAAAGTATTTTGTAGAGAACTCCAATGATTTCTTAGTTATTGCGACAACTAGACCAGAGACTATGCTTGGAGATACTGCGGTCGCGGTAAATCCGAAAGATAAACGTTATTCAAAATTCAAAGAACAGAATGTAATCTTACCTATTTTAAACAAACCCATTCCAATAATCTTCGATGAATATGTTGATATATCCTTCGGAACCGGTGCTTTGAAAGTCACCCCTGCACATGATATGAATGATTTTGAACTGGGTAGAAAACACAACCTTGAAACTATAAATATACTTACAAAAGATGGTAAACTAAACGAAAATGGTCATGATTTTGAAGGACAATCAGTTAATGAAGCACGTAAAAGCGTACTGAATAAGCTGAAAGCTGAAGGTTATTTAGTTAAAGAAGAAGATTACATTCATAATGTATCAATTTCAGAACGATCTGGTGCAGTTATTGAACCATTCTTATCGGATCAATGGTTTGTATCAATGCAAAAGCTTTCTGAACCAGCTATTCAGGTCGTTAAAGAAGGAAAAATTAAGTTCCATCCTGATAAATGGACAAAGACTTATTTTCATTGGCTCGATAACGTTAGAGACTGGTGCATATCGCGCCAGCTATGGTGGGGACATCAAATTCCTATCTGGTATAATAAACGAACCGGAGAAATATACTGCGAGACTTCGCCTCCTTCTGATATTGAAAACTGGGAGCAGGATAAAGATGTACTGGATACCTGGTTCTCTTCATGGTTATGGCCATTCAGTGTCTTTAACTGGAAGAATAACTCGGAAGACAAGCAGAATAAGGAGTTAAATTACTATTATCCTACGGATTTCCTTTCAACAGCCCCTGAGATTATTTTCTTATGGGTTGCAAGAATGATTATTTCCGGACTTGAATACATGAAGGATATTCCTTTTAAGGATGTGTATTTCCATTCTACTGTCAGAGATGGTAAAGGACGAAAAATGTCAAAATCACTCGGTAACTCACCCGATCCTCTTGTTTTAATTGACAATTATGGTGCAGATGCGTTAAGGTTTACGATTGTATATCTTGCACCTCTTGGTAGTGATGTATTGTTTGATGAGAAGAACATTGAAATCGGCAGAAACTTCATTACCAAACTGTGGAATGCCGGTCGTTTTCTTATGATGATGCGCGAAAAAGTTTACGGTTCGATCGATTTCGGAAATAAATCTATCGAGAATGACCTTGCAGAAAAATGGATTGAAAGCAGATTTAATACTACTATCAAAGAAATTAATTATTTCCTTGATTCATACAGGCTTAATGACTATACAAAATCACTGTATGGATTTATTTGGAATGACTTTTGTGATTGGTATATAGAACTTATTAAGAACAAGATCAATACTAATCCAGAATCAGGAAGATTACTAATTGATGAAGCTCTTGCTATGTATGAAAAAGTTCTGGTTCTTCTTCATCCTGTTATCCCTTATGTTACGGAAGAAATATGGCATATACTTGACGATGACAGAAACGGGAAAACTATTTCATTTGAAAATTTTCCTCAACTTAATATAGAAAAGATTAACGAAGATATTGAAGTTTCATTCGAGCATTTGAAAGATTTAGTTACAACGACACGAAATAAAAGATCTTTTTATTTGGGAATAAATAAATATCCGTTTGATATACATATCAAACCTTTGAACTCAACTTCAGAAAGTATATTACCTACTATTACTGAGTTATTACAACTTCTGGTTTATCATAAAAATAAAGTTATAGATGCGAAAGATATTAAAGAGTTTAAAGGAACTTCCGGGAATCATTTTGCAGTTAGATTTGAATTCTTAGATGAAATACCGCAATTAAAGGATGCAGGAAAATATAAAAATAATAGTAAGGAACTTGAATCGCTGATAGCATACATAAACAGTCTGAAGAAGAAGCTTGAGAACAGGAATTTTCTTGAGAAAGCAGGATCGGATATTATTGAAAAAGAGATAACTAAACTCAGAGAATCAGAAGAAAAACTCGAGAAACTGCAAAATATGTCGTGATATACAAAAAGGCTGATAAATTGATATCAGCCTTTTTTGAAAAAATGTATTTGGATATCTTATTTCTTTTTAAACATCTTTGTTAAAATATCAGTAAGGTCCGGTTTCCCGATTTCCTGTAAATCATAAGATACTCTTGCACATGGTCTCTTAATTTTGACTATTCTTCTTAAATCAATGGGAGTTCCTATAATTACTGAATCACACGGAACTTTATTTATAGTATTTTCCAGATCTTTTATTTGCTTATCACCGTAACCCATTGCTGGAAGTAAAACTCCGATATTAGGATACTTTTTATAAGTATCGCTTATGCTTTTAACTGCGTATTTTCTTGGATCCACTAGAGATTTTGCACCGAATTTCTGTGCAGCAATTGTTCCTGCTCCGAATTTCATTTCACCATGAGTAAGTGTTGGACCGTCTTCTACAACGAGAACTTTTTTGCCTTCAATGTTCTTAATTTCTTCCAGTTTGTCAATTGATACCGGAGATGCTGCTTCAATTATTA
>JBAYUG010000037.1:0-31892 GCA_041675325.1 Kapaibacterium sp. (SeqCode)
AATAAATTTTTTCATAACCGATTATTAAAATTATTTAATTAATAGCATCCGTTTCGTCTCGCTAAATCCATCTGTCGAAGATCCGCCGTGGCGGACAACCATCCTATAAAAATAAACCCCGCTATTCAGCCCCGCCCCATCAAACGTCACTTCATAACTCCCAGGCTGCAACCTTTCATTCACAAGCGTCGCAACCTCTTTCCCCGTAATGTCAAATATTTTTAAAGTGACTTCTGAATTCTGACTTCTAGATTCTAACTTCTGTACATCAAACCTAATAACTGTCCTCGGATTAAACGGATTCGGATAATTCTGCCCCAGTGAATATGCCGATGGAACCTCAGTCCCGATTTGATTCACAAACACATTCCCGCCGTTAGTTGATTTCAATATTTGTGCTGGGACATTTGTTTCCCCTGCGCCGATGAAGAAATTATTCGAGTCAACTAATGCTAAACCTAAAGCAAGAATCTTTGGATTAAAATCGTTCGATACCCAGTTCTGTCCATAGTTTGTAGTCTTTAATGTAGTAATTTTATCAAGCATCTGTAATATTGTGTCACTATTATTTCCAATCGCAAATGCTGTTCCTGTATTTTGCAGTGTCATTAAATTAAAAAATAGTTTACTGCCGATGATTGTATTGATTACATTCCAGTTAATACCTGCATTCGTAGTTTTGTAAATGTAATTTAAGCCCCCGTTATCTCTGACACCTATTGCTATTCCTGTCGTCGAATTAAAAAATGTCATACAATCTATCTGCGAAAGCATGTTAGTTTTGCTCCAGTTCACACCCGCATTCGTTGTCCTATAAATTCTTCCGCCGCCCCAGCTAAAGCCGTTTGCAACACCGGTGTTCATATCAAAAAAGTGCATACCCCAAACAGATGCCGTGTCAATTTTCCGTACAAACTGCCAGCTAGTTCCGCCATTCGTAGTCTTGTAAAATTTTGTATTACCGAAAGAATTGGAATCCATAAGAGCATAGCCGGTGTTTGCATCAAAAAAATTTATATCCACCACATACCCTATTGAAGTATCAAAATGGCTTCCTTTTTGCCAGTTCAATCCGCCGTCAGTTGATTTTATAAATGCTCCTTTATATACGCTATTAAATTCTCTATAACCTTTAATTAAAAATCTTTCTCTAACATTTTTCGGGAAAGAACGGAAATCATTAACCGGGATATAATTATTACTAAATGATAAATTCTCACTACCGCAGGCATAAATAATATTTGCATTAATATATTGCATATCAGTTATTGACATCAATTCCTGAGGATAATTTGCCTGAATCCAGTTAACACCTGAATTAGTAGTATAAAAAATCTTTTCATAAAATGAATATGATTCATAATGTCCAAATGAAACACCGTGGTTCTGATCATAAAACCCGAGAGTATTAGCGTAACCTTCATAAGGCAATGTATAACTCGCCAATTGGCTTTGGCAATCTTCGGATAATAGAATAGTGTTGAGTATTAGAACTGTGATTGTGGCAACAATAAATTTTTTCATAAAGTATGAGGTACTTTTGTTTGAAAACCAACCTTAATTTACGTTTAATGAATTAAAAATACAAAGCATATTTTTTGAAGTAAAGTAATGAAGATATTCAAGGAGGTCTTTACAAACACAGCTGTCCTAAAAATTACTTAAAATATCTTAAAGACATAATGAATACCTCAGTAAATCAGCGATAATCCGCTCTCATCAGTGAAAATCCGTGTCGAAGATGCGCCGTGGCGTATTCGATTGTCTTTCTTTTATACTGTTTCTTCGAATTTTTTGTCGTTAATTATTAGCTCTCTTCCTCTCTCAGCAACCTACTTCACCCTGAACCTGTAATATGGTTTATTCTCCTTCTCGTCATTTATTATTGTAGTACTTCCGCCGCCTAACTCTACCCCCGCAGCCTCAAACCCCCTGATGGCATAAGCCTCTCCGGCAGTGTATTTTAGTTTCCCCTTTTCCTCTTTTTTCGAAATGAAAGTTGTATAAACCATAACATTTTTATACTTTTCTGTTATCGCAAGTAAACCCGGTTTGTCAAACTCATGCTTGAAATGATTTATTTCTGTCAGCGAAGGAACGTAACCTCTTACCTCTTTCTCAATCGTGATATAAGAATTATAACGCAGTCCCTTTAATTCATTGTCATTCGGTTCTCGCATAAATATTACAGTGCTTGCTATAAAATTATCATTCAGTATTTTAAATATTTCTTCTGAAATCCTGAAGTTGATTTCCACTGTGTCTGGTGTAAGATTGACATTATGATCAATCAGACCTAAATTCCCCGGCGTTATTGCTGTAAACCGCCACGACATACTTCCCTTAGTATAGACATAATTATATGAAAAACATTTTTTGTAAGGCGTCTTGCCTTTTAGGTTTGGCTTTTTCCATATCTTGTACCTGTAAGGTGAATCGGTTACCGCTGAGGCAAACTTTGAAATTGCCGCAAACCTTTTCCTGTTTTCTTTTAAATCTTTGCTCTTTGTTTTCTTATATTGCACAGGGGCAGATGCTACATAGCTCGACCCCTCCCGTCTTTTAAAAACATTATCACCTATTTTTCCCCGTGTTACTCCAAGAAATTGTTTAATTACTTTTGCCATTTTTCTTATTTTATACTGATTGCTGAAAAATCCCTCATTTGCATTTTATTAACCTGCCTTATAACTAAGATATGACTCTCCATAGCCTAAAGTGAGACAGATACGTATGCAATAGGTATCTAATACGTATATAATACGTATAAAATACGAAATTTAAAGGAAATTCAATAGTAATATATTGGGGTGACGGTATAAATATATACCGGTATATGATGAGTTATGTATTAATTGCCATGAAAAAATTGTGTTGTGCATCTTATTTCTTCGCTGCTTTCATTATTATTACTAACAATTCCTCATGAATGTTCCCGTTTGTCGCAAGGATTTCTTTGTTGTAAACTGAATACTCTCCGCCCTGAAAGTTTGTTACCTTACCGCCTGCTTCGGTTAGGATTATGTATCCCGCCGCAACATCCCATGCATTCAGATTGTATTCCCAGAATCCATCGAAGCGCCCGCATGCTGTCCAGCATATATCCAGCGCCGCCGAGCCGAGCCGCCTTACTGGTATATCATTGTTCACTATTGCTGAAAAAACTTCAACAGGATTGTTTGGATTGCTTCCTGTCTTGTACGGAAATCCTGTTACGAGCAGTGACTTTTTGAAGTTGTTTTCTTTTGAAACATTAATCCTCTTATCGTTAAGGTATGAACCCTTTCCTTTTTCTGCAAAGAAAAATTCATTCCCGAATGGATTGTATATTCCGCCCATTACTATCTCGCCCGAAACCTCAACGCCAATCGATACGCAGCAGATAGGGATTCCATGCGCGTAGTTTATCGTGCCGTCAATCGGGTCGATAATCCACTTCACGTCCGACGAAGTATTCAGCGCGCCGATTTCTTCGGAAAGTATGTTGTGCGAAGGGTAATCGCTTCTGATGATTTCAATAATCCTTGCCTCGGAACGCTTGTCAACCTCCGTCACAAGGTTTGATATTATATCTTTGCTTTCAATCTTAAAGTCAGTGTCGAAATATTCCTTCAAAATCTTTCCGCTTTCCTCGAGTGCTTTGTAAAGTGTGTTTTTCATTTTTTAATCCGTTGTGAATTCCAGTCCGTCGTAAGCAAGACTTATGTTTTCAGGTAATGAAGCGTTTACTTCATCGTTATTTAAATCGTGCGTAATGTGCGTAAAGTAAGCCTGCTTGGGACGCAGCATCAGCGCAATGTCTGTGGCTTGCTTTAAATTAAAATGCGTTGGATGCTCTGAATGCCGAAGCGAATTCAGTATGAGCACATCAAGCCCGTGGAGCTTTTCCATCTCAGCATCGGGTATATGGCTTGCGTCAGTGATGTATGCAAACTTCCCAATCCTGTAACCAAATATTTTTATCCTGCCGTGCATCACTTCTATCGGCATAATCTTAATTCCTTTTACATCAAACTCTTTGTTCTCCAGATAATTAAAATTCATAAGCGGAACAGCCATGTACCTCTGAAGCCTCTCGTCAAGGGCGTATCGGAAGGTTAGCTTAATCTCATCGAGCGTCATAGCATTTCCGTAAACGTCAACATACTTTTTGTAGCGCTGATTAATCTGCCGCAGGTCGTCAAGTCCGAAAATGTGGTCAACGTGATGATGCGTGTATAGTATAGCGTCGAGGTCGGTTACATTCGCACGCAGAAGCTGCTGACGAAAGTCAATCGATGTATCAACAAGAATCTTTACTCCGTCTGCTTCTATATAAACCGATGCACGAAGTCTCTTGTCCTTTGGGTTCTCCGATTTACATGTGTGACAAGTGCAGCCGATTATGGGCACGCCCTGAGATGTTCCGCTTCCTAAAACAACAACTCTGTTCATAGCAGTTTCTGCTGCCCTTCTTTTTCGATAAGTTCTCTTATGACGGGTTTCAGGAAAATGCCTTCTACACCTATCTCGGCAAGGTTCTTTGCAAGGAAGACAATTTTCTTCTGCGGCTCGATGTTCTTGTTCAATAGAAAAACTTTCTGTTCCCTTAGCAAGCAGAAGCCGCCTTTGAAGAGACCCTTTTCAATGCGTACAGTGTATCCAATGTGTTTATAGACTTCAAGAAGTTCGTTTATAAGTATCTCCTGATTCTCATCTGCACGCGTGTCTTTTGCTTTCTTTATAACTTTACTCATTGAAGGTATTCCTCTTTCAAATCATCCTTATCGTGCATGAAGTATTTGTATGAATACTCCTCAGTCATCTTCCGCTTATCTTCTTCAAGCTGTGCAAGACTTTTCTTCATCGGCTGCATAACTGCAATGACGATTATTGAATAATAAGAAAGCAGTGCTATCCACGGAACACCCTTTAAAAAACCTATGCGCTCACCGAATATTTTCAAAAGACCGTCATGCACGGGAGGATTATCAAGATACATCATATAAAATTTTATGTCGAGAAAAGAAGTGTATAGCTCAACAGGTACGAACACATAGAAAAGAATCATGCACATCATCAGCCATGGATTTTCTTTCAGACTAATCTTTGCTTTAACGAGAAAAATCACTGAACAGATAAGTGTGCTAATGTATGCGCCCAGTATTACCATCGAAGAATGAGAGAGCATCCTGAAAATCCAGTTCTCTTCATCCGGCGGAATGCTTGTCCTGAAGCTGAATTCATCGTAATTCAGCAGGTCGTTGCCTATTAGTGCCCGAACGTTTATTGCACCGAGCCATACTACAGCCGAAATCACGAGTAAAGCCAGCCAGATTTTCGCTTGTCTGTTCAATATATTATTATTAATTATGCAAAATTATTTAATTGAAGCGTTACATTCAATTTATTAAGCTATAAATCTTTTTGTAAGTCTTTTTGTTATACTTAATAACATTCATAATTTAAAAGAATACTCAATTAAAATCATGGAAGAAAGAATTAAAGAAGTACTCGCGTCTATTAACGAACCTTTTATCAATAAAGGATTTACGGAACTTGGATTTATCAACGGTATTGTCCTTAAGGGAAATACTCTGAAACTAAAACTCGGAATCACAGACCCCGATTATAAAGATATCGCCGTATTAAAAACCGGCATTACAAACAAACTTAAAGAACAAATCAAAGAAATCGCAAACGTTGAGATAGACTTTGTGCTTGGAGTTGTTAATCACGAAAACAAACAGAAGTCATCAGTGCTTCCAAATGTTAAAAATACAATCGCAATCGCATCGGGAAAAGGCGGAGTCGGCAAATCAACAGTCGCCGCAAACCTTGCTGTATCGCTGGCTAACGAGGGTGCGAAGGTCGGATTGATTGACGCTGATATATACGGTCCTTCAATTCCAATTATGCTCGGCGTAAATGAAAGACCGGGAATCGTTCAGTCCGGCGGCAAGAACAAAATGCTGCCCGTTCTGAGTCACGGTATTTCATTAATGTCTATAGGATTTTTAATCGAAGATAATTCAGCCGTTGTTTGGCGCGGTCCAATGGCATCAAGCGCCCTGAAACAGTTCATGACGGAAGTCGAATGGGGAGAGCTTGATTTCCTTTTGTTCGACATGCCTCCGGGAACAGGGGACATTCAGCTTACTTTAAGCCAGACGGTACCGCTGACCGGTACGGTAGTTGTTACAACTCCGCAGGAAATTTCTCTTGCTGACGCCCGAAAAGGACATCTTATGTTTGATAAAGTAAACGTCCCAAACCTTGGTTTCATTGAAAACATGAGCTACTATTTAAAAGCCGATGGACAGAAAGAACACATCTTCGGTGAAGGCGGCGGTAAGAAACTCGCAAAAGAATTCAATGTCGAACTCCTCGGAGAAATACCAATCGATACAAACGTAAGAATTGCGGGCGACAACGGCAAACCGATAGCAATTGCAAACCCCGATTCGCCAATAAGTAAAATATTCAAATCAATCGCCAAAGAACTCATTCTCGAAATAAACCAAAGAAACAGTAATAAAGAAAAGAACCCCGGTTTGGAAATCATCGTCTAAAGTATATTCTTCTTAATTTTCAATATCCTCCTTCCCAAGCTCCGCTTGGGAAGGTATAACATAGTTCTAATAAACCCTCCTTCCCAAGCTCCGCTTGGGAAGGCATAACATAGTTCTAATAAACCCTCCTTCCCAAGCTCCGCTTGGGAAGGCATTTATATGCATGAACAAAGGTAAAAAAATCCCTTTAGGGATTACATGTCGGTAGGTAATATTTGAATACACGGATAAAAAATCCCTTTAGGGATTACATGTCGGTAGGTAATATTTGATCACCCACGATAAAATCCCTTTAGGGATTACATGTCGGTAGGTAATATTTGATCACCCACGATAAAATCCCTTTAGGGATTACATATCGGTAGGCATGTATGACACTAAGCACCAATCCCCTTGGGGATTGCATCTGTATTCTAAACAATTATATTTCCCATATCATAAAAAATACATATATTACCGAAAAATACTATGTCCAATACATACACTCAATTATTTGTCCATGTTGTTTTTGCTCCAATGCACAAAGCTGCTCTGATTAAGACTGACTTTGAAGAAGAACTCTATAAATATATCACTGGAATTGCAAAAAACCATAGGCACAAATTGTTTTGCATAAATGGAACTGAAGATCATGTACATATACTTATTGGTCTTAATCCTGAACAATCTATATCCAGTTTGGTGCAAGAAATTAAAAAAAGTTCTTCGAAATGGATTAATGATAAAAATCTATGCTTAGGAAGGTTTGAATGGCAGCGCGGGTATGGTGCTTTCACTTATTCGAAATCTCATGTTAAACAGGTAATCAAATATATCGAAAATCAGAAAGTACATCATAAAAAAGTATCCTTTCTTGATGAGTATAAATTGTTTCTAAAGAAATATGAAGTTGCATATAATCCTGATTATATATTCATTGATCCAAGGAATAATTAGCACACTACTGACATGCAATCCCCAAAGGGATTGTGTGTCTTATAGATTCCAACACCTACCGACATTCAATCTCTAACAAGATTAAAAATACCATAAATGCCGTTCCTCCTTCCCAATCTCCGCTTGGGAAGGGGTAACATAGTTTACTTCTTTTGTATATTATAACGCAATCCTCATTCCCAATCTCCGTTTAGGGAAGGTATTATATGCACTAGCAAAGATAAAAATCCTGTGATATATTTATTAGCATAAAATAGAAAAAATCCCATTAGGGATTTAATATCGGTAGGTATGTATGGCACCAAACACCAATCCCCTTGGGGATTGCATGTAAATACTAACAAAATATATTTCCTCCTTCCCAAGCTCCGCTTGGGAAGGGATTTATATGCACGAGCAAAGATAAAAATCCTATGGCATGTTTATTAGCACCAATGAGAAAAAATCCCTTTAGGGATTTAATATCGGTAGGTAAGTATGGCACTATACAACAATCCCCTTGGGGATTGCATGTAAATACTCACAAAATATATTTCCTCCTTCCCAAGCTCTGCTTGGGAAGGGACAACTTATTTTACTTCTTTTGTATTTTACTTTTACTAAATTTACACATGAACAACGAACTCAATTTAGAAAACATAGAAAAAGTACTTGCTGAAATACGTCCTCACCTTCAGATTGACGGCGGTGACGTTGAAGCTGTAAGTATTGATAACAATTCAATCGTAAAGGTAAGATTATTGGGTGCTTGCAATTCGTGCCCTTTGAACCTGATGACTCTGAGAGCCGGCATTGAAAGAATGTTGATGTTAAGATTCCCTGAAATTATAAGAATTGAATCAGTCTCCTGATTTCTCCGCAAGCCTTATATTCTCTGGTCTTCCTAAATCTATAAAGTAAGAATTTCTTGTATCAAATCCTTTTATGATTTCTCCCTTAGCGGATAATTCCATGTACACATCAATTATATCTTTATATCCCGTTCCTTTTTCCTTCTTAAATATCTCTGATGATATTACATGTATTCCATTAAAAGCAAAGTGATTAACTTCCGGTTTATCCGTTGTTACTCTTTTTAAAATTTTAAAATCCTTGTCAAACTCAAGATATCTCGATGTCTTTCGCTTTTGAACAGCAAGCATTGCCAATGCGTCTGTCTCCGTAAATGCTTCATCAATTAAATCTAAATTAAAATCCGTGAACACATCCACATTCATTACAAGAAATCTTGCCTCTGAAAACAGATATTCTCTTGCATTAAGTACACCGCCGCCTGTTCCTAAAATATCTTCCTCTATTATGATGTTTATTTTAATACCAAAATCATTATTCTGAAAGTATTCCACAATTTTATTATGGAAATGATGAGCATTAATTACTATCTCTTTCACTCCGTATGATTTCAGCTTTCCAATCTGGTATGAAATAATCGTTCTTCCCCTGAAAGGGAAAAGAGGCTTTGGCATCGAATCAGTAAAAGGCTTTAGCCGTGTTCCGAATCCTGCGGCAAGTATCATAGCTTTATTTATCATTTTTTAATTTATTAATAGTATTAATAAAATTCAAGTCGCAGAAAAACAAATACTAAATTCATTTATTATTAAAGCGTAATATGATAATTTGAATTAACTATTTGAATTATGATTCTAACAGGTAAAAAAGAGACTAAGACAAAAGAGTTTTACGTAAGCGAAATAATGAGACTGAAAAAAGAACTTAATGCAGTTCTGTTGGCGCATTACTATCAGGAGGGGGATATACAGGATATAGCAGACCATATCGGAGATAGCCTCCAGCTTGCACAGGCTGCGGAAAAGACGGATGCGGATGTGATTGTGTTTGCGGGCGTTCATTTCATGGCTGAGACTGCAAAGATTTTAAATCCCCACAAGCTCGTTCTGCTTCCTGACCTTAATGCAGGATGCTCCCTCGCAGAAGGCTGTCCTGCTGATTTATTGCAGAAGTTCAAGGATAAGCATAAAGATCATATTATTATAAGCTACATAAACTGCTCTGCTGAAGTAAAGGCGATGTCGGATATTATCTGCACTTCCTCGAATGCAGAGAAAATTGTCAAACAGATACCCGAATCACAAAAGATAATCTTTGCACCGGATAAAAACCTTGGTAGATATATAATTAAAAAGACAGGGCGTGATATGGTTCTCTGGCAGGGTGCTTGCATCGTACATGAAACCTTCAGCGAGAAAAAGATACTTATGTTAAAGCTCGAGAATCCAAAAGCTAAGCTTATTGCCCATCCTGAATGTGAAGAAGGAATTCTCGCTAATGCAGATTTCGTTGGCTCTACGAGTGCACTCCTTCAGTTCATTCATAAAGATGAAGCGAAAGAATTTATCGTTGCAACCGAACCGGGTATTATACATCAGATGGAAAAGATATGTCCGGATAAGAAATTTATAATCGCACCGCCCGAAGCAAATTGCTCCTGCAATGAATGCCCTTACATGAAGCTCAATACACTCCAGAAGTTGTATTTGTGCATGAGAGATAAGAAACCAGAGATAGTGCTTGATTCTGAGATTCAAAGAAAGGCGTTGATACCTATTCAGAGAATGCTTGAAATGAGTGAATAAAAAACTAACTGTCTTGTGATAAGCCGGATTTTGTTCCCCCTTGCGGAGGCAGCAACCATTTATCTTGATCATGGAATTGCTCCCACGATTCTTTGCATCCTACCCCGAAAGTATATGAAGTAAGCAGAACTTCTACTTTCTATATGCGGACTTGCTCCGGATGAGGTTTATCAATCTTAAAGATTGCTCTTTAAATGGTAGGCTCTTACCCTGCCGTTTCACCCTTACCGCGGCGAACCGGGGCGGTATTCCTTTCTGTGACACTTTCTAATCAGGATTCTTGCGTTTCCTGATTCCGGGATGTTATCCCGGCATCCCTGCTTCAATGGAGTCCGGACTTTCCTCACCGGGGATTAACCCCAAGCGCGGTTGCCTTACAAGACAGTTAGTTTTAAAAATAAAATTATTGTATGTTCTCTATCAGCTTTTCGTCAATCATGATTCTTCCGCATGACTGGCAAAGGAATATCTTTTCGGCAATTCTAATCTCGATTTCCCTTTGTGGGGGCACTGAATTATAACATCCGCTGCAGTTTCCTTTTCTTACAATCGCTGTAGCTTCTCCTTTTAAAGAGCCGTTAATTCTTTCATAAAGCATCGTGTGCTCTGCTGAAAGTTTATCGAGAATCACTTTTCTCTTTTCGTTCAGTTCATTTTCCTCATCTTCATACTGTTTGTTCAAGGAATTAAGATGGGAAACATCCTCTTTCAGTTCGTTCTTTAGCTCATCATTACTCCTGGACATTTCAAGGACGCCTTTCACAAGGTTTTCCTGATATGCTTTAAGCTCCTTCAATCTTGCTTCGTTTTTCTCAATCGTTTCCATCATTGCGTCTATCTGTTTCGTTATATCATCGTATTCCTTGTTGCTCTTCGCCTTATACTTTGACTCGTCGTATTTCGTTACTTTATCGTCAAGACTTTTATTCTCTTTCGTAAGAGCTTTTTCCTCAGTTTCGAAGTTCTTTAGTTTTGCCTTGTCCTCAGACATATGCTCATCAATAACAGCTATCTTCTCTTTGAGGTTTTCAATCCTGTAAGGCAGGTCGCCTTTCTCATCATCTATTTCAGCAAGTTCTTCGTCTATTTTTGTCATTTCATAAAAAGAAAGTAAAACTTCAGTATAATTCTTCTTACTCTGTATAGTACCTTCTTCTCTGTATTCAAATATCGTTGCCTCCTGCTCCTCTTGCTCTGCATTATCATTAACAGAAGTGCTGTTTTCGTTTTCTGTGATTTCGTTTGTCTCGTCCATTTTAAATTATGTTTATATTATTTTGTTTTTTTCCTATTGTGACCGCTATTTCCGCTTTAATGGATGTTACGGATTTTAATACATCTTCCATGCTGATGTTATCGAGGAATAAAATTCTTGAGAACTTAAATCCCATAAAACCGTCGGCAATAACCACTTTATTGTTAAGCCTGTAAATTAGTTCTTCCAGCGTCATCTTATTCTTTAAATCGCATCGGACAGCAAGGTGCTTATTCGTTCTCTTGCTGAAATCATATATCTCATAAGCCGGCTCTTCGTACGGATGGCTTTTTAATAAAGCATCAATTACTGATTCAAGTGATTCATTCCCGCATTCCATTTCAAGCCTGACCTCTTCTTCAAAAGCCAGCTTTCCCTTTTTCCCTGTGAATGGTTTAGCAGATTTACCTGGTAAAAATGTACCTACACCCTTCATTCTGAAAGAACAAACCGAATAGTTTCCTATTTTTCCTGCACCAACTGATGCCATGTCGAATGTCAGTTTATCAACATACTTGAGTGGGACAAAAGTTACAACCTTTTTCCTGCATACGTATTCGTTCAGTACAGGGGTGAGATTTATTATTTCGTTTTTCTTAAAGTAACTAAAAATTTTATTCATTAAGGTATATTAAAAAAAGTGTACCCTTTTGAGATACACTTTTTAACTTAAACAATTAAACTATGAAAAACTTTTATATGAATTTCTTCATTCATGTATAAATATAGCTATATGGTAAAAAACAATCAACATACTTAATTTTACAGTTTTAATTTCTTGAACAGCATCTGGACAGGCTTACTGTTCTGTAATATGTAAAAATGTACTGATGGTACTTTTGCATTTAACAGTTCTTCTACCTGTTTGCTTGCCCACTCAACACCGATGTCTATCACGTGCTTATCATCCGCCTCCATGATTTCATTGTAAAGATCCTCGGGAATATCTATGTAAAAATCTCTGGGAAGGTTGGTTAAGTGCTTTTTTGTGGTAATAATTTTCAGTCCGGGAATAACCGGTAGTTTGAATCCTTCCTTTCTGCACAAATCGACGTAGTTGAAATAGTGTTTATTGTCGTAGAACATCTGAGTTACTATGTAGTTTGCTCCAGCTTTAATTTTTGTTCTGAGAACTTCCATATCTGCTTTAAGATTTGGAGACTCAAAATGCTTTTCAGGATAACCTGCAACACCAATGCAAAAACCGGTTGGAGAAGCATCAAGTAGGTCGGCTTCAAGATACTGTCCTTTATTCATATCATTTATCTGAGCAACAAGCTCAACGGCAAAATTGTTGGTTGTCTTTCCTTTTGGAACGGGTTTCTTGAATCCTTTGTCATCTCCCTGGATCGCTAGAACATTCTCAATTCCGAGATAATTAAGTTCAATAAGAGCATCCTCAGTTTCCTCTTTTGTAAAGCCGCTGCAAAGAATATGCGGTACAGTATCAATGTTATATTTATTCTTTATTGCAACGCTGATGCCTATTGTTCCCGGTCTTTTCCTTTTTACTTTCTTTCTTATTTCGCCGGAAGGAGTCTCTTCGTACTGAACTTCCGCAGAATGTGAAGTTACATCTATAAATGGCGGATTAAGTTTAATTAATCCTTCAAGGGTTTCAAATAATGAGTTTATGTTCCCGCCTCTAAGAGGAGGTATTATCTCATAACTTATTAACGGATTCTTTGCTTTTTCTAAATGTTCAATTACCTTCATTAACTATTATTTAATATATGAATGAGGATGCATGGAAGAACTCGTGCTTGTCAATATTTTGCTGTTGCCCGATGTTACATCAAGTATTCCTATGTTGTATTCTACACCATTTTCAGCGTCGTAAACAATCCTGTCGGAATCAAGCCACTGATAGTTTGCAACATTGCCCCCTTTGATGTCAAAACTCTGTTTGTTTGAACCGTCTATGTCCATTGTGTAAATCTTGGTTTTTGTATCAGTTATAGCGACAAAAGAAATTTTCTTAATATCCGGTGAGAACTTAGGTCTGTTGGCACTTTCAATACCTTTTGATAACGCAATTTCATTCCCATCATTGAGTATGTATATTGTACCCTGTAGATTGTTATCAAATGCTGCCCATGTTATTAACATATTATCAGAACTAATATCCGGAAATAAGTTTGCATGATTATTATTACTTATCTTATAAACGTTACTTTCGGATTCATCAGTGAAGTCAATCAGAATAACATCTTTGCCGCCCTGATAGAAAGAAGAGAAAACAATTTTTGTCCCGTCTTTTGAAAGTAACTGCTGATTGGAATATCCGAGGTCTGAAATAATAAAAGGTTCTGATAACCCAAGTTCTATAGCGTATATAGTCAACACACCTTCAAAATCAGAATTAAAAACTATTATCTGATCATCATTAGTAAAAGAAGCATGTTCACCTGAAAAGACATAGTAAGGCTCACTGTGTGTTTCCTGGTCTATATTTTCTATATAGTATATTATACCGTTTTCAGTATTGAAAACCACTTTTTTCCCATCGGAGGATAAACTCGGAAAGTAACAATGATCATACATATCCGAAATCTGTTTCTTACCGCTTCCGTCTTCATTCATTACAAACACCTGAAAATAACCAGAAGGGTTGTCATCAGATACATAGGTAATCTTTTTCTCGGACTGCGGATAAGCAAGATTAAATGCTGATAAAACAAATATTATTGATAATATTAACTTATTCATATTATATAAATATAATTATTTCTAAAATTGTTTATTTAATTAAAAATAGCTAAGAAATTAAAAGCATAAAAGCCAAAATAATTAGACTTAACTATTAAAAAAGTACTGGATTTGGATATTTCTCAAAAAGGAAATTTTAAATAATAAGTTCTATGCCTGTTCTTTTTCACTTTATTTTATAGTTTGTTTTCGAAATTTTGCTACTCTATGTACTATAAGGATAACAAAATACTTTACAATATAATTGGTGCTGCGTTAGTTTTAATCGTAGTCAGTATTACGCTTTACTATCAATTTAATAAACTTACGCAAAGGTCATTTTATGATGAATCGGGTAAAAAAACAGTAAACGGCATAACAAACAATGCTGAAGTTGTTTTTGATAGTTACGGTGTACCTCATATAACATGCAGTAATGAAGAAGATTTGTATTTTACACTCGGATATATACACGCACAGGACAGACTTTGGCAGATGGATTTAGTGAGAAGAATTGCAGAAGGAAGGCTTTCTGAAATTCTTGGAAAGGATGTACTTGAATATGATAAACTTTTCAGGACAGTAGGTATTGGCAGGTTTGCATATAAACTGCACGAAGGAATATCACCAAAGTCAAAACAAATACTTGCAAGTTATTCAAAAGGTGTGAATGAGTTTATCAGTCAGAACAACAGGAAACTCCCTCTGGAATTCGACATTCTGAATTACAAACCTGAGGAGTGGAAGCCTGAGCATTCACTTATGGTGATACGGATGATGGCATGGCAGCTAAACTTATCCTGGATGACCGAGTTCATGTTCGGAGAAATAGCAAATAAATATGGTTTCGAAAAAGCAAAAGATTTTTTCCCCAATTACCCTGAAGACGGACCATTTATAATAAAAGACGATAGAAAGATTTCCGGTAGTTCTAATACGAATAACTATGGCAAGAACAATTTTGCTATACTGGGCAGAGGTTTTTTTGAAAGTGTTATCTCATACAGGAATTATTTTGGTTTACTGGGTACACAGATTGGAAGCAACTCCTGGGTTGTAAACGGAGCAAAGACTGAAGGCGGTAAACCTATTCTTGCAAACGACCCGCATCTTGTATTACAGACTCCTTCAAATTGGTATGAAGTTATTCTAAAAAATACAGGTGACAACTCATCTGTCTGTGGGTTTTCTATTCCAGGAGCTCCCGGTGTTGCAATTGGTTCTAACGGAACTATAAGCTGGGGGATTACAAATCTCATGAACGACGATTCGGATTTCATGATACTTAAAAGAGATACAGCCTTTACGGATAAATACAGACTCAACAATACTCTTTACAACATCGACAGTACCGAAGAGTACATAAAAATTAAAGATATTAAAGACGAGGTTCCACTCACTATATACAATACAAATGCAGGACCCGTTGTTTCGAAGCTTGAAAAAGTACATTTTACAGGAGAGAGCAACTTCAAAACAAATGAAAAGGAAATCTTAACTCTTCGCTGGACCGGATTCGAAATAAGCGATGAAATAAAAGCATTCTACGATGTGTACCATTCCAAGAACTGGAACGAGTTCAGGTCTTCGCTTAATAGTTTTGGTTTACCTGCGTCAAATTTTACTTTTGCTGATGTAAACGGAAATATCGGATACCAGGCAGCGGGTAAAGTTCCAGTCAGAGAGGATGATTATGTACTTAATGGCTCGGTACCAAATATAGGTGAATTGGAATGGAAGGGTTTTATAAAACAAGAAGACTTACCATCTGTTTACAACCCACAAGAGAATTTTATAGTAACAGCAAACAATAAAGCTCAAAAAGATTTAAAATTTTATGTATCTAATCTATATGAGCCGCATTATAGGGCGAAAAGAATAGAAGACGTTCTTAAATCGAAGCAAAGCATGAATGCACAAGACTTTAAGCTTTTACAGAATGATGTTGTAAGTCTTCAGGCAAAAGAGTACTTCGGATATTTGCTTGAAGCCTTCAAGGATTCTTCAAAAGTAACGACAGATGAAACGAAATTATTAAACATGATTAAGAAGTGGGATTACAATCTAAACAAGCTGAGCGGACTGGCAACTCTTTTTGCAGAATTTGAGATACAGCTTTACGTAGAACTATATAAATATAAACTTGGTGAAAAGTTATTCTTTGATTACGTATATGTTAATAATATACCTATTCGGAATACGTCTAAACTTCTCAAGGAAAATTCATCCTGGATAATTGGCGATTCAAAAGATTCAACGAAGAACAATGCAAGAGATATATTAATCAGAAAAGTCTTTAAAGCAGCTGTTAATAAATGCATAGAAAGATTCGGTTCTTCAGATCCCGAGAAATGGGAATGGGGTGATGTACATCAAGTGATTATAAGGCATCCGATGGGAAGTGTACCCGCGTTGAGCAAAACGCTTAATATAGGTCCTTTCGAAGTTAACGGAACGGGTACTACTGTTAACAATACACAGTTTTCGTTCCAGCGGGCAATACAAAAACAGGAATTTGAGTGCTTTGTTGGAGCGTCAATGCGGTTTATTTTTGATTTTAACGAAACAAAATTCTATTATTCAGCGTTGCCTTCAGGACAATCGGGACAACCTGAGCATAGGAACTACGCAAATCAGACAAAGTTGTGGTCAAATGCAGAGTATAAAAAAGTCTATTTGGATTCTGAAGAACTTAAAAGGAGTTCTGAAGAAGTAAAAGTTCTTATACTTACACCTTAATGTTATCAAACAAGAGCAAATATGAAAAATACAAACCTAAGAAAAGGTTCGGGCAAAATTTTCTTGTTGATGATAATATTGCAAGAAAGATAGTAAAATCTCTTGATATTGTGGAACATGATACTGTGATTGAAATAGGTCCCGGGCAGGGAGCACTAACAAAACATCTCATCGCAGAAGCAAAGAGGTTTCTTGCCGTAGAGATTGATATAAAAGCCGCAGAAGAGTTGAAGAATAAGGGCTATAATGTAATTATAAAAGACTTTCTTCAATTTGATTTGGAAGAAGATATACCGCAGGAATTCAGGGGTGGTGAAATAAAATTCATAGGCAATATTCCGTACAACATTACTTCGGGTATTCTGTTCAAACTGCTGGACAGTAAGGTTAAAATAAAATCCTGCGTGATGATGATACAAAAGGAGGTAGCTGAACGGCTGGTTGCAAAAGTAAACACAAAACAGTATGGGATACTTGCCGTTCAGTTTCAGGCTATTGCGAACGTAAAACAGCTTTTTAATGTACTGCCTACAGCATTCTTCCCAAAGCCTGATGTTGTATCTAGTGTTATCAGGATAACTTTCGGGGATAATGAAATTAAGATAAGCAATATCAGTGTGTTTAAAGAATTTGTCAGGAGTGCTTTTAGTAAAAGAAGGAAAACATTGAAAAACTCTCTAAAAGATTTCTTTGAAAAGTATGAATTAAATATTAACGATTACCAGTTTGATTTTACAAGGAGGGCAGAGTCTCTTACAATAAAGGAGTTTGCAGATTTTAGTAATATATTAACGGATAAGATAAAGTTAAGCTGAATTTCTAAGTACGCAGGAATACGGTATAACTCAATATGATAGATAAGATAAGTAAGTTAGTATTCGATTCGGTGTTATTTAAGGATAGCATAAATTTTGCAGACAGGGAGCTTAATGTTACCGGTTTGAGCGGCTCTCTATTGTCATTTTTAATTTCCGGCTTACAGAAAAATCATCATTCAAAGATTGTCTTCCTTTCGTCATACATAGAAAAAATTTATAAGGTCAAGGGAGATCTTGATACTTTAGCTGAAACGGATAATGTATCTGTATTTTCATCTGATAAGAATATTGACAGCGAAGAATACACACGTACACTGAATTTCCTTTCCAATTCCAATGATTTTATTGTACTAGTTCACACAGACGCACTCGGGAAAAAGCTGATCGAGAAATCCAAGTACAAAGAATCACTTCTTAAACTAAAGAAAAACGATGAGTTCCTTTTCGAAGAGTTAACTCAAAGGCTTGAAGAATATAAGTTTGTGAGAAGGGATTTCGTTGATGAAGTTGGAGATTATTCGGTGAGGGGAGGTATAATCGATTTGTTTCCCGAGCATTACGATTCTCCGATAAGGCTGGAGTTCCTTGGAGAAACGATAGAATCGATTAGAGAATTTGACATAAAGAGCCAGCGTTCTTTAAAGGAGCTGAACGAGGTGACGATAGGTATAAATCTCAGCTTTAAAGAAGATGAAACAATTGACGAGGATAGCGGTTTCTCGATAACAGATTATTTTCCAGAAGACTCTGTAATTGTAATCGATGAAAAAGATACGATTACTGATTCCGAATTCTTCCATAAGATTAAGAACAACAATAAGATTCACTTATCTGTTTTCAAATCAGCTGCAGCTTTGGATTTCGGCAGCAGGGTTCAGCCTGATTTTAATTCTAATATAAAATCATTATTTAATAATCTTCAGGAGAATATTACAAAAGGATATACCATTTATCTTTTAAGCTCTGACCTGCATCAATCGGAAAGGCTCAAGAGTCTTATCTTTGATGCAGAGGAAGATTTTCTAATTGAAGAGAAAATACAGGAAAAAATATCTAATAAAATAGTATTCTGTGAAGAGTCTTTGCAGGAAGGATTTATATTCCCGTCTGAAAAGCTGATAGTATATACAGAGCACCAGATATTCGGAAGGTATTTCAGACAGACAAAGAAGCGGAAGAGAAAATTCCGGGGAATGACGTTTGATGAAGTTAAGGAATTGAAACTTGGGGATTATGTTGTACACAGAGATTTCGGAGTCGGGATATATTCGGGTCTCAGGAAAATAAAAGTCGGAAATAATCAGCAGGAAGTAGCAAAACTTTCTTATGCAGACGGAGATATAATCTTTCTTAACCTGAACTATGTTAATCTAATAAATAAATATTCTGCCGGGGAAGGTGTATCACCAAAGCTAACAAGGCTTGGCGGCGGTGAATGGCTAAAGATTAAGGAAAAGGCAAAGAAGAAGGTAAAAGATATTGCGAGGGATTTAATACTTCTGTATGCAAAAAGAAAATCGGCAATTGGACATTCATTCTCTCCTGATTCTCATTGGCAGAGGGAGCTGGAAGCAAACTTTATGTATGAGGATACTCCTGACCAGTTTTCGGCAACCGAAGATGTAAAGAACGATATGATGAATAATAATCCTATGGACAGGCTTGTTTGCGGAGATGTCGGGTTTGGCAAGACGGAAGTGGCAATCAGGGCAGCTTTCAAGTCGGTGCTGGACAATAAACAAGTTGCAGTACTTGTACCTACGACAATACTTGCGGTTCAGCATTACAATACATTCAGGGACAGGCTTAATGCATTTGCTGTAGATGTTCAGGTCATATCAAGGATGCAGACAAGAAAAGAACAAAAGGCAATACTTGAAAACCTTGCAGAAGGTAAGGTAAATATTTTAATCGGTACACATAGAATACTTTCAAAGGATATTAAGTTTAAAGATTTAGGGCTTCTGGTAATTGATGAAGAGCAGAGGTTCGGCGTAAAGGCAAAGGAAAAGCTGAGGGCATTGCAGCCTAATATTGATACATTAACATTGACTGCTACACCAATCCCGAGAACACTGAACTTCTCATTACTGGGCGCAAGGGATTTATCAGTTATTAACACACCGCCTAAAAACAGAAAGCCGATTATAACTGAGATTATACAATTCAAGTGGTCAGTGATTGCTGATATAATTAAGAAAGAGATTGAAAGAGGCGGGCAGGTTTATTTTGTGAATGACAAGATTAAAGAGTTGTATGACTTTGCAGACAAACTTAAAGAATATATACCGTATGCAAAAGTGGGAATTGCTCACGGACAGATGGATGGTGAAGAGCTGGAAGATGTTGTAGTAGATTTTATTGAGAAGAAACTAAACGTACTTTTCTGTACAAAGATTATTGAGTCGGGTCTGGATATTCCAAACGTTAATACTATAATTATTAATAATGCGAACATGTACGGGCTCTCAGAGCTATATCAGCTCAGAGGAAGAGTCGGTAGGAGTGATACACAGGCGTTCGCATATTTCATTTCTCCACCTGCCGGGAAGCTTACAAAGACTGCAATAAGAAGGCTGCAGGCTATAGAAGAATACACTGAACTTGGTTCGGGATTTAATCTTGCGATGAGGGATATGGAGATACGGGGAGTGGGAAATTTACTGGGAAAAGACCAGAGCGGATTTGTACATCAGATGGGATTTGAGATGTTTATCGACATTATAGATGAAGCGGTATCAGAGCTGAAGGAAAATGAGTTTAAGGAAATATTCAAAGAAGAAGAATCGTTGAAAAAAATCAGCGACAAGATAAAGAAACGCGAAGAATTCTCACCTGCAATAATAGAAAATGATTTTAATGCATTGATACCTGAAGATTATGTGGAGAACGATACTGAGAGACTGAATATCTACAAGAGGTTGTATGAGGTGAAGAGCAAGTCCGAGCTGAAGGTTATAGAAGATGAATTAAGGGACAGGTTTGGAGGATATTCAATTGAAGTCGGAAACCTACTGAGAGTGATAGAAATCAAAGTAAGAGCAACTGAGGTAGGGCTTGAGAAAATAAACATTAGCGGAGATGAGATGCTTTTATATTTTCCTATAGAGAAAGAGCATAGGATATTTAAGAGCAGTTTCTTTGATAATTTAGTGAAGAAACTTTCGGCTGCAAAATCAAATAAGTTTAATTTTGTGAATAACAAGAAAAGGCTGATAGTTCAGGTCAATCTGAACTCAAGGGAAGAAGAACAGAGGATTGAAGAGATAAAGAATCTAATAGATGAACTGCTGTTGGGCAGTGCAGACCATTCGTAAATATTCTCTCAGCTTATTCTGTTTCAAAAGTCGTTTAATTTTAGCAATTTATACTAATAAAATTTTATCTAAATGAAAAATCTATTTATACTTATGCTGATGTTCGGGTTTACATCAGTCGTATTTTCCCAGTACACAAACATAACAATAAGCACTACAAACTCGCCTAATGAACCATCAATCTGCATTAATCCTAAAAACTTGAATCAGGTTGTTGCGGGCGCTAATACCAGTTCAGCATATTATTCAACTAACAGCGGGTACAACTGGACAAGATACACCCTTACAAACTCACAGTATGGAGTGTATGGCGACCCATGCATAATAGTTGATACATTAGGACATTTCTATTATTTCCATTTATCGAATTCAGTTTCTCCGGGATACTGGATTGACAGAATCGTTTGTCAGAAGTCAACAAACGGAGGTATGAATTTCAATAACCCGGGTTCTTATACGTATTTTCAGTCTCCCAAAGAGCAGGATAAAGAATGGGCAATTGTTGATCCGAGGAATAATCATATATACGTAACATGGACGCAGTTTGACAATTACGGCACATCTAATCAGCTTGACAGTTCGAATATTTTATTCTCAAAATCCACCGACGGCGGATTAACATGGGTTAATTTTGGAAGCGGAACCGGAAAGAGGATTAATCAGCTTGGGGGTGATTGCGTTGATGAGGATAACACAGTTGAAGGGGCGGTACCGGCAGTCGGACCTAACGGTGAAGTTTATGTCGCCTGGGCAGGTCCTAAAATCAGGAATTCACAATTTGGAATTTTCTTTGATAAATCAACAGACGGCGGAAACACATGGCTTGATAATGATGTATATGTCGCAAACCAAAGAGGCGGATGGGATTATAATATTAACGGAATACAGAGGGCAAACGGATTGCCAATAACCTGCAGTGATATTTCAAACGGACCTTACAGAGGTAATGTTTACATAAACTGGACTGACAGTACGGGACCGAACAATCATGATGTCATGTTTGTTAGCTCAACAAACGGAGGAACAAACTGGAGTGCACCGCTTAAGGTTAATACTGATAATACTAATAAAGAACAGTTCTTTTCATGGATGACAGTTGACCAGAAAACGGGTTACATTTATATTTGCTTTTATGACAGAAGGGATGATGTATCGAATGCGGGTGCAACGCATTTTTATCTTGCAAAGTCAACGAATGGGGGAGCATCGTTCACGGATGAAAAAATAAGCGAGACTTCTTTTATTCCGACATCTTCAGTATTCTTCGGTGACTACACTAACATAACAGCTTACGACGGAATAATCAGACCAATCTGGATTAGATTGCAAGGAACTTCATTAAGTGTACTGACTGCGATAATCGGAAATGTTACGGGAGTTGAAGAGCCTATAGTAAACATACCAAATGAGTATAAACTTGAACAGAATTTTCCGAATCCGTTTAATCCGAATACAACGATTTCATATTCGATACCTAAGAACAGTTTTGTAACACTCAAAGTTTACAATATGCTTGGGAAGGAAGTTGCTGAGCTTGTGAATGAATATAAGTCAGCAGGAATATACTTGTATGACTTTGACGGTCGGAACTTATCGAGCGGAGTCTATTTTTACAAACTTCACGCAGGGGAGTATTCTTCTACGAAGAAGATGATGCTGAGCAAATAGGGACCGAGAAGTAGTTTTTTAAAGGGGGATGTACAGAAATGTACATCCCCCTTTTTATTTGTTTTATATTTAAACACTTAGAGCTTAAACCGGGAAGAGGTATAATTTCAGCCTAATTTCGACATATTTGTATATCGCAGGCATATCGCAGGCATATCGCAGGCATATCGCAGTCATATCGCAGGCATACAAAAAAAGCAACTTTTTGAGCATAAAGGGGAGGACGTTTATTGAATTTACTGACTTCATCATTTTCTCTATTTTGATAAATAATGCAATAATAGACTAAATATCCCATTATTTCATATTAATGGTGTCGATTGCTCAATTCAGGGGAGTGAAAACGCTGCAGAATGATAAAAACCCGCGAATGTATCAGCGGGTTTTAATTTGTTGATGTAAAGCTAAAGAAATATTTATGCAAAATCATTTGATAAGCACCATACGCTTAACGCTTACAAAATTACCGCTTTGGATTCTGTAGAAATAAACACCGCTGCTTAAATGCGAGCCGTTGAAATCCACAGTGTAATAACCTTCCTGTTTTACTTCATTCACAAGTGTTTGAATTTCCCTGCCTGTGATGTCATAAATTTTCAGAGTTACAAATCCCTGTTTTGGTAATGCATAGTTTATCTTTGTAACAGGGTTAAACGGATTCGGATAGTTTTGAGACATTTCGTATTTTTTGACTGTGTTGTTATTAACAAGGCTTCCCATGTTATCTCTTCTTTCGAGGTCTTCTGAAGAGAATGAAACAAAATCAGAATAAACAGATGCCCAATTAGTGTTGTCAATCGCTACTATTTTATATCGGATACTGTTTTGCAAAACACCCATACCGCCGCAAGAATTCCATGCATCCAAGTCCATATAAACCGGCTGTTCCTCTTCATATATAAGTAAATCCGCAACTTCCCAGTAATCCTCCGGAACAGTTCCGTATTGATTATATCCTCTAAAGACTTTGTATCTCTTTTCAGGTTTTTCTCCCTGAATCATATCTGGCTCCATATTATGATTCCATGTAAGTACAGGATATAATTTATCATTATAGCAATCGGAAACAGAAACATTTAAACCCATTGGACGAGAAGGTGGTGTTGCTTCAAGAATTTCCGCAAGGTCGGTTTCTCCGCCGAATTCTGTTGCCCTGTAAATTTTGATATTTGCAGTATTACCACTTAAACTATCAAAGTAAATAAAAATCCCTGTTGTATCGTTACTCCATGAAAACGTATTTGGACTCGAGTATGGAGAAAACACTTCGTTATAATCAACGTTCCAGGCATCATATCTGTCACCTGCTAAATTTGCATTATCAATTATATCTTCATCTGTTGTAAATAATCTGTCAACATTTAATTCGCAGTTTTGATCTATAAATTTACCTGTAGTCCAGCGATTTGACCATGCACTATTATCATATCTATAGAAGAAACTAATATCGTCACCCCAGGGATTTGGATTCCCATAGTTCTGATTGTTATATGGATACGGTTTGGGGTCACCTAAGGTTGAAGGGTCATTAGTATATAACACTGTTTTCTTCTGATATACTCTCCAAACCGGACCCGATTGAAAACATTCATAAGGTAATTTTGCTATTCCTCCTGTTGTCTTTAATTCCCATTCCCAGTATCCATCCGCACATTCTAAGTCCTGAACAGTATCGTTGGTTACTTGTGGAAAATGGACATCGTTTTTTAAATGATAAATGTATAATCCTTTACCAAGTTCTGAATTGTCTTTGTATGGTTCTATTTGAGCACTATCCCCCAACATAATTCTATCCCATTTAGAAACTTTTCTTCTGTTTGAAAGCAAAAAGCATTCACCGGTATAACTATCAATAGGAACCTTCAATATTTCACCTTCGAGATTATTATTCCTAGAAGAATAATCTCCGAGTGTATTATTTGCTCCAAAAGTAGCAATTCGTGGAGTCATATACGTGCTCAATATCATATCATAAGGGCTAAAGAAGAAATCAAGACCGATTCCATAGGCTATTCTGCTGTTTTGCAAATGATTCCCCGTCAAAGTATGATGCCCGTGCTCGTGGCCGCATGTTGCAATATATTGCGACTTTAGCCCCCTGAAAGAGACCGTGAATCCAGAATTTGAATAATGAACTTTAATTTTGTTTTCATTGTCTACCATCCACTCACCTCCAGCAGTGCATAATGTATTCCATCCGTCATAATCCGGCATAGGACCTCTATTGCGAGACCTGTGTATTTTGTATATGCAATCGACTATACTATCTCCTCTATTATAAAATTGTCCGTTTTGAGCTAATGTCCATTGGTCATAAGGTCTCCAGTCTATAAGTCCCTGAACAGTTATGCTGTCCCAGATTGCTTTATTCATACCCTGCTCATTTGAGTATGGAGGTAAATATTTATACGCGGAATCAAGTTTAACATAAAATGCACCAGAAGGGCTTATCACATGAAATTTTCCCCTGCTTATTTCCATCCACTGTGAACTTATCATTTCGGTGTTGGGATTGTACTTTTCCCACCAGGGGGTGTTGGTATTTGTATTCTTTTCAGTTGCAATCATTGAATCCAAATATATTGGTGCAGAGCCTATTGGCCAGCTCCCATGAGGTGATTCAGGAGGGTCATCTTCAAACTGAACAAAAACAATCAGTACAGGGTAATATGCGTCATCGTTAGAAGGATTAGGTCCATCCCATTCTGTTGTATTAGGTTTTGATATACCCCTAAACGGTGTGGTTGAAGAACCAAACGGCATTTGAACCAGCATTGCTCCATTATAAAATCCGCTTAAAAACTGAGCATTTAGCCCTGATATAATTGAGAACATTATAGTTAATGTTATCAATACTTTTATATATAACTTTTTCATAAGTTTATATGTTTTATATTTTATAAAAATGGGCGGATATATCCATTTATGGATATAACTTTGGCTGTCGTTGGACGCGACTGTATTTGTCAAAGGCTCCGCCCTTTAATTCAAAGTATAAAATTTATTTTGGTGGTGTATCCATAAGGACTTAAAATTTTTATTTTTTCAGTATCAGTTTTCTTGATTTGGTAATTTCTCCGTTTATTTTCATTCTGTAAAAATATATCCCTGAACTTAAATCTTTCGGTGAATAATTGATTTCATACTTTCCCGCTTGATATATTCCATCTAATATTATGTCTTTTTGCTTACCAAGTATATCAAACACAACTATCCTAACTTCGCTGTATTTCGGTATCTCAAATCTGATTTTGGTTTGATTGTTAAACGGGTTCGGATAGTTCTGACGTAGTTCATACTTGTCGGCAATATTCTCTGTTTGATTTGCTATTCCCGTTAGCGTCTGCCCGCCAGTTGTTGTATGAAGTATAATCCCTGTTGTACTGCATATCCAACCTACGGTATCATTCACAAATCTAAGAGATAAAAATGTTTGGTTATTTGTCGTAGTATTTTCTCTTGCCCAGTGAAATCCACCATCTGTGGTTTTGAAAAGTTTATTATACATACCACAAATAAATCCAGTATCCTTATTCACAAATTCAACACCATACATGTTATCTATTGCAGACGAATCACAAATCAAAGTCCAATTTACACCTATATTCGTTGTTTTATAAACGCTTTGTGCTGCTTCATTATATGATGCAACCCATCCGTGTGTACCCTCTACAAAAGATAACTTCCAGAAGATTCTAGTTGTCGTTAGCAGTAGCGAATAGAACCAGGTATTTCCTCCGTCTGTTGTCTTATAAACCTTTCCTTGAGATGTAACAAAACCTGTACTCGCACCCTTAAAATACATATCATAAAGCCAATTTGAATTTACATAACCCGAATCAAATGTATTACCTCCATCTCTTGTTCGTAATACCTTGTTTCCGTTTCCGCAAACCCATCCCGAGTCTTTGTTGATAAAATACAACCCGAAATAACTATCACTGTTACCACTCGGTCCATTTTTAATTACAATCCAACTTGTTCCACCATTAGTTGTTTTGAATATAGTTTCAAAATCACCAACGAAATATACTACATTCGAATCTACTATGTGAACAGATTCTATTGGCTTTGTCCCCACAGGATGATTCATCTGAATCCAGTTTACACCGCCATTAGTAGTTTTCAAGCAGGTTCCTCCACTACCAACACACCAGCCCGTGTAGCGATTCAGAAACTCAATGTCATACAAATTCGCTGTAACTCCTGTATATTGCTGTATCCACTGAGCATTAACGCTGAATGCCGTGAGTACTAATAGTATTATGAATAGATTTTTCATGATTATAAATTAAAAGTTTTAGATTTCAATACAATTAGGTTCGAATAAAAAAGAGAATGAAGAAAAATAATAGAATATATAAAGATGAAGTAAAATTCCCCAAGGTTTTGAAAACAAATTTGAAAACATGAATTTTTCATGGTAAACTTTGTTTATCCCCTCCTCTTATTTTTTTATTCGGGGGGGGGGTATTTTATTATAATTTCAAAATACTTATTCTTGCTTTATTTGTCAATGTATCATTCACTTTAATTATCTTAAATGCAATGCGACATTGACTAAAGCTATTAAATGATGAATGAAAATGAATAATAAAAGTAGAGAAAATGGTCCTGCCCAATATTGTTTGTTTCAAATTAGATAAGAAAGAGGCGTATATAAATAAAGAGCACCAAAAGAATGTGGATTCAAACATATGAGGGAATGACAGAAATATGAAGCTTTATTTTTTAAGAGGCAATAATCAGTTATTTATTTAAGTTAATATTCTACGTTCATACGGATGTAGCCGAAACTGAAGTCCTTTTTGAAACCGTCGGTTATGTGATTTTCTATGGTGTAGCCGTAATAAAAATCGAAGATATAATTGCGGATTGGAATCCACCTGAAGTTTAAACCGAAGGCATCTGTGTTAACACGGTTGCCGGCGAGGAAAGGTGCTTCTTCGGGGTCAATGCCTGTTCTATGTCCCTGAGCGATATCTCCGCCGACGTTAGTTACGAGAATACCATTTGCATCGTAGATATTATTTCCTTTTCTGACATGACTGTATTCGAGATTTATTCTACCCCAGCTGGAGATGTTGTAAGTGATACGAGAGAAAAGTTCGTCAGCGTTTGGACCTATGCGATGGCCAAGGTTTACGCCGTAGGCAGTATAGTTATCGCGGATATCGTAGTGAGTATAAGTGAAAGGTCTTATTTTTGTGTATTCGACAGTAAGCGAAAGATTTTTAATTATAGGTTCATAAATCATAGCGCCGAATTGATAGACATATTTCTGAGAGCGAGTTGAGCCGCCGGAAAGAATAGCAAACTGTTCATCATCATCAACGAAGAATGTTCCCTGAAACTCTGCATTTTTGAGAAATTTTGTTTTAAAGTCAAAAATAAAGTTCTTGTTATCTCTATCCTGAAGGGATTTTTCAGCAAAGTGCCAGAGGATGATTGGGTTTAAATATGCAAATTCGATTCTGCCGTTATAAACGACCACATCCGAAATTGCGAGGTCAACTATATCAGGAATTGCAACTTTAAGTCTATGAGCTGAGAAATACTTTGTGTATCTATCGTCTCTGTTTTCCTGCATGTATCCTACAGTTGAGGCAAAGATAGAAGAGAATCTGACTATGCCATAATTAAAATTTAGTTTAAGAAAGTCCATGTTGGGATTATCACCAGAGAGAATCGGTTTGCTTCCATAGCCGTAGCCGTAAGTAAGTTTTTCACGACCGAACTGTGCTGAAAGTCCCATACCTTCATCCGGCTCAATGTAGAATTTAAGGTACGCGTTAGTGAAATCGTAGTTTTTTAGAGATTCGGAATCTTCATTATATTTAAAATCGGTTCTTAATTTAGGTTCGATAAAGGGTGCTAATTCTTTATTACCAAAGATAGCTCCTTTTGAGAAATCGAAAGAGTAACCGAGGTGATTGAAAATTGTACCGCGAGCTCTGAACCCGCCATCCATCATAAGTGTATTGTGTGAGTTGTCAGGTTTGAACTCAGTACCTGCATACACATTACCGATACCTTCAACAAATGCATTACTGCCCGGTTTTCCAGCAGTGAAAATATATTTCTGTTTGTTTGAAAAGAAGTCTTCGAGATTCTTTAAGAATTTTTTCCCGCTGCCGAACATCTGCCAAGTATTATCTTTGTTGGCTTCTTCGGGTATAAATTCAACTTTATACTTATTGAGAATCTTTATTTCGGTGCTGCTCAGTTCAATTTTTTTAGAGTCGATAGTTTTCAGGAAGTTTGCAATTTCAAATCTTGAGAGGTTGGGGTTATCTTCATCAAAATTAATAATTTTTTTAACGGTCATTTCGCGAAGAAAATCGTACACGGGGTATTCAATTGAGACGTTTTCTATTTGCGGGTAGCAAATTGAAGTAAGTAAAAATAGAAATATAAAAACATGAAATAGTTTCATAAAGAGATTTTAATAATAGATAAATTAATTAAAAATAGGTAATTATGAAAGTTAAATGGGGGAAAGCAGGAATATTGAGATAATAATAGAACGCAGATTTTCGCGGATTAGACGGACTAACACAGATAGAGATTTTTTAGAATAAGAGCAAGAGCGCACAACAAAGAGAGGAAAGATATTAAAAGCTGATTTAAAGTCGAGAAATATAATAGAACACTGATCTGCCAAGTCAGACAGGTTTACGCGGATAAAGCTGATTATCGCGGATAGAGATTTGTTAAATTAAGATTAAACTGAATCTAACTATTCACAAATAAATTTATTATCTTTACATAAATATATACCTTATTCTCGGATTATGATACTAATTGAATTAATCTATAATTTATCAATATTAGTTGCACTAAGTGTCCTTTCGGGTTTTATAGATACAAGATATAACAGAAAGAAAATAACCGGAAAAGTACTTCAGGGTTTGCTATTCGGAGCTGTTGTGATAATCGGAATGATAAATCCATTTGTGCTTACCGAAGGTATAATTTTTGACGGCAGGACAATCGTAATAAGTTTATGTACTTTTTTCTTTGGACCGATTTCAGGAATAGTATCATCATTAATAGGAATAATGTACAGAATATACATTGGCGGCGGCGGATTGCTGATGGGTGTGCTCACTATCGCGGAGGCTTTTATATTCGGTTACCTTTTTTATTACCTAAGGAATAAAGGAAAAATAAGACTTAAAAAACGAAACTTATATTTACTGGGTTTTACAGTTCATCTTATGATGCTCATCCTGATGTTTACTTTACCAAGCAAGCATATTTTCGAAAGTTTTAGTGTTCTTACTTTGACCGTCATCGGGATTTATCCAATAATAACTATTATTATCGGAAAGGTTTTGTCTGATCAGGAAGAAAATATAATGTTTGTTGAGACTATAAAGGAAAGTGAAGAAAAATACAGAAGCATAACTGAAAATTCATACAATTTAATTGCATTGCTCGACTTAAACTGGAAATATATATACTGCAACAATACACATAAAGATTTACTTGGCTATGATACAGAAGAGTTTTACGGAAAGAAAATTTCGGATTTCTTTCATCCCGATGAATCCATAGACGGAATGAGATTTCTTGACAAATGTAAAAATAATGAAAACCAAACAGATTCTATACCGATAAAGATTCTCTGCAAAGACGGCGGGTATAAGCTTCTTAATTACAGGATTAAAGCGCTTGAGAATGAATACAACGAAACTGATAAAATATTATTAATAGCGCAAGATATAACACAGCAGAAAAAAGCAGAAGAAGATCTTGTGATTGCAAAAGAAAAGGCGGAAAGCAGCGATAGGCTAAAGACAGCATTTCTTCAGAACATGTCTCATGAAATAAGGACTCCACTAAACGGAATATTAGGATTTGCAGGACTTTTGCACACAGAAGAAACGAGTAAGGAAGAAATAGTAAAATATTCGGGTATTATTCAGAACAGCGGGAATCGTTTACTGGAGCTGATTAACGATATAATCGAAATTTCAAGAATTGAAACGGGTAACGTGAATGTATATTTAAAAAGTATATCAATGCATTCGATACTTCAGAACGTAATAAATCAGTTTATTCTGAAGTCGGAGGAAAGAGGGATTGAGTTAAGGCTTTTGAAATGTGAGAATATTTTATTCGTGACTGATGAAAAAATGCTCAGCCAGATACTTACAAACTTAATTAATAATGCTTTTAAGTTTACAAATCAGGGCAACATTGAAATAAACTATACTTTACAGAATGACGAAATATTATTTTCAGTAAAAGACACCGGAGTAGGGATTCCTGAAGAGCATCAGGATAAAGTATTCAGCAGGTTTTATCAGGTGGATATGTCGATGTCGAGAGGATTTGAAGGAACAGGTTTAGGACTTTCAATATGCAAGGGACTGGTGGAAACGTTAAAAGGGAGGATATGGTTAAAGTCGGAACCGGGAACGGGAACAACTTTTTATTTTACAATTCCAATAATTAAAGCGGAGGACATAATGCCAGAGGGTAATCAAACTGAAGAGACAACAATAAAGGGGAACCGAGTCATACTTATAGCAGAGGATGATGAAATGAGTTACGAATATTTGAGCATAATTCTAAATAGTCAGAATTTTGAAATATTAAGAGCATCGGACGGAAAATCAGCGGTTGATATATGTATGGAGAGGAATGACATTGACGTTGTTTTAATGGACATAAAGCTGCCCATTATGAACGGACTTCAAGCAACGAAGCTGATAAAAGAAATAAATCCCAAATTACCAATAATTGCACAAACTGCATATGCATTCAGTACTGAAAAGGAAGTGGCATTGAATGCCGGGTGTGATGATTATCTCACCAAGCCTGTGGAAAAGGATGACCTGCTGAAAGTGTTATCAAAATACATTTAATAATTAATAACGATAAAAATGAGAACAGAACTCAAGAAGGATGAGAAAGTAATTCTTATCACAAGACCGCATTGGTTTACGATGGTTATCAAGTTTATGATTGGAGTGATTGGAATTGCGGTGGGAATTATACTTTTATTTTTTGCTCTTGTGATAGCGGGTATTCCTATTATTGTCGTATCCGCAGTTTATCTTTTATACAAGATATTAGAAAGGAACAGAAATATCTGGGCAGTTACTAATATGAGAGTCATCGATGAAGAGGGAGTCTTTTCAAGTGACACAAAAGAAAGTCCGCTTGATAAAATTAATAACGTATCTTACTCACAGTCATTCTGGGGAAAGATATTCGGTTATGGGAATGTAGATATTCAGACTGCAGCGGAGATCGGTGAAACAACATACGTCGATGTCGAGAAACCCGGTAAGCTGAAAGATGCTATAACA
>JBAYUG010000038.1:0-31576 GCA_041675325.1 Kapaibacterium sp. (SeqCode)
TACTTGATATCCCCCGAGAATAGAAATACATCCTGCAATACTACACCTGTATTTCTTCTTAATTCCTTCTGGTTAATATCTTTGATGTTAATACCGTCAATTTTAATCTCGCCTTTATTGACGTCGTAAAACCTGTTGATAAGATTTATTATGGTTGTTTTCCCTGCACCTGTATGGCCTACGAATGCTACCTTCTCGCCTTCTTTGAATTCGAAATTAACGTTCTTCAGAACGTAATCTTCATAGTTATAGGCAAACCAGACATTCTTAAATTGTATGTTCCCTTTTACTTTCTCAAGCTGCACAGGATTTTCAGGGTCGAGTACGGGATTTGTAGTATCAAGAAGATTAAAAATCCTTTCGCTTGAAGCCATTGCAGTCTGAAGTATGTTGTACTTTTCCGCAAGGTCCCTTATTGGTCTGAAAAACATTTCTGTGTATTGCACGAAAGCAATGATTACGCCCACGGATACTGCGCTCTGCAAAACCTGACCGCCGCCGTACCAGATTATAACACCGACTGCGGCAGCACCGAGAAACTCGACAACAGGGAAGAATAAAGCATAGTACATTATGCTTTTCTTATTCTCATCAGTGTGTTCCCTGTTAATCTTTTCAAATTCATCGACGGTTCTCTTTTCTTTCCCGAAAATCTGCACGACGCTTATGCCTGTAATATGCTCCTGTATGTACGTGTTGATGTTAGCTAAAAGCACCCTTATTTTTCTGTAAGAATTTCTTACTGCTTTTCTGAATATGGAAGTTGCATAAACAAGGAAAGGAAGAACTGCAAGTGTGTACAGCGTCAGTTCAAAGTCCAAAGTGAACATGAAATAAAGTATCCAAACAATCGTGAGTATGTCGCCGAATGCTGTCACGAGACCCGAAGAAAAAACTTCATACAGAACTTCAACGTCATTGGTTACTCTGGTTACAAGTCTTCCAATCGGATTCTTATCGTAGAACTTAAGGTTCAGATTAATCGTGTGTTTGTATATTTTCTTCCTTAGGTCAAATATTATCTTTTGTCCTATCCAGCTTGTGAGATAAGCCATTGCATATTGAATAATACCCTGAAGTACAAGAGTTCCGAATAGTATTAAAACAATAATCTGAAGTCCGGGAAGGTTCTTGTTTACTATCATGTCATCAACTGCAATAGGTGTCAGCCTTGGTCTTACTGCTGCCAGTGCCGAGATAAGTAAGGTCAGTGATACGGCGAGTACAATATACCATTTGTAAGGTTTGAAATATGAAAGAAGTCTTTTGAATATAACCGAGTCAATCGGTTTTCCGAGCGCGTCTTCTTCTTTCTTTGCAGCTATTTTTCTTACGCCCATATTCTACTTCATCTCCTCTATCTCTTCTTCCAGCAATTGTTTTACGTGGATGTTGTAATATATGCCCTTGAGCTCAAGCAGCTCTTCATGCGTGCCCTGCTCGGCAATCACAGAGTTGTTCAGTACTATTATCTTATCAAGATTCTTCAGAGTCGAGATTCTGTGGGAAATAATTATTGTTGTCCTATCTTTCATTACTTCCCTTAAACCTTTGAGTATTTCTTCCTCTGTATTAGTATCAACTGCCGAGAGTGAGTCATCGAGTATGAGTATTTTAGGGGTTTTGTAAATTGCCCTCGCTATTGATGTTCTTTGTTTCTGTCCTCCTGAAAGCGTAACGCCTCTTTCGCCGACTACAGTCTTGAACTTGTTTGGAAATAAATTTACGTCTTTGTACAGACCGGCAAGCTGTGATGACTTTATTAAATTCTCTTCGTCTATCGTATCTGATGAATAACCAATGTTGTTTTCTATCGAGTCTGAAAAAAGGAATGATTCCTGCGGTACAACACCTATTGAGTTTCTTAATAATTCAAGAGGAATTTCTTTAATGTTAAATCCATTAATTTTTATTTCCCCTTCAGCTATATCGTAAATTCTTGGTATAAGATTGACTAATGTAGTTTTTCCGCATCCTGTATGACCTATAATTCCAAGACTGCTGCCGTTCTTCATCTTTATATTTATATTCTTAAGTATGTAGTTATCCGTACCGTCATACTTGAAACTTACATTGTTGAAATCTAAGTTACCATTAATATCTTCTTCCTCAATTTCAAAGTTTGTACCGGCATCATCACTTATCTCTGGTTTTATATTCCTTATTTTCATGATTCTTTCCATTGAAGGGGCTGCCCTCTGAACGAGATTAATAACCCATCCGAACGCGATCATAGGAAAAGTTAATTGACCAAGATAAACCATGAATTCGGTTACATTTCCGAGAGTAAGTGTGCCGTTAATTACTTCAACCCCGCCAAAGTAAATAACGAGTATTATAGAAAGTCCCGTGAGAAGGAACATCATCGGGAATGAATATGCCTGTATCCTTGCTAGTAAAAGACTCTTTGCCTGATAATCCGCTGATACTTTATTGAAATGTTCAATCTCTGAAATCTCTCTTACGTATGATTTCATAACTCTTATTCCGGAGAAGTTTTCTTGTACTTTTGTCGTTAAACCTGAGAAAGCTTCCTGCACTCTTTGCGAGCGGCCGTAAACCGATTTCATAACTTTATAAACAAGAATTGAAATCAGCGGCAGGGGAATTAATGCTATCAACGAAAGCTTAGCTGCAATGCTGAACATAATTATTAACGTAACAACCGTGCGCAATACAGTCTGAATAGAATACATGATTCCCGGTCCGAGGAAGTTTCTGATGTTACTGATATCGTTCGTTGCATGCGCCATTAAGTTGCCCGTTGTGTTCTTGTCATAAAACGATTTTGGAAGATTCTGAAGATGTGAGAAGAAATCCCTTCTTAAGTCATTTTCTATTTCCCTTGATGCAACAATAATTGTTCTTCTTGTTAAGAATAAGAATACTCCTCCGAGCAGGATTAATCCTACGCTTAATAAAGCATAATTAAGGTATGAAACATTTGTTGTGCCTCTTGAGATTTCATCTACAGCATTCCCGATTACAAGCGGGTACATGCTTTGCAAGAAAATGCTAATCGAGACAAAGATTGTTCCGAATATCAGTTTGACTTTCTGTGCTTTTAAGTATGGTATTAAAGGATAAAGAGCTTTCATCAAAAATTAACAGGTTTTATCATCAAATATTAGTGTACATCATTTAATAAATTGAATCTTGTAATTAATGTCGATATATTTAACAAAAATAACGATTATATAGTTTTGAAAAGGCTCATATCGATATTGCTTGTAATTATGCTTATCTTTAATTCTGCGGGATACATTATAGTATTCTATCAGTTGAAAAAGTATATCAAGAAAGAGGCTCTTTCTAAACTGGAGAACTATATTAATCCTGAAGACCTCACTACTATTGTTATTTCTAAACATCAATTTGAAAATGAGGACGACAACTTTTTCTTTGTTGAACCGCATGAAATAAAGTATTTTGGCAAGATGTATGATATTGCCCGCATAGAGCACACAGCCGATTCTGTAAGGATTCATGCGTTAAGTGATGAGAACGAAGACAACCTTCATGAACTTTTCGCACAGTTTATTTCGAGAAGTCTGAATGATAAATACTCAAAAGCTGCTTCTGTTATTAATAAGATAATTAACGATGCAGGTTTACCGGTCAATATAACTTTCAATGCATTCTGGAGAGAGAATGTATTTTTCATTTTTGTTTTTTTAACTGATTTGTCCGATTATAATGATTTAATCGACCCTCCGCCAAAGAGTCTCATATAGTCTTATTTAAGGTCATTTTCTAAAAATTAAAATAGAATTATATGAGAAAAATTTTATCGTTTTCTGTTTTTCTCTTTGTATTCAGCTTCTTCGGCGATTTGTACTCACAGATAGATACAAGTTATTACGAAACTGAAGAAGTTGTTATTACAGGGACAAGAACGGAAAAGAAGATTATTGATATTCCGTATTCTGTTAACAGGATTTCTTCAACTGAATGGCAAGTAACCAGAAAACAAGGGGTCAATGAAGTTCTTAGTCTTGTACCCGGAGTTTTCTTTCAGTCAAGGTACGGAAATCATGATGTAAGGATTTCTATCCGCGGTTTTGGCAGCCGCTCAAACTCGGGTATCAGAGGTGTAAGAATTCTGCTCGACGGTATTCCCGAATCTGAACCCGACGGACAGACAAGAATTGAAGCTATTGACTTTACTTCTATAGGTAATATAGAAGTTGTAAAGGGTAATTCATCTTCGCTGTACACTAATGCTCCCGGCGGAGTAATAAACTTTTTGTCCGATGTCAATTTCACCAAAAGCTTTGTCGTTTTTGATAATGATTTCGGTGATTTCGGTTTAAGAAAGAATGCTTTAAAAGTGGGCCTCAACTCTGGAAGTTCAAGGTTTATGCTTACATCAAGCTACGAAAATTACGATGGCTACAGAGAGCACAGTAATGAGTACCAGACACGTATCAATTCAACTTACATTGCCGAAATTAGTCCGCGTACTACTCTAAAAATATTTGGCTATTATGTCAATGGATTGATTAAGCTTCCCGGTTCTTTAACACTTCAGGATTACAATACAAATCCTTACAAAGCAGATGTAGTTGCTTTGGATTACAACCTGATGAGGTACACTAAGAAAGGAAGGCTCGGCGTTACTTTCAGTACTAAGTTCGGTAAAGATGAAAGTAATATTTTCGAGTTTACCGGTTACGGTACGATAAAAGAACTAACTCGAACCGACAGACGATACAGAATTTTCAACAGAAATGGTCTTGGTGCTACTGCAAAATATATAAACTACTCAAAGATAGGTGACAGGAACAATGAGTTTACTGTTGGTGTTGACTTCTTCTGGCAGGGTGGTCCAATGAATTACTTTAATAATGTAAACGGTAACAAGGGTGATATTGTTACAGCTGTCGGAAATGAAAAACTCGGGAATATGGGTATCTATTTCCTCGACCAGTTTTCCATTATACCTTACAGGCTTGATGTTATGCTTACAGGGCGGTACGACAGAGTAAGTTACACTTCTGAAGACTGGCAGCAGGGAAACACCGATACTTCAAGGACGTTTTCCAGATTCACACCAAAAATCGCTTTAAATTATAAACTAACTTCAAAGATAGCAGCCTATACATCATTCGGTCTGGGATTTGATACTCCTGCAAACAATGAAATGTCGAACTATCCAACTTCATCGAACCAGGGGTTCACAACCCTTAATCCTGATATTGAACCCCAAAATTCGATTAACTTCGAAATCGGTATAAAGGGGAGTTCAAGAGGTATTGATGGTAAATATTTCACAAGCACATTTGCTGAAGTCACTTTCTTCCATTCATTAATCCAAAACGAAATTATTCCTTTTGTTATTGATGAAGATTATTTCTATAGAAATGCGGGGAAGACAAGAAGAATAGGCGTGGAGGCAGGTTTCAGTACCGAAATAGTTAAAGGTCTTACGCTGAAAACAGCTTATACTTTTTCTAAGTTTGAATATGTTGATTACGAAGCTCTGATTATTAAAACTGCTCCTGTATTTTCACAGTATACTGAAAACTATTCAAACAATGTAGTGCCTTCGGTACCGGAACAACTGTTCAGCACTGAACTTGGATATTCGCATTCTATTGCCAAATACCTGAATGCATTCATCAAAGGTAATTTAAGATACACGGGTTCGATGTTCGTTAATGACAAGAATGTTGACAGCCTCAAGACTCCGGGTTATCTTCTGCTCGGAGGTCAGCTTGGTTTGTCTCTGAATTATAACAACTTTAACATTACTGCTTATGCGGGTGTTGATAATATTACTGACAAGAAATATGTCTCCTTTATCAACATTAATGACATGAGCGGCAAGTTTTATGAACCGGGTCCTTTAAGAAATTTCTTCGGTGGAGTAAAACTGGGCTACATTTTTAACTAACATTAAACAAAGACAGGGGAATCTTAATGTGGTTCCCTTGTTTTATATATTAAAGGATAATCACACATGCTAAACATTAAAAATATTCTGACAGCTCTTGCAATCTTATTTATATTCTCTGGTTCTACTTTCGGGCAGTTCAACATTTTCAAACTGTTTCCTTCTAATTTCAATCAGATAGAACCATTAATTGTAAGACACCCTACTAATCCACAAATTCTTTTCGCAAGCTCTTTTTCTATTAATGCAAATGCATCTATAAGAAATGAAGGAGTTTACGTTTCTACAAATGCAGGTGTTTCATGGTTTGGCAGTGATATTGTCAACGATGGTTTTTCTCAGTTTCATAACGGTGATCCGGGTATTGTCATCGATAAGGATGGTGTGTTTATTCTTATGCACTGGCAAACATTCACAGGGCAAACAAACAGAATATATTCCAATTCATCAACAAATTTAGGAACTAACTGGTCGGCTCCATACGCATGTTTTTCACCGAATGACAATCAGGATAAAAGTGATATTGCAACGGACGATTATCCATCAAGTCCTTTCTACGGAAGAACTTATGTGTCTTCCGCTATCCTCTTATCGCCTGTTTACATTGCGTCAAATTACACAACGAATAGCGGTGCCACTTGGTACAGTCCTTTCGTTAGAGTAAACCAGTCCTATCCCGGACGGAATGCTTTTGGACCTTCTATAGTAGTAGGTCCGCAGGGACATGTTTATATCGCATGGGCAGGCAGGCTTAATATAAGCCCGTTCAATGAAAAGAATATAGGATTTGCTGTCTCAACAGACGGCGGTGATAACTGGTCGGTTAACGAAAGCATTTATGAATGCAATGGAATTAATACTTCCTCGCTTGCTCCCTGGGGTATCAGAGTTAATAGTTATCCGTCTCTCGATGTGGATAGATCCGGCGGACCTCGTAACGGTTGGCTTTTTAATATTACTTGTGAAAAGAATTTTGCCCCAGCAGGTTCGGATGCCGATGTCGTAATGAGAAGTTCTTCCAATGGAGGCGCAACATGGTCTGCAGGGGTCAGGGTAAATCAGGACCCTATGAACAACGGAAAAGTTCAGCTCTTTCCGGCTTTAACGATTGATGATGAAGGAGGTTTGAACATCGTGTATTATGATACAAGAAATACTCCTACGGGAGATTCTCTCCAGGTTTATGTTTCACGTTCTCAGGATGGAGGTAATACCTGGAAGGATTATCTTGTGACTGCACAGAAATATTATCCGGGACCGGTCTTTGGCGGGGGAGTTGGAAATCAGGGTGATAACATTGGTATTGTTGCTTCTGCTGATAAACTTTTTCCTGTCTGGATGGCTAAATATCCTGGCGAAACCACTTATCAAATCTGGGGTGCCAGCATCGACCTATCTACTATCGGTGTGAACCAGATCAGCAGTGAGATTCCTGACGGTTATGAACTTTCACAGAACTATCCGAATCCATTTAATCCTCAGACAAGAATTAAATACAGTATCCCGAAAAATTCAAATGTTATAATTAAACTTTATGACATTCAGGGAAAAGAGATTACTACTCTTGCAGAAGGTATGCATACAGCGGGCACTTATGAAATCAATTTTAATGTAAACGAAGCAGGATCGGTTTTATCAAGTGGAATTTATTTCTATAAACTTATTACAGCTGATATAACTTTAAGCCGTAAGATGCTTCTTACAAAATAATTATTTTACACGCTCCATCCTGAGCTTAGTTTGGGGTGGAGTTTTAACATTACTTGACTATCAGCATCTTCTTTGTTTGTGTAATAAAATTACTGCTTTTTCCGGATAAATCTCTTACTGTGATGTTATAGAAATACACTCCCGATGGAAGGTTGCTGCTGTTAAATTTAATGTTATATTTCCCCTGGTTCTGCTGTCCGCTCTGCAATGTCCGTATTTCTTTTCCTGAAATATCAAACACTTTTAACACAACATAACTGCTGCTTTCAACTTCATAAGATATTGTAGTGAAAGGATTAAACGGATTGGGATAGTTTTGTTTAAGCTCAAAACTTTTAGGCTTTAAAGGTATTTCTTCTCCTAATCCGACTGTTATAGCATTAAATCTCAGTATCTTGCCGGACTCGCCCACGGCATAACCGTGTTTTACTCCGGGAAATACAATGTCATTAATCACAGCGGAGTCGGGTGTGTTAAGCTGTGTAAATGACCTTCCGCCGTCTTGTGTAAAAACAAATGTCTGCGTATATCCAAGCGAACCCCAGCCGTCTGTTAATGTTCTGAATGTAAGAACAGTAGGCAAACCAAATAACTCCAGTGATGAGTATTCCCAGTCGGCACCTGAATTTGTTGTAGTTATTATGCTCGCACCGTATTCGAAATCTCCGCCGAACCCGAGTATGTTAAGCGAGTCGAAAAACATCATATCCATATTCGGCTCGGGTGATACAATATAAGGAGTCCATCGCTGTCCGCGGTTTGTAGTCCTCCAGATAACTCCTGCAATGTCCATTACGCCTCCTACTGCATATCCGAAGTCATTAGAATAGAATGAAAAGTTCAGGACAGGGAAATTCATTACAACGAGAGAATCAATTTCAACATCGAGCCAGTCTTGTCCGCCGTTGGTCGTTCGTAGTATGTTTTTGAAGTTACCTCCCAGAAATCCGTATAGTGAATCCTGAAAATAAACCTTCTTCAAAAAAACATTCTCAATAGGGAAGAATGATGTGTCCCAGTCAACGCCGCCGTTCGTCGTTTTCAGCATGTATGTGCCGTAAGGAGGCTGTGGGTTATATATATTCCATCCGAGCGCCCATCCAAGTCTCTTGTTTAAAAAGAAGACATCGTGAATAAAGGTCTTTGTTCTTGTATTCTGAGTTATCCAGTTCTGTCCGCCGTTCGAAGTTTTCATTATTAGACCCGAATCTCCGCATACCCATCCTGTCACGCTGTCAACAAATGTTGCTTTCTTTAAATTAATGTTAGTTGGGCTGTATGCGCTTAGCCAGAACTCCTGTGCGGGTAATGATACCGAAGAAACAGTGATTAATAATAATATGAGTAATCGTTTTATTTTCATTTACTTAATTTTAAGCTAAATTATTTCTTTTCCTGATGAACCATTCTATAGATAATAATAATAAAATAAATATTAAATACCAAATAGAATTCCTTAATAGAGTTTTGTTTGGATATGTTACTGTGTTTTCTCCCTTAAATTTGAAAAGGTCCTCAATCTCAGCACTATTTTTGCCCGAAAGATTAACGCCTCCGGTCATGTTTGCGATTTCTTTAAGTAGGTTATCCGTTGCTTTTGTTTCTTTGTATTCTTTAAACGGCTCATCTACTGAAAATTTTGTTAAACTACTGTATTTTATAGCGTTGTTTTCATACAGGTCTGCCTTTACTGTGTAATCACCCTTTTCAAAATACTTCATGTCACCTTGAAATATATTTTCTCCGGTTTGAGAAAGGTCAAGCTCGAATCCCTTGCTTTGATTGCTGATATTTAATCTTACTTTGTACTTATTTGCTGCATCTATTTCTTTAAAAACCGACGTGAAGTAAACAGGCTCGCTGACAGCATAACAATCCTTATTTGTTTTTATTGTAAATTTGTCTTTTGAATTCTCATCTGTACAAAGTGTTATGAAGCCGGATAAAACATTCTGCAGGTATTCATAGCTGCCGCCCGGTTTTAAATTCCATTGATAAAAACCGTATCCTAAAAATGCAGCTGTCTTTATTTCTGTTGAGTTGTCAACTATGACAGCAGGTTCGCTGTTTTGAAGACCTAAAATTGTAGAATTGGGTTTCCCGGAAAATGCACCCTGATAGAAAAATGCCGGCGGGAGAGTTTTCAGTTTTCTCAGACTTTCCGTATCATTGTATAATTTATTCGGTGTGAAAAATAAGCTGCCTTTTACTTCTCTTTTACCTGTTTCATTGAAAGCAAACGGTAAGATGTCTTTAAATTCGTTTATTTTATCAAATGATAAATCCGATGAATTAAAGAAAAATAACGGGTTTCCTGATTTCTTTATTCCGCTTATAATTAAATCTGTTGATTCTTTGCTCGTAAAATTATTAGGAATCCCGATTAGCGTGACAATATCATAATCGCTGAACTTCGGTAAAGCACCTTCGTAATACTCAGATGCACTCTTTTGCACCCTTGTATCATACTTTATGTTTTCCGACCTGTTTAATGTCTGCTTTAAAGCTGATAAGTCATAACTTGGTCCTCCTGCAATAACAAGCATTCTTACCGAGTTATCTACGTAATTTATGTAGAAGATTTCGCTGTTGTTTATTTCAGTTACTTCGCCGGATTCCGGTTCAATTTCGAGTCTGTATTTCTTAATACCCGCAATCGGTGACGAAACGTCGAAGGCAGTTTCATATTCATTCTTTGTGTTGCTGACTAAAACAGAATTCGTCCTGATTTTAGAATCATTCTCGTAAAGATTAATCTTGATTTCTTTATCTGCGTAGTAAGAGCTTATTTCCGCAAACACTTTTGCAGTGCTGTTTATAAACTGCCGCTTGTTGTATAATACACGGCTCAGCACTAAATCCTTTCTTTGTGCCGTATCTCCCGTAAGCTTATAATGAATAGGGGCTTTTAAATTTCTCGCAGCCTGAAGTAAATTGTTTCCTTCGTTTATTAATCCGTCTGATACAATACTTATTGAATTTATTTTCTCGAAATTCAGGTCTTTAATATCATCAAACGAAGAAGCAAGATTTGTAGAGTATTTGTTGTTAACTGCCGAATCTATTGCAGATTTTATTACTTCCTGTATAAGTCTGCTTCCGAAAGTGTACAGTTTAAAGTTATCACTGCCTCCTGTAATATTCATGACGGAATTCAGAATCGCAGAATCATTTTTCCCGATACCCGTACTAAGGCTTTTATCTATTAGTATAATATTCGGAGCTTTTTCTGATACACTTTTAAAATATTCGATGAATGGATTAAGAAGCAGCGAGAGCATTAAAAAAAGCGATACTGCTCTTAATGTTATCAGTATCGCTTTTGTAATCTTTGGAAGTTCGTTATTGTAGTAAAGATAAAGGCTTAAGCCAATCGATATAACTGCAAAAAGTAATAACGATAAATAATCTAATATACTTCCCGAGAAGATATTCATCGTCTAAAACTTTATATCAACATAAATAGACTTTTTAAGTTCTTCAATCCAGTCTTCGTATTGTTTATTCTCTTTTAAAACTGTTGCGTATTTCTTTATCCTTTCGAAATCTGTTTCGAGTGTCAGTTTATGCGGTTCATTCTTACCGGTAACTTTCAGCAATTCATATCCGTAATTCATGTCATCTCCTACTCTAAGCGGTTTGCTTATTTCGTTCGTATTAAGCAATCTGATTTCTTGAACATAATTGCTGTCGAGTTTTTCAACAGGTACAAAACCTATATAGCCGCCGCTCAGGTTTGTTTCTTTATCTTCAGAATATCTTTTTGCACCTTCTTCAAACGTGAAACTGCCTGAATTTATACTATCTTTAATGCTGTTTAAAAGTGCTATCGTCTCGAAATCCGAGGATTCAAGCTTCTTGAAGGATACAAGTATATGTTGCGCCCTTAACTGGTCGCCTTTTTTTTCTGTAAGCTTTATTATGTGATATCCAAATTCCGTTTCAACGACTTCGGAGACTTCATTTAAATCAAGACTGTAAAGTGCTTCTTCAAACTCCTTTACAAATATGCCTTTCTTGGCAAATCCGAGATCACCGCCGTTTATAGCCGACCCCTTATCGTCAGAATTCCTTTTTGCGAGCTCTGAAAAGTCAGCACCTGCTTTTATACTGTCGAGAATCATCAATGCTGTTTCTTTCGATAATTGTTTTTCTTGCTCGGTCAGTTTCCTTGATTTGAATATGTGACTCATTTCGAATTCTTCCGGTGCGGGCGGTAAAGAGTCTTTGTAATCATTGTAAAATTCTCTTACTTCTTTATCCGTCACCTTTACCGCGCTCGTGAATTTCTTTCTCTTTAATTTGTCACTCATCATTTTCTTGACGAGGTCCTCTTTAAGCGTAAGCCTTATCTTTACCAGAGGCATTCCATATATTTCCTGTATCCGGTCTTCCGAACCAACTTGTTGTATGAGTGATTTCAGCCTGTACTCAAGTTCTCTGTTTACTTCTTCATCTTTAACCTCAATGCTGTCCTGCTCTGCCTTCGCAAGTATTATCTTGTCAGTTATCATCTGCTGGAATATCTGCTGTGCAATTGCCGGATTCATGGATGTAAGATTGTTCTGTTTCGCATACATCTGCATCTGATATTGAAGGTCGGATTCAAGTATTACATCGTTGCCTACAATAGCAATAATTCTGTCGCCTTCTTTCTGTGCATATACGTTAAATGCTGCCAGAAAGAAAAGCGGCAGTAATAATATTTTAAATATTTTAATAATCAAACTTGTTTATTCTTTAAAAGCTTTTTTTAATTCTTCTTCGTAAACCTTAACTGGATATTTCTGCTTCAATGCGTCAATATATGCTTTCTCAGTCTGTGCAAATTTATCCTGTCTTAATGTGTTTGTTATTTCAGCTTTTACTTCATCAAGTGTTCTCGTTCTTGCAGTATCGCCGTCTTTTATATTGTATGCTGCGATATTCGTGTTGTAGTAAGTGCTGATATCTTCATCTGTTATTTTTATCTTGCTTGATATTTCTTCAAGGTCAACCTTTTCCCTGAGGAGTCCTGCTGTATATTCGTTCATCAGTTCAAGATAATCATCATCTTTTTCTATATTCTCTTTCTGTGCAACAATGAATAATACAGGACTAGCTGCAACTTCGTTTAATATCTTTGTCAATGTTGCTGTTCCAAGATTTGTTGATGAGTATTCTCTGTTTACTTGCAAATACTGGAGGAAATCCTGAAGCGTTACAGAGCCGCCTGTGTAGTTTGCAAGCTTGGTGTTTTTATCAGTTGCTGCAAATATACTGTCCAGATTCATCATAGACATTACTTTGCTCGAATCAACCAATGTGTAGAACATTGCTATTCCGCCTTTATCAAACTCAAGCTTGTAATCCTTAAGAGCCTTTGCCACGTATTTATCGTATTCCATCTTATACTGCATGCTTCTTTTGAATTCATTCTTAAGATTTTCCTTTGCTTTATCGAATTCAGGATATTCTTTTATTTCAGTTACTTTGATAATATGCCAGCCGTAAGGAGTTCTTACGGGTGATGAGACCTCGTTGACTTTAAGTAAAAAAGCTGCACTGTCAAATGGCTGAACCATTCTTCTTCTGTCAAAGAAACCAAGGTCGCCGCCTTTTGATGCTGAACCGGGATCTTGTGAAACTTCAGTTGCTACTTTACTGAAATCTTCACCGCCTTTAATTCTTGCATATACTTCGTTTACTTTCTTTAATGATGATGCAGAGTCGAGTATCGTGCCCGCACTGTCTCTCTGATCCTGTATTAATATGTGCGATGCTTTGATTCCGTCGCTTCTCTTTTTCTTGTCTGTTACTTGCACAATGTGAAGTCCAAACATAGTTCTGATGGGTTCTTTTGTATAATCACCGGGACTCAGTTTATATACAGCTTCTTCAAATTCCGGAACTGTCATACCGCCCGTGAAATAATATAAATCACCGCCGTTGCTTTTTGCTGACGGGTCTTCTGAAAATTCTTTTGCAACTTCAGAAAAAGCCGTTCCGCTCTTCAGTTTTTCAATAACTGTTTTTGCTTTCTCAAATGCTTTAATTGAATCCTCGGGAGTGGCTGTCTGCGGTAAATTTATTAGAATATGCGATGCTCTGATTTCAAATTTTTTTCTTTCATATAAATCCTTTATGTATGGATCTGTTACCTTCTTATCAATCAGAAACGCTGATAAATAATTCTTTTTGTAAGACTCAAGGTCTGCCTTAATTTCTGCACTGTTCAAATACCCTTTTTCTGTTGCATCAAGTACTTTAAGTTTTAATTTTATCATTAGATCAAGAAACTCTATTCTTTGTTCCAAAGACGTCTTTTTGGCTGAGTCAAGGTTGTTTCCTATCGACTTCAGAAACTGGTCTTCAAATTGATACATTAAAATCTTTTCACTGCCAATGTCAGCTACTACAGCTTTGTTCTTCTTGTTATTACATCCTGTTGCTAAAAAAACAGATGATATAATAGTTACTATGAGCAATAAAAATAATGTTTTTTGGCTTTTCATTTTTGCAATTAAATTTTGAGTAAACATCAATTTTACCTATTTTATGAAAGAATAACAAGTCAATGAATTTATTAAAATACTCGCTTTTCTGCGTTTTTTCTTACATGATTCTCATATAGAATTCTGTTTTTTAACTAATTTTATAAGTTGTTTTTGGAAAATACGTATAAAAATTAATGTAGAACGGTCACAAAGTTTATAAAAAACAACCTCGCAATAACCTCATGTAATAACAAGTCTTTATTCCATAACACAATTCAGATTTCATTTAAACATATTTAAATCCAATAAATATCCATGCTCAAAGTGTACAAATAGAGTGTAAGATAATTTAAATAGGTCAAATAGTTTCTTATAATCAAAAGCTTAAACTATCCGATAATCATCGATTTGGACTCATTTACCTGTATTTTGTTTCATGTTTTATATTTCTTTTATTAATTACGCTGTATATTTTGCTGTTATTCAAAAAATTGACCCATAACTCAGAAAAAAATAAGTTATTTTTTCTCCTAATAGCATCTTTTCTCGTAAGAAGCCTGATTGCTGCAAATATTGATTTAAGCAATGATGAGGTTAATTACTGGGTTTATGCTTTATATCCTTCTCTGAGTCATTTCGACCATCCCCCGATGGTTGGTTTCTTCATTCAGTTGTTCACTCTAAACCTGACATTTCAAAGTGAATTTTTTATCCGTGCGGCTTCCCTTGTTATAGGAACGATAAATACTTATATCATTTTCCTGATAGGCAGGAAGTTATTCGATTTTAATGCAGGGCTTACAGCGGCGATTCTTTATACCGGGTCTGTATATTGTTCTGTAATCCTCGGACTGTTTATTCTGCCCGATACCCCGTTATCTCTTTTCTGGCTTCTTACATTTTATATTGCTTTAGTAATCGTACCCCAACAAAATCCCGACAATAAAAGCCGAAAATTATTCCTTTTGCTCGGTGTCATAATCGGTCTCGGTATGATTTCTAAATATACAGCAGCTTTTCTTTGGATAGGGATTCTTGCATATATACTTTTCGTAAATCGTACATGGCTAAAAACCAAAGAACTGTATTTCTCGATCCTGCTGACGGCCATATTGTTTCTTCCGGTAATTATCTGGAATATTCAAAATGATTTTATAAGTTTCACCTTTCAGGGAGAAAGAGTAAGCCTTTCAGAATCTAAACTTCGTTTCGATTTTCTTGGTACTGAACTTGCCGGACAAATCTTTTACAACAATCCAATTAACTTCATTGTAATCATAATATCGTTGGTAGCTCTATTCAAAAGGAAGTTCACTATTCAAAAAGATTATCTTGTTCTTCTTCTGCTTTGGAGTCTTCCCATAATATTTGTATTTCTGCTATCATCATTGACTCGCAGAACCTTGCCGCATTGGTCAGCGCCGGGATACTACGGGTTGATTATCATTGCTGCAGCTTATCTGAGCAATATTTCTAAAAACAAAGTTCACATCAGCGCTAAATTGTCTGTTTTACTTATTTCGGTTGTGCTGCTTCTTGGATTTGTTCAGATTAAAACAGGCATTATTTACAATGACATAAAAGATAGAACTCCCGTTGACCTTGGTGAGAATGATGCATCATTGGATTTATTCGGATGGCATCAGCTTTCAGCAGAGTTCGAGAAAATCTACCGCAGGGATTTAGCCAATAACAGCATAACTGCTAATCCGTATATAATCACATGGAGATGGTTTCCTGCTGCAAACTATGACTACTATATTGGTAATTCAACCGGAGTCTTTTCATACGCAATTGGCGGACTTGAAAACATAAGGAATTACTTCTGGATTAACAGGAAAAGAATCCCGCCTGTAATAGGCAGCGACGCTTACTATATATGTTCCAGCAGGGATTATAACCTCCCCTCTAAGTTCTACTCTGAGTATTATTCAAAATTTGAACCTGCTGATACTATTAAGATAATGCGTAATGATATAAATGTAATGAACTACTTTGTATTCAGAATGAAAGGGCTGATAAAAGAACCATAATAATTCCCATTTTACGTAATCATTTACCCTGAAATTTGTTACACTTGTTTGTGCATAATTAATATATTAAATGAAATTATTCTTTAAAATACTCCTTTGGGCGGTAATCGTTATTGTATTTATTTCGTTGATACCGTACATTATTTCTCCCGCATATGTTTATAATGAACCCTCACCATTTAAGGGCAGCAATTTATACAATCCTTACAAAGAGATTCAGAACTATAAATGGTATAAAGCAAACCTTCATTCACATTCTAACATTTGGGGTGGCTTGACTGACGGTAGGTCATCAAATCCCGAAGCGATATACAAAGTTTACAGTGATATGGGCTACGATATAATAGGAATCTCTAATTACATGAACCTAAGCGTAACCGATTCTCAAAAAGATAAACTCTTCCCCGTTTACGAGCATGGCTTTGGTATTTGGAAAAACCACTATCTCGTTGTAGGTGCTGATAATGTTAAGTCCCTTGATTTCGTTTATTACTCGACATTAAATAATAAACAGTTTTTGATTAACACCCTTAAATCAGATAATAATCTGATTTCCATCGTGCATCCATGGATGCGAAATGCTGTCTCCCTTGATGATGTCGCTTATCTTGATAATTATGATTGCATTGAAATCTGCAGATATAGCAGGACTTCCGTTGAATACGTTGATAAAGCTCTCTCTTCAGGCAAGAATATTAAACTGATTGCAAACGATGACTCACATAATATCTCTGACCAGGATGAAATAGGCAAAGGTCTTACAATTATCAATTCGAAATCAAAATCTTACAATGATGTTATTTCTGCTATACGGCAGGGAAGTGCCGTTTCAGTAAATCTGATTAAATCAGGATTCAATTCGTTTGATTTAAAGAATTATAATATTCCCAGACTGCCGAATTTAATTAACTTCGATGTTGCAGGAGATTCAATCAATTTATCCTTCGATTCTGTTGCATCAAAAATTAAATTTGTTGGACAGGATGGTGTTATAAAATCAACTGTCTCGAACACAAAAAATGCAGCATATACTATTAAGAGCGACGATTCTTATATTCGAGTTGAAACAGAATTCCCAAACAACGCAGTTTATTATTTGAATCCTGTTTTCAGATATGATTCCGAACTGAATACAACCTATACATCAAAAATTAATTATCCGCTTACTGTTATTTATTACGTGTTGTGGGCTGCAGGATTCGTTATAATTGTCTTTTTATTTAGAAGGAAAATTAACCGTAAAAGATAATCTCTATACACTCTTTATCATAGGTTTAAGCTTATAGGTCAGGTTATAAAGAAGCAGCTCAAGGTTGACGTTCTTGTCAATATCGCTGATAAACATTTCAAGAGTGTTTATAATCTCATATTCGTCGCATCTAAGCCTTGTAACAAAGTTTGTAACATTCTCCTCTATGTCCCTGTTTATAAGCCTGTCCTCATTTTGGGATTTCTTGATTATTATGTCCCTGAACCATAACTGCATTAAATAAAGATATTGCTTTACGAGATCTCTGTCCTTGTCTTTGATTAATGAAGAAATGATATTCGATATTTCCAGATATTTGTTCCCAACAATGTATCTTAAATGATTTATTCCTGTATTTCTTAAATCAAGAAAATTGCAGTTGATTATGTTTTTCAGGTTCTGCAGGCTTCCGTTTGCAAGATTAACAATCAGCCTTATTTCATCCTCAGCTGTTTCGGGATTGTTTTCCTTTATGTATTCCTTGAGGTCATAGTTGCTTAGTGAGCTGAACTTTAATCTCTGACATCTGCCTATAATCGTCGGAAGTAAAGAATTCAGTTTGGATGTTGTAAGTATCAATACTGAATCCCCGGGCGGTTCTTCAAGTACTTTAAGGAATGAATTAGCTGATTCACGCCTCATCAAATCTGCATTCGAGATTAGATAAATCTTCTTCTTTCCTCTTTCACCCGTAAGGTATATTTCCTTCTTTATTTGTCTTATGCTTTCTATCTTTATTGTTGTTGCTTTTGGTATGTCAATCCTGTGATAAGGGTCGGATGATTTAATCTTTAACTCGGTATTTAGTATGTCAAGATCGGATTCTGATAATACTCCTTCTCCGTCACTATCTTCTCTCTTGGCTGCGGGAAGTGCTGTGATGAATTTAAACAGAGTGGAATTAAGCCTCATCGTCGTTTTACAGCTATTGCATTCATCGCAAGCTCCTAATTCATCATGTGGATTGTCGCAGTTTAATAGTTTTGCAAATTCTATCGCTACAGCGTCTTTCCCCGTTCCTTCTATTCCGTGAAATATGAATGAATGCGGCACTCTTCCGCTCTTGTAAACGTTCTTAAGTATATTAATAACGTGCTTCTGACCTTTGATGTTTTTCCACATAATCTAAAAAGTGTTTCCTATACCAAATTGAAGTGCAAACTTATCCTGAAATATTTGTGTAACATTATTCCGCCATAACCATGCATTCGTTCCCGGTGCAGGCTCATAGTCATAAAACTTGAATCCGAAGTCCAGTCTTACTGGTCCAACAATTGTGTAATATCGCAACCCCACTCCGATTGCAACCGCAAGGTCATTTGGTTTGAAGTTATTTATGTCATACCACAGGTTTCCTACATCAACGAATGACACAAACCCGAAATCTTTAATTATACCCTTCATGTCATAAAATGGTCTTGTCCTGTGCTCAATAGTTCCCTCCAATATGAAATTACCGCCGTTCTCCCTGCCGTCAAACGTACCAAGTTTCCTTGCATTCCATCCCCTTACACTCGTGCTTCCTCCTGCAATAAATCTTGAGTCAATCGGAACAACATCAAGGTTATAATCTTCATCACTCGAACTTAATTTTAGCGAATTATCTCCGTATTCAAATATGTTTCCAATCAGAAATTTGGTCGCAATTGTCGATTTATCAGGCCTGCTTGTTATTGGAAGGTAATATTTATTTATGAATGATAATTTAACATAATTGACTGTCGATATGTCGAAAAGTTTACTGATAGCAGTACCAAGTAAACCGCTTTCTTCAACCAGAAAAGATTGATAGATTCCGTTTGTTGGAAACTGGAAATTGTCTATCCTGGAATGAACAAATGTAAGCCCCAGGATTGAACTGAATATATTCACGAAAGCACCAGTGGGGATTGATGTAAGTGTAGAGTCATCCTCAGTGTATCCTAACAGTGGATATTTAAAAGTCACCCTCTGGTTTTTTAGATTCCAGTCTAATGTAAGGTTGTTTAGATATGTGTATTTTGGTAGTTCATAATTAATTGATGCTTTATTCTTTATTTCCTCAATTCTATAATCATCAATTGAGAATATTGCGGCGCTGAGATTGATGCTGCCTGTAATTTTATTATTATTGAACAAATGTGGTTGAAATAATTCAAGGATTAATTCAAGTCTGTAGTTTTCAAGCGAGTTTGCAAGTGCTCGTGCTTTTGTCGAAAATGTTCTGGGGGCTTTTAAGAAATATTTATCCGAAAATGTTAAACCTATTCCGCCAAACATTGAATTACTTATATAATATGCAAGTAGCTCAGGCTGTATCTCATACTTGTTCCTTACTGACCCGACGATTTTGAAGTCAATAAGATTGTTAACAGTATCAATTTCAGACAGGACAATTCTTGCGTTTTCCAGTATTGCTATTCTGTTTAATCTGTTTTCACTTTGAATAAGTACTTCTTTGCTGTATATATCGTTTTCCTTGTATTCGAGTTCATACAAAATGTCATCCAAATCAATGTTGTATTTCTTGTTATCAATTTCGATCACTGTTTTTCCGAACCTGTAACTTGATCCTGTTTGATATTTTAAATTAATTTCGAGACTGAATTCCAGTTCGGGATTGTTTGACTCGAACTTCACAATCTCAGGCGGATCCATGTTTGTAAACGCATATCCGTTATTCTGAAGAAATCTCAACACACGTCCCGCTTCAGCTGATACCGCTGACTTAGTGTACCTGTCCCCGGTAAAAATTTCTATATCGTCTGATTTAAATAAATTCGCACGTAAGTCTTCAGGCATATTCTCAAGCCCCGTATAATTTATTTTGTATATCAGATATGGTGAATTCCCTGTAATCATAAAACTTACTGAGATTTCATTCTTCTCGCTGTTGATTTTGGTTGAAGTGTCAATGAATGTATCGATAAATCCGTTATCAAAATAAAATTTTTCAATTCTCTGTATATCAAGAGAAAATTCTTCTGCATTGAAATACTCAGAACTGCCTGTCTTTATGATGTTGTATATTTCACTTCTACTGAAGATGTCGGCATCTTTGAACTCTATATTGACTTCATCAAGCTTTAATTTGTTTGATGATTCATCATCTTCATCTTGGGGAAATGAACATTGAGCAATTAAAAGAAATATTATTAAGTATAGTAAAAATCTGTCCAATAAACATCCTTATTATTTAATAAATGAGTCTGTGCAGCTAAATTCACAGACTCATACTCATAAACCTGAAATATCTGTTTCGAAATTGATTAGAAATCTTTGTTTTCTTCGTCATAAAAGAAATCTTCATCAGTAGGATAGTCGAGCCAGATTTCCTCTATGCTCTCATAAGGTTCTTCAGTATCCTCAAGATCTATTAAATTATCAACAACTTCTTTTGGTGCACCTGTCCTGGTTGCGTAATCAATAAGCTCTGCTTTGTTTGCAGGCCATGGAGCATCGTCAAGATATGATGCTAACTCCAATGTCCAAACCATTAAATAACCTCCGTGTTAATTTAGTATTTTTATAAAAATTATTTATTCAAAATCATGTTCAAAATATTCAGTGCTTCTTCCGTATCGTAAATTATCCTTGTTCTTTCCGTTCTTAGAATTGCTCTCAATCTTTTGGGCTAATTGTTTTTCGAATACCTTTGCGGCATCATAGCCGTAATGCTTGCAAAGATAATTAAGTGATATAACTTCTGCAATGACAGTAATATTCTTACCCGGAAATATAGGTAAATTGATTTTCTCAACCTCCACACCGAGTACATCTACCATTTTGGAGTCGAGCCCTGTTCTGTCATAAGCTTTTTCGCTGTCCCAATGCTCAAGTTCAACAATTACCTCAACTCGTTTCTGGTATCTGATTGCTCTGATGCCGAATATTCTCTTTATATCTATAATTCCAAGTCCTCTTATCTCCATAAAATGCTTAACAAGCGAGGTTCCTGAACCCATCAGCACATTCTCGTATTTTTTGGATACAATCGTTATATCGTCTGCAACAAGTCTGTGTCCTCTCTCTACTAAGTCTAATGCAATTTCACTCTTTCCAATTCCCGACCTGCCTAAAAATAATAATCCGACACCGTAAACATCTACAAATGAAGAATGTATAGCAGCTTGAACTGAAAACTGGTCGTCAAGAAAATCACTCAGCAGAGATACCAGTATTGTAGTATGATGTGAAGTGATAAAAACCGGCACTCTGTTTTTATCCGCATATTCAAGTATTTCTGCCGTCGGTTTGTTTCCGTGCGTAAATATAATACAGGGAACATTAAAGGAAAAATATTTCTTAAAAACCTTTATCCTTTCCTGCTTGTTGAGTTTTGAAAGATACCTGTTTTCAGTGTTCCCGAATATCTGTATTCTCGTGAACGAAAACAGCTCAACGTATCCCGCTAATGCTAATCCCGGTCTGTGTAAATCTTTGTCCGTGATTAGCCTTTTGGTATCAATATCTGATTTAGTAGCTTTCTTAAGTTTAAATCTGTCTTTACATTGATTAAAGAAAAACTCAACTGTAATGCTGTCTTTCTTTATATGCTTTATATTCTTGAGGCTGTCAATCAAAATTATAATTTTAGTTTTGCTTTCTTGCTGGTCTTTTGTTTATCTTTAAGTTTGTATAATTGTGTGTTTATCTTTTCCAGTGCAAGGTCAATCGCTCTTTCAAAGTCTCCCGATGATTCTTTTGCCGTTAATGTTTTCTCCTTTAACTTTAAAATGATTTCACAGTATTTAGTGTCCGTAGGCGGTTTATCGTATGATAAAATCACGTCTGCAAAAATAATATTCTCATTGTATTTGTTTAACTCTTCAACCTTAGTCTTAATGTAATCCTGTGTTGATTCCTTCGCTTTGAAATGTCTGGCTGTGATTTGAATTTTCATATCTGTAAAGTTTAAAGTTTATAAAATGTTAAAGAACAGTTTACTCTGCAATATGCAAAACTATATATAATTATGCAATAAACAAAATATAAAGTTGCTTTTATCCTATAAAATAGTTAAAATTATGTATTCCTTCTTAATTTTTTTATTATTATACTCTGTTTTCTTGAAAATGTTTTAAAATTATTGAAATTTTCGCTGAAAATATACCTTATTTTTTTCGCGGTTACCCTTTTATGGACTTGCAGCTTAATTCTTATACCTTATTTTGAATCTTTGGGCGGGAACTGGGAGGATATCTCGTTATTTGGTTATTCGTTCTTTTCTTCTACTTGTCATCAGATTGAGGAAAGGTCATTCTTTCTTTTTGGAAATCCTCTCCCTGTATGTTCAAGGTGTTCAACTATTTATTTTACTTTTTTGCTTTCCGTTACTCTTTATCCTTTCCTCAGGGGGATTGAAAATAAAAAACTCCCTTCAATCTGGATTTTATTGGTTGTTTCTTTGTTTGTATTGCTGGATGCCGTTTTGGATATTTCGGGAATAATTAAAAATACATTTATTTCAAGGTCTGTGTCTGGTGCTTTAATTGGTTTTTTACTTCCGTTTTATCTGATTCCCGGTACGATAAATTTTGCTAACGAAATACATATAAAATTTCTTAACTCATAATATGAATGAACAAGTAGGCTTAAATCGATTGAAACCAGTGCTGATTAGTTTTTTGGTGATGTCTTTAATTTCTATCGCACCATTATTGAATTTCATAAACTTACTTTTCTGTGCAGGTATTATGCTTGGAGGTGTGGCAGGTGTCTTATCATTTAAAAAACAATTTAAGCAGCCTGGTTCTGCAATAGTTTATAAAGATGCCGTCCTAATTGGTGTATTCAGTGGTATTATGTCCGCTGTTTTTGTAAGTGGGTTTAATATAATAACAATGATGTACTCAGATGTTAACCCTATTACAGAATCACTTAAAATGTTTGGTGATTTCGTTAAAGATCTTCCTCCTGAAGCTAACAATCAAATTAATAATCTCGCTAACGAATTTAATAAATACGGGTATTCACCGACTCTTGCAATATTCACTTTTATTTCAAACCTGATTATATATCCACTTTTTGGATCCATTGGTGCCTTAATTTCTGCCACAGTATTAAACAATAAAAATAAAAATACAGTAAAGATATAATGGAAATATATTTCAATTATTTTGAAACAATGTTAAATTATTAATATAAAACTTACATGCAGGAATATTCAGGAGTCTTACATATTCATTCAACATATTCGGACGGTACGGGTTCACCCGATCATATTGCACAATCTGCAAACGAAGCCGGACTGGATTTCCTCATTCTTACAGACCATAATACAATTCAGGCAAAAACCGATGGGTATGAGAAGTTCTATAATAATACTTTATTTATTGTTGGTTATGAAATAAATGACGTCCATAATAAAAATCATTATCTCGTTTTTGGTTTGGATGAACTCATCGGAACATTTAAAGTAATTGATAATAATGAGCTTGGTTGCAAATTAAGTGCCGCTGAATATGTTAGCGAAATAAGGAAAAAAGGTGGAGTGGGATTCATAGCTCATCCTTTTGAAAAAAGAAGCAGCTTTCCTGAACACCCTCCGTATCCATGGACAGAATGGAATTCAGAGGATTTTAACGGTATCGAGATTTGGAATCACATGAGCGAGTGGGTAGAAGGCTTGAATGAAGTAAACAGAATCAACCGCTTCATTCATCCTTTAAGGTCCGTTGTCGAACCATGTAAAGAAGCTGTGAAAAAATGGGATGAATTGAATCTTAAAAGAAAGACTCCTGCCGTAGGAAGTGTTGATGCCCATGCTCATAAAATGAACCTTATGGGATTTTATAACGTTGAAGTGTTTCCGTATAAAGTGCTTTTTAAATCTATCCGCACACATGTACTCGTTGACCAAAAAATTGTTTTTGGTGATAATGACAATTTCCATTCTTATAAGAATAGCATAATTAATGCTCTTAAACAGGGACGTTCATTCATCGCAAACTATTATAACGGCGATGCAAAAGGGTTTAGGTTTTTTGCTGAATACGATGGCGTAAATTATCAGATGGGCGATGAAATAAAATTAAGTAACAGTAAAAAAAGTGTCGTGCTGAACTTTCTGCTTCCGGGCGAGGCAAAAGCAAAAGTCATGAGAAACGGTGAATGTATTCATGAGTTAAAAGGATTTGGCGGTATCTGGGATGTTCAAGAAGAAGGCTGCTACAGAATTGAGTGCTGGAAAGAAGGAAGAGCATGGATATTTTCTAATCATATAAGAATTTTAAAAGACTAATAAATAATTGAAAGAATTCATACAACCTGAAGATATTTATTTATCGGATGATAAATCTATCAGGGCAAATTGCGGTGTCTTTGGTATTTTCAACCATCCGAAATCTGCTATTATGACTTATTATGGACTGCATGCCTTGCAGCATAGAGGTCAGGAATCTGCGGGTATTGTAACATCAGAATTTATTCCCGATAAAAACAAATATAGATTCAATGTTCATAAGGGTCATGGGCTTGTCTTGTCAGTATTTGATGAAGATACTCTGGTAAATATTCTTAAAGGCAATTCAGCGATAGGGCATAACAGGTATTCTACCACCGGTTCTTCCCACAAGATAAATAACATTCAGCCGTTCAAGGTTAATTATAAAGATGGTAATCTTGCCCTTGCTCATAATGGTAACCTTACCAATGCAAACTACCTCAGAAAAATGCTTCAGGATGAAGGAACAATTTTTCAGACTTCAACTGATACAGAAATAATACTCCATCTTCTTGCACGAAGCAAAGAAGAAGATTTCATTCATAAGGTTCTTGATGTATTTCGGCAGGTAAGAGGTTCTTATTCTGTCGTTATTCTTACAGACGATAAATTAATTGCTGCACGTGACCCTTATGGTGTCCGGCCGTTTGTAATGGGTAAACTTGATGGTAGCTATATCTTTGCCTCTGAGACAACCTCTCTCGATATTCTTAATGCGGAATACATAAGAGATGTAGAACCTGGCGAAATTATAGTAATTGATGACGAAGTAATTAAAACCGGTAATGTAAAATCCTACTTCATTGAAAAGGTTTCTAAATACAAGCATTGCATCTTTGAGTATATTTATTTCAGCCGTCCCGATAGCCAGATTTTTGAAGAGAAAGTTGATAAAGTCAGAAGGAAAATCGGCGCCGCTCTTGCATTAGAAAACCCGCCCCCTGATAAAGATGACCCGAATGATGATAAAGAAAAGAAGGTTATTATTATCAATGTTCCTGACTCTTCAAATACAGCTACCCTCGGCTACTTCAATGAATGCGTGAAGAAAACGAAGAATATTAAGCACGAGATAGGATTGATTAGAAGCCACTACGTTGGCAGAACATTCATTGAACCGGGTCAGGATCACCGGCAGATGAAGGTCAAAACAAAGTTCAATGTCGTTAAAGGTGTTCTTGCAAACAGGAAAGTTGTAATTGTAGATGATTCCATCGTAAGAGGTACGACTCTTAAACTTCTTGTTGATTTAATAAAGCAGGCAAAGCCGAAGGAAATTCACCTTAGAATAACTTCGCCTCCTATCATTTCTCCGTGCTATTATGGTATGGATTTTCCCTCTGAAAAAGAATTAATTGCGAATCAATTTAACGGAGATGTTGAAGCCATTAGAAAATCTCTTGGGGTTGAATCATTAAATTACTTGTCCGTTGAAAGTCTGCTGGAATCTGTTCCAAAAACAACGGATAAAACAGACTATTGTACTGCATGCTTCACAAAAAATTACCCCATTCCAATCGAAATGGAAACCGATAAAGAAAAATTTGACGAATAAAACAAATACAAAATTATGGAATTAGCACAAAAAGTATTTCACAAATCCCGCAGGGATAAGCTCAATAATATTCTCGATGAAAATTCATTGGTTATCGTATTGAGTGCAACAAATGTTCAGCGTTCTTTCGATGACGGTTATAAATTCAAGCAAAATAAAAACTTCTATTACCTAACAGGTTTTAACGAACCTAATTCTGTCTTGTTGCTCGCTCCTGGGGGTATGAATTTGCATGATGAAAAATCAAAGAAAATTATAAAGACCAAAGAAGTTCTCTTTGTTCAAAAAAAGGACCCATTAAAAGAGACCTGGCTTGGCAGAAGACTTGGTTTTGAAAACGTCAATAAAGAACTTGGTATAAATACAGGCGTCGTTAATTCAAAACTGGGCGACGTTCTCGCCGATTTAATATCAAGAGATAAATACAATAAAATTTATATTAGTCTCTTTGATATGGACTTCCTCCGTGGTGAAATAAAGGAGCAGCTTAAAAGTTTTATCTCATCATTTATTACTCTGTCTTCCAATGTTCAGATACTGGATTATAATTTCCTGCTTGGTAAAATGAGAAATGTGAAAAACGATTTCGAAGTGGAACAGGTCAGGTATGCCTCAACAGTCACCGCTGCAGGATTTTACAACACTATTCAACTGATAAAAGCCGGTATGTATGAATATCAGGTCCAGGCACTTCTTGAATATAATTATAAACAGCTCGGCTGTCAGGATGTTGCTTTCGAAACAATAGTTGCCGGTGGCAATAATACTTGTATTCTTCATTATAATACTAATAGAAATAAGCTTAAAAGCGGTGAACTTGTGTTAATAGATTCAGGCGCGGAATTTAATTATTATAATGGTGACCTTACAAGAACTGTTCCTGTAAATGGTAAGTTTACAAAAGAGCAAAGACAAATTTATCAGGTTGTCCTTGATGCTCAGCTAGCAGTTATAAAGAAAATAAAACCGGGTGTAAAACTCACAGACTTGAAGAAATATTCAGTTGAACAGCTTAAAAAGGGTATTCAGAAACTCGGTCTCCTTAAAAAAGGTTTTGATGTTACAAAATATACTCTTCATGGTGTTGGTCATCATCTTGGTCTCGATACTCATGATGCTGTTGCAAATAAAAAGATCGGCAAATCAGATTTCGATAGATTGCTTGTCGGAAGCATTATCACCGTCGAGCCTGGTTTGTACTTTCCTGAAGATGCAAAAGAAATTCCTGCAAAGTATAGAAAAATTGGTGTCCGTATTGAAGACGATGTGCTCGTTACTAAAAACGGTCGTGAAGTCCTTTCCGATTCTCTGCCAAAGAAAATCGAGGATATCGAATACTTAATGCGCCAATAAAATTTATTCAAATAGCTTAATTAAAAAAGCCCGTCATCAGACGGGCTTTTTATTTAAATCTACCCAAATTCTCCCTGAACCTCCCAATACCCCCAAAAAGTCTTATTTTTTTCTATGCCTGCGATATGCCTGCGATATGCCTGCGATATGCCTGCGATATGCCTGCGATATGCCTGCGATATGCCTGCGATATGCAAATATTGCATTAGAACGTCAAAATAGCACTTTTCTATCTAAATTAACCATATGCGCCTAAAAAGCATTGGTACACCCAATATTAACAAAAAAGCCCGTCATCAGACGGGCTTTCCATTTTTATATATTTATATTTCTGTTTAGTAAGTCTTCAGTTCACCAATTTCATTCTCTACTGCTTTCAGTATATCATGGCTTTTCACGCATGCCATCATATTGTTGTGGTCTTTGAACAACGGTCTGTCAATATCAAGATGTTCGACTACTTTTCTCACAGCACCATGAGCCGCCTTTGTACCTTTGCCGACGCTGTATTCTCTGAAATCAATCGCCTGTGCTGCAGCAATGTATTCTATTCCGAGTATGCCCCATGCATTCTCAATTATCTGTCTGTTCTTAAGCGCAGTGTTCATTCCCATGCTTACAAAATCTTCCTGGTCCGCGGCAGCCGGTATAGATTGTATCGATGCCGGCATAGAAAGAATCCTTTGTTCCACAATCAGCATGTCAGCAGTGTACTGGCTCAGCATATGCCCCGAAAACATTCCCGCACCCTTTGTAAGAAATGCCGGCAAACCTACGCTCAGTGCTGGATGCAAAAGTCTGTTCAGTCTTCTCTCTGAAAGAACGCATACCATAGTCACCGATGCACCAAGCATATCAAGTGGTACGCTTATCGGCGACCCCTGAAAGTTAGCTCCTGTTAATACTACTTCATCGTCCGGCAGAAAAATCGGATTATCGCCTATACCGTTAAGCTCTATTTCAACCTGTTCGCGCGTCCATCTTAGCTGGTCTCTCGCAGCTCCAATTACCTGCGGTGTCGAACGCATTGAATAAGCATCCTGTACTTTTACTTTTACCTTGCCAAGTAAATCGGAGCCCTCAATCATCTTCTTAATATTTTCTGCCGAAGTAATCGCACCCCTGAATCCTCTTAACTGGTGAAGCCTTGCATCATACGGTTTTAAGTTAGCCATAAGCGCTTCGAGCGACATAGTCGCAGCAATCTCAGCCTGCTTGAGTAATCTCTCTATTTCATAAACCTGCAGACATCCCATCGCATTCATTACATTGCTTCCATTTATCGCAGAAAGTCCGTCGCGTGCCTGAAGCCCTGGTACTGGAATCCCTGCTTTCTCTAATGCCTTGTCAGTCGGCATTCTCTCACCGTTATAAAAAGACTCGCCTTCACCCATTAAAGAAAGTGCTATCTGGCTCATCGGGGCTAAATCCCCGCATGCACCCACACTTCCTTTTGTGCACACAACAGGTGTTACTCCTTTGTTAAGCATGTCAACATATGTCTGTGTTATCTCAGGCCTGCATCCCGAAAGTCCGTTTGCATGGACATTTATTCTACCAAGCATCGCACCCCTTACAATCTCAATCGGAAAAGGTTCTCCTATACCTGCCGCATGATTATAAATCAGATACTTCTGAAACTCTTTTATTTCATCTTCGTTGAGCACAACGTTAACCAGCTCGCCTATACCCGTGTTGACTCCATACATTATCTCTTTTGCTTCAATTCTCTTCTCAAGAAATGTTCTGCATTTTATAATTCTTTGAATGGCGTCAGGATGTAGAACAACTTTTTCGTTCTTTACTGCTACGTTGTAAACGTCTTCTATCTTCAGATTTTTTCCTGTAACTGTTACTGGCATGATAATATTCCTCTTTTGTGTTTTTGGATTAATACAAATATAGTATTATTAATCTCCCTTAAAAATTCAATTTCTCAACCCTAAAGAAATTCTCGATAATATTTACAACCTGCATAAACTACTTATTTCCTTATCGTATGGAACAAAAATTTATTTATTGTGTTTGAATTGTATAAGCGTTATTATTATAACTATGAAAATATTTTCACTTTTATTTCTGATGTTTATTTCTTCGGGTCTGTTTGCTCAAAGAAACGATTTGCCGTTCGGAATCTCCTTCGGTGCTACGCTCGGTACTTACGCAGGTGCTGACTTTGGTAGTGCTTATTATATGTCCTTTTACAACTCGAATTATTACGACGATTATTATCACAACAATGGATATTACAATAACAATAGCTACAACAACAGCTATTTAAGTCCCCTTGAATTTGATTTGGGTATGGATTTCAGGGTCAGCAATAACGTCTCGGTTAACTTTGAATCTTCTTTTATCTGGCATATAAACGGTAAACCTCACAGGGATTATATAACTGTCATTACAAGTCAAAGAAGCTATATAGAAAAATGGGAAAATTCATACATGTATGCCGTCCCTTTGTTTTTAAGCTTGAAATTATATCCCTTCGGCAGACAGAATTACTCTATGTTTATTTCCGGGGGGTACGGAATGCAATATACAACTGAATCAATGGATAGGGTTAGAGAAGATATTAACTATGGATATAATTACCACGGCTATAGGTCTTATGTCGGAGGTGTCTCTGACGCTAAATGGCTCCAGGGAATAAAACTTGCTATCGGAATGAGTTTCGCGGTCAGTGAGAATCTTAGTAATGAAACTGAAATAAAGGTCACAAATTTCTTCCCTCAGAGGAATGCATACTCTCCGCTTGCTATGAATACCTCTACAAATATAACATTCATCGGCATCACAACTAAAATGTACATCAACTTTTAGTTGTTATTTATCTTCTCTCTTGTACATTGAAAACAATCTCAAAATTGCATACTTTTGTAATCCATTAGCCCGGGTGGCGGAACTGGTAGACGCGCAGGACTTAAAATCCTGTTTCCTGCAACGGAAGTATCGGTTCGATTCCGATTTCGGGCACAAAAGACTAAGGAGCAGTCCTTAGTCTTTTTGTTTTTATATCTTAATCTAATCTTTACTGACGGCAACGGAAGTATCCGTTCGATGAAGTTTATCCCGAACCCTCGGGATTTTCGGACACATTAATAATCTCTGAAATCAACACTTCAGATGTTTTTTTATACCTCTCCAAATAATGCCGCCTATGCAGTTCTTATGTTTTACAGATTATTTCAATTTTAATAATCTTATATTATAGTAATTAATACCTTATTATGAAAAAAACGACTCTAATTTTTTTACTTGTTTTTTCAGGTTTGTTACAATCACAAACATTAATAAATTCATTTCCTTTTCCATACTATAGTCCTTATAATTATTTCTGGGGTATAACTGTTAAAAACGATACTCTTTGGGTGGGTTCGGATTATACAGGCGGTACCTCTTATCCCTTTTCCAAATTATTTAAAATAACGAAAACGGGAGTTATTGTTGATAGTCTCACAACCTCTTTAACATTTAATCACGGTTTGGCATGGGATGGAAGCGGGTTTTGGATTGCAGAATCTTACCGTTCTTCAGGAGCAAGAATTTATAAAATAAATCTTGCTGGTGCGAAAATTGACAGTATCTATACAGGTTCTTATGCGCAAGGGATTGGAGGTGTTGCGCTTGACGGAAATTATCTCTGGTTCACTTCTTATTATCCTGATAATACTTCTTATCCTTTTTCTTATGCTTATAAAATGAACTTATCTACAAAAACTCTTGTAGATACTATTCCTTTAAGGGGTAGACAAGTTTATGGTATTTCCGTTAAAGGTGATACTATTCTATACGTAACAAGTAGTTTCCAGGGAGATGTTGAGCGGATTTACGGATTCAGAAAAGCAATTGGTGATACACTGTTCTCTTTCGCTGCTCCCGATCCTGATAATGACTGCGACCCAAAAGGTTTACATTGGGATGGCCAATATTTGTGGTTAATTGCATATAGAGTAGGAAATAACGTATATCCTTACAGAAATATTTATAAATACGGATTGACCGGAGGCGGAACACCTATTATTACGTCTTCTTCAGTAAACTTCGATTTCGGAAATACTTTAATCGGTTCAACGACTACACGTAATTTATCGGGGACA
>JBAYUG010000039.1:0-31550 GCA_041675325.1 Kapaibacterium sp. (SeqCode)
GAAATTTTTTCCTTGACTGTTATGAATATTATTTATAAAATCTCGGTAGGGTAATTTATTACAACATAATGTCAGCTTTAGGAAGCGGTAAGAGGCATTATGACCCGATGTGATGTTCACCGCCATTATTCAAATATAATAAGAAAAATAATTCTTTATTTCTTACTTTTTCCGTTATTTTTATTAATATTGTTTGCATATTATAATAGTGATAGTTACATCTGAATGTATTTCAGGATACAATTCGGGTTTGCAGTTTATAAAAAAGAACTGCCATATAACATTGTGTAATTACACTTCTTTATTTCAACATCCCATAAGTACCCCATGAACATACCATAAACATCCCATGAAAATACCATGCTCATATAGTACGGCATACAGACAGCATATGGAGTTTATATGAAGTTCATATAGAGTTCATATGGAATTCATATGGAATTCATATGAAAAGTATATAGGGCGCATATAGCTCTCTTATAACCCTTTATTAGCTTTATATTACCAAATAGTTTAAATTGACTTATTGCAAAATCTATCAAATCGTCTCAAAAATCACAAAAAACACTAAGTTTTTAAGCAAAACACAAAGAAACAGGGCGAAATTATAAAAATTTGCCCTGTTTCTATTAGAATAAAAGTAATCTTTGCCCGCATTAAGTTATTGCAGAAAACATTTTATTCGATAAACTCAATATATTTTTTTAACATTACACCCCTGCTGTAAACCCCGCGTGCGCGTTCCTTGCGTCTGCCGTGGCGGATTTTTGGCGGCCTGCCTGCTGCAGGCAGGGGATCTAATCCGTTTTCAATGTTTTTTATTTGCTTTTGTTGCAAAACTTAAGTTTTGAGTCAAACTTAGTGGAAAACGCCTCCGCGGTTAAATTTTCTTATTGCTCTTATCCGCGCAAATCCGCCTTATCCGTGCAATCAGCGTTCGTTTTCCTTGATTTAACTACCCGCAAGTTTCTTCTTTCCTTAATTCCATGTTTGGGATTGGGGCAAACAATTATCTTAAAAGAATCATCCTCTTAGTATCGGTAAAATCTCCCGCTTCCATTCTGTAGAAATAAACTCCGCTCGAAAGCATTGATGCGTCTATTGATGCCTTGTGTGTTCCCGGTTGAAGGACTTCATTCACAAGAGTTTGTATCTGACGTCCGAGCATGTCGTACACAGTTATCCTTACACTGCTCATTTTTGCTATCGAAAATCTGATGTTTGAAGTGCTGTTAAAAGGGTTCGGATAGTTTTGCGATAACTCGTACTTTAATGGCACTTCAGCATGCTGTATTCCAACGTTCATCTTTGTTTCTATCTGTAAACACCAGCTCGTCAGGCTGCCGGTGTTTCCTGTTGCTGCATCGAAAATTCTTAAAATGTATTTTCCTGCTGCAGGTTTATCGAAGTAAGCCGTGAATGCAGTTTGAGGTCTGAACGTTCCCGTGAATGGAGGTGTTCCCTGCGTTATTGACAAAGATGCCGTGTCGTCAAAGGTAGTGTTAATGTAATTCTGACCGCCGTTTCCGTTTCTTTGAGAAAGAACTACACCGTTCTGACCAAGCAACTGAATTACTAAGTCGCCGTCGTTTGTATGATTCAGCGAAAGGTTAATCATTATTTTGTTTATGTAACCTGCACTATTGACCTGAATAGTGTCGTATGTGTATTGCATGTCATTAATCGGTTTTGGCAGTGTTTCTGAACAAAAAATCAGGTTGTTGTAAACCGAATAGACGAATGTATTTGCAGGCGGGGAGCTGCCCGGCGGGTTTATACCGTTTCCTCCAACAGGATATGTGCAGGCAAAGCTGCCCGTGGAATCCTGTGCAGCAAAATAATATTTCATGCCCGAGCCTTTTGGAATTCCCGGAAGCGTAAACTTAAACGTGTCGTTGTTGCTGTAATATGCCGTTGTATAGCTGTAAGCCTGTGTGTTTATTTTGTAATACATCCTCGGTGCAATTGCTCCGGAGGGCAGTCCATTCGGGAATTTAATTATAGTCCATAGATTTCTGCTTGTTGTGTCGTATGTTGAAGCAAGGGGTTTATGATCAAAGAAAGCATTCTTGTTTCCTGCGAGCGTCATAAGCATTCCAAAGATTGGCTTTATAACGTCTCTGCAGTACGTCATATTTGCGTTCTCAAAGTTATCTGTAAGTTTATGGTAGTTTGGGTTTACACCGATTTGATATTCCGATAAACAGAATGTTCTGAATTTATTATTAATAAAAGAGTTGTTGTCGCTTCCGTAATAACTCGCATTCTTAAAGTTAAGATTATAGTTCGGAATGTATCTTGTTTTATAAACATTAAAAAGGCTGTTGAAAAAAACCGAATTTGAGTCACCGCCTGCATGAAATGTGTTGGTGTTTAAATAGTTGTAGGCAATCATATCAATGTTTATGTATGTCTTGATAGAGTCGCCGTTTATGTAAGCAGAGTCGGAATAAAATCTGCTGCCGTACAGACCTATTTCTTCGTTGTCCCATGCGGCAAACTCTATAGTGTATTCAAAGCTCATACCTGCTGTAAGCCTTGCCATTTCAAGCAAAGCAACAATTCCCGAACCGTCATCGTCCGCACCGTGTACAGTGTCCAGCGGCTGAGGCAGAACAGGCCATATAATATTATCGTAATGCGCCCCTATAACAATCTTCTGGTTTGGAAACCTCGTCCCCGTCTTTCTTGCGATAACGTTTACCGAGTTTGTGTCGCCAACCTGATAGCGTACGCTTAATCCAAAGCTCTGAAATTTTTCAAATAAGTATTGTGCGGCTTTTGGATTAGCGGGAGACAAGCTGTATCTTGAATAGATTAAATATGGGCTGCCGCCGATAGTCGTAGTAGTATCACCCGTAAGTTCGCGTAAATTCTTACTCAGCGATGCGATTGAAACAAGATTTACAACTGAATCAATTCGTGTTTCGTTAATGAACTGAGCCGAAAGTTGTGCGGATAACACCAGCAATGATAAGAACAGCAGAATCAACTTCTTCATTCATAAAAGGTTTAATTCATAAATTACTTGTTACTTAAAATTAAGTAAACCCGAGTTATCAGTCAAGCATTTTAATATCGTCCGAATTTGTTTTGTGCCATTCAAGATACGAGGGTGACTGATTAGATCCCCTCCAAGAGCGATCGGAGATGAAAGGGTGAAGGAGACTGGAGATGACGTTCGGCTGCTGTGCGAATGTGCCGCAGCCGCTTTTTTATTAAAAAAGCCGGTTTTGCAGCGTGAAAATATCTCTTGATATTATTTATTTTTATACATAGATTTAAGCAGTTAAGTTTTTAAAAACACAAAACTGAAAACTATGAAAAAACTGTTTTTCCTCCTCGCAGCAGTTTTGCTTGCAACTGCACAACTATATTCACAATGGGTTCAGCAGCCTTCTCCAACAACTAACGGACTTGAAGATGTCTTTTTCATTAATAGCAGCACGGGATTTATTTCTGGCGGAAGCGGTTTAATAATGAAGACGACAAACGCCGGAGAAAACTGGGTTATTCAGCCGACTCCGGTAACAATTTACGTAAACGGTATTTATTTTCTTGATTTAAATACAGGCATCGCGGTTTGCGGAAACTATACAAATAATAATTCTGCAATTCTGAAAACAACTAACGGCGGTACTAACTGGGTTACTAAGTTTACTAATACACGTATTGCTTTGAGACAGACGATTCAATTTATTAATCCGAACACGGGCTATACTGCAGGATGGTCGCAGAATGATTCGGCATTGGTGAAAACGACTAACGGCGGAGAGACCTGGCAAAGGGTTTATGTAAGCGGAATGATAGGAATTGATAAAATTAATTTCATTGATGAAAATACGGGATATATGGTAGGTTATGGCATGGATAGCAAACCTTCGGTAGCAAAGACAACTAACGGCGGTCTTAACTGGACGAAAATATATTCCCATTCAAATGCTATTATGTATATGTCAATGTGTTTTATAAATCTCAACACAGGCTGGGTAGTGGGAATAAACTCTATGAACAGGAGTTTGATTCAGAAAACAACAAACGCAGGTGTGAACTGGGTTGATCAGGTGAATCAGCATCCTGCAAACTGGGAATTGTATAACATTGCAATGATAAATGAAAATACAGGCTGGATAATCGGAGATGCCGGACAGATAGCAAAAACAACAAATGGCGGTACGAACTGGAGAGCTCAGGTTAATTCAGGTTACTGGTGGGGAATAGATATGGTCAGTTCCGATACAGGCTGGATAGTTGGTGAGGGCGGAGTAATACTAAAAACCGTCAACGGCGGGGGACCGGTATCAGTTCAGAATATTTCAACTGAAGTTCCTTCTGCGTATTCATTATCGCAAAACTATCCTAACCCGTTTAACCCGGTGACAAAGATAAAGTTTTCCATTCCATCCTTGTCATCCCCTAATGTTTCTATAGGGGATCCAGTAGTGCTAAAAGTTTTTGATATTACTGGTCGTGAAGTCCAAACACTCGTGAACGAAAGATTACAGCCAGGAACGTACGAAACTACATTCGATGGCTCGTCACTAAACAGCGGCGTGTATTTTTATAAACTGAGCACAGGTGATTTTTCAGAGACAAAGAAAATGTTGATGATAAAATAATATACTAACCCCACAGATAAGATGGGGATTTTATATTACTTATATAATTGAGAAATGAAGAAATTATTTGTTGTATTAGTATTGCTCGTTGCAATGAATGCAAGCGGGCAGTGGCAAAATGCGTCAACCGGTCTTTTAGGAGGCTCTGTTTGCGGGTTTGTATCTATCGGTACTGATATATATACCGCCGCAACTTTTTTCACAGGTGAAGCAATTACTGACTCATCCGGAATATTTCGTTCTACAAACAATGGTTTAAGTTGGACTCCAACAGCATTTTTTCCACTGCGAATAATAAATATATTCGCAAAAGATTCACGCCTGTTTGTCTGCACTAATAATCAAGGAACGTATTACACCGATAATTTTGGTGCAAATTGGACTTCGATGAACTTAGAAATTAGTTCTTTCGGTTCAAACAGTACACATCTTTTTGCCACATCAAATCGCAATTTATTAGTATCAACTAATAACGGAACTAATTGGACCACTATAAACTCAATTTACGGTCGATTGCTCATAAACGGAAGTAATGTTTATGTTTATGGTTTTAATTATATCAATATTTCTTCAAATAATGGTGCGAATTGGTCAACTTCATATTTATATACATATGAAATATCTTTAATGACAGCTTTAGGAAATGAGCTTTATGCCGTAACTTATTCTTCAGGAATTATAAAATCTACAGACAATGGTTACACCTTTAATCAAACATCACCAATCAGCAGCTCAAACATAAAATCATTAATTGCATTTGGAACTTGTGTTATTGCTGGAGATTGGGGCAGTGGAATAATAATTTCGACAAATGGAGGTATATCCTGGATACGTAAGAATGAGGGTTTTGATGGAGACGCTTATATAATAACAAATATTTTGTATGCAAACGGTTATGTTCTTGCAGGTCGTGCTTATTATGCAAGTGGATTCCAATCATACAAAGTATGGAGAAGAGACTTTCAGGAATTAGTATCGGTTAACGAAATATCATCTACATTACCATCAAAGTATTCGTTGGGACAAAACTATCCTAACCCGTTTAATCCGGTGACAAAGATAAGATTTTCTATTCCATCATTGTCATCCCCGCGTGGTCTTGGCGGGGATCTAATTCTGCTAAAAGTTTTTGATATTACTGGTCGTGAAGTACAAACACTCGTGAACGAAAGATTACAGCCCGGTACGTATGAAACTACATTCGATGGCTCTTCACTAAACAGCGGCGTGTATTTTTATGAACTGAGCATAGGTGGTTTTTCAGAAACAAAAAGAATGATTTTATTAAAATAAGACAAGCCCACTGAGAAAGCCGTGGGGGATTTTAGAAACATAAAATTTTATGAGGTATGAAAAAGTTAATTGTTATACTTCTTATTTTGATTTGCAATGTTGCAATTTCGCAAACAGGTTTCTGGGATAAATCACAAACAGTAACATCAGGATTTGTAGATAAGAATCCATCGTTCGATACAAAAAGGCCATATAATTGGGGCTTGGCTGATTTTTCTTTCCTTATCTTTGAAAGGTGGTCATCTTTAAACTCTTCGAATATATGTGTGATGAAATTCGGATATGACAGCGCTTTCGGCGGCGTCCAATATTTAACTAATGATAATAAAATAAATAAGAATCCCAGCATTTCTTATAAAGTGTTAGGCGGTTACGGGAATACTTTTACGAACGCTATGGCAGTTTGGGAGGTATATGAGAATTCGAGAACGAATATTTATGGTGCAACATATAATGATAATGTCTGGTCTGCGCCTTATCCGATTGATACATCATCGGGCAATAAAACAAATCCGTATATTTCGTACAACAGTGTACTAACGAGTTATTTCTTCTATTCCATTGTATATGAAAAAGACGGTGATATAATTTACAAAAATTTCGAATCTGTTTTAAAGGAAACATGGAATGAGTTTAACCTTACCGCAACCGAAACCGAAAATTGCAGAAACCCAAAAGTCATTTCGGATGTAGCTTGGACATTACCGCATTTTGTAATGTATGAAAAACAAAAACCTAATGGTGACTATGGAATCAATTTTAAGAGAACTACAAGTTCATACATTTGGAGCGGTGATACAATCACAACAACAGGAAACAATAAAGGTACTTACATTGCGAACGGGTCGGTTAATACCATAGGTATAGCTTATGAATCCAATAAAAGCGGAAAATGGGGGCTATATGCTACAGATTATTCAAATTATTATGGTGCAGTATATCAATCAAGCGTGATAGTGCAAAGTCCTATGTACAACTACAGAAATGTAACTAATTTTCTTCTACACAGTATTTTTACAGATTATATGGGAGCCATGAATTGTTATGTAAGGCAAAGTGTTAGCGCCACAAAGATAATGACAGCCGGACCATCCTTTACTAATTTTTACGATTCACTAACTGTCGGTGATTCTTCATCGAAAACGGTTATTACACTTGGTAATGGTGTAACGAGAAGTAATAATTATTATTCATATATGGTCTGGTTGGTATATGACAAAGATTCGGGTGGATATTCATCATTGAATGCACTTGGTAAATTAGCAATTATTTCCGGATTAAATTTAATAAAAGATGAAATACCTTCTGCTTATTCATTATCGCAAAACTATCCGAACCCGTTTAATCCGGTGACGAAGATAAAATTCTCTGTTCCCTCTTTGTCATCCCCTAATGTTTCTATAGGGGATCCAGTAGTGCTAAAAGTCTATGACGTAATGGGTCGCGAAGTTGCAACACTCGTCAACGAAAGATTACAGCCGGGCACGTATGAAACAACATTCGATGGTTCGATGTTAAACAGCGGCGTGTATTTTTATAAACTGAGTACAGGTGATTTTACAGAAACAAAAAGAATGATTTTATTAAAATAATTAAATTTTAAGAGAATGAAAAAATTATTAGTAATCTTAGCAATGTTCATATCAATGAACACCAATGCACAATGGGTGAATGTTCCAAATGGTCTGAGTACAAATCAGGAAATCTGGTCAATGGCATCCATTGGAAATAATCTGTTTGCGGGTAACTATAACGGAGTATATATTTCGACTAACGACGGTGCAAACTGGTCTTTGACATCTCTGAACATAAACGGAAATGTGCTTTTGGTTTCTGGCAGTAATATTTATGCGGGTACAACCAATGGAGTCCATTTAACATCAAACAATGGAACAAACTGGAATCAACTTGGCGTTGGTCCTCAGGGCGTTTGGGCACTTGCGAAATATGGCGATACTATTTTTGCAGGAACAGGTAATGGACTTTATCGTTCGATAAACAACGGAACGAATTGGACATTGACGACCGGCGGCAATATTAGCTCATTAGCCATAAACGGTAATCATATTTTTGCGGGTGATTGGGGTTCTTCTACTGTATGGGTTTCCTCAAACAATGGCAGCAACTGGGATTCCACTTCTTTAGGAAATCCGTTTACAGATGTTGTTTTCAGTCTTGCAGTTAAAGGAAATAAGATATTTGCCGGAACAGACAATGGTGGTATTTTTGTTACTTCAAACAATGGGGCAAACTGGACTCAAACCAGTTTAAACAATGCCTCAATTAACTCCATTAAAATAAATGGCAATAATATTTTTGCAGGAGAATTATTCTATCAGAAGTGTGTTTATTTATCAACAAATGACGGTGTAAACTGGATTCACAAAGATCAGGGAATGAGTAATCAGGCTGTTTGGTCATTAACAACAAATAATCAGTATATTTTTGCGGGCACGGGCTCATTCTCCGGTGGATGCAGCGTATGGCGTCGTTCAATAACAGAAATAGTTGGTGTGCAAAGCATCAGCACAGAAATACCCTCTGCAAATTCACTTAGACAAAATTATCCGAACCCGTTTAATCCGGTGACGAAGATAAGATTTTCCATACCTAACGATAAACAAACAACGAACAACGTGCAACTAATTGTCTATGACGTAATGGGTCGTGAAGTCCAAACACTCGTGAACGAAAGATTACAGCCGGGCACGTATGAGACAACATTCGATGGTTCGATGTTAAACAGCAGCGTGTATTTTTATAAACTGAGTACAGGTGATTTTACAGAGACTAAGAAAATGTTAATGTTGAAATAATTAGGAGCTATTATGTATTTTTTAAAAGAGAACGAGAAAATTAATATTAGATTCTTAAAACATAAGGTTAAAAGTTATATGAAAACTTACATTAAACACCGGAGCGTTAGCAGCAAATTGTTATTGTTGCTTTTTGTTATTATGGTTTTTATAACTCAGTATGTTTTCCCGCAGGGAAATGGAACAGCCATTATCTACAGCTCCAATGAATATGGCTTGAAGAAAATGCTTACTGCCTACACAACAACAGCAGGTAAGAAGGAAATATATGTACAGACTGGAGTTAATTACACTCCTTATCCAAACCTGAGCGGTAAGTTATTAAGACTGATAAAAAGCTCTAATGTCTGGTATCAATCTGCTAATGGTTTTTTAAATGGTGACTGGGGAACTGAATTTCCTTCCGGATATACAGAATGCATTCCCGTTTCTGTTTTTGCAATTCCAAAGCTTGACACAAACCTTATTATTAAGTACCAGATAACTCCTGCTGCTTCTTGTCCTGACGCAAACACTTTTTACACCACAAACGGAGGTATAAATTACAGTCAAGCACCTTTTGGTAGCGGGGGAAGTATTGCGTACCCATACGGTATGGATTACAATCCTGATAATGTTAACGAATTATTGTTCGGATTTCAGGTTTACACCAGCAATGGAATTCACAAATCAACAAACAAAGGATTGAACTGGACATTTATATATGCCAGTGATAGTCTTCTGCCGACTGAAGGATGGTTTAGTAATTTAGGTAACGGATTTATTAAGTACAATCCTTTCGACGGAGATTTGGTCTATGCAAACGGAAGGACGAGATTGTATCTGTCCACCAATGGCGGAAACAATTTTACGTCGCCAAATGTAAGCAATTTCAAAAGTATTGTTTTTACGAATAACGATTCTGTCATTTATGGTTTCAATAATAAAAGTTTGTACCGTTCGTACAATAAAGGAATCAGCTGGGACTCGGTCTTTACAGGTATTAACTTTTCGGCGCTGGAAGTTAATCCCGAATTGCAGAATATACTTTATGGCGGTGACAGTTCAGGAGTACATATATCCACAAATTACGGAATGAACTGGGCATTTTACAACAATTCTTTCTCGCCCTCAAAGATTGTAATAGGAATATCGAAGGATACAGGAACAGGTGATACATTCTATGTCGCAACTACAAAGAACGTTTATAAAGTATGGGCTTCGTTCATAACAAACAACCAGATTGGTACGGTATCTTTGTCTGATAAATATTCGCTCTCGCAAAGCTATCCCAATCCGTTTAATCCGGTGACGAAGATAAAGTTTGATGTGGGGAATGGATTCCCGATAAAAACATTCGGGAATGACAAAGTAGTGTTAAAAGTGTACGACGTGATGGGTCGTGAAGTACAAACACTCGTAAATGAAAGGTTGCAGCCCGGTACGTACGAAACTACATTTGACGGGAGCGGACTGAATAGCGGTGTGTATTTTTATAAATTAAGTGCAGGTGATTTTTCCGAGACTAAGAAGTTACTATTATTGAAATAGTTTTTATTCTCATCTAATTCCCGATAACCGAAACGGAATAACGGGAATGAGCAATGAGAAAGAAATAAGAAATTTAGTAGTTTAATATAACTTATGAAAACAAAACTTTTGATTTTAGTTTTATTGCTGATTGCATACAATGTATGCAATGCTCAGCAATACGGTTACAAATTCGGAAGAAACGGGACGATATTAAAGTATGAAATTGATACACTGATAAGGCAGATTAAAATTGACGGGAATAATCTAAGTACTTTTTTAGGTTGGAGAGGAATATTTGACCAGAATATTTTGTCCGGAAATGCACCCGGTTTTGAATGGCCTATTGGTTCAAACAAGTTTGTTGTGTTTACAACAGGACTTACGGCATCGTGTATGATAAACGGGCAGCTTGCACAGACGTCATGTTCGTATCAAGGTGAATACTTCCCGGGTGCAAATGTCAACGGACAGCACTACGACAGCAGTATGTTCAGGATTTACAAAATTGTAAGGGCAGAAGGTGCCTCACAACCTGACTGGCAAAACTGGGGATGCATGGTGCCTTACGGTGCGCCTTATGTTGACGTCAATCACAACGGAATTTATGAGGCAGGAATTGATACACCGGGAGTCAGGAATGCATCGCAAACACTGTTCATATGTCTTACTGACGTTAATCCCGATTCACATGTACCGGGTGAAGGTTACGGCGGAGGGGTAACAAATCCAACGATGGGAATAGAACTTCACTTTACAAAATGGGTTTATTCGTATCCGAGTTATAATGATGTGGTATTCACAAAGTTTGAAATTCTAAACAAAGGAAATCAGTCCTGGAACCGAACACGTTTTGCGATTGTATCTGACCCTGATGTAGGAAATCCTGATGATGACTGGGTTGGATGCGATACTGTCAGGAACATGGGTTATGCTTACAATAGAACAAATAATGATGGTACATACGGAGGCAATCCTCCTGCAATAGGATATAAAATATTAAAAGGTCCTGTAAATAAAAGTGTATCACCTAATGTAACGTACAACATGAATTCGTTTACAAGGTTCATTTATTGTAATGCTGATCCACCAAATGAATGCGAGCCCAATGGAATGCCTCGCGAAGCATTCATAATGATGCAGGGATACAAAATGGATTCAGCAAGCTGGCTCGATGTAACTCAGCCTACTGCATGGGGTAGTTATAAAAGGAGTAAAAAAATATTTTACGGCGACCCCGAAACAAATCAGGGATGGACTGCTTCAAAAGGTTATATTGTAAATATTGGAAGGGATTCAGTCGGTCAAATCAGCAGTTATGAGAGTTTCAGAGACAAGAAATTTACACTTGGTATGGGCGCTGACAATTACACTGTGCTGAGCGGAGACACAGCAGTAATAACTATGGCACAGTTTGTTGCAAGAGGGACGAGCAACCTGAACTCTGTTACAAAATTAAAACAACTTGCAGATGTGGTACAGATGTATTACGAAAGTAATTTCACGATTGGAGTGAAACAGTTGTCAGCTGAAGTACCCATAAGTTATTCGCTCGGTCAGAATTATCCGAACCCGTTTAATCCGAGAACGAAGATAAGATTCGATATTATGAGATCCCCGATAGGAACATTCGGGAATGACAAAGTGGTGCTAAAAGTTTATGACGTAATGGGTCGCGAAATTGCAACACTTGTGAATGAAAGGTTACAGCCCGGCACGTACGAAACCACGTTTGACGGGAGCGGTCTGAATAGCGGAGTGTATTTCTATCAGTTGCGGACGGATGGTTTTTCCGAAACTAAGAAAATGTTGATGATAAAGTGATCCGCTTCGGCGGACTTTATCAGAAATCTTAGTTTATCCCGATTTATCGGGAATAACGAAGTGTCTCGGGAATTTTATTAAAATAAGACAATCCCAATGAGAAAATTGTGGGGAAGTATTTATACTAAATTTATATTTAAATGAGAAAACTAATTGTAATGTTAGCCGTTATCGCAATTATTTCCACTGCACTAACTTCGTGCGAGAACAGCGTTATTAATACTAATACTCCGATTCCTCCGGATAACTTCATAATGTATGCTTGGGATTATTCCGAAACACATTATTTCGTTGATACTTTGTACAGACGCTCTTTTACGGAGTATTACAGGGATACTATGACGACTTATTTGATTTCGAATTCAATAATTGAAAGCCCCACGCAGCCGCTTGAAGTTTGGGTTCAGTGTGAAGTCACTAATGCGAACAAAAGATTTTGTGTCGGTAAAGTTATGCTTGGGGAGCGTCCGCCGCAGGGATACGACTCGTCGGTTACAAATCCTGAGAATATAACGGGTGAAAAGTTTGCGGGTTATTTCAGGAAATTAGTACCTTCGGAATTTTATCACAATAATCTTGCCGGGTTTATCGGCTTAAATATTTCCGTTCCCGAAAACTATCACGTGGGCGTGGTTTACCGGAATTATTCTAATCAAATGTATGGAAAGGGTTATATGGAATCTCTTCCGGCTGATACGATTATATTAAAACTGGTTAAGGTTGATAATCAAAGTCCCGATTTAACACCGCTTGCGTGGAAACTGAAGATGAAGAATGTTTATAAGATTCCCTTTACTAATCTACAAACTTCAACAACAATAAAAACAAAGTTCAATGAGAATAATGTTTATCGCGATACAATCACAGGTTATACAACTCCCTTGATAACTATGCTAAAGCTCGACAAGGTTAATAACACGACATTGTTACCGCCGCCCGATGGAAAATTCGATTGGCTGACGGGGAAAACAATTTTCCCTGCAGAGGGCTATTTAGTTTTTCCTACTCTCGAACCCTTTGGAAGAGATTTACCTTTGTCGCCTAATGATTCCAATTATTGCTTTTTTGAAATATACTCACAAAAGAAAATCAATGCTCAAATAAGTACTAAAGCGATTTATTATGCAATTAAAGGCAACGCAGTATATTGATTAATAGAGTAAGCCAGGTTCTTGAAGCAAAACATAAAATTACTTTCTGTTCAATCAGCGTTCTGCTTCAATCCTATATAAACCATCAACATACAAATAAAACTACCTCACAAGCATCATCTTTCTTGTCTCGCTGTATCCCTCCGCTTGCATCCTGTAAAAATACACCCCGCTCGGAAAAGCGCTTGCATTCCAGTCCGTATGATAAGTTCCTGCTTGTAGCGTTTCATTCACAAGCACATCAACCTCTTTACCCGTCATATCAAAAACAGTAATCATTACACTGGAACTCTTTGATATTTCAAAACTAATCTTTGTTACAGGATTAAACGGATTTGGATAATTTTGTGAAAGTGAAAATTCTTTTGGGACTTCGTTTGAAATTAGCTGGATACCGATAGTAGTGCAATTAGTTATTAGCGTTCCGCCTGTCCCTGTTATAAGTGAAGGAATATTAATTATTGTAGAACAATTGACGCTGATAAATGATGGGCTTACAAGAATGTTGCCCGGACTTGCAATGCTGCTTACGGGTGAAGAAGAGTTTCCGCAGGTAACAAAGCTGCTGTTAAATTTTTCGAAAGAGATATCAACACCCCCTGAGCCATATGAGTTCACTCCGCCAGTAACTAAATAACCACCGTCCATGGTTTGAATAATACCGCCATCACCATCTTCGAAACCGGTTGACAAGCCTGCAACTTTACTCCACAGTAAAGTGCCGATACTATCAATCTTTACAATGTATACATCGTCACCCGATGATGTAAAAGAAAAGCTCCTGCCGGACACTAAATAACCACCGTCTGCTGTTTGTATAATACCGCCATCACCATCATCAAAAAGTGTACCTCCAATTGCTTTACTCCAAAGAAATGTTCCGCTATTGTCAAGTTTTACTATATAAATATCACTACTGCCTGCTCCGAAAGATGTTGTATGACCGGAAATTGCATAGCCGTTGTCTGCTGTTTGTATTATTGAATAAGCCTGATCATCAAGTGGTCCGCCAATAGTTTTGTTCCACAGAAGTGAGCCTCCGGCATCAAGTTTTACAACATACATATTGTTGCCGCCCACTCCTGAAGAGGCAGTATAACCGGCTGCTGTATAGCCGCCGTCTGTTGTTTGTATGATGGAATAAGCGAGGTCATCATTTGTTCCGCCCACAGTTTTGCTCCACTGGAGTGTGCCGCCGGCATCAAGTTTTATAATATACATGTCTTTGCCGCCTCCTCCAAATGATTCGGTATATCCGGCTACAGCATATCCGCCGTCTAGGGTCTGTATTATTGAATAAGCAAGGTCGTCGCCCATTTCACCAAATGTTCTGCTCCACTGTAGCGTTCCGCCGGCATTGAGCTTTGCTATAAGCATATCATTACCGCTAGCTCCAAAAGAAGCGGTATATCCGGCTACTGCATAACCCCCATCAGTAGTTTGAATAATGGAACGGCCATAATCATCACCTGCACCGCCCAATGTTTTACTCCACTGAAGCGTACCGTTACTTCTTAGCTTTATTATGTACACATCCTCATTGCCATTACCTACTCCAAATGATGAGGTATAACCGGTTACGGCACAGCCGCTATCTAAGGTTCGTGTGATAGAATAAGCCTGGTCATTACTTGTACCGCCTATTGCACTTTGAAATTGTGTCTGGCCTTTTACAGATAATGAAACATTTATTAATAATAGTAAGAATATAAGTTTTCTCAAATTATTCTCCTTCAATATGTTTTTTTATAAATATAATGTTTTCTAATTTGTTGTTTCAAAAATATTATTTTAATAATATCATTCTTTTTGATTGTCTGAAATTTTTCGTTTCAATTGTATAGAAATAAACCCCGCTTGCAATATTTGAAGGGTGCCAGTTTACTGCGTATTTACCTGCAATTAAGTCCTGATTTACTAATACAGCTAATTCCCTGCCTGCAACATTAAAGACTTTTATTCTTACAAAAGAGTTCTTTGGAATATCAAATTGTATTTTTGTTTCAGGATTAAACGGATTCGGAAAGTTTTGTGATAAATTATATTTTGAAGGTATTTCATTGGAAACAAAATTTATACCGGTTGATAACGCACTATCACATAAAAATATTCTATATGCTGTATGGTCTGAATGATCAATAACGTTACCAAACTCAGGATTCATATTACGCGGTGCCGGTGATTTCCATCGTTCAATAAACGATAAATTATGCTGCGGGTCGTAGTGCTCTTCAAGCTCATCGGGAATACCGTCGCCATCCTGGAACCCGTTGTTATCTTCTGTCCAAATAGTCTGTCCTGCAACACCCGGGTGAGTTCTCTTATACTCTCTAATCACACGCCACAATGCTTGTGCCGCAAAATGCACTTGATCAAAGCCATAATTTGCAGAGTCATATGCCATTTCCTTCCGATGGTAAGTACCCTTACATTCGCTTGGCGAGGGTGGGATAGTAGGATACGGATGTGTCCTTATTTTACTTGTAAACATACAATCTTCATGAGAATAACTATCAGCTACGCTGTGGAGCAGTATTGCAAAAGCAACAAAACTACCTGCCTGTACTTTCTGATATGGAATTGTGTTAACTTCTGAAGTGTCGCAAAACCAAATGTCATTCGGTTTGTCACCGGGACCCCCAAGTCCGGGTCTATCATAAAGAGCCCAGTTTTTTAACGAATCAATGCTTACTGGATTGGGACCGATTCTCCAGTATTTTGGATATGCAGAATCGATTTGATTATTAGAGATTGGCAATACACTACCGTAAACATAACCGCCGAGTAATGTATCTGTACCCCTTCTTGTTGCATAATGAATATAAGCAAATGAATTTTCTTGCCAGGAATTATAAGGGGGCATTGTAAAGCAACGTTCTGTTCCCGCTATTGATTGTGACCATTGAGGTGTGAAAGTTATCGTTCCGAGAATTACTAAAGGTTCAATTCTAGATTCGTATGGAAACGAGTGACCCAAATAGTTTATGGGATTAGCGTTGTCGCTCAAAGAGCAGTACCTTGCAATTAATTCAGCATTTGCATTACTGAACCCCGATTTAATAAGTAGAAATTTTGTCAGTTCAAAATGAAATGTGCTGTGATGTATTGGAATAGCACTGGACATGAGGGTAGTGATATTAATCCCAAGGCTGTCACTGTTCTCTTCAGCGAAGGAATATGCTTTATTGTGAGTTGAAATAACGACTACAAATAATGAGAGTATAAAAGCGAATAAAACTGTAGTATTCGGTTTTGCTAATTTCATAAATTTGTTTTTAATTTATTAAGTTTAAATTTTAAATTTAATGAATATAACAAATAATAATTCATAAAGTTACACGAAGGATAAAAAGAATTAAGTGTATCAGGAGTAGGCTATGAAATGAAAATCCCCGTAGATTTCAACGGGGATATATGATGAACGCTAATTACGTAAACCCGTATTCGGGCAATACTTTTTAATTTACAACCCTGTTCTTTGCATGTTTGCAATCTACCTGTTGCAGACAAGCCGGCGTTAAGTCTTGCTGGGATAACAACTATCTCACCAGCATCATATTCTTTGTCTCTATAAAATCTTCCGCCGTCATCCTATAAAAATACACACCGCTTGGGAAGTCGCTTGCGTTCCAGTCAACGGAGTATGTTCCGGCGTTGAGTTTTTTGTTAATGAGTGTTTGAACTTCTCTTCCATTAATATCAAGTATTGTTATAGACACATTGCTGCTTCCTGTTACCTGAAACCTGATAACTGTCACCGGATTAAACGGGTTCGGATAATTTTGTTTTAATGAATAAGCTGCCGGTGTTTCAGCATTGATATTTGTTATTCCTGTTACGTCTGGATTAAAATAAACTCCGCCTGTATTGTAATAAGTGCTGTTGCCGAAGCCGCCCCATGCAATCATTTTATTCCCTGTCCAAAGAGCAGTATGATGATATCGGGCACCCGGTGCATTCAGGTCTGTCATGCTTGTCCAGATATCTGTAGCAGGGTCATAAATCCCGCCCGAATTAAAATATACAGAGCCGTTATATCCGCCCCATACTATCATTTTGCTTCCTGTCCAGACTGCAGTATGCCAGTCCCTGCCTGAAGGCGCATTAACAGTCGAAGTAGGCGTCCACGTATCAACAGCAGGGTTATAAATTCCTCCTGTATTGTTATAAACCGTATTCGCATATCCGCCCCATACTATCATTTTGCTTCCTGTCCAGACAGCTGTCTGCCATATCCTGCCTGTAGGAGCGTTATTGGTTGAAATAGGCGTCCAGGTGTCCGCAGCCGGGTCGTATGCTGCGCCTGTGTTATAATAGTTTGTAACATTATATCCGCCCCATACTATCATTTTATTTCCAGTCCAGACTGCCGTATGGTATTGCCTTCCTGAGGGTGCATTAGATGTTGATGTCTGCATCCATGTGTTAGAGTTGGGATCATACTGTCCTCCTGTATTCAAATAGCTTCCGTTATATCCTCCCCAGACAATCATTTTACTGCCCGTCCAGATTGCTGTAGGGTTATTTCCGCCGGAAGGGGAGTTCGCTGTAGTTGTCGGCGTCCATGTATCCAAAGCCGGATCGTATATGCCTCCTGTACTTAAATAGCTTCCGTTTAAATTCCCTCCCCACACAACCATTTTTGTACCCGTCCAGACTCCGATATGTGCAATGCGTGCAGTAGGTGCACCTGTTAATGATGTTGGAGTCCATGTATCGGAGGAATTGTTATAAACTCCTCCCGTATTGGTTGACAGTGATGAACCTCCGGTACCGCCCCAAACAATCAGGTTTGTACCCGTCCAGATTGCCGAATGACGCTCACGGGGAGTTGGTGCTTCTGTTAATGAAGTTGCAGTCCATGATTCCTGAGAAAAACAATTATTAATAAAAAGAGAGTAATTCCGAGGAGCAGGGACAAATTGAATAATGAGTAATGCGAGTACTGATAAAATACTTTTAGTTATTTTTGAAGTTTTTAAAAAATCTTTAACACTTGTCATATTTGTTATTTTTGATTTATTCAAAATAGTAATTAAATTATATTTTAAATACACACCAAAATGTGTTTTATTAACATTCAAAACCCCCCATCTCTCGAAAGAGCAATCAACTAACAACTATCTCACCAGCATCATTCTCTTCGTTTCGCTGTATCTATTCGTTACCATTCTGTAAAAATAAACTCCGCTTGAAAAAGCACTCGCATTCCAGTCAGTCTGATACGTCCCTGCCTGAAGCGTTTCATTCACAAGCACGGCAACCTCTTTCCCTGTCACGTCAAAAACACTAATTCTCACATCAGAATTTTTCGGCACAGTGAACTCAATCTTAGTTGTTGGATTAAAAGGATTCGGATAGTTCTGAAGCAATTTAAAATCCGTTTGCATTTCAAGCGATAAGTTGCCAGCCGATGTTATTATAGTATTTTTAAATAAATAATTTCCGATATTGTTATCCCAGTTGCTCACAGCAAAATCAGGGTCGTGTGTATATAATACTTTAATACTTATATTCGTGCCGTTAGTCGGAGGAGCACCGAAACTTACCCAGCCGTTTTCGAGGACATAGCAAAACTGATTGAATGGAATAGTATCATTCCCAAATTTTATATTTAAGAGTTTTTGCAGCGGATTCTTTGAAAGATAAAAAAGTTTTTTAACACCATTCCCGACAAACTCAGCATTGAGAGTGTCAAGACCGTCATGATCGTAATCAGCTGCAGCAATCGTTTCAACAACACTGTTTGTTGCCGATGTCCATTGAGAAGTCGGAGAGAATGTTCCGGCGTTGTTAACATAAATCCAGCATGCCGACCACCAAGCCCCGCATATTAAATCGCAGAAGTTATCATTGTTTATATCGCAAAGATTTATTCCTGAGCCGTATCCCGAAAAATTTGAAGTCCAAAAGGGATTTGCATTCATCGTTCCCGAATTGTTTTTATATATTTTGAATTTTCCGCTTCCCCCAATTTGGTTGTTATCCGCTATGGCAAGGTCAAGCCATCCGTCATTATCAATGTCGTTAACGAATAATGAATTTGAATATTGGCTGGCATCCTGCGAAGTCCATATTGGCATTCGACCTATTGAATCACCGTAATTTTTGTAAATTTTACTCGGTCCGCGCTCGCAGCAAAATACCAAATCCAGTCTCCCGTCATTATCGAAATCAGCCCAATTAGCGTCCATTCCATAACCTTGGTCTAAACTTTTCCAGGAAGGAAGATATTCAAAAACTCCGTTATTATTATAATAAATTCTTTGGTTATCGATTTTAAGATTATAGCTTTCGCCGCATGCAGCTGCAAGGTCAAGGTCGCCGTCACCGTCTGCGTCGCCAAAAGCACAACTGAAAGTGTACAAGGAATCCTGCGAAACCCATGACGGGTTTTGAGAAAGAGTTCCGTTGTTGTTCAAATATATTTTTAATTTTCCTTTTTGGGAAAACCCCGCCTGTCCAATGTAAACAGATACAGCAACATCAGGGTATCCGTCTTTGTTAATGTCACCTATTGATAATTGCCCGTGATAGTCAATATCATTGGATTGCCAGCTTGGTGTGAACGGTAAATTTCCTCCCGTATTGTAATAGACAACAACCTTCTGCCTCGACATATCATTGCCCTTTGCAACAACAAGATCAACCCAACCGTCTCCGTTTATATCCGCCCAGCCGCAGCCTGTATCGTAACCCGCATCCGTTGAAACCCATACCGGAGTTGTTGGAAAATAAACCTGAGCTATGGTTACGCTATAATAAAGAATCGTAATAACCATAGAACACAAAACTAAACAAAAAAACTTATTAATTGTCCTCATATAAATTATGTTTTTAAAGTATCGCAAGCTTCCAGCTTGCGCTTGCCCACTTTTGTATCTGCTTTTAAATCCGTGCAAATCCGCCTACTCCGCGCAATCCGTGTTCCATTGTTCTGTCAAGTTTCTTCCTTCCTTAATTCCATACTTAGTATTTTTGCTATCAACTATCAACGAAAAACTATCAACGAACAAGCATCATCTTCTTCGTCTTACTATAATCTTCTGCCTGTATCCTATAAAAATAAACCCCGCTCGGAAAAGCACTTGCATCCCAGTCCGTCTGATATGTTCCTGCCTGAAGCGTTTCATTCACAAGCACGGCAACCTCTTTCCCTGTCATATCGAAAACAGTAATCTTCACCCCCGAACTCTTCGGTATTTCAAAATTAATCTTTGTCATTGGATTAAACGGATTCGGATAGTTTTGAGACAGCGAAAATACTGAAGGTGTTTCCGTGCTTAGATTTTGCACTCCAACTATTTCTGATAGCTCTCTTCGCCAGACAGAATAGCCAAGTGTTCCTGCCAATACATAATTATTTGATATTAGTAATGACAGGATCCTTTGAGCTGGATTGAATCCTTGATTTTTCTGCGTCCAGGTCAATCCATTATTTGTGGAGAGATATATACCATCATCAGTTCCTGCGATTATATTATTTTCTTTTGCAACGACAGAATTAACTGGTCTGTTATTTAATGCTGTTTGAGTCCAGCTAATACCATCATCTGTGGATAAATAAACACCGCCTGAATAACCAACACCAGAAAAGCATCCTGCATATATTGTATTTCCACTGATGGTAATTGAGTTTGCAAATTTATCTAATACCGTTTGTGTCCATGTTAAACCGTTATCTGTTGAGCGGTAAACACCATTCCCTGTTGTCCCGGCAAATACAAGGTTCCCTTTTACTGCAAGAGAATAAACATCATTATTAAACAAAGTAGTAGATGCCCAATTAACGCCGTTATTTGAGGAGTAAATAAGAGATCCGGGACCAGATTGTTGAGTTAAGACTCCTGCGAGAATGTTATTTCCGCTGCCGGTAAGAGATTTTACATATGCATAATTTAAAGCAGTTTGAGACCAGTTTATGCCGTTATTCGTAGAGATAAATACACCATCGCCAGCTGTACCTGCACAAATAATATTTCCAAGTTTTGCAACAGTGGTTACTTTTGTATTATGTAATGTAGCTTCTGTCCATGTCGCTCCGTTATTGTAGGAAATATAAAGACTTGATGAATCATAATTATAACTTGTTGCCGCAAAAATATTATCTCCAAATGCTTCAAAATCAATAACTATTTTATTATTAAATCCGGTTACTTCCCAACTTGAACCGTAATTGCTTGATAAATAAAACGCTCTAGACCCGGCATAAACCCAATTATTATTCACTGCTATTGAACGAACAAATTTATCATTCAACGGACTTTGAGTCCACAAAATTCCGTTGTTCGTGGAGATATAGACTCCGCCCGTTTCTGCTCCAGCATAAATTGTATTCCCATAAACTGTTAAGGACCAAATAGATTCATTATTCAATGTAGTTTGCGTCCAGCTTAATCCATTATTTGTTGACATAAACAAACCATTAGACGATCCTGCAAAAATAAAATTACCATTTATTGCAAGTGAATAAATGAAATTAATATTCAATGCAACTTTTGTCCAACTTGAACCGTTGTCTGTGGAGTGGTAAAGTCCTTGTCCCCAAGTTCCTGCAAAAATGTTATTACCTCTAACGGCAAGTGAATATATAGCTGTACTATTCATAGCAGTTTGAGACCAGCTCAATCCATTATTAGTTGAGAAATAAACACCGCTATCCCAAGTTCCTGCGTAAATATTATTTCCATTTGATGATAGGGAATATATAGATTGATTATTTAATTCGGTTTGGCTCCAATTTAAACCGTTGTTTGTGGATAAATAAACACCATATCTATTTGTACCTGCAAAAATATATTCTCCATTAATAGCGAATGACATAACGTATTGGCTATCTAAAGCAGTTTTTGTCCAATTAAAGCCATTATTTGTGGAGCGGAAAAGACAACCAAAACTTGGACTATCTCTGCATGTTCCTGCATAAACATTATTCCCAACTACGGCAATAGATCCTATAGACCCGCCCCCAAATATTCCGTTTGTTTGCACCCATTGCCCATTAGCAGACATTGAGGCAAACATTATGAAGATGAAAAATAATCTTTTCATTCTTTTATATTTTAGTAGATGTACCGAAAAGTAATAGTTATGGTTTTAACATTCAACAAATTAAAAAATCATAAAACACAGAAAACCGCACCCCAGCAAAACAGGGGACTCCCGTCCCCTGCATAAAACAAATCTCTGCTCCACCAACAACCATTAACTACCTAACCAGCATCATCCTCTTAGTCTCACTAAAATCTTCCGCCTGTATACTGTAAAAATAAACCCCACTCGGATAAGCACTAGCATCCCAGTCCGTTTCATACGTTCCAGCTTGCAACGTTTCATTCACAAGCACAGCAACCACTTTACCCGTCACGTCAAAAACCGTAATCTTAATCCCCGAACTCTTTGGTATAGCAAAATTAATCTTAGTCATTGGATTAAACGGATTCGGATAGTTTTGTTCAAGCGAATACGAAGAGGGAATTTCTAATACTGTATTCTGAACATTTACTAATTCCGAAAGTGGTCGTTGCCATAATGAATTGTTTAATGATGTTCCTGTTAATACTAAGTTATTTGCTATTGTTAACGAATAAAATTGAGATGGAATATTATTAAATCCTTCATTCTTTAAAGACCAGTTATTCCCGCTATTCGAAGAAAAATAAATCCCTCCAGTACTTCCAATATTATCCGCTGCCGCAAATATGTTATTTCCGTAAACTGCTATTGAACGAATAAACTTATTAAACAATGATGTTCTTGTCCAGCTTATTCCGTTATCGGTTGAACGATAAACTCCACCGCTGTCTGTAATACTTGCAAAGATGTCATTCCCGTTCGATGCAAGACAATTAACAGACTTATTGTTTAAAGATGATTGAACCCAGCTTATGCCATTATTTGTGGATATGTAAACCCCATAGCTGGCTGTTGCTGCTAAAATATTATTACCATGTATTAGAAGTGAGTATATGAATTTATTGTTTAATGCTGTTATACTCCAGCTAACACCATTATTACTCGATATAAAAACTCCGCTGTCAATTGTACCTGCATAAATATTATTATTTAGACTTGTCAAAGCATATATCGTCTTATTGTTTAAACCGCACTGAGACCAGTTAAATCCGTAGTTCACTGAAATATATATACCGTAATATCTTGTTCCTGCAAAATAATTACTTCCAAACTTAGTAAAAGCAATAGCTTCATTATAAAATTGTAAATCTATCCAGTTATTCCCGTTATTCGTTGAACAATATAGAAATTCTTCATTATGTATAAAATTTTTTGTGCATGCAAATATCATATTTTCGAAAGATGAAAGATGAAGAACCATGTTACTTGTTTGTATTCCATTACCTCCCTGCACCCACTGCCCATTCGCAGACATTGAGGCAAACATTATAAGGATGATAAATAATCTTTTCATTATTATATCTTTTATTTTAGTAGATGTCCTGAAAAGTAATACTATTCTCTTACATATTCAATAATCTTATTTTTCTTGAAAGCACGGATAACCGTTCTTTAACAAAGCAGGGGACTCTCGTCCCCTGCAATAAATATAACCAACACTCAATCTCTATCAGTGAATATCATAATCAATCCGCTCTTTCAACGTGCGTTCTTGTCCAACAATCTTTCATCAACGAACCACCACCCTCACCCCCTCACTATGACTACTAAACTCAGGCGCATACATACACTGAATCGAAGTAATCCCATTCGAAAAATCACCCGCCAAATTCACACGCAAATCATACTCAAAAACAAACGTCCCCTTCGGCAAATAACCAAAAAAGAAGTTAGTCGCCGCATCCCTCGTACTCTCATAATAACCAAGCCCGTCACGATACTTATACCCCGAAAGCACACTCACAGGCTCAAAACCCGCCGCTCGCATATCCTTCATATGCACGTACTCCATCGCCCTGTCACTCCGAAGCTCTATCCTCACCCTCACCTTATCACCAACCTTCAACTCACCAATCGGACTAATCACCTCACCACTCGCAGTCTCCTCAACAACAAACAACTTCTTCTCAATACTCAACCCCGTCTCGCTCCTCGTAATCTTATCCAAATCCTCAAAATACTGCCAGTACAAAGCACCCCAGCTAATACCCGTCGCCGTCTTCCTCGTCACAGTCACATTACCCATATCACTCTTCACATCACCCCACTTCCACGAAGTCTTAAAATAACCCGTACCCACCTCTGCCTTCACATCCTTCGTCACATCAATCGAACCAACTCTCACATCAACAAGCATCTCTCCCGCAAGCCAATCCTCACCCCTCAACAGCAATGCATATACCGCCTCAGTCGTAGCCTTAGTCGTCTTCCAATCATTAGTCTGCTTATTCTTCAAAAGCCACACCTTCATATCGTCCACACTCTTCTCATCCTTCCCAACCTCATCAAAAACCTCTATCAGCAAAGCCTGCGTCTCAATCGGTGCCTCATACCAATAAAAACCGCCCGCATTCTCCTTCCAATACATCCCCATCTCATCAGAAAACAAAGAATTTTCCCTCAGCGACCTCACAATCCCATCCGCCGTAGCCCCATCACCAAACCTGCTCAAAGCCAAAGCAATCATCCCTTCCAAATACCAGCCCCTATTATTCCAAAACTTCGCCGCCTGACCCTTAAAATAATCAAACGCCTCCCTGTTAAAATCATCCATAGCCTCATCCTTATAAAAACTCCTCATATAAAGATAATGCACCTGCAAAGCCCCTAAATTATTATCGCTCAACTTCAACCTGCCCTCTCTCTCAAGCCGTAAAAGCTCATCATAATCCTTCCTAATCTGCCCGTCCAAATAGCCAAGCGCACCCCTCACCATCTCCTCATCATCCTCGAACCTCCTAATCCCAAGCCTGTGAAGCTTCCCGAACCCTGCCGTAATATACTGCGTCATATACCTATCCTCTGGCATCCCCTCAAACCACGCCCATGCACCATTACTCACCTGCATACCCTTCAGCTTCTTCACCGCCTTCCCAAGCTCGCTCTCCATCCTCTTAACCTCAAAAAGCACACCTATCCTTCTCTTCCTCTCGCTCTCATTCTTTGCCTCCCTCACCCAAGGCGACTCCTGCAAAATCAAACCCTTCAACTCCTCATTCTTCTCTAAATTAGAAAGCAGCGCATCAGGACTCTCATTCCTCCACCTCTCAAAAACCTCCTTAATCTTCGGCGAAGAATTTGCAATAAAACCCGCAATACTGTTCGCATAAACCCTGCTGAAAACCTGCTCTGCACACTCATAAGGAAACTCCATCAAATAAGGCAGACTCTGAACCGCATACCACGCAGGATTAGAAGTAAACTCCACCGAAAGCCTGTAATTCGTCATCGTACCCCCATTCACAAGCTTCTTCATCGAAAAAGACTTCGTCTCATTACCCCTAACGTTCATCGGCATCGTCTCCGTCACAAGCATCCTGTTCGAAAGCACTGGCAAAACCGACTCCTCTCCATCCGTAAAATTCTCCGCCCTCGCCGTAACCCTGTAATCCACCGCCTCAAAACCATAAGGCACCGTCACCTCCCAGCTCACACTCGTACTACCGCCCTTGCTCACCTCAAAACCCTTCACCGCCTCCAAATTCTTAAACTCACCATCAGCCCCCTTCATCGTCAAACCATCAAAAAGCATCAACGCCGCATCACCCTTCAAATCCCTATCAGAAAGATTCGTCACCTTCGCCGAAATCACCACCTTATCATCCTCCCTAAAATACCTCGGCACGTTCGGCGTCACCATCAGCTCCTTCTGCGTTATAATCTCCTTCTCTATCATCCCTCTCTTTAAATCCTTCGTATGTGCAAACCCCATCAACTTCCACCTCGTCAAAACATCAGGCATCTCAAAACTAATCGTCACATCCCCATTCTCATCAGTCCTCAGCTCAGGCAAAAAGAAAACAGTCTCCCTGAAGTCAGTCCTCGTCGTAATATTTCCAAGCTCTTCTTTCTTTTTCTTATCCTCTGTCCCTTTGCCGTCCTTACCATTCTTTGGTTCAGGGCTTTCTGTCTTTATCTCCGATTCCTCTCTTTCTTTCTTCCTTGGTTCTTCACTTACCTTATCAACCTTATAACCCGTCTTCACATCCTCGTCAACTGCCATCTTCTCACCGTACATCGGAGCATAATAATTATCACTATTAATCGGTGCTCCAAAGAAATTCAAAAAATCATAACCTATACTCGTGTAATCCACACTCTTATTCCAGTCCTCCTGATAAATATTTCCGTTATATGCGTCAAAGCAGACAGCACTTCCCCATGAATCCGAGTAGAAAGAATAATTAAGTCCAAAATTAAAATTCCAACCGTGGTCTTTAATCGCATCTAAAGAAGCATCGTACATAGTCGCAACCATCTCAGCCATTGCCTTATCGCCGTTCTTTCCCTTAATCTTAATCTTCCATTCCTCCTTATCACGAGGTTTCAGCTTATCCCTGAAAGTTTCAAAACTAATATCCAGCATCTTATTAGTATAAGGTACCCCTAAATATCTTTCCACAGAAACCAGTCTGTTTTCCTTTACAAAAACTAAATTATATCCTATCCCGCCTCTATATTCTTCTCTAACAGGCAGCTCAAACAATCTCTGTTCCTTATTAAACGTAAGCCATTCTCTCTTAATAATACCCTCATTACCGTTCACCTCAAAAAGCACCTTAGTATCGCTTAAAGATGTTCCAAAAATAAATTCAGCCGTCTCTCCTACTTCGTAAGAAGATTTTATATCTATATGATTGCTAAACTTAGTAAACGGCATCGAGCTTTCGCCCTTGCTGTACGCCGTGAAGTAAAACTTTTCGCTTACCTCTTCACCGTTTTTATCTTTAGCTTTTAATTCCGCTACATACTTCCCCTGATTCCATCCCTTCATAGTACTTAGGTCAAGAACAGAATCCTGCTCAGTACTGAATGATTTATCATAAGCCTTCAACTCTTTTTCCCATTTTGTAAAATCGCTTTCGTCACTGTACTCATCGTAAGGAAAATCTCTGTAATATTCTTCCTTAGTCATAGTGAATTTATCAGGTCTCTGCCACAGCCTGCTTCTGAAAGCTCTTTCAGGACTCTTCAGTTTATAAATTTCTATCTTTGTATCTGCCCCTTCTCTTTCACCGTTCAGATTCGTTGTTACTAACCTGAATTTCGTGTCGCCATTCTTATCAACATTTTCACCTATTCCAAAAGACACCATAAGCGAAGAATAACCAACTGCTACATTCATTTCCTTTGAATGTGTCTCTCCGTTAATATCCGTTACATCTGCCGTTACTTCATAATTAAAATATGCTTTTAATCCTGTAGAAACAGACTCATCGGGTATTGCTTTAAAATTAATTTCAAACTCTCCGGTATTATTCGTTGTAGTTGTACCGTTTAATATTACTGTCTCATTCGATTTGCTTGTCCCGAAGTAATTAGAGTACCAGTCATAAAACCATCTTGGATAAAGCGCCTTTCTTACTACTTTGTACTTTACTGCTGCATTATCAAGATTCGCACCCGAATAAGACTTTGCTATTCCTCTAACGGGTACTAACTCTCCGAGCTTATAAGTTCCTTTAATCGGATTAAACGTAACTTCAAACTTTGGTCTCTTGTAATCTTCTACCGAGAAGTAAGAACTTCCGTTATTTACCGATGTTTGAATGCGCATCTGTCCGTTTAGTCCTGAGGTCGGGAGTGTGAATGAACCGTTAATCGTTCCAAAGTCATTAGTAGTAAAACTCTGTTCGGATACTTTTTGGGAATTTACATCGTAAAGTTCTACTGTAACGAATTCTCCTGCTTTTATGCTGGATTCTTTGCCCTTTGCTTCAACAACAAGTCCTTTGAAATAAAGTGTTTGCCCGGGTCTGTACAGCGAGCGGTCTGTAAAAAAGTAAGTTGCCGTGTATGGCTTTGTGTTTTGTTCGTAATACTCACCCTGATAAAAAGCATCCTTTATGTAACTGTATCCGTAACCGAAATTCAAACCCTGTGTGGTCAAGAACTGCCCGTTGTGCCTGAGCTCTACGTAAAACGACCTGGATTTTCCTGTACTCTTTACGCTAAAATATCCGTTCTTGTCTGCAGTGTAATCTCCACTCCTGATATACTCATACCTCGATTTATTATAATCATAATTCTGAACATATATTACGGCTTCTGCACCATCGAGTGGATAACCTGTATCCCTGTTCAGTGTATAAAATTCTATATCCTTCTTTTCATTCGTTTTATTTATGTAACTCAATGAGTTTATGTTAAGAAGACAATATGCAACAGCATTCTCCTTGTAAGAAAAACTCTCGCTTGTTCCCACGAGCATAACGTAAACACCTGATTTCAAAGAAGGTATCTTTACTTCTGTTTTGTGAGTCTGCAAATCACCGTCATTCGGGAGGTTTATGTTAAAATTGTGAACTGCATCTTTGCCGTTAAACCTATTTATTATTTCATCGTTGTATTTTGCGTAATCATTGTAATTTGGATAGTCATCTTCAATCTTTTCTATCTCATCGTATGATGTCTCTACTATCTTGTAATAAAGTTTGTTCACGTTCTTGTATGTAACAAGACTCCTGAACGGCTTGTCGGGAATATTGTAAGCTTCAAGTGTTATCTGAATTGATTTTGAATCGAGAGCTGCCATAATTGCTCTGCAGTTTTGCGCTCCGTCAGAATCAAGATACTTATCAGCCGCATCCTTGCAAATTGAATATGCAATCTTTAAATCGTCTTTGTAGTTATCCGTAATCCCGGGTACGTACTTTGCTCCTCTTCCTTGATACACATTTGCAATCTCATAGCTTATCAATGTTGAAACTGGATATACTGAATACTTGTCCAGCAAGTTCTGAAGAGCTTTTAAGTATAGATTTTCTTTCTCGGCATTTCCTGAACTATTATAGACAAATTCCAGCCTCTTTAAATCAGCATCTACTAATGCATCAACGTTTCCGTCATTAAGATGAAACCTTATTACATCCCTTAAAATCGTAATTGCATAATAATCGAATGAGAACACATCTTTTGTGGATATATCAAGTACTGAAAACTCTTTTGCATCGCTCATAAATATTGGGTCGTTCAGAAGAAACTGCTCTGCAGGTCTCGTCACGCCTGCTTCCTTGTTGGAGAAAAATCCAATCGCTTTGAACGCAAGAAAATCATACAGCGTGGGTCTGTACTTTCTTCCGTTAGGTATATATTTATCATAAACATAATTGTTTAGCATATCATTGTAACCTTCTAAACTGACCTGTTGCAGCCTTTCAGGTTCTGAGATTGAATTTTTGTAATATTGAATCGATTGCTCGATAATCTTTGTTGCGTCCCACGTCTTTATATCCTCAAGCGTGAAATTTTCTACTCTCGTCCTTTCCAGCAAATCATACCTGTTGTTCTGGTAGAATGTCCAATACATGTCGCCGATTAAAGAATTTAGGAACTGTTTCATCGGAAAAACCGCAGCAGCCTCCTCACTTTTCATCTCACTTAAACTTTTAAAGAATGCATCTTCTTCATTGTATTGTATCAGCTTCATCTTGTAAAGCAAAGCTCTTACATACTGAACTGTATTGTTCTCGCCTTTGGCATTTACGAAAACTTCTTGCAGGATTTTCATCGCTGACTCGGGAAGTCCGTAGTTATAAAGTGAATCTATCTCTTTCCATTTTGAATCGTAGTCATAAATCTGAGGTGCCGATTGTGACCGCAAATCATTGATTACGATTAATGTGAATAATAAAACGAATACAACTGCCAGGTTTTTCATAGTAATTTTGTTAAAATAATAATTTAATTTATATACTCTTTGTAATATTTTTCTGTTCCCATATGATAAAATAAATATTTAGTTCATTAAAATCAGTTGTTTAAAAAATAACTATTTATTATTGTTTACAATTACATTATTAGTTTTTTTATCTCAAACAATATCTGTTTTTACAACGTTTTCATATTCTTGCTATCTTGCGCCCTAATTAGCCTCTAATTGGCCTTTAATTAGGGTTGAATTAAGTATGCGAAAAAAATCAACAAATTATACCTTAAAAAAACCGTTTTGCGAAATATTTCATTAGCTATTTTATATTACAATTGAAACATAAAATATATAATTTCGTACGATAATTAAAAATTTAAATTCTACCGATATGAAAAAATTAGTTTTCATACTTTTACTCGCATTTGTTTCTTCATCAGTTTTTTCACAAAATATTACTCGCAAAGCTTTTATGGGTGTAAGAGTTTCAGCGATAAATGATTCGATTAAATCTTCTTTGAATCTTTCAACCAAGGAAGGACTGCTCATAACTACAGTTACTGCAGGTTCAACGGCGGAAAACGCAACCGTTAAGGTTAATGATGTCTTGATTAAAATTAACGGCGTCAATACTAATTCTGTTAAGGCATATCGTGATGCAGTTAAAACCTTCAGGGAAAAAGATGAAGTTACGTTTGCGGTTATACGCGGAAAAGAATCGCTCGTCCTAAATTCTCTTTCTATAGGTCTGCCTTACGAGAAGTCTGATAAATACGATGTTGTTTACGATGAGGTGAAGTTTAAAAACGGATATCTCAGGATTATTACAACCAAGCCAAAGTCATCAGGAAAATTTAAAACAGTTCTGTTTATTCCGGGCTATATGTGCTATTCGCTCGATAATCTTGGAAAGCATCCTTACGGGCAGTTCGTGGATAAGCTAAGCGAAAAAGGCTATGCGGTTGCCCGTATTGAAAAATCAGGTATGGGCGATTGCGTGAATACACCCGATTGTTTCGAGATTGACTACACTACTGAACTCGAAGGTTTTGAAACAGGTTTTCAAAAGATAATCGAATATGATTTCGTTGATAAAGACAACGTGTTTATTTTCGGGCACTCTCTCGGCGGTTATCAGGCACCGATGATTGATAAGAACAAAATTGCAAAAGGTGTTATAGTTTGCGGTACGGGATTGAAAACATGGTATGAATACATACTTGAAATGTTCAGGTTCCAGAATCCTATTATGGGTGTTGACTATGTCGAGAACGAAAAGGTTGTAACAAAAATGATTAATATCCTCTATGACTACCTTGTCATGAAAAAACATCCGAAAGATGTAGCAGTTAACGACGAGATAAAATCTATGATGAAAGATTACTTGGAGTTTGACGGAGGTGAAATGGTATGGTCCCGTAACTACAGGTTCTGGCAGGAACTGCAAGACCTAAACATGCCGCAAGTATGGAAGGATGTTAAAGCAAATGTTCTCGTAATACGCGGGGAAGGGGACATCGAAGCCTTTTCAAACGTTGACCATCAGGATATTATA
>JBAYUG010000040.1:0-31417 GCA_041675325.1 Kapaibacterium sp. (SeqCode)
GCCTCCGTCCCAAAGAATTACATCAGCTTCCTTCTCAGCTTCCCTTAAAATAGCTTCATAGTCAACTCCGGCATAAATTACATTACCTCTTGCGACGTGAGGTTCGTATTCTTCCATTTCCTCTATTGTACATTTATGCTTTTTTAGGTCTGCGATTGTTGCGAATCTCTGGACTTTTTGTTTTACTAAATCTCCGTAAGGCATTGGATGCCTGACAGCAACAACTTTCTTTCCCAACGCCATCAGTACTTCAATAACTTTTCTTGATGTCTGACTTTTTCCTGCCCCGGTTCTTGCTGCTACTACAGCTATTACCGGTTTTTTTGATTTAATTGATGTCGCTTCGTAACTCAGCATTTTAAATGAGGCACCCACGCTGTTTACAATAGCTGCCTTTGTCATAACATAATTGAATGTAACATCAGAATATGAAAAGACCACTTCTTCGACTTTGAACTTTTTGATTAGGCTTACTAATTCTGATTCCGGATAGATCGGTATTCCTTTAGGATACAATTTTCCGCACAGAGCAGCAGGATATTTCCTGTCGTCAATGTAGGGGATTTGAGTTGCTGTAAAAGCTACAACGTCATATCTCGGATTATCACGAAAAACTGTATTAAAATTGTGAAAATCTCTGCCTGCGGCACCCATAATAAGAACTTTAATCTTGTCCATAAAATTAAGTTTGTTTGTGAAAAATATTTAGATATTTGATTTAGAATAGTAAATATACTAATTTTATTCTTATTTTTTAAGTGATTTAGTAGTATCTTTATCCTACTTTAAATGAAAACAAATTACAACTTTGAAAAAAGACGACTTATTGTTGTTCAAACATAAAGTTCAGGTGCGAGTCAGGACGTGGGAAGTGGATTGGCAGGGGATAGTACATAATTCTTATTACCTGAGATATATGGAAATCGGGAGACTTGAATACAGAAGGGCATTCGGGTATGATCTCAGCCCGGATGGGACTTTCAATGACGGGCTTAAAGTTTTCGTTGTTCATAATTCGATAGATTATCATGCAGTTGCAACACTGGATGATGTCCTTGATGTTTATACAAGGATTTCATGGATAAAGAATTCAAGCTTTTGTTTTGAACACGTTATTGTCAGACATAAGGACAATTCTTTACTAACTACCGGAAAAGGAATTCTTGTGAATGTAGATTTTAAAACCAACCGCCCAGTTTATATCCCTCTTACTTTTATCGATGAAATTAAACAATATGAAATTGAGTGTAATGTAATGAGGGAATAAAAAAAGGCATCATTTGATGCCTTTAAAATCTATTTACAAGTATATTATTTAGCAAGAATCATTTTACGTACTTCTGTTCTTGAGTCAGTCTTTATTCTGTAAAAATAAATACCGCTTGGCAGTCCAGAAGCATTAAATTCTGTTGTATGAGTGCCTGCATTTCTGTTCTCGTCTATAAGTGTTTTCACTTCTCTTCCGAGCCTGTCATAAACCGTAAGCTTAATATACGAACTTTCCTGAAGTGTAAAACTAATCGTCGTATTAGGATTAAACGGATTCGGATAGTTTTTAGCATTAAAATAAGATTCCTTGTCATTAATAGAAGTGTTTGATTCTTTTTCATTCTGCGTAAAGCTGTCCTTGTTCTGAATTTCTGAAATGAGCGCTATTCCAGTTGTAAATTTCGAATCCTTGTAGTCTTTTCCAGTTTCATATTCAAACTGAATACCAATGGCTTCTTCTTCGGTTACCGTGAAATCATCGTCAAACTTTGAAACAATGCTGAAATTATCTTCATCAAGTTTAATTTTAACTTCCTTCCAACCACTGAAATTCAGAGTCACCGGTTTTGAAACTAAAAGTATATCTTTATCGTCATTATATTTCCCATTATTATCAATATCGTATAATATTTGTACTTTAACTGTCGCGTCGTTGTTAACTCCTTGAAGCATAAAATTCAAATAGTTTCCTGCTGAAAGAAGAAGTGGAGAATATTTAGTTACTTTTCCGGTATAAGAACTGGATTTCATTATTTGCGTCGTATATATTTCAACAAATCCGTTTTCTTTGTTATCTTCATCGTGAGAATATTTCATTTCTACTCCGCCCCATATCCATGTACTTAAATCCTTTCTTGAAAAATCATCGAAAGTTTTGACCTGAGAATATAATGAGGATGATAATAAAATAAAAACAATTAAGAATAGACTTATTTTCTGCATCGATAAAATCCTATTTAATTAATAAAAGCTATTTAATGACAGTCATTCTTTTAACGGAAGTGTATCCGTTAATTTGAAGCTTGTAAAGATAAACACCAGAAGTTAAATCTGTAGCGTTAAATTCTACTTCATAGTTTCCTGGTGATTGTTTCTCGTAAACAAGCATCGCGACTTCCTGTCCGACCAGGTTATAGACCGAAAGGGAAACTGTTCCTTCTTTCTGAATCTTATAACTTATTTTGGTCGTAGGATTAAACGGGTTTGGAAAATTCTGAAAAAGTTTGTAATCGACAGACTGCATGGAAGTAAATTTCCCTGCACCTATCGGATCAGAGTTGAAGTGTTCGTTATTATCGGCATAAATTTTTGTGCCGGTAAGAAAGATCACTAACAATAGAAATATGTTTAATCCTTTTTTCATCCTATTTAAAATATGTAATCCAAACTTAAAATTCAATATATTAAAAAATATTATTTTAGATGTTTATTATTCTACACCAAATAACCGTATTTGTTTCAATTTAAATGAAATAACTCGAAAAAGGCTCAATTTCGAGCCTTTTTCGATAAATTATTTTTTTACTGTATTTCAAGAGCTACTAATCGGATATCTTTCAACTGAGTAGCAACCTTTAATACTATAACATCACCTTTGTTTTTGCCGTTGAGTATTTCGTCTAAATCGGAAATACTTCTGACTGTCTTTTTGTCAGCTTCAACGATAACATATCCTGAACGTAACCCTCTGTTAAAAGCTTCAGAAAAATGTGCTATATCCTTCACTAAAACACCATATTCAACTTCATTTAATTTTTTCGCTGCATCAGTAAGATCTGTTACAACTAATCCCAAACTTTCAAATTTTTTAATCGTATTTGCTGTTTCTTCCTTGTTTTCATTTGGGACGTTATTATTTAATGCTATTTCTTCCGTTCTTGGTTTTAGTTTCACTGAGAAGTCCATTGTCTTTCCTTCTCTGAACACAACGAGTAAAGCTGTTTCACCGGGTCTCTTCGAACCTATTATCGTCTGAAGTTCATTAGCTGCATTCACATCTTTGCCATCAACGCTAAACACGATATCCCCGGTTTTTAAACCTGCATCTTCACCCGCTCCGCCTTTTATAACATTCTGAATCAGCACTCCTTTTGCTTTTTCAAGACCGAGTCCCTTTGCCTCTTTTGAATCAACATCTTTAATAGATACACCAATGTATCCTCTTTCAATTTTTCCGTTCTTGATAAGTTCAGAAGCTACATTCTTTGCTATGTTTATAGGAATTGCAAAACCATACCCCTGATAGTATCCTGTAGTTGTTTTTATAGCAGCATTTATTCCTACTACAAGTCCGTTTATATCAACTAGTGCACCGCCGCTATTTCCCGGGTTTATTACAGCATCGGTCTGTATGAAATTATTTATTGCATAACTGTTTCCGTCAATATTAATATTCCTGCCAAGAGCTGAAACAATTCCTGCGGTTACTGTATTGTTAAGTCCCATCGGATTTCCTATTGCAAGAACCCATTGACCGACCTGAACATCGTCGGAATTTCCAACAGAACTTACAGTAAGATTTTCAGCATCTATTTTAATAACTGCAATGTCGGTATTCGGATCTGTACCGATAAGTTTGGCAGTATATTCTCTTTTGTCGCTTAATATTACTTTTATCCCGTTTTCGTCTGCTTTCGAAACAACATGGTTGTTAGTTATAATGTATCCGTCCTTACTGATAATAACTCCCGATCCGGAACCATGTTGCGGCATATTATCAGGCATTTGCATATCAGGGCCGAAAAAGAACTGAAAGTTCTTGTCCATCTCTTCAGTATTCTGTTTCGCTTTACCAGTTACATCTATAAAAACAACAGATGGTGTTACAATTTTTGAAATTTCCACAAACGCATCATTAAGTCCCTTTAGGTCAGTACTCGTCTGTACCGGTGGAGCAGTTTGGAAATCAATCTGTGAATCTGCCACGAGAGATTTCACATTACTGAAATTAACAACCATCGCTGCACCGAATGCGAGTGCAAAAACAAATAAAAATGCACTCACAAATATTGCTTTTTTTGACATGATTTTTAGTCTCCTTTACTTTATAATTTTAATTTCAAATAAAAAGTAAATTTTCTTCATATTTAATGTTTTTTTGATAATTCGTCTATTATTTGCCTGTTCCTGCTGTGCCCGTATTTTCCTGTATTAATCATAAAATGAAAATCATATGCATTCTGTAATCTGTTCAATAATTTTTCGTCCATTTTAACTCTTTCAAATTCAAAAGGTTCCGTTTTGTTCAGTTCGTTAATGGCTTCATTGATTTCTTTGCCTTCGAATAAATTCCTGCTTGAAACAGAATCCTTATCTCTTAAAACAAATTTATTATCCAGAAAATTTCTTGTTTCTTCAGTCCTTCCGGGATTTATCCCTTGAATAAAAGCAAACTTAACCTGATACAAGACGAATAATAAATCAAAGCTGTTTACTGAAAATTCAAGTGTATTAAGTACATCACGCAATAGGATAAATACTTCCTTACTTACATCATATTCATACATCATACTAGAAGTCAGTTCGGAAATTCTGTAAGCGGTCATTAGTTTTTCAAAATTCTCTTTAACATCTGGATATGACGAAATGCAATCTGCATTCGATATCAACTGAAGGTCGCGGTTGTCCTTCTTGTTGAAAATCACGCATACATGATTCAGCGTTTCAAAAATTCCGCTTAATTTCGACTTTGAATTTCGTACACCTTTCACAATTGCAGAAAACTTTCCTGCTTCTGTGGAGAAAAGAGTAACAATTTTACTCGAGTCTCCGTACTTAAATCCTTTGAGAATTATTGCTTCAGTTTTTATATTACTCATACGAATTCTTTGTAAAAAAAGTTACAGCTAAAGAGATACTGTTTCAAAATGTGTGAGTTCTCTGAATTCCTCAAACCTCTTCATTATTCTCTCCTTTGTGAGATGTCTTATTCCGTCAAGTGAAAATTTTTCAACAGCAAGTGATGCCATAACGCTGCCATATACTATAGCCAGCTTTAAATTAGCAGGGGAGATGTCTTTCGTCTTTGTGAGCCATCCCATAAATCCGCCTGCAAAAGTGTCACCGGCACCAGTAGGGTCAAAGACCTTTTCAAGAAGAAAAGCGGGAACACTGAATAAGACATCCTTTGTTATTAGCATTGCGCCGTGTTCTCCTTTTTTAATAATCAACATCTTTGGTCCCATGGAGAATATTTTATTTGCTGCTATCAGAACATTGTTTTCTTCAGCAAGCATTTTTGCCTCAGAATCGTTTATAACCATCATATCAACGAGTTTCATCGTCGCTTTCAATGCATCCAGCTTACCCTCTATCCAGAAATTCATCGTATCTATCATTATAAATTTAGGATTTGTTAATTGTTTTATCACTTTTTTCTGAATTTCAGGATTCACATTTCCGAGACAGATAAATTCACTATTCCTGAAACTTTCTGGAATAATAGGATTAAAATCCTCAAAAGCGTTAAGCTCTGTTGTGATTGAATCTCTGTTATTCATGTCAGTATGGTATCTGCCGTGCCAGTGAAACGTTTTTTTGCTTTTTGAAATCTCAAGACCGGCCATGTTTATGCCTTTCGATGTAAGAAAATCTATTTCTTCGGTAGGGAAGTCAGTTCCGACTATTCCAACAAGTCTTACTCCGTTAACAAAATAACTTGCAGTTGTTGAAATGAATGTCGCTGAACCTCCAAGCGTATATTCAGCTTTTCCAAAAGGTGTCTCAATTGTATCTAATGCCAAAGATCCTATTACAAGTAAGCTCATTATGTTTGTTTTGTTGTTATTAAATTTGTCCAAAATTAATTCATAATTTCGTAAAGCGAAATGAAATTATAAATATATTTTTGATTTATTTATAGTTAAATTGTAAATAAATAAATAATTAAATTATTCTATGGATGAAGTACAGCAACAGGGTCAAATAAATATTGAACTCGGAGAAAAGGAAGCAGAAGGGAATTACTCGAATTTAGCAATTATATCGCATTCGGGTGCAGAATTTATAATAGATTTTACAAGAATTCTTCCGGGAGTTCCAAAAGCAAAAGTGCACTCTCGAATAATTATGACTCCTCAGCATTGTAAAATGTTCTTAAACGCTATGCGGGATAATATAGATAGGTTTGAATCACAATACGGAGAGATTAAGTTAATAGGTCTGTCAAATGATAACGCTTTTGGATTTCAACTGCCGATTAAACCTACAAATGAAAAGGTAAATTAATATCGGTTTAATCTATAAAAATTATAGAGTGATACTGCAAGAAACATTATATTTGCCAGCCATGCAGTAAGTATTGGATTAACATCTCCGTTATACCCGAAGACCTGTGATATTTTTACGAAGCCAAGGTATATAAAACTGACAATAAGGCTTATACCGAAATGAAGAGCTGCACCTCCTTTTCGTCTGTTCGAAGTAATAGAAACTCCAAAAATTATTGTAATAAGGTTTGCGAAAGGGAAGGATATTGTTGAATAATAGTCAACCTTTTCTTTTGAAGCATCTTGTCCGTTTGCTTCAAGATTATTAACAAATTCTTTGAATTCGGTTAAATCGAGTTCTTCAGGACGTAATCTCTGTTTTTCAATCTGATTAGGATCTAGATTAATCTTGTCAAATCCTTGCAATTCCGACAGTAATGTATCCTTTAATATAACAAGACTTTCATTATCAGGTCTATTAAATAACCGCATAAAACCTTCATTAATAATCCAGTCTCTTCGATTTGACTCCCATTTCATACTCACGATATCCAACCTCTTTTCTGTTGTGTAAAGTGTATCTTTATTAAATATTTTAATTAAAGTATTTCCACAGGTTTGTTCCGTTTTATTATAATAATTTATGATAATTATACGGTTTATATTATCTTGAATATAGATATTCTCAGTAACATCGGAAATTAGGTTTCTCCCTAGTATTTTTCTTTCAAAATCATATTTCAATCGATTCGCACCAGGAACAACCCAACCATTAAAATAGACAGAAAAAATCGTAATAATTAATCCAAATATCATAATTGGCAATAAATATCTGTAAATTGATATTCCTGCCGATTTCATAGCTGTTAATTCAGAGTAATTAACAAATCTGCTAATTGTAAATAAGGACGCTAAAAGCATTCCTATAGGTGTAATGAGCTTCAGAATATCTGGTATGAAGTACAAGTAATACAAAGACAGCATTCCAATAGAAAGGTTTTTATCGATAAATCTATCAAGATTTTCAAAAAGATCAACTAAAATAAAAATAATTACAAAACAGAATATACCAAATATTAAATTCTGAATGAAGCTACGTAAAATGTATTTGTCAAGAAGTTTCATCAATAAAACAAAAATAATCTTAATAATTATAATTTACAATAAAGAAATTGAACCAGAAGTAAAGAGGGAAGCATTAAAATCAATATTTTTAAATCTCAAATGTTATTAACAAAATACATGATTCTAACTTTACATAATGCATATTATAATACAATACTACTAACATTCTGTTACTCCGTTTTTCTCATATTACCGCTATTATTATTTCACAGTTTGTCCGTATATTGCATGCTGGTAATAAAATTTCGAACCTAAACTCAAATTCTTGCTTATTTTGTAATTTTCTTAAATATGAAACATTATTTACATCTTCTTATGTTAATGTTTTTATCAGGCATATTTTGACGTATCTAGGATTATTCCTTGATTATTTATTTTGTTTTGCTCTCAGGTTTGCTTTTCTGTTTTTATGATTAATAGAGTCCAAAATTTTTGCTTTATTAAATCTTAACTTGAATTATAAACACCTTCCGAATTAAATTTATTTTCATCTAATAAATGCCTAAATTTGCAAAATTAATTTATTAGAATTGGAATTTAATTTAAACTTATTCCTGGTATTAAGTGCTGTACTTTTCAGTATTGGTGTTGTTGGGGTTCTGGTACGCAGAAATGCCATCGTAATATTTATGTGCATTGAACTGATGCTAAATGCTATAAATTTGTCTCTTGTTTCATTTTCCAGCTTTCTCGGTAATGAAAGCGGTCAAATCTTTGTATTCTTTGTGCTTACTGTAGCAGCCGCAGAAGCCGCGGTCGGACTTGCAATCGTTATATCGCTCTTTAGAAACAAGGAAACTCTTGATATTGATAAAATTAACATCTTAAAATGGTAGGCTGATGCAGAATTACTTTATATTAATAGTTGTTTTACCCCTGATAGGTTTTTTAATAAATTCACTTCTTGGTAAGAAGTTAAATTCAGAAAAATTATCAGGCTGGCTGTCTTCCCTGCTGGTTTTCGTACCTTTCTTAATAGGTGTCTATTCATTATTTGAACTCCTTAAACTTCCTCCTGAATCCAGGACTATCGTTTATAAATATTTTTCATGGATAAGTGCCGGCAGTTTCAATCTTGATTATTCTTTCGTTTTAGATCCCTTGTCACTTGTTATGATACTTGTTGTAACAGGTATCGGGTTCCTTATTCATGTTTATTCTATAGGTTACATGCATGGTGATAAAGGATATGCAAGTTTCTTTGCTTACATGAATCTCTTTATATTTGCAATGCTTCACCTAGTCCTTGCCGATAATTTTCTTTTAATTTTCCTTGGCTGGGAAGGTGTCGGACTATGCTCATATCTGCTGATAGGATTTTGGTATGAAAAGAAGTTTACAGGTGAAGCTGCAAAAAAAGCTTTTGTTGTTAATAGAATCGGTGACTTTGGATTCATGATTGCTATGTTTCTAATATTTGCAAACTTTGGCAATTTAAATATCTCGACTTTCGCCGGTAGTATTGCCGGTTTTTCTGTTAATAGTCCCCTGCTTGTAGCGATTGCTTTGCTTTTCTTTCTTGGAGCTACGGGTAAATCTGCTCAGATTCCTTTATTCGTATGGCTTCCTGATGCTATGGCAGGTCCTACTCCCGTATCAGCTCTTATCCATGCTGCTACAATGGTCACGGCAGGCATTTACCTTATAGCACGTACATCTTTGCTTTATGCACTGGCACCAATAGCAGGCAATGTTATTCTAATAATTGGCATCGCTACGGCAATAATGTCGGCAACGATAGCTCTTAAACAAAATGATATTAAAAAGATTCTTGCATATTCAACTATTTCTCAGCTTGGATTTTTGTTTATCGCAATCGGGACTCAATCTTATGTTGCCGCTGTATTTCATCTTGTTACACATGCATTTTTTAAAGCGCTTATGTTTCTCGGAAGCGGTTCTGTTATCCACGGAATGCATGAGGAACAGGATATAAGAAGAATGGGCGGACTTAAAAGCAAGATGAAGATTACATACATAACTTTCCTTATGGGCGCGATTGCTATTTCAGGCATTCCTCCATTCTCGGGTTTTTTCAGTAAGGATGAAATTCTTTATAAAACATTTACTAATGCAGGTATACTCCCCTATCTGCTCGTGCTTATAACCGCAGCTTTTACTGCTTTCTATATGTTCAGGCTTGTAGGTATTACATTCTTCGGTAAACCGCGTTACGATTCACATGTACATCCTCATGAATCACCTTCGACAATGACTGTACCGCTAATGATTCTTGCAGTACTGTCAGTGTTCGGCGGATTCATCGGATTGCCGCACATTTTTGGTTATAACATTCTTGAACACTGGCTTGAACCTGTTTTTGCAAATTCATATTCCGTAATACAAACTTGGCGTCCGGAATCAGTTCATGCTGTTTCAACTGAAATTATTTTGATAGTGGTATCTGTCGTTGTTGCCGCAACATCAATTTTCATTTCATTCAGAAGATATTCAAAACAGGAATCATTCGAAGAGGTAAGAGGTTTTGGGAAAATACTTGAGAATAAATATTATCTTGATGAAGTTTACGATAAGACTGTAGTTGAGCCAATTTTTAAAACATCGGATGGTTTTCTCTGGAAGATCTTCGATGTTAAGATTATTGACGGAATTGTCAACGGTGTAGCCACTTTTACATCCCGTATAAGTTTTGACTGGAAGAAATTACAAACAGGAGTAATTCAGGACTATGGTACATTTGCTGTAGCAGGAGTAATTATAATAATTCTTTATTTCCTGTTCGTTTAAATTAATTGCTGATTTAAATAAAACCCGTTTGGTGTCCACAAACGGGTTTTGTCGTTATTTCTAATTATATAACACTTAATCGGAATATTTCCTCAAATAACTATTTCTTTTGATTCTTCATAATGTATTCAGTAATATCAGCAACATCCTGATCGGTCAGCTTTTCATACGAATAAAACGGCATGAACTTAGCGCCAAACCGTACATGATAAACTATACTTTTAAGATTACCTTCAAACTCTTCATCAAAAAGCGAAGGAACCCTTTTTACTGTTTTTCCGCCGTGACAGAATCCACATGATTCCTTGAAAACCTTTTCTCCTTTCTGAATATTAGGAGTAAGTCCTGCAATCTTAGTCTGGTCTTCTTTAAGCTTTGATTTATCAGGTTTTGGTAAGGCAATCGTTGTGTATTTGCTCTCTTTAACAACTCCTTTAAGCGATTCAAAATACGCGTTGAAAGAATTTATTTCTTCTTCTGTAATTGGTCTTCCCATTTTAAGAAAAGTATCCCAGCAAAACGTTGCTCCCGCGCCTTTCTTCTTGACTTCTTCACCCGATATTGTTCCTGCAAAAACAGATTGTCTTTTGCTTGCCTGAATTACATCTGAAAAATACTTCGTGTTAAGTTTGTCTGTGTTTGTTCCGTCACTATGGCAATCTGCACATTTCAATCCTGTAAGGTTGGACGATTCATAAAATAATGCTTTTCCTTTTGATGATAAATCGTTAGTAGCTGAAGACGATGTTTCTTGTTTCTTATCAATCGCAGTATTCTGATCATCTTTCTTGCCGCAGGCAGAAATAATTATGCTTAATATTAATGCTGCTAATAATATTTTTCTCATGTTATTCCTTTATTTAAATTATAAATACAGCTTATTTCTTTGTCGTTCCAGTACCCGTAATATTTGGGTAGAAGTTAACGCCTATGTAAAATGTTGCCCAGTTTATTGCCTTTTGTTGGGATTTTATATTATCTCTTACTGGTGTTCCCGGAGGATCATAAATAGTAGCTGAGTAGATTCCCTCTGCATCGTTTATCGATGCGTTAGTTCTGCCCCATTCAATTCGTCCTGACCTGTCTGTATTCTGCAAAAGCAGGTTTCCAAAATCATATTTTGCACCTACTAAAATTCCCCATTGAGGAGTAACTTTGAACTCAACTCCTGCTCCAAGTGATATCCCCATCCTGAAGTCATAAAACTCTATTTTTGTTGAATCACTCGGTCCGGTTGTCTTGCTGAGTTTTGCAGTCATAAAGTTAAAATTAAACTGTCCGTTCACGAATGGAGATATAAGTTTTGTAAATGAAAGCGGTGCAACTTCAACTCCAAGTCCAAGTCCGAAATTATTAAAACTGTAATCGTAGCTAATTGGTGTTTGCTGAATATATGTCTGTGTGAAAACGGGTATATAACCTGACTTTGAACCCTCAAAAGTATTGAATGTACTTATGTTCAAAGATCCTATAAGACGGACAGTTTCATACTTATCAACGTTAATTTTAGCCATGCCTGAAAAGAACAAACCTGTCTTTGCACCATAATTCTGGCTAATTAAACTTTGATCTACACTCGCAATTTCCCACGGAAATGTAAAAGTTGTATCAATCCCCAGCGGCTGACTCACGTACCTGTATTGATTCGAATAACTGATGTAGCTGTTACCACCCCTCAGACCCATATCTGGATTTGTCAAACCTGCAGAGAATTGCAGAACGAGTTTATCAAACTGTGCAAATGATGTCCCGGTAAAAAAAGCAGTTAGTAAAAGTAGAAATAGTACTTTTGTTTTCATAGTAATTCCTTTCTATTAAAATTGTTTAAATTTTCAAATACACTTATAATTGCCGCAGTCTCGGCTCTCAGCTTTCTTTCTCCAAGACTTCGAACCTGCCAGCCGTTTTTTATTAGTTGTTGTATTTCACTTCTGTCGAAACCTCCTTCGGGACCTGTAAAAATACAAATATTTTCATCATTATCCAATTTCGTAATTATGCCCTCTTTAAACTCTGCAAATTCATAATAGACGATTCTGTTTATATATTTTTCGGATTTGAATATCATATCGTTTAGAGTCATTGTATTATGAATGGTCGGTAAATAACATCTCTGTGACTGTCCCATGGCGCTTATAATAATCTTTTGCATTCTTTCCATTTTTGTCTTTGAAAAAGTCGCTTGCTGTATGGTGTACTTGGAAATAACAGGCTGTATTTCATAGACACCAAGTTCCACCGCTTTCTCTATTAGGAATTCAAACCTGTCATTGTTCCTTAATGGTGAAACGAATAATCTTAATTTTACTTTCGGTTCATTTAAGTTATACTTCGATTCAATTATTTCACAAAGAACAGAATCCCTTAAAATATTTACTATTTTACATACATAAATGTTCCTGAGTCCGTCCGTAATATTGATAATATCATCTTGTTTCTTTCGTAAAACCTTTACTACGTGCCTGTATTCATATCCCTCAATAGAAAGAAGTTTGCTTTCTATATTTACATTTTCCGGCTCTGTATAATAATACTCCATATTTTTAAAAAGATGCGTCTAATGCAACAATAATCTGTCCTTTATATTCATTCTGATATGGTATTTTTCTGAATCCAAGGTCAATCCTTGCAACAAAGTCAAAGGGCAGTAGAAAATTCAATCCTGCACCAAATCCGTTCTTGAACTGTACATCGTATATAGATTCTTTCCTCGACCAGACACCTCCGAGGTCGAAAAATAATGTTGCATAAGCGCCGTACCTGTATGAAAAGCTCTTTGCTATCGGTAGTTTCTTTATGATAAAATGGTCTGAACCTTTTACGTAGAACGGTTTAATAAGTGGTATTCTTAATTCGAAAGATGTAAATAGTTTATCATCGCCCTGAAGAACGTAGTTGTCCCAGCCTCTTATCAGGTTATCGTAACCCATAGATTCCTGTAAATAAACAGGAATTTCTCCGCCTCCAAATGTAAGAGCAGAGTTAATTCTGCCTGCAAATATAAGAGCGTAATCTCCCGAAATCTTAATCGGTATGTACTTCCGCAGGTCAACCTGAAATTTATTAACGTCGATATTACCGGTAAATAATCCGCTTCTTGATAGACGCGTAAAATAATAACTGCCGGAAGTCGTAAACTTGTTGTAATCTCTTGTGTTATATATCAAATCAATTCCTGCTGTCGGGAAAAAATCATTTCCGTTTTTTGAAACCGTTCTCCCTGGTTCATATTGCGATGTCCAGATTCTGTTTACTTGAATATCAGCTGATAGTGAAGAATTCTGACCTAAAAACTTGCCAACTCTCAAATCTGCTCTAAAATCATCTTGAGTATAAGTTGGTACATCGTTCTTATCGAATATAACTCCTACAGAATCTGAAATACCTACGCTTCTGGGATATGTCCTTGAATATCTAAGACCCGTCTTAAAATAATAATGGCTTTTTCCGAATACCCAGGGATTAAGGTATGAAGCTGATATAAATGGTTCGTACCCTACTCCAAAACTCAAATTAACGGTTTCATTCATACCCCTGAAGTTTTTCCAGTTGAAATTTATACCGCCCCATATCTTTTTAAAAGAACCTTCCTTGAATCCTCCCTGAGGTATCGGAAGGAAATAAAAACTCTCTTCAAATTCGTAAACTAGATTAATCCTCTTAGTACTTAAAGGTGCTGGTATTACATCAACCCTGTTAAAAAGTCCCAAATTATACAATCTCTTTACATCATGGTCTAAATATTCAAGATTGAACTTCCCGCCCTCCTTTAATAACATTTCTCTCAGAATTACCTCGTCTTTCGTCTTCTCATTGCCTATAAGAATAATGCGCTCAATAACCATTTCCTGCATTATCTTGATATATGTCGAATCGACTTTAAGAGTATCGGTTAATTCTTTAGAATATATATTAGTTATACAAACTAATATAAATAATAATATAGATAAGTATTTTCTCAATTTATGGGTTTAATCCACGCATGTCATTTATTCGTTTTTGCATACCTAAAGCAGTCTTATCAGTAGGTCTTATATCAAGTGCCTTCTTAATCAGGTTTTCCGCAGTCTCAATCTTACCAAGATTCATCAGGAAACTCGCTCTGTTTAGGTACATCGAATAATAAGCATTCATTAAAAAAGTGTGGTAGTAATCTGTCGCATTTGTTTTTGTAAAAATGAACTCTGGTTCTTTATACGTTGACTCATACTCCATTTTCGGAGAATACCTGAACAACATGCCTTCGGGTATCCTTGCATACTCTTTCATCATTCTTTCATTTTTGTCGTCTTCTATCTCTGATGTCGTGTAAAAAGCATAATCTGGATTCTTTGTTATAATGCTGTTCAGAAGGTTCATGAATGAAGTTTGAATCAAAATCAAATTCTGTTTGTCTGTTTCATTCCTTGGTTTGGTATAATTATCAGTAAACTTCTCGAATTTATTTAATTCTTTTGAATATGCCTCAAATTCCTGATTACATCTCGAATATAATTCGGGATAATGGTCTTTTAAATGTTTTAAATACCATGATTTTCTCATTAACTCCTTGTCAATTACAACGACGTCCGGTCGGACATTATGAACATATTGTTCGTAAAATGATGCTGAGACCCAGAAATCCCATTGTGTTGACATTATTATTGATTTCTCTCTCGCAGAATTAAATACATTATTAGTGTATTCCTTTACGAAGTTGCTGCTTTTCAGATTGTTTTCATCATAATTTCCGTAAATAGAAAACGCCGGTATTATGAGCGATAATGATACCGCAGCTGCACCGCTAATTTTCATTTTCTCAAACAAGAATTTCAATCCAAGTGCAAACCAGATTGAGGTTACAACAAAAGCTAGCAGAAAATACGTATCAATATCATGTATATCGTAGTTTATTGCATACAGTATGTTAAACACAAAAAGTAAAAGTGTAAAATAAAAGAATCGTTTCTGCTTAATGAAACTCTCAATCAATCCGAAAATTGCTATAATTACAGGAATGTAGAAAAATTCTTTTGGAAATATATCTATAAAATGTGAGAACTGTTTCGATGCAGACCCCGTGGATGTGAACATCCACACGCTGAACTGCTTTCCCGAAACATGTCTCATAAAATTATCCCATGTAACTGGATTGCCCCAGGCAATTACAGGATTGTCTCCTCTCACGAAGAAATAAACATAAACTGATAGTGCAACAGCAAACGGAACAAACATTAATAAAATTTTCCTGAACGACATTTTACTAAAACCGTTAACTGCAAAATAAAGGTAAAGAAAACCAACGCTTAAGAAAACAGTCGAGAGATGATTTGTAAAACTAAGACCAAGAACGAATGCAAATATTAGCCAGTGTTTCAGATCGTAGTCCCCTTTCACGTAAGCGTTTTCTGCTTTAAGGAAAAGATACATTACCGTTACCATCAAAAGAACGTGCAGTGAATATACCTCAAGCGAATTGGATGTATTCCAGAACGTACTTGAAAAAGCAAGTACCATCGAACCTGAAAATGATATTATTAAAGCTGTTAGTTTATTCTTTTCATCCGTAAAAAACCTTTTGCTTTTATCCTGTTCTTTATTAAGATTAAGCTCAGTAAGTATAAAATGCATCATATTGAAAAACACGAGCGCTGTTACCGATGAAAGCACAGCACACATTACATTCAATCTGTAAATATAATCCCCTATCGGTATTTTTGCAAAAATATTTCCTAGCAATGTAAATAAAGGATATCCCGTCGGATGTGCAATTCCGAGATTTACGCATACAGCCGCAAGTTCGCCCGTATCAATAAAATACAATCCGGGTGCAAGTGTCGTAATATAAACTATAAACGGAATGATAAATGATGCTATTGAAAAATATAATTTTCTATTCACGTTTTCTATTTGTTTAATTTATGTTCTATGTAAAGGCACTTGTTCTCAACGAATATAAATCCGTTCTCTTCAGCTTTATTCCTTGCTTCTTCGTGTATAATTCCAAGCTGTGTCCAGATTACTTCAGGTCTCTTTTCAAGCTTTAGTGTTTCCTCCACAATTCCCGGTACTGCAATCGGTAATCTGAAAATATTCACAATGTCAATCTTTTCAGTTATCTCACTTAAGTAGGCATAACATTTAATTCCATCAACAACCTTACCGTCTAATTTTGGATTAACGCCAACTATATTGTAACCGTTGTTTTTCATATAAACGGCTATTCTGTTGCTGTCTTTATCCGTATTATCAGAAAACCCGACAACAGCAATGTTCTTGTATTTTTCAAGTATTTCTTTTGTATCCATGGCAATAAAATATTAATGTTAACAAATAATTTATCAAAACTAATCCAACAATTAAAGCTAATTTGCAACCATTGCAATCTTTGCCGAAAAATCTATAAACCTTTCAAAATCAATATCTTCTCTCTGTGTTCTCTGGGCGCTCTGTTGTAAAACCTTTTCTTTGTTTGTAGCTCTTGTTACATCGTGCAAATAAGTATGCATATCTTTTCTCTGCGTCTCTTATTCAAAAGCTATTCTTCTTAGCAATAAAACAAATTCTTTCATGCTTTCCTCTGCGTTCTCTGGGCGCTCTTTTGTAAAATCTTTTCTTTATTTGTAGCTCTTATTAAGTCGTGCAAATCAGTGTGCTAATATTTCTTGAGTCCGTATTCTAAAAAACTCTTTCTCGCAGCAATTAATTAAATTCTCCACTCTATCAGTGACAATCAGCTCTTTCCGTGCAAATCAGTGTGCAAATCTTTTCTTGTATCACTTGTTCTCAAATAAGCTATTGCAATAAGCATTAAAATAGATTCTATTATTGTTTTTCTTCGCGTTCGAGTCGCAGATCCGCCGTCTTATTTGGCGGACGACCTCAGCGGTTATAAATCTTCAAATTCAATATCCGTGCAAATCAGTGTGTCATTCCTAAACTACTTCGTAAACTGAAAACTCTCGGCACTTTTCTGGATCAGCTTCTCATCATTGTCCGAATTCGTATCGCTCACTATCCCCTGAATAATATAAAGCATCGAGTTTTTAATCAAATAATAATGTAAAACAAAATATCCGTTTGTTTTTTCGGTATTTTTCTGCAGCCATCTGTATTTCACCACCAGCACAGGCGTACCGTTAATCTCTTCATTTCTCTTACTGATAATAGTTATATCGGTAAACTTTTTCTTAAAAGCATCAATAAGTACCTCAGTATCTAGGTCATGAGCGGATACATCCTTAAAGTCTGAATTCTTTATTACCTCAATAAAGACACTCGAACCCTTTGAGTTATTCGCTTGCACTGGGAATACACCCTTATCAAACACCCATGCAGTTGGGAAATTTAACATAAAGTTATACTCTTCATTTTTGTAAAACTCAGAGTTTGAACTTTCGAAGAACTGGAAACTGTATATATAACCCGAAACCTCCGACATGAACTTATCATAGTTTTCTTTTGATGCAACCTGCCTTATAATATAAATCTTTTCACCTCTCAAAAGAATAAACTGCGAAACTGTTCCATCTTCATTTTCATTGTTAAAATCAACCTTCATATACATTGCAGGATTTCCCGAAATGTCAGTATAATCATTTTCTGCAAGCTTGATATTCTTGTACCTTATCTTAAAGTCGGGCATAAAAGACTTGTATGAAAGCTGGCTGCTTGTAACCCCTTTATATATCTTGTCGGAATTTACAATTAATTCCAGTTTCGACCCATCCTCAGTAACAGCAATCATTGAGTCGCAATCCTCGTGAGAAGGCAGTTCAGAAACCGTCATATTCTTAGGAAGATTAATACTGTAATTATGCTTTAAATTCTTGTATGAAACCGCAAACTGAGAATATGTTGCTTCTGGTATCAGCAGAAATATAATAGCCGGTAGTATTAATGAAAATAAAATGTAGATTCTTCTATTCATATTATGTATAACAAACATTACTTATTTATTGTGCGCATCAAAATATCATATTTATACTGTAAAATCCATGATTATAAAAACTACTTGACGGAAAAATGTCTGCAATACTTAATTTAATATTTCATATAGTGCATATTCCGTATAGAAATACTAAATTCAATTTTAGATATGTAAAAGAATCTCTGTATTGAATATACTGCAATTTTGTAGTAAATTTATTTTGATTAGAGAAGTTTTATTTAAACGATTTTTATTTATCATAAAATAAAATTAAAGGTTTGAAAAGAAAATTAACAAAGAAAGAGAAGAAAGCTAAAGCAAACTTAGAAATTGAAAAGTATAAATCAGCTTACATTACTCCACTCTATAAAGATAATGAGGTCGTGAACGGATTTGATAATGACAAAGTATTACCGCTTAAAAATACGAACGTCAGCGATTTTAATAAATCATTGACCTATCCCTCAAATCCAAGCCTCTCCCTCAGAAAAGCTGAGCTTGCTATGTTTGAACTGCAACTTGCAATCGGAGATAGAGAATTTAATTCTCAGGCTGACGCTTCTAAATTTGTGGATAATTTTATTTCAAAGGTTCAAGATGACAAATTTGAGTTAAGTTTATTTGATTCTACTCCGTATGTAATTGCTCAAAGAATCATGTATGAAGCTTTTCGTGAAAAAACCAGAAAAAAGAAAGTATCTTTAGCTAAAAAAGCATTAAAAATCTACGATAAATGCTGTGATGCTTACAATGTTCTCGCTGAAGAATCCGATAATTATGATGACGCATTAAATTATTATGAAAATGGAGTTGAAGCCGGTGAAGCAATCCTTATTGATTATGAACCAAAAGCCCCTTTAGGCGAATATTGGATGGATATAAAATTGAGACCTTATTTGCGTTCACTTGTCGGTTTAGCCGACATGTTGTGGGAAATTGGTTTGCATGAAAAATCTGTTGATATATCATCTTATTTATTGGATATAAACACAACTGACAATCTGGGTATAAGGTTTATTTTTGCTTATAGACTTATCTCATTGGGCAGATTTAAGGAGACAAGTTTACTTTTTAAAAATTATAAAGAGGATAGTACTTTAGATACTTTTTTTGCCCACTTTTTATTGAATCTAAAGAAAAATGGAATTATTGAAAGTACAAAAGCAGCTTTCAAAAAGGCTATAGAATTTAATCCTTTTCTAATTGGTTTTTTACTGGATTATTATAAGATGCCGAAAAAAATGCCTGAATATTTTACATTCGGCAGCAAAGAAGAAGCTGCTTTGACAATTATTAATTTTGAGTCAGCCTTTTTAGAAGATTCATTTTATGCAAATATTTTACTCGTTTCATATTTGTATGTTAGGGATTCTTCAGAGCATAAAGACCTGCCCGGTGCAACAGAAAAAGATTTTGAAGTGGTTAATCAAATGATAACAATACTGGAAGATATGATAAACAATCCAGAAAAAATTAAAGATGACAAAAATAATTTCGATCAATAAATATATTTAATTATTATGCATAATATTTCCCGGTTTCGAAAGAAATATGGTAATCTGCTTTGAACTTTTTAAATAAGATTACGTTTTAATATTTACAATTATACTATATTTGAATAAATACACGAAAACATACGGTGCTATTCTGATTTTACTGGTGATGCTTACTAACATAAGTTATTCAGTAACGTATAGCTTTTGTGGAATGTCTTCATCTACAAATTGTTCATGTAATATGGAAAGCAAAGAGAATCAGTCTTCATTCAAAAAAGTTTCATGCTGTAAAGAAGAAATAAAGAGCATTTCAAACAATGTTGAATTTACTAAGTTACAGGAGCAACTCAATAAATCAGATTATACAAACGTGGATTACGTTTTAAATCAGACTGCAATTTTATCAAACTATATAACACAAAAGGAAAACGTTGTTTTCCAAGTTCCTAAGCGGGACATAACCGTCCAATTTTCCAGATTAATAATTTAAACTCCACCACACACATTCAATGATTAGCGGATAGTATTATCCGTTCAGTCAAACTTATTTTACAAATTTCAAAATAAATACAATGAGGAAATTAATAATTTTCCTGTCGATAGTGTTAAGTGTTTCACTCGCAAAAGCACAAACTGACAGCCTGAAAATGGCGAGTCTGAATGACCTTATTACGTCTGCCTTTGGCAGGAACGTGAAATTTGAGCCGCTTGAAATCCAGGAGCGTGTTGAACTTTCTAAGAAGAATCAGGTGAATAAACAGCCGATGCCAATGCTCGAAGGAATGGTTGATTATATACCTTTCGACTTTATGGCTAAACCGGAATACGGTGCTTTCTATTCTCAGAAGTTAATGCTTGGTAAACTCGGCGATATGGAACAGATGTCTGCAATTAAAGCAAACAAGATAGATATAGAAAAAGATATGTTGAAGATTGAACTGGTGAAACAGATTAAACAGAACTATTTTCAACTCTATAACTTAGAGAGAATGCTTGCTTTTAACACTGAATACCAGAAGATTATGAAGAATATAATCAAAACACTCGAGAACAGTTATGCCTCGGGTATGGGGAGCCAGAGCCAGATTCTAAAGATGAACAATGAACTGCAGATCATGGAACTTGAGCAGATTGAGATGAATGAGATGAAGAAAGTGAGCATAAATAATATTAGGGTTCTTGCAAATACTAACCTGCCGGACGATTTTTCGACAAAGAATATCGATGAAGCTAATATAACGGAGCTTGATTCAAACAAACTCATAAAGCTGATGCTCGCAAACAATCCAGAGTTTAAGATGATTAATAATATGCTCGAGGAAACAAGACTCGAAAAGAGAATAGCAGAGAACGACAGGATTCCTGATATTACTTTGAGGGGTGGGATAAAGTATATGGCTAAAGAACCTATGACGTTTATGACTTTCGGTATCGGAATAGATCTTTCATTCATGCCATGGAACAGGCAAAGGATTGATGCAATGGTTGAAGAGAAAACACTTGCAGAACTGCAAGTTAGTTCAGTACAGAGTTCTACTTTTCAGTATATGAGGAACGAACTTGTCTCGATGATTATAATGCTGAACACTTTTAAGAGGAAAGCGGATTACATAAGAGAGGTCCTTATTCCGCAAACCGAGCAAACGTTTAATTCATCATTAGTTTCATATTCATCGAGTGCGAGTGAGTTTATGAACCTTCTGGATTCTTACAGAAAACTACGAGAGGCAGATCAGATGCTGATTACGGAAGAAACAAAATACCTGAAGCAATATGCTGAGTTGGAATTTGTGGTTGGGACGAGATTGAGTAAATAATTATCACCAGTGAGAACAGAAGGCACAGAGATAGTATTTAAGGAACAAAAGATTAGTTTTCCCGAGAAGGTTCTCGGAGGGCACAAAAAGGTCTATATTTAAGCGAATAGAAAGTAAGTAAATAATTTTAACATAAATATATGAACAAGAAAATAATTTTAATAGTGATTGCCGTGATTCTTCTTATAGCAGGCGGCTACGGTATTTATCACTTTGCGTTTAAGAAGACAGCAGATAAAGAGGATACAAAGAAAGCAGAACTTTATATCTGCCCGATGCATCCGCAGATACATTCAGACCATCCTGGAACCTGTTCAATATGCGGTATGGATTTGGTCTTGAAAGGGGGTGGAGATAAAACTGATGAATCTGCAGTAAAGTCGGAAGTTGGAGAATTGAGTCTCTCCCCTGCTGAGCAGGTTCTTGCAAATGTTAAAACACAGATTGTAAAAAGCGGAATGTTCGATTTTTCTATAAGTGCAAACGGTGTGGTAAAATCGAGAGACGATGCAGCAAGACAGATATCATCACCTGTGAAAGGAAAAATTACAAAGTTGTACATTAACTATGAGGGACAGAAAGTCGGTAAGGGACAGAAAGCATTTGAAGTATATTCACCTGAACTGATTGCAACTCAGAGAGAATACCTTCTTGCGTATGAAAACTTCAGCAATCTTCAGGAAAGCAGTTATAAAAGTGTCGTAGAAAGTTCGGCTTCCATTTTAGAGGCTGCAAGGCAAAGACTGAAACTCTGGTTTGTGAATGACAGGCAGATTGAAGAATTGCAGGAATCAAAGAAGATAAAGAACTCATTGACATACTATGCTGAATATTCTGGTGTCGTGACAAAGAAGTACTTAAACGAAGGAAGCTGGGTGATGGAAGGTGCAACGCTTGCGGACTTGGTAGATTTATCGTCTGTATGGGTTATGGCAAACATATATGAATATGAGCTGAGCAGCATAAAAATTGGTCAGACAACTGAAATAAGAGTTAGCGGATACGAATCTGAAATAATTAATGGAAGGATAGATTACATAAATCCATTTGTGAATCCTGATACAAGAACTGTGGAAGTGAGGATGACAGTTGCCAACCGCGGGTTTGTATTAAAACCTGAAATGTACGTTAAGATAAACATAGCGACGGGAAAAACTTCTAATTCAATTTCAGTTCCGAAAACTGCTGTCCTGCGGACAGGTAAAATGGATATGGTTTATATAAAGAAAACCGGTAATATATTCGCCCCAAGGATGGTAGAGATAGAAGCTGAAAAAGACGGGAAATATTTAATAAAGTCAGGTATTAATGAAGGCGATGAAATTGTAGTGAGTGCCGGATTCTTACTTGACAGTGAAAGCCAGATAAGAATGGGCGGGACGAATTCACACGAAGGAATGGATATGCCCGAAAAAAAGAATAACGACCTTGAGATAAAAGAAGGCGATGCTATGAAGGATATGAAACATTAAAAAGACTGCTACAGCTAAACATTCAGCTTGCAGAAACAAGAAATTAAATTAATAAATTAAATAATAAGAAAATGAAAACAGTAAAAGACATTGCATTAGCAATAACAATAGTAGTTATAGTCGGAATATTAATCAGCGGCTGCGGAAAGAACGAAACAAAGAATAATACATCAGAAAAAGATGTGACAAAACAGGACACACAAAAGAATGTGACAGAGAATATGAATCAGAAAACAGAAAAGACAGAAGATATGAAGGACATGGTAAAAGACACAAAGGACAATAAGAATGCTGAGCATACGATGATAAAGATCCCCTCTGCACAATGCGAAATATGTGAGAAGAATCTGAATAAAGCATTGAAGAAAGTTACAGGAGTTGAAAAGTACAAAGTAGATATCGAGGCAAAAGTTATTCATATAAATTATGACAGGAATGTAACTACATTAGCAAAGATTGAGAATGCGATAACCTCAGCGGGTTATGATGCAAACGATAAACAGGCAAATCCGGACGCATATGACAAGCTGGATAACTGTTGTAAAAAACCCGAAGATAGAAAGAAAAAGAATTAACGTGGTTTAAATTATCACTAATATTTTATGATTGAAAAAATAATAGACTTCTCGGTAAACAACAGGTTTGTAATATTCCTGTTGTACGTTGGAATTATAGCATACGGAATATATTCCATGGTTAATACTCCAGTAGATGCTATTCCTGATCTTTCTGAGAATCAGGTAATCATCTGGACAGAATGGATGGGCAGAAGTCCGCAGATTATAGAAGACCAGATAACATATCCGCTTACTACAAACCTTCAGGGAATGCCGAAGGTTAAAGCAGTTCGGTCTCAGTCGATGTTTGGAATGAGTTTTATTTACGTAATATTTGATGATGATGCTGATATTTACTGGGCAAGAAGCAGAGTTCTTGAAAAACTATCGCAAGTACAAGGAACTTTGCCGGAGGGTGTGAAACCTTTGATTGGTCCTGACGGAACAGGTGTTGGGCACGTTTACTGGTATCATCTTCAGAGCAGTAAATACGACCTTGGAGAACTTCGTGCAATTCAGGATTATTATATGAAACTTGGGCTGCAGTCAGTTGAAGGTGTTGCTGAGATTGCTTCGATAGGCGGATTTATAAAACAATACCAGATTGACGTTGACCCGAATAGATTAAACGCTTATGGAATTAGTGTATCTGATGTAGTGAATGCTGTTCAGAGGAGTAATAAAGATGTTGGAGGAAGAAACATTGAATCATCGGACATAGAATACTTTGTAAGGGGCAAGGGTTATATAACAAAAGTTGAAGATATTGATGAAATTTCTATCACTTCGGGAAAAGGCGGAATACCCGTAAGAATAAAAGATGTTGCTAATGTGCAGATTGGTGCAGATATTAGGCGTGCTTTATTGGATATGAACGGTGAGGGCGAAGTGGTTGGCGGAATAGTTGTAATGCGTTACGGTGAGAATGCACAAACAGTAATTGAAAGAATTAAAGAAAAGATTAAAGAACTTGATAAAGGGCTTCCCGAAGGGATAAAAGTTCAAACTTCATATGACAGAAGCGGATTGATTTCAAGCTCGATAGAAACGCTTATGAGAGCAATAATTGAAGAATGCATTATTGTATCCCTAATTGTACTTGTGTTTCTATTTCACTTCAAAAGTGCTTTAAGAATACTAATTGAAATTCCTGTTGCAATACTTATTTCATTTATACTTATGAGGCAGTTAGGAATGACGTCAAACATTATGAGCCTCGGAGGTCTCATAATTTCAATCGGTATTCTTGTTGATGCTTCGATAGTGATGGTAGAAAATGCTTACAGGAATATTGCAAAGGCCCAAGAACTCGGACTGGACATTAATTATAAAGAGATTGCTGCCAAGTCTGCGAAGCAGGTAGGACGTGCAATATTCTTTTCTGAAGCTATTATAGTCGTATCATTTCTGCCGGTGTTTATGCTTGAAGGACAGGAAGGAAAGTTGTTCCATCCGCTTGCATTCACAAAAACATTTGCGATTGCAGGTTCTGCATTCATAACCATAACACTTGTTCCGATGCTCATGACAATGTTTATGAAAGGAAAGATGAGACCCGAGAATAAGAACCCCGTAAACAACTTCTTCAGTAAGCTTTACGACCCTGTACTTCGTCTTGCTTTGAAATACAGAAAAACAACTTTAGGAATTAATGTACTCGCTTTACTCGTTACAATTCCATTGATAATGAATATGGGAAGTGAATTTATGCCTCCGCTTGACGAAGGAAGTCTGTTGTTTATGCCAACTATGCTGCCAAATGTTTCCGTTAATGAAGCAAAAAGAATTTTACAAGTACAGGATGCAATAATTAAAACTATTCCTGAAGTTGACCACGTGCTCGGTAAAGTTGGTCGAGCAGATTCACCAACTGACCCCGCACCCGTAAGCATGATTGAAACAATAATTATGCTGAAGGATAAATCCGAATGGCGAGATGGCATCACGAAGGCAGATCTAGTATCTGAATTAAACTCAAAGTTACAGATTCCGGGTGTAAGTAACGGATGGACTCAGCCTATTATTAATAGAATTAATATGCTATCGACAGGCGTGAGAACAGACCTTGGAGTGAAGATATTCGGTGATAACCTTGACACACTTGAAATACTCGCTATTAAAGCAGAGAATATATTAAAGAACATAATCGGAGCAACAGATGTGTTTGCAGAAAGGACTCAGGGCGGTTCATACATAGATATCGATATAAAGCGTGAAGTAATTTCAAGGTATGGTTTAAACATTGGTGATATTCAGGACGTAATAGAAACGGCAATAGGCGGTGAAAATATTTCACAGACAGTAGAAGGCAGAAGACGATTTCCTATTCGAGTTAGGTACATGCAGGATTACAGAATGGACATTGATGCTTTGAAGAAAGTCTATGTAACTGTTTCAGGCGGCTCAACCGGTAGTTCTCAATCAACCAGTTCAATGGGTTCAATGCCAACGAGTACAAGCGTATCAGGAAGCGGAAGAATGCAGATACCGCTTGGAGAGATTGTAGATATAAATATTAAATCAGGTCCGCCAATGATAGGTTCCGAAAATGCTATGCTTCGTTCTATTGTATTCCTGAACGTTCGTGACAGGGATATGGGAGGATTTGTGAATGAAGCAAAGGAAGTGCTCGATAAGGAACTTGCTCCTTCTTTGCCTAAAGGATATTATTATTCCTGGAGCGGTCAGTGGGAAAATCAGGAACGGGCAAAAAAGAAACTTCAGGTAATACTACCGATAGTGTTTCTGATTATATTCTTAATGCTTTATTTTGTTTACAAGAATTTCCTTGAAGCAGGTCTCGTGATGCTCTCTGTACCTTTTGCGTTGATTGGAGGTGTGTATTATATGTCAATACTCGGTTTGAATTTCTCTGTCGCTATCTGGGTGGGATTTATTGCCCTGTATGGTGTAGCAGTAGAGACGGGTGTTATAATGGTCATATATCTTCACGAAGCACTGGATAAAAAACTAATGGACAAGAACGGAATCCTTTCACAGCAGGATTTAATAGACGCCACAGAAGAAGGTGCAATTCTGCGGTTACGTCCTAAACTTATGACAGTAGCAGTTGCTATGATTGGTTTGATTCCCGTAATGTGGGCAACGGGAACAGGCTCTGATTTAGCTAAACCGCTTGCTGTACCTCTTATCGGAGGAATACTAACTTCAGCTATTCACGTTTTATTCGTAACACCTGTAATATTTGTTATGATAAAAGAACAATACAGAAAACGCGGTAAGTTGAAGAAATCAGAAATGGCACAATTTATGGTACATTAAGTAATCAAAATGGATTTTAAAAATAAATCTTTGGTTAAATATTTGATATAATTTATTAATATATAACTCTTTTTAAAATGAAACTTTTCATTAAAAATATGGTCTGCGGCCGCTGTATTATGGTTGTCAAATCTGAACTTGAGAAACTCGGATATCACACGGAAAACGTAATACTTGGTGAAGCTGAAATAAATAAAGTACTATCAGAAATGGAAATAGAATTAATCAGGGAAACCTTATCTCTCTCAGGTTTCCAATTAATAGATGATAATTCCGGGAAATTAATAGAAAAAATCAAAACTACAATAGTTCAGTTCGTTCATTATAAAAACGAAGACGTTAAAATTAATCTTTCCGAATATCTTGAATCAAAATTACATAAGGATTATACATATCTGAGTAATCTATTTTCTTCTGCAGAAGGCACTACAATTGAGAAATACTGCATTAATCAAAAAATTGAAAAAGTAAAAGAACTTATTGTTTATGGTGAACTCACATTAAGTGAAATATCTTATAGGTTAGGATACAGCAGCGTAGCATATCTTTCTAACCAGTTTAAGAAAGTAACAGGGCTCACACCCAGCCATTTTAAGAAAATTAAAGAGGTGAAAAGAAAATATCTGGATAAAATCTGACCTGTGAATGTTACAAACCTTATTAAAGAAATCGTAACAAGATTTTATTTCAATCTTTCTATTTTTGTATAAACAATTTATTAATTTAAATATTACAAAAATGGAAACAACAAAAAGAACTTTTCCGATTACAGGAATGACCTGCTCATCGTGTGCCGTTAGTGTTGAAAGTATGCTTAAAGCACAAAAAGGTGTAGTTACTGCGTCAGTAAATTTTGCGAATTCTACGGCTTTTGTAGAATATGACACTAACGTAGCCGACTTAAACGATTTTAAAAACGCAATCCAATCAATTGGCTATGATATATTGATAGATGATGACAGCATGGACAAGAAAGATGATTTTGAGAACCGACAGTATAAAACTCTTAAAATCAACACCTTTCTGTCATTATTGCTATCCCTGCCGACCGTTATAATAGCAATGTTGTTTATGGATATGCCTTATGCAAATTTAATAATGCTATTGCTTTCAGTGCCGGTACTTTTCTGGTTTGGAAGAATGTTTTTCATTAACGCTTATAAAAAAGCAAGACACTTCAAGGCTAACATGGATTCACTTGTTGCCCTCAGTACGGGAATTGCTTTTTTATTTAGTATCTTTAACACATTCTTTCCGGAATTTTGGCATCAGAGAGGGTTACATCCCCACGTTTATTTTGAAACCGCCTCGGTTATTGTATCTCTTATTCTTCTTGGTAAATTGCTTGAAGAAGGAGCAAAATCTAAAACGTCTTCTGCAATTAAAAAACTGGTTGGATTACAGCCAAAATCGGTTACCGTTATAAAAGAAGACGGAATCGAATTAGAATTACCGGTATCACAGGTAAAAATTAACGATATAATATTAGTTAAACCCGGTGATAAAATTCCTGTCGATGGTGAAATAATTAGCGGTAATTCGTTTATTGATGAGAGTACTATAACTGGAGAATCATTGCCCGCAGAAAGAACAAAAGGCGACAAAGTATTTGCAGGAACAATAAACCAGAGAGGCAGTTTCAGGTTTATTGCAAAGAAAGTGGGAAACGAAACTGTACTCGCACAAATAATTAAAATGGTTCAGGAAGCTCAGGGCAGCAAAGCCCCCGTACAAAAGCTTGTTGACAAAGTAGCCGGTATTTTTGTACCCATAGTAATCATTATTTCAATTATAAGCTTTTTAACCTGGATATTTTTCGGAGGTGATAATGCAATTACACACGCATTACTTGCATTAGTGACCGTTCTGGTTATTGCTTGCCCCTGCGCTTTAGGACTTGCAACGCCAACAGCTATAATGGTCGGGATAGGAAAAGGTGCCGAAAAAGGGATTTTAATTAAAGACGCTGAAAATCTTGAACTGGCTCATAAAATTAATGCCGTAATTCTCGATAAAACAGGAACCATTACAGAAGGAAAACCGGAAGTCACAGATTTTGTATGGTATGTAAAAGAAAATGAACAAATAAACTTAAAACAAATATTGCTTGCCATGGAATCTGTGTCGGAACACCCGCTCGCAGATGCGGTAAAAGCGGAATTAGAATCTGAAAATATCCCGCACTTACAGCTTGAAAAATTTGAAAGTAAACCCGGACTTGGGATTACTGCATTACTAAATGGAATTGAATACAATGTTGGCAACAAAAAGCTAATGGAGTTAAAAAACATTGATTTTACCGAAGAGATAATACTTAAAGCATCGGATTTTGAAAATAAAGCAAATACAGTTATATATTTTACCGGAGAGAACAGGTTATTTGCCGTGATAGCAATTGCAGATAAGATAAAAGAAACGTCAATCAAAGCAGTTAAAAAATTGCAGAGTCAATATATTGAAGTTTATATGCTAACAGGTGATAATAAACAAACCGCAAAAGCCGTTGCAGAAAAAGTCGGGATTAAAAACTATAAAGCAGAAGTAATGCCTTCAGACAAGGCAGAATTTATTAAAGAATTACAAAGCAAAGGAAAAATTGTTGCAATGGTTGGAGACGGTATAAATGATTCCCACGCGCTGGCGCAAGCTGATGTAAGTATAGCTATGGGAAAAGGCTCTGATATAGCGATAGATGTTGCAAAAATGACAATTATCTCTTCCGATCTTCAGTTAATACCCGAGGCAATAAGACTCTCACGGCTTACGGTGCAGACTATCCGGCAAAATTTATTCTGGGCATTTATATATAATCTGATAGGAATACCAATAGCCGCCGGTCTTTTATATCCTTTCTGGGGATTTTTATTAAATCCCATGGTAGCAGGTGCAGCAATGACATTTAGCTCTATTTCTGTTGTAAGCAATAGTTTAAGGCTTAAATCAAAAACCCTTTGAAGAGTATTTATTGATTTAAAATCCCGAAATGAAAAAATAAAACCCGTTTCTTCTGCCTTTGCCTTTTAATCAGGTGTGAGGGCAACTTCTCAGGCAGAAGGAGCGGGTTATTTGTCAATTTATTACACAAATCTTTTCGAAAAATGTCTATCTATGTGTCATACATCAAGCTTGATTTTTGGATAATTATTTTATAGAAACGAAAAATATTTTGCAAAAAATATCAAATAATTTCTTGATCTTTTGAAATTTTATTAGTAGTTTTTCTTTATTAAAATATTAGGCGAATTATAAGTTATTTGTTTAATTGCCTTACTTTCACAAAACCGAAAAAATCCACACACTTCTCCACCGTCCTAATTCCCAACTGCGTTTTGCTTGAAAATTAAGCGTGAATTCTCACTTCACCATCAGCATCTTCTTCGTTTCGGTATAACCATTTGTTATTAAAGTGTAAAAATAAATCCCGCTCGAATATCCAGATGCATTCCACTGCGTACTGTATGTCCCCGCCTGAAACTGCTCATTCACAATTGTTTCCATTTGTTTAACTGATACATCGAAAACAGAAATTTTTACTGACGACGAACGAGGCACGTCAAACTTTATTGTCGTTATCGGATTAAACGGATTCGGATAGTTTTGATATAACTTGAAATTATCCGGAGTAATTATCGGAGGAGGAATAAACATCACTCCTCCTGTTGTAGTTCTGTATATTAACCCTTTCCATCCAGCTACAAAACCTGTATTTCAGTAATAGTTCAATGTATAATTAACTCATGGAACATCTTAGCTATTTCAAAATAATAGAGATCGTAGTTTTTAAATTAATTACTTAAAATAAACAATGAATATGCAGAAGTTTTTTAATTTGCACTTTAATTAGATAACAAATATCTTTGTTCCAAAGAAATATATTTATCATAAAATTAAACTATAAAATATGAAAAAACTTACAATGCTGTTATTTCTGCTGTTAGTTTCATCAGCATCTTTTTCGCAGAACAAAAACATTTTTAATGAATCAGAATGGCTCGGTAACTGGAAAGGCAAGCTCCTAATAATTACTGCCGGCAAATCGAGCGAAGTAAATATGTATATTTCCATCTCAAAAACAGATACTCCGAATAAGTATTCATGGAAAACTACTTACGGCGATGGTGCTTCCAAAATGGAGAAGAACTACTTCATGATTGCTGAAGATGCTGATAATGGCAAGTGGGTTCTCGACGAAGAAAATACTATATTAATAGATTTCTTCTTTGGCGATAACCAGTTTAACTCATTTTTTGAAACCAAGAATATCTTATTAAGCTCAAGGTATGAACTAAAGAATGGGATAATAAACGCTGAAGTAACATCTGCACAGAAAAGTAAATCAAATACAACAGGCTCAGGTGAGAATGAAGTTATTTCCTATCCGGTTTATGTTATTCAGAAAGCAGAATTGGTAAGAGAGTAAAAGGAATAAAATTCACCACTCAGACGCAAAGCCTGAGTGGTGAAAGTAATATAATTTATTTAAGAACAACCATACGTTTTATACTATTGTAACTGCCTGCATTCATCCTGTAGAA
>JBAYUG010000041.1:0-29444 GCA_041675325.1 Kapaibacterium sp. (SeqCode)
AACTTCAACTGTCCCGGACAGATTGTTGTTTCAGGCGATATCGCAGCTATTGATAAAGCAGTTGAGATTGCTAAGGGCGAACCTTATAAATGCCGGCTTGCAAAAAAACTCGAAGTAAGCGGTGCATTCCATTCGGAATTAATGAAGACATCGGACAATGAGCTTAGAACTGCTCTTCAAAATACTGATTTTATCGACGCAGCAATTCCAGTTTATACAAATACTGATGCTGTTCCTGTTTTGAGTAAGGATGAAATCCGTGATGCACTCTCAAGACAACTTGTTTCTCCTGTGAGGTGGGAAAGTCTCATAAGAAACATGATAAAGGACGGCGTTACAAAGTTTTATGAAATCGGCTCGGGAAAAGTTCTTACTGGTCTTATTAAGAAGATAGAACCAAACGCTGAAGTGTATAATATATCAGCATTTGAAGATATTAAAAATATTTAAACATAATGAATGAAAGAATATCCGATTGAATACAATGGAATACAGATAGACCCCGTCATATTTACTCAGGGATTCGTTCCGGGATGTAATGTAAAAATATGCCACGGACAGTGCTGCGACTGGGGAGTCCTTATGGACAAACCGTTCAAAGAAATTATAATGAAATTCGAGAATGAGATAAAAGCTGTTATGGATGAGAATCAGCCAAAAGATACATCTAAATGGTTTGAAACTGAATTTGAAGAAGATACTGACTTCCCTTCCGGATGGGCAGTAGGCACTGAGGTTTACGATACTCCGCAGGGAAATACGCAGTGCGTCTTCAAGGATAAAAGAGGATTTTGTTCAATACAGGTTGCTGCTAATGACAATCACATGCACAAGTGGGCTATAAAGCCGAAATACTGTATTATGTATCCTCTTACTATAATTGAAAACGTTCTAACTTATGATGATGAACATTCAACGAAACTCGATTACTGCGGTATCCTCAAGAAAGAAAACTTTTCACAGACTGTATTTGAAGCAATGACTGAAGAGATTACTTTTATTCTCGGTGCTGATGGATATGCTTATTTGAATGAATACTATCAGAAGCACTATAAACACAAGAAGAGATTCTCATAATGTATGACTTTACTGGAAAAGTGGTTTTTATAACAGGCGGTTCAAGAGGTATCGGACGTGCAATGGCAGTGAAGTTTGAGCAGCTTAATGCAAAAGTTGTAATTACTTACAAGAATAGAATTGACCATAGATTCTTTAAACCAAGAAATATACATTATTTTAAGTGCGATTCAGCTGACGGTAAGCGGGTAAAACAGGTAGTGCAAAATGTAGTTAAGAAATTTAAAAAGATTGATGTGCTTATAAACAATGCAGGTATTACAAAAGATACATTAATTATGCGAATGAAAGAAAAAGACTGGGATAGTGTGATTGATACAAACCTGAAAGGAACTTTTCTGTTCTGTAAGGAAGTGGCAAGAAATATGGTTAAAGTACACAGAGGTAAAATCATTAATATGAGTTCAATAGTTGGTACTTCCGGCAATGCAGGGCAGTCAAACTATGCTGCTTCAAAAGCAGGACAGATTGGTTTAACAAAAGCAATTTCAAAAGAATTAGCAGCACATAATATTCAGGTTAATGTTGTTGCGCCGGGTTTTGTAGAATCTGACATGACCTCAACACTAAGCGAAGAGGTAAAGGACAAAATATTTAAGAGTAAAAGAGTAAAAGCAGCAAATCCAAATAAAGTAGCTGACTTTGTTGCGTTTCTTGCATCGGAAGATTCTGACCTGATAAATGGTCAGACTTTTATTTTGGAAGCAGCTCTTTTGCGTAAAGATGAAAGATTACATTTTATAAATCATTAATAAATCAAATGGGCAGTTTACAAAACAAAGTGGCAGTTGTAACAGGAGGCGGCAGAGGTATCGGGCGTGCTATAGTATCAGACTTACTGAATGAAGGATCTATCGTTATTGCTTATGATAAAGTTTTTCCAGAAGACTTTGACAAGTATATTCAGGAAAAAGTTAATAACAGTATGAAAGTTACCGGAAAGATTGTTGATGTAACTGATACTGACGGAGTTCAAAAAGCAATAGATGAAACTGTTAAAGAATACGGAAGTCTTGATATACTTGTTAATAACGCAGGAATAACACGCGACCGTTTACTTCTAAGAATGACAGAAGAAGATTGGGATTTAGTTCTTAAAGTAAACCTTAAAGGGACTTTTAACACCATTAAAGCGGTTTCAAAGATAATGGCAAAACAAAGAAGCGGTAAAATTATTAATATCGGTTCAGTCGTCGGAGTAATGGGCAATGCGGGTCAGGCGAATTATGCTGCCTCAAAAGCTGGTATGATAGGCCTGACTAAATCAATAGCAAAAGAACTTGGAGGAAGAAATGTTACAGTAAACTGTGTAGCTCCCGGATTTGTAGAGACTGAAATGACACATATACTGACAGATGAACAGAAAGCAGCGTTCTTAAACGTAATTCCTCTGAAACGCTCAACTAAGCCTGAAGAAGTTGCAGGTGTTGTTACGTTCCTTGCATCACCAAAAGCAGATTACATAACAGGACAGGTGATTATGGTTGACGGTGGAATGGTAATGTAATGGTTCTGCATTGTAACTGAAAATATAACTGTATGAATAATATAAAAGTAGTGTGGGTTACCGGTGCTTCAACCGGTATAGGAAAAGAAATTGCAATGCAGTTTTCTAAAGCGGGTTATATAGTCGTTGTAACCGCAAGAAGGAAATCAAGACTTGTGAGCATTGTTAATGAGATTAAATTTGCAGGCCGTGAAGCTATGGCATTCGTCTGTAATGTTGCTTCTGAAAGATCAGTAAATTCTACCGCAAAGAGAATTATCGAAAATTATGGAAGAATTGACTGCCTCGTAAACAACGCTGGTGTCACTGCTTTTAAAAGTTTTCTTGATACTAAAGTTTTCGATTTTGATTACATTATGAATATTAATCTGCGAGGTTCCTTTCTCACCATGAAATCTGTTATGAAACCGATGATTAAGAAAAAGAGAGGTCATATCATTAACATAAATTCTGTTTCTGCTAATACTGTTTTTATTGATAGCTCTGTTTATTCGGCATCAAAAGCTGGATTACTCGCTCTTTCAAACTGCGTAAGAAAAGAAGTCAGAAAATATAACATAAAAGTTACTAATATATTTCCCGGAGTAACAGAAACAACAATGTGGGACGCAAAAACACGCCAGAAAAACAGGAACAGAATGATGTCACCCGAAGATATTGCTAAGATTACATTGCAAGTTTTCGAGCAGCCCAAAAAAGTATTAATTGAAGATATAGTCATAAGACCATTGAAGGGAGATTTATAGTGTTTGAAATAACTTTATGGCACTGGGCTGCGTTTGTTGCTTTTCTTATTTTGATGCTTGCTCTCGACCTTGGTGTGTTCAATAAAAAACAGCATGAAATTTCAGTTAAGGAAGCTTTAATTACAAGTGCCGTTTGGGTCGCTCTTTCTCTCGCCTTCAATGCGGTTGTATTTTATCTCTGGGACCATCAGAAAGGTCTCGAATTTCTTACGGGATATTTGCTCGAAAAATCTTTAAGCGTGGATAATATCTTTGTCTTCATACTGCTTTTTAATTTCTTCGATGTTCCCAAAAAATACCAGCATAAAGTTCTTTTCTGGGGTATTTTCGGGGCTTTAGTTATGAGGGCAATACTGATTTTTATCGGAACGGCACTTATAGCAAAGTTCAGCTGGATAATTATAATCTTTGGATTGTTCCTTATCGTCGCTGGGCTTAAAATGGCATTCCAGAAAGACGAAAAGGTTCATCCTGAAAAAAATCCCGTGGTTAAGTTTGTAAAGAAGTTCATACCCGTCACTCCCGAATACCATAAAGACAAATTTTTTATTAGGAAGGGTAAACTATTTGCTACTCCCCTGTTCATTGTGCTTATTGTTGTTGAAACTACCGATTTAATCTTTGCATTCGATTCTATTCCCGCAATACTTGCAATAACCCACGACCCGTTTATCGTTTTTACTTCAAACGCATTCGCAATACTTGGACTTCGTGCTTTGTACTTCGCTCTTTCAGGATTTATGGATAAGTTCCATTATTTAAAGATGGGACTCTCTATAATTCTTGTGTTCATCGGAATAAAGATGCTCATATCAGGAGTAGTACACATCTCAACCGTGCTATCGTTAATAGTAATTATCGTCGTTCTCGCTGCTTCCATAGGTGCATCAATGGTAAGGAATAAAAGACTGGAGTAGAGTCATATCTTTAGTTTTAAATTTATTTATTTTTTAATTTTCCTTTATACAGATGTGTTATATATGCTTGATAATTTTGTGTAATAAAATAAATTCTATCATTGTAGAAAAACAACCTTGGATGGGTATAACCTCCGGGACCGAAATCATAAAAAATTTCACAAGACCATTTGTTATCCTTAAGCAATAAGGGATATCCCATTGAAGAAGCTATAAACATAAACTCACTCCTTGACTTTCCTCCAACAGCCAAAAACCCCCTTGTGAAATATGGATCAAGGTCAGTAATATTAAAGAATTTTATCCAATTGTATCCATTAAAATAATAAAGATTTCCTTTTTCTCTCATTGTTATTATATCTTGACTTACCTGATATATTAATTTCGCATCATGATAATTAAGCGTGTCTGATGAAATATCAATAATATTATCATTGATTAGCTCTTTCACTGTTGTAACACTTTTAGATGTTTCCGAATACCAACTGTTAATAAAAAGCAATAATCTTCCCTCAGGAATTGAATATATGAAATGACCTGAACTTCTTTGAATTAAATACCTTAATGTTTCCATTGTCGTAATAATATGCTACCCCCCTGCGGCTAATAGCCCAAAATTTCTCCTGTGATATAGCAAACAAAGTATAAATGGCGTCATTAGTATCGGATGGAAGAACGTAAGTATCTACAACTCCATTCATATATCTTTTTACTACGGGAATATAATCAAAGTTTACCCCTCTTTTCTCACCTCCAAAAAAGACACACTCTTTATCTAATGGTGAAACAGTTTGAGCATAGAATCTATTATCTCCCATATTTAAGGTAATGAATTGATTTCCATCGTATTTAACTGCTATCCCCCCAGTTGCGAAGTATATATTCGAGGTATCCAAAACATAGTAATCATTTGTAGGGAAAGTCCCAGTTTTATAAGTCCAATCATACATGCGTGCAGTATCGACAGGAATATATTGTTTCGGTTCCGGCTTAGGTTCCGTTGGATTATCCGTACAAGAGTATAATATTACAACTAATAACAGGATGATAACTATATTTACGAATCTATATTTATACATAATGATAGAATTTATTTTTAACACAATTGTTAATACTATTTGAAATCCATCCCCATCATCTTTCTTCATTCTTTTACTTCTATGAGTCATGTGGCTCCTTCGCTAAATGCGATTGTTTTGAATGAAATTAAGGATATTGAACATATGATTCCATTACATTTCGCCTTTCATCCTTGCAATATCCATAGGCGCCTCGATGATAAGAAATAAGAGACGGGAGTGAGGGGGTTTTAAGAAATATCTCATTCTCCTTCCCATGTTCCAATTGGGAAGGAGTAAAGAAATTAAATTTCATATTTTTGGTCTATAATATTCTATTCTTAGTGTTCTTAGTTTTCTAAGTGCCCTGAAATCTTCTGTTTTTCTTAGTGCTACTATCCGGAATAATGTTGTAATAAAAACAAACTTTTTGCAAAATAAAAACTCTAAATATTTACAATTTTAATATGTAGAATAATTCTTTTGCTCTCTTTGCGACCTCTGCCTTCTTTGCGTGCTTTGCGTTAAATATTTATTTCCAACAATAAAATAATCTGTTTACTCTGCGTTCTCTGTGTCCTCTGCGGTTAATCTGTTTCAATGTTCCTATTTGTTTGTAGCCATAGGTTACGTCGTGACCTTAGTGGTGATATCTCTTGATCTAATCACGTATCACAAGTTTCTTACTTCCTTATTCATTTGAAACCTCCGCGACTTTTCTAATTGTGATTTAGGTTTAGCCCTAAAATCTCAATGAGTTTTCATCCATCTTAGTCACAACTTCATTCATAAAGTTGTAAAGTTTTACGTACGTTTGCGAAGATGGATCAGCACTCTGTGGTGTTATTACAACAAAGTTCATCGTTGTACTTCCGGCTCCCGGATTATTGTCAATCCATGTTCCCGAATTCGCATACACACATTTCTCATTAAGATAATTCTGATACACAGAAATTTTAGCCGAATGAGTATGACCAAATACTACAAGTCTTTTATCTGAGGCTTGATTCATAAAATATTGCAGAGATGTCTGATAGTCTATAAAAGTGTTTGAATTAGCTGAATCCATTGCAGTAACAATAGGAATATGTACAGGCACATTGTTTCGGGTTTGTCTTGCTTCCCAGGTATCCTGAATCCCGTTGAAAAGGTTCACATTTATAAAACCACCCGGAGTTAATTGAAAAGGAACAAGGTCATTAAATTTATATGAACCTGTAAATCCATTAACATTGGTTATAATAATATTCTCATTAAACCTATTTGTTATCGGGTATAGATGCAAAGTTATATACCACGACATCCAGTAATTATAAAGTAAAAGCTGCGAATTACCGCCCGAAGTGTTTGGAGTGATAACAGGTGTCGTATCACCAGGATGAGGATTTCCCTGTGTAATGGAGAGGGCTGCTAATCTTGTGAAAAAATACCCCGGAGGTAAAATTGTGCCCGGTGCAATAGTCTGGTTAGATATAGGATCCGGAGAAGCAATGAAATTGTATCGGTTACCGTGCTCTATTGCAATTTTAGGCAGTCCTACAGGAGAATAAGTACCTACACCCTCAGCATCACGTGCCTGATTTATTCCGGGAAGAACACCTTCGATACTTGCCGCCGTAATTGCTAAATCGTGATTGCCCGGAAGATATGTGACTCTAATCAGTCCTTCCTGAATTATACTATTTAATGCAGTAAACACACCACTATTGGCTGAAGCAATATTCCTTACAAAAGAAACCTGATCTGAACCCTGATATGTATTTGTCGTAGCAGGCACAAACCATTCATCAACTAAATCGCCGCCTATAACAAGTTCTTTAACATTCGGTGAAACTTTTATTTGTTTAATCAATTTTTCAAGAGCCGGAAGGTTATTCTTGCACTGAGCGTAAGTGAGGTCTGCACCAAGATGCATATCGCTCATAACAACAATCATATTCCTTTCAGTCCCTCCATTACTAAACGGATTTATTCCGGAGTTCGAAGGGCCTGTTGGGTCTGAATTATTGCAGGCTGTAAGTATAAATAAGAACAACAGAACAAAAATTACGTTGGTAATTCTCAATAATGATTTCAGCATATTCTTTAATTTATCCCCTACTCATAAGGCTTTTCGGATTCGCCCCGTTATTGAAATGGTTTCTGGTCTCCATTTATTATTATTTTAAAAAGTGCAGCAATAATAATGAATTTTTGAAATCCTTATCACTTCTGCACTTTGTTATCTATCGAAATTAAATAAACCTCAAATGCTTATAGTTACAATCTCAAAGAGTTTTCATTCATTTTAGTCACAACTTCATTCTCGTAATTGTAAAGTTTTACTAAGGTTTGTGAAGAAGCACCGGCGTCCTGTGGAGTTATGACTATAAAATGTCTTGATGTCATGTTTGGATTATTATCAATCCACGTTCCTGAATTCGCATAAACACATTTCTCATTAGTAATATTCAGATACGTAGAAATCAAAGGTATGTGAGTATGACCAAAAACAACAAGTCTTTTATTTGAGTTTGGATTCATAAAGTACTGCATAGATGACTGATAGTCGGTATATGTATTTGAATTAACTGAATCGATTGCTATTGGTGCATCAATATGAACAGGCACACTATTTTGTGTTTGCCTTGGCTCCCAGTTATCCTGACTACCATTGTAAAGATTCACATCTATAAATCCGCCCGGAGTTAACTGAAAAGGAACAAGGTCGTTTATCTTAAATGTTCCTGTGAATCCATTCATATTCGTTACAATAAGATTCTCATCAAATCTATTAGAAATCGGGAACATTCCCAGTGTCATATACCAGTCTTTCCAGTAACGATAAAGTAAATCCTGTGAAGTACCGCCCGAAGTGTTTTGTGTAACAATCGGTGTAGTATCGCCAGGTGCAGGATTCCCCTGTTTATAAGCAAGAGCTGCTATTCTAGTGAAAAAATATCCAGGAGGCAATATGGTGCCCGGTGCAATAGTTTGGTTAGATATCGGGTCCGGAGCACAGAAGAAATTGTAGCGATGTCCGTGTTCAATGGCAATTTTAGGCTGACCAACAGGAGAATAAGTACCTAAACCCAGCACGGCATCGCGTGCCTGATTTATTCCCGGAAGAATACTTTCAATACTTGCCGCCGTAATTGCAATATCGTGATTGCCCGGAACATAAGTAACTAATATCAGCCCTTCCTGAATAATACTATTCAATGCAGCAAATACTCCGCTGTTGGTTGCGGCAAGCCGTGTAACAAAACCGGACTGACCTCCACCCTCGTAAGTATTAGTCGTAGCGGGTACAAACCATTCATCAACCAAATCTCCGCCGATAACAAGTTCTTTAACATTCGGAGAAACTTTTATCTGCTTAATCAGTTTTTCAAGTGCCGGAAGGTTATTCTTGCACTCAGCATAAGAGAGATCAGCACCAAGGTGCATATCGCTCATAATAACAATCATATTCCTTTCAGTCCCGCCATTGCTAAATGGGTCTATTACTGGGTTTGATGGACCTGTTGGATTATTATTACAAGCGGTAAGTATAAATAAGAACAATAGAATAAAAATTACATTGGTAATTCCTAATAATGTTTTCATAATCTTCTTTCATTTATTCCCTACTCATTAGGCTTTTCGGATTCGCCCCGTTTTTGAAATGGTTTCTGGTTTCCATTATTTAATATTATGATTATTGCTTTAAATGGTTAGATATATTTTCAGTCTTATCGTTTTATTAAGTTGGGAAACACGTTTATAAGGCTGAAAATTTATTATGATATTTTCTTAATAAAGTTTCAATAAGGTATTAAATGTTTCTTCTTCACAAATATAGTGTTAATTGTATGTATTTACAATTTATATCAATAAGTACCGTCACATCTCTGATAATAAATGAAGTTATTTCGAAATGCTTTGAGTATTGCGTGTATTTCTCAAGTTTATACACTCCGCTTTCTTTGCCAAGCGTCCCGCTGTTTTAACTGTTTCCATAGAGCATCAATGATAATGAAGAATAGAGTGGCGTGATTGAGTTAATTACCTGAAATAATGTTTTTGGATACGTTCTATCGCTATCAACTCGACTTTTTCTTCTTTTTAAGTTTCTCCTTAGTAAAAAGGTCTGCTGTATATTTCTCATAAAGCTCAAAGAGAAATACCATTCTGTTTGCTTCGTTCGCAAATGGCTGTGCTCTGTAAGCCAGGTCAACAGCCTTGTCTAACTCGTTGTGTGCTTTTAATAAGGATGGCGGCACTGATTGAGGTCCGTATAAATCAGCTAATGAACTATTGGGGAAATCGGTTCTTATATCTAATACTTTTTGAGCTGCTGCTTCAATAGCATTTATTTGCTTTTCGCTTGGATTATCTGGCCAAGGATAGTTGTTATAAACAATCGTATTTGAATATCTATAATCACTTTTTAGTCTGCCACAAGTGTATTTAACCCAAGCTATGTGCATTAGTGAACTAAGTAAACCAAAATGATATAAAGTTGCTTCTGGTAAAGCTGTGCAACTATCATTCACAATGAAATCTTTAGTGTAAAACCCTAATGGCAAATATTTTCGATTCTCTGATGATGTTCTTGGTATCAACAAGAAATTACTTTTAGGTTGTCTCGGTTCAGCAAATAGTGTAGGTGTTTTTGAAGTTTCTCTTGTTTGCATTTTTGTGCTTAATGCTCTGTATTTAGCTACACTTTCAATTCTATCTTTAACGAATGGTAATTTTCTTATCTCGTTAGGTTCTATGTCTGCTAAATATAATATCCATCTATTTCTACCATTTATAAATTCATCCCCTGACAAAATAGGTTTGAGAAACTTTTCAGCATAAGGTTCCTTTTTAATAAAATCATCTTTCTCTAAGTCAGTAAAAAGATAAAAGCCGCCATCAACGATTTTGTTTCCATACAACATTTCAGGCACATCACATATTGGCTTTGTTCTTGATATTAATGCAAAGTCCTTTCCTTCTACCAAATAAGGATTAATATTTCTTGCCTTAATTTCATGCGGTTCGCCTTTAATGTTATCGTATTCATAAATTATTTTATAAGCAGTGTCATATGCTGCAAAACCAATTATAACAACATGTACAGCCGCATTACCTTTAGCTTCATTTCTCCAGCTAAATGTGCGGTGTGCAAAATGAATTTTGATTTTGTAATGAATAAATAGTAGGTTCCACAAAATACTTATCTGTTCACCTTGTGTAATTGAGTTTGTAGAAACAAAAGCAACTTTAGTTTTAGTATTTTGAATTAACTGAGCTGCTTTAAGATACCAGGCTGCTACATAATCCAAAACTCCTGCACCTTTTACTCCGGCAAATACTTTCTCCATATCCGCTTTCTGAGTAGCATTTTGATTTGATTTTCCAATAAAGGGTGGATTACCAATTATATAATCAAAGTAGTTTGGTTGCAAAATTGATTTTATTTCCTTTTCTCTTTCATCAATAATTGTAAGATTCTCAGTTTTAATGTTTACTGTTGTATATTCAAACGCAGGTTCCCTCAAGACTACTGTAGTATCCTTTGATTCTACTTCAATGTTCTGCTTTTTGTTTAGGTCTCTCCAATCCAACTGCAAAGCATTACCGTGAACTATGTTTGCAGATTTCTTTAGCGGCAGGCGCACAAAGTATTGACCAAACTCACTGCTGACAAGCATATTCATTTGGTGGTCTATTAGCCACATCGCAACTTCTGCAATTCTTACAGGAAACTCTTCGTATTCAATCCCGCTGAATTGGTCAACGTCTATCCATAATATTTGGCTGACGTCTAAAAACTTTTGCCCTGATTTGTCAAGCGCCTTTAAAACTTCAAATTCTAAAAGTCGTAACTCCCTGTAAGTGATAACCAGAAAGTTTCCGCATCCGCAAGCAGGGTCAAGAAATTTGAGGGAGCTTAGTTTTTTATGAAATTCCGGAAGTTTGTTCTTATTGTTTCTTAAACTTTCAAATTCACTCCAGAGTTCATCAAGGAAAAGCGGCTTAATCAGTTTCAGTATGTTTGTTTCGCTCGTGTAATGTGCTCCAAGGTTTCTGCGTTCTTTTGGGTTCATAACACTTTGAAACATCGAGCCGAAAATGGCTGGCGATATTTTGCTCCAGTCAATGTATGAACATTCCAAAAGTACTTGCCTCATTTTGCTGTCAAAGCTTGCCGTAGGCAATATCTCTTCAAAAAGCTTTCCGTTTATGTAAGGAAAATCTGCAAGCTGTTCATCAAGATTATTAAAGCGGTTTTCTTTTGGTGTGTTGAGCACTTGAAAAAGTTCTTGCAGTTTGGCTGCAAGGTCGCTTCCGTCTTCATTGGTGCGCTGTTCGATGTATTCCTGAAATTGTTGTTTGTTGAAAATGGTTGTGTCTTCGGCAAAAAGGCAAAACAGTACACGAACAAGATAAACCTCCAAAGAGTGACCTGAATATCCAATTTCTTTAAGTCTGTCGTGAAGTTTACCCATTAATTCCGCTGCTTTTATATTTGCAGGGTCTTGCTCTTTATAAACTTTCTTCTGATAGCCTAATAAATAACCAAAGTGCTGAACATTGTTTACAAGGTCGTTGAGTTTGAAATCAACAGTTTTGTTTTCTTCAAGGTCGTAAAGCCGGAAATGTTCAAAGTCGGAAATGAGAATGTATTTTGGTAGTTCGTGCTCTTTAAGTCCGTGAGTGTAATCGATTGCTTGCCCGTATGCTTTGTCGAGATTTTTGCCCCGGCTTTTCATCTCAACTAAAATCGTCCCCTTCCAGAGAAGGTCAATGTATCCGTCCTTATCATCAAGTTTCTTTACTCTATGTTCAAAAGTAGAAACTCGTTTTCTCGTAATACCAAAGACATTAAAAAACTCAACTAAAAATGGTTTAGCGTCTGCTTCTTCATTTGAAGTATCAGCCCATTCATTTGAGAACTTTAATGCTCTGTCTTTTATTTCATTCCAACTTAAAGTCATTCGTTTCAGTTTATTATCAGAGTTTTCTGAACAGTTATATTTTCCGTTTTGCCAGTTATTAACTCAATTACATCTATTATAAAATACTATATATACATTTAAAGTGCTATATTACTTTTTCTCACCTTCGCAAAGCATAACCTGAAATAAAGTGTATAATTCTATTTACTTCCTCCTTTTTACTGCTTAGAACAAACAGATAGAATTTGGGAAGGAGAGAAAATCAACTATGTAATTCGTTGAATAGTCAAAGAATATTATGTTTCAAAATAGTTGAGTCGACTCTCTTTGTTATGTATTTTGTTTGCTTTCTATAAGAGAATAAGAATAACAACAACAATGCTATAATGAATACAAATAAACCATATTCATAGAAGATAGGAGATTCCGCAAGAAATGCTTCATATAATTTTGCTATTATCAAAAGAAGAAATAATGAACACATTGTCCTATACATATTATTTACTTCAGAAAATAATTCAATTTTGGAATCTTGTTTTGATGCGATAACAAATTTATTATATTCTGAAAAATTTAAGAATTTTAACCATTTAAGAAATGGCTCAATAAATAAAGAACCTACTCTACTTATAATAAGACCTATAAAATAATAAAGGAAAACTCCTGTTATTATATCCTTCTGTACTAAATCAAAATGACTTATCTTACTTAACATCACAACATAAATAACTCCTGGCAGCAAATAATTAAAAATGTTGTATGACGATAATTTATCTAATAGTTCTTTCATTTATTTATTAATATTTATTTAAAAGACAAAAGGTAAATATTTTTCTTTAGACAATACAGAGATAAAAGTTGGTATTGGGTATCTATCATTTAATGGTTTTAATTTTTCTACTGCTGCCATGTCTACACTACTTAATGAATCAAGCCCCATTGGATGCGTATGCCATTCACCTATATAACCAATCATACCACCAGTTATTTCTTTAATATATTTTACTTGTTCAGGTAAATTCTCAATTCCTCTATAGAAATATGCAGAAGAATGCTTACTATCTCGTGGAGCTATAATTGTGTCAAATACATGAATTGTCTTAGTTTTATAGTTACAAATGCCAATAAAAACCCCGCCTGTTTCATTTTTTCTGTGTCTCTTTGCTTCGCGTTTCAAAGTATCAAGAACACTTTTTACAAGTCTAATTTCCCATCCTGAATTATTTTGACACTGATACATATCTAATTTTGGGAAAAGACAACTATTAGAGTTTATTTTAGAACCATCTGTAGAAATATAGGATATATTAAGAAATCCATTATTACCTATGCTCTTTCTATCAAATTCGTTATTTAATATTTTAGAGAAAATAGCTGCATGAAAGGACATCGAATCATTTGACATTATAACAGTGGGAGAATTACAGCCAATGCCAATATCAACAATATCGTAATCATTACCTTCCCTTTTCTTACTTTCTTCAACTAACCATTCTGAAATAATTCTGTTTTGTATAGCTAGAAAATATACGTAATTCACTAAGTCATCTAATCTAGGATTTTGATTTTCTCCTTCAATATATAAAAAACCAAGATTTCCTTTATAGGCAATTTCAGTCCTAGCCCTATTGGGAATTTCATTTAAATTACTATTCACTAACCAGTTCTGAACATTTAAGGAAGCACTAGTGTCTATTAACCATTGATAGCCTTTTAATAATTCTTTATCTATATTGAATAGACTTCTTTCGTAGTGTTGTAAAGATTCATTATCATCTATAAAACCTTTTATCTTTCCAATAACTGCTTTAGCCTTATTCATTCCTGAACTTTCCATAAATAAGTCATGTCTAACAATGTTATGGGGACTAAACTTATCATTGTCAATTGCCATAAGGTTGAAATTCCCTCTTCTCGCAAAATGAAAAAGTAATTTAGAACCCAATGCACCTGCACCAATAACTATTGTTTTTTCTTGATTACTGCTTACGCTTAATTTTTGAGCTAAGCTACTGTTTATTATTTCTCGATGTGACTGAAAAAACACTTCAGTTTCAGGTGTAATTGTACCATCTTTAATTGAATCTTTGCCAACATCAATTACGAAATGAAAGAACTCAATGTCCGATTCAAATCCAATTAGTTTCTTAGGTCTTTTTATTGCTATAATAATTGGAATAAATGAAGTCAAGTTATTTACGAATATATTGTCTTCTAGATATTTTTTAATAGGCTCTTTTATTGAAACCCGATTAGTTTCTGTAAATGTTTCTAATTCCCTATATTTTTTAGGTAATGAAGTTGAATATGAGCTGATTTTATTGTCTGAATCACTCCAGATTAATAATCCCATTAATGGAATATCCAGTTTCTCAGAGTTTTCTTTATTATTCAATACCTTCATATTTTTATCTAGAACAAGTCGATAAAGTTCGTCAAATATTTGTGGCGTAATATTTAAGTCCAATCTTTTAAATGATGGACTATTTGATTCATTCAGTTTAGTTGTAAATAATTGATATGAAAAAGGATAATCACTCAAATGTCTTCTATTTTCCTTAACTTGATTATCTAACTTTAAATAACTATAAATTGTATATCCTCTAAACCCTTCAAGTCTAACAGGTTCAAATTCATCCGCATCTTCTGATAATAATCCATTTGAAGCTTTTGAAAACCATTGTTTTCCAACCGAAACTAAATCTGAAATACGTCTGTTTGAAAACCACTCATCCAAATTCTCCCTCACTAAACATAGAGTTGGAGGAGCATCTTTCTTTACGGCATATAAATGCGATAATTTTGTAGAAGGAAAATCTTTTCTATTTGATTTAATTCTTGGAGAAGTTGTAGGGTATCCTTTAAGACTAATATTTAATAATATTGGTTCTACCCTTCTAATATCAATATTTTCATACGTACCCTTGGAAGGTAAATTTATTTCTAAGTCAATTGGAACTGCTATATTAAATTCATCAACACTTAAAATTTGGATACTGTCAATTTGCAAATATTCTTTTATCTCTGCTATTGCTTCATTAATAGAAGGAGGTATTTCACCTTCAAACAGATTCAAATCTTTACTATATAACATACTTCCCATTTTTAACAACTGTACTTGCTGCTCCACCTGCACCTCCGGAAGTTATTGCAACTTTTGCTTTCTCAGTAGATTTGGTGACACCATTGTTTGTTATAATAAATTCAATAGGTTCAGGAGCTGATTCTTTTGGAAGAATTGCTAATTCAAAAAAGTCATCACTTGAGTCTAATGTACTAACATATTTGACTTTGGCAGCAAAATGCGGTGGATTTGGTTTTTCATTCAATACTTTCTTACATGATGCTACAATTTTACCTTTTATTTCCCTATATCTATTTAGGAGCTTTATGGAGTAATCTTTAGGTGACTTATTTCCTTCATTTTCATATGGAACATCATTAAAATATGTCCATGAACAGTGATGTGGCGCTAAAAATAAATCCCATTTCAAATATTTTGAGTTGTTATTACCTTCAGATATACTAATGATTTTATCCCATATATAATGGTCAGCATCACCACCAAAGATTGCATATGTTGAATGATCAGGGTCATAATCATTATCTTTAAATCTGGCTTGCAAAACTATACTTGCTGAATTATTATTTCCTTCTGCTTTACATGTGATTAAATCCTTCTTAAATGGAGCATGAATAAAAAAAGAGAAATAATTATAAGTTTTACCATTGAACTGATTCACCTCATTACCTGGAGTATGGGTTATAACATTTAAAAATCTTTGATCATCATCATAACCAATTAATCTTAATCTATTGCCTCTTATTTCTCTTTCTGGCCCGCTTAATTTTTCTCTTCTGATTACTTCATTTCTCACAGCACCAGCATCATCAGATTGATCATGTGTGAATAGTAGTGATGATACCCAAAGATCATCTATAATTATTTCTTCATTTTTCCTATTTGTATCACTATAATTTCTAGGATCACCTCTATAAAAATGCTTTTTAAAACCTCTGCAATGATCCTGATCAGGATGTGATAAAACAAATAAATCAATGAATGGATTATTATTTCTCTTTTGAATACTTTTTAAAAGGTCTTCTTTTACATTGTAGATATTATTATCATTTGAATCCTTTTCACACTCACGAATATTACAATCAATAAGGAATGTTGAATTATCCTTCAATGTAATTAGCGAAGTATCTCCATTTCCCACTGGATAATACTTTATTTTATTGTTTGCCATTTTATTAAATTATTAGTTTATAGTTATTTATGGTCTTTCACATTTTTGACTCTTTTGTCGATTTTGCTCTTGATATAGATAATCGTTCTGAAAATTAATATAATACGTTTCCCCAGATACTTTAAACAAAAACAATTTTGTTTATAGTTCATACAAAGTATAATTATAAAAGTTATCTTCTATAATAAATTGTCCTTTTAGGCAAATTAAGTAAAGATTATTTCTATTGTAGATTGTACTATTCAAATGTGAATTTAAATTCCTGCCGTTCCCAATATAAATATTGGGAACGAAAGAAAATTCTAAATCTGTTTTACACCTTATGCAGTTTTGCATTTTGAACTACTGCGCCGCTTTCCTTCGATAGACTGGGTTACGTAGCCTTCGAGGCTGAATTCGAATGTGCTTAAGCAGACGAAGGTTGTTTCCATTGTATAGTTGCGGACATTGTCTGTCTGGACTGTGTTTTCTGATTCACAAAGTGTTGAATATACTCCGATTAATGGTGTTCCTCTTTCGACGTCTGTTACGGTTCCTGTGATTGTTGATTTTTGTGTGCTCTGGTTAACTACTCCCCACCCGTGTGCTTTGCAACGTTTGCTGGACGGCGTTTCGTCGAATGCTGTTTCCACTTGCATTGTTAAGTGCATCTTTGATGTGCTGTAGATATAATAATTCTCCATTCGTTTTCTAAAACAATGATCTATTAAATCTGCTTTCCTATAAATGTAGGAATATTAATTTCTTTTTTCAAAACAATTAGTAATATCCTGTACTTTTTCTTATTTTTAATAATAATAAAGTTCCTTAAAATAAGTTTTTATTTGTAATAGCATTTTTTGAAGTTAATGGTTGCGGCAAAAAATCTCTTCAAGTTTACACTATAATTGGCGGAATCTTTTGATATTAAACGAGAATATTTAATTTCCCATTCATATACTTTTCTATTTTCATAAACATTTCAAAGTTGTATATTGATTAAAATTTGCTGTTAAGTAAGTAGAACAATATGGACGTATCCACAACCAAGAAAAATATAACTGCTATTCTTGTAGTATCTGCACTCGGATACTTTGTAGATATTTATGACCTTATTCTTTTTAGCATCGTAAGAATCACATCACTTAAATCTCTCGGATTCAGCGGTCATGAATTATTCGATTATGGTGTCCTTCTTATCAATATGCAAATGGGCGGAATGCTTATCGGTGGTATTATATGGGGAATTCTCGGAGATAAAAAAGGAAGAATATCAGTTCTCTTTGGTTCTATATTTCTTTATTCTATTGCGAACTTTGCAAACGGATTCGTAACTGATTTACCGCAATACGCAATCCTCAGATTCATTGCAGGCGTTGGTCTTGCGGGTGAACTCGGCGCTGGTATTACACTTGTATCCGAAGTAATGCCAAAGGAAACACGCGGTTATGGAACTATGGTCGTTGCAACAGTAGGCATCTTCGGCGCTGTTGTCGCCGCTCTCGTGGGCGATTACTTCGACTGGCGTACGGCTTATATGATTGGCGGCGGTATGGGTATAGCACTTCTGATTCTCCGTATTGGTGTTTATGAATCAGGTATGTACAGCGCCATTAAGAAATCCGATGTCCTCAAAGGCGGATTCCATAAACTGTTTACTAATAAAAAGAACTTCATAAAATATCTTCATTGCATCGCTGTCGGACTTCCGATATGGTATATCGTCGGTGTACTTATTACTTTCTCCCCTGAATTTGCAAAAGCATTTGGTCTGAAAGTAGAAATTCAGGCAGGTACGGCAGTCATGTATTGTTATATAGGTCTTGCAATCGGCGACCTGCTTAGCGGTGCGTTAAGCCAGTTCTATAAATCACGAAAGAAGATAATCGGTCTGTTCATTATACTCGAAGCTGTATTTATCGTCGTCTATTTGTTCCTGAATAAATTCGACGCAGCATTCTTCTATACGCTCTGCCTTTTGCTTGGTATATCCGGCGGATACTGGGCTGTGTTCGTTACAAACGCAGCAGAGCAGTTCGGCGTGAATATTCGTGCAACAGTTACTACTACCGTCCCGAATTTTGTCCGCGGTGCAGTCGTACCCGCAACCTTCCTGTTTCAGTATTTAACGCCCGGAGTCGGAATTGTTTATTCAGCTTTGTTCGTAGGATTCATAACTGTAATCATTGCTTTTATATCTATGACAAAACTTCAGGAAACCTTCGGCAAAGACCTGAACTACATTGAAGAACACTAACTTCAATTTTACTCTATTCAAATAATTATTAAGTCACACACTTTACATAATCTGTTTGTTTATACGAGAAAATAATCTGTTTTAACGAGCGCTCTCGTTCGATTCGGCTTTCGATACGAGAAAGTAAATCGTTTTCAGGTACTTTCTCGGTTGGTTCTCGTATGTTTCTCGTTTACCTTGCGTCTGACTTGCGCTTGCGATTCGGTTGCAGCAGGCTCAGCAGTCATAAACACTTCAGAATCGCACTTTCCCTCCTTCTAATCAAATATTTTCACAACTCTTCACTTATCTCTATCAGTGCTAATCTGTTCCATCTGTGAAAATCCGTGGTCTATTGCATTCCTTAATTCTATTATCAATCTTAACTCAAATTGTTGTGGATAGATGTGAGATACTTTATTCCCCTCCTTCAATTATAACTTGCTTCTTACCTATATATACCATATTTTGATAAGGCATAAATAATACAGCATGGAAAACCAGATATTCGAACCCATAGAAGTAATAGCATTCTTTCACGACCTGAAGATTGACATCATAAGGTTTAAGTGGAAGAACGATGTCTATAATATATCAAGAGTTAATTCTCGATGGAAGATACCGAAGTCGGATTCGTACGAATACCACTTCAGCGTTCTCTGCGACCGACAGAAGGTAGTCTGCGAAATCTCTTATGACATGAGCAGCTTCAAATGGCAGCTCATCCAGTATGAATATTATCTTTAGATGATTTCTTGTCATTCCTTACTCATAAGCTCAAGAGTATATGATAATACAATCCCTTTCAGGCTCTTCTTGTTTCTTTTAGTGATTTGGTGGTTAAATCTATTATTATTAAATCAATTAACTGTCACTATTTCAATAATGTCATTTTAATCGTCCCCGCATATCCCTCTGTTACCATCCTGCAAAAATACACACCGCTCGGATAACCCGTACCATCCCATGCCGCCTGATATTTACCCGCCTGCATTCTCCCATTCACAAGAGTTTCCACTTCCTGTCCTTTTATATCATAAACTTTCAGCACAACATCACTGACAACTGACAACGAAAAACTAACAACTGTTCTTGGATTAAACGGATTAGGATAGTTCTGCGACAACGAAAATTCTTTTGGCACAATACCCGAATTATTTTGAACGAATACAAGCGTATTGCCGTTCATATCTGCTCTCTGGCAAAAAACGTCGTAATTATTTATTCCATTTCTTGTATCTTCAAAACAAGTTACAAATCCGTCGTTTACGGGTGCCATTTGAGGTTTATACTGATTTCCCGCTGCTATTGAAATCGGTGCGTCATCCGCTCCCCATTTCAATACTCCTGCCGAGTCAATCCTCTGTGCGTAAATGTCGTAAGTCGATGTTCCTGCACGCCTGTCATCCCATGATATTATTGCACCATAATTTCCGTCTGATAATATAGCAGGATTAATCTGCGAAAGTACTGCATTGCATACGTTTACACCGTTTGCCGTCCATTTTGTATTTACAGCAGAATCAATTCTCTGCGCGTATATATCAATGTTAAAAGGAAATTCGGGTCCGTTGCGGAAATCGTACCACGTTATTATTGCTCCTCCCTTCATATCGGGCGCAAGCTCCGACCTGTACTGCTCGAAATTATCAACAACGAGCGCTGCTGATGTATCAACTATTGGAAACGTTCCATTCCATCTTACCCTTGCAGTGTATATATCGTTTGAAATTGAATCACGCCTGTCTGTCCACGCAACAAAAGCTCCGCCGTTATTATCCGGCATGACATTCTGATACTGCTGCGTAAACCGCCTTACGCATAAGGGCAGTCCGTTTACCTGCCAGAGTGCATTACCCGAAGAATTTACCTTCTGCATGTAAAGGTCGGTTTCATTCGTCAACGAATTTCTCGGGTCGCCCCATACAAGAAATAATCCGCCGTCAGACGTACGGCAAACGCTTATATCTGAAGGGTTTCCCGGTGACTGACACACATAATTTCCTGTTCCCCATTGATTCGTTCCGTTGCTGTCAAGCCTGTTCACCTTGATTTCATAATCGTTTGATGATATTTCGCTTGAATAGTATGAATAAAAACATCCGCCGTTGTTGTCGTATGCAACCCTCGGTGTTGCTTGTCTGTTTCCATATGCCGCAATAACGTAACCCGTATCGCTCCACATTTTTATTCCGCTCTTCGAAACTCTCTGCCCTTTAATTATTGTCGTCGTTGGATTTGGATTATCTTCCCAGAGGATTACTATTCCGCCCTTTCCGTCTGTGCAAATACTGTAATATCTCTCAAGAATGGGTTTCACTGCTATTTCCAGCCCGTTAGAATCACCCCATTGCTTAAACCCAAACTTGTCAAACCTCTGCGTGTATATATCACCGAAAGATGAACTAGAACCGGTACGGTTATCCTGCCAGACCATTATCACTCCTCCGTCATTATCCGAAATTATCTTTGGAGTTGCTTGATTGTTAGGAGCAACAATAACTGAATTGTTGACTGTATTATTTGACGACCATTGACTATAAATAGGCAATGCAAACATCAATATTAATATGATAAATATAAACTTTTTCATAACGTTAATTATATTATTATTTTCTGAAAGATATAGTTGCTGATGCCTGTGCCTTAGGAAAGACAGTCACTTGTGCAATGTTTAGATTCTCATCGCGTGTAGCAACGAATACCACTACTTCGGCTATATCCTTTCCCGTCAGTGGTTTCAGTCCTTTGTATGTTGATTTTGCCCTATCCTTATCGCCGTGATACCTTACAAGACTAAACTCTGTATTCACAAGACCGGGGTCAACTGTCGAAACTTTAATTCCTTTATCAATTAAATCAACCCTCATTCCTTTCGTTATAAAATCCACGGCAGATTTTGAAGCGCAGTAAACATTCCCTCCGGGATAAATTTCTCTGCCTGCAATAGAACCGATGTTTATTATATGTCCCCTCTTATTTTTCAGCATAAGCGGCAATACGCATTTCGTCACGTACAGCAGTCCCTTCACGTTAGTATCAATCATCTCTTCCCAGTCTGAAAGAATACCTTCCTGAATTTTATTCAGCCCCCGCGAAAGTCCCGCATTGTTTACAAGCACTTCTATCTTCTTCCATTCTTTCGGAAGTATATCTATCGCTTCCTTCACATCCTCGAAATTCCTTACGTCGAGCTCAAAAGCGAATACCTTCACTTTATACTTCTTGTGAATTTCATTAGCAGTCTTTTCAAGCCTTTCCGCTCTTCTTCCGCAAATAAGCAAATTCGCTCCAAGCCACGCAAAATGCTCCGCACATGCTTTGCCGATTCCGCTTGTAGCACCTGTAATAAATACAACTTTGTTCCTTAAATTCTTCATCTCGTTTTTAACATGTTTTATGTAAAATATTAAATAGGTAATTTTATAAAAAGGAATAAATATATAATTAAAATCACTATACTGCTTTATGATAAATAAAACTAAAATTATTTGCACAATCGGACCAGCTTCTTCAGGCGTAAAAATACTTTCATCATTAATAAAAAAAGGAATGGACGTTGTAAGACTTAATTTTTCACACGGCGATAGGGAAACCCACCTGGAGTATATTAATAACGTCCGCACCGCATCAAAGCGGACAAATGTATTTATTCCAATTATGCAGGATTTACAGGGTCCCAAAATTCGTGTCGGTAAACTTGAAAATAAAGCAATCAGACTTTTCCCGGGAAAACGGATAATTATAACAGATAAGAATATTATTGGAAATGAAAACCGTATATCAACTACATACAGACATTTCGTAAAGGACGTAAAGAAAGGCGATTTCATTCTGATGGACGACGGACTCATCAGGTTGCGTGTTATTTCAAAATCTGTAAACGAAATTGAATGCGTTGTTTTAAAAGGTGGAATTCTTGTAGAGCATAAAGGAATAAACCTTCCCGATACAAGACTTTCGCTTCCCTCCTTAACAGCAAAGGATAAGGAAGACTTGCTGTTTGGTTTGAAAAATAATGTTGATGCCGTAGCTCTCAGCTTCGTAAGAAAAGCCGATGATATTATTCAGTTAAGAAAACTTATAACTAAATTCGGTAAGTCAGTTCCTATTGTCGCAAAGATTGAAAGACCGGAAGCAATTGAAAACATAGATGAAATTATTGGAGCCGCTGACGTTATTATGGTTGCTCGGGGCGATATGGGTGTCGAGATTTCTCCCGAAGATGTTCCCGTTCTACAGAAAATTATAATAAAGAAATGCAATGCTTTGATGAGACCAGTCATAACTGCTACTCAGATGCTCGAAAGCATGACTAACAGCAGAATACCTACTCGAGCCGAAGCAACGGATGTAGCGAACTCAATTCTCGACGGTACAGACTGTGTAATGCTTTCAGGAGAGACATCTGTCGGAGTTGACCCTGAAAACGTTGTTAAGATTATGGAAAAGATTATCAAAAGAATTGAGATCTACAGAAAACCTGTTCTTAATGTTAGCATGGATTCTGAAAATGAACTGCAGGCAATATGCAAAAGTGCAATTATTCTTGCGAATGATATTATAGCAAAAGCTATTGTAACATATTCCAAAACCGGCAATTCGCCAAAATATCTGTCCTCGTACAGATTAAATACAGAAATAATTTGTATAACCGAAAATAAATTGATTGATGTTCTCAATCATTTTCGATGGGGAGTCTTTAGCATCAAAATTAAAAAAGCAATGTCTGATATAGATGTTACAAATTTATTGCAGCATACTTTGTCAAAATCAAGAATATTAAAATCAAAAGACAAGATTGTTATTTTAATGTCATCAAGTAAAAATATGTATAAGTCTGCTGATACTATCAAAATAAGCAGGAGATAATTTTTCATCGGTTCTAATGCGTATCTTCTGCGTCTCTAAATCTTTGCTCACAATTTGGCACATATACCTTATCGGAGAGCTGCATATTCACAAAATTCGTTTCAACTTTCTTATGTTAGTTCCCATTTCTAAATTTCTTTATAATCGTTTAAAACACAATGAATATCCTTATATAATAGTATAAACTTAATAATAATCTGTGAAAATCCGCTATTATCAGTGAAAATCCGTGTTCCAAGATCTTTCATTATTTTAAGTATATTCATTATCCAAAATTCCAAATAATGGGCTTGACAATTCAATTCATTCTTACTATTTTAGCACTAATATTAGACGAGTGCTAATATTATAATATAAATCATTAATTAACAGTAATTTAAAATAATTGAAAGGATTCACAAATGAGTAAATTAAGCATTAAACCCTTGGCAGACAGGGTTGTTGTTTTGGCTTCTAAGGCTGAAGAGAAAACTGCTTCAGGTATCATCATTCCCGATACAGCAAAGGAAAAACCTATGCAGGGAGTTATCGTTGCCGTAGGTAAAGGCAGAGTTTCAGACGATGGTAAAGTCACTGCCCTTGAAGTAAAAGTTGGCGACAAGATTCTTTATGGTAAATATTCCGGTACAGAAGTAACTTTCGATAACGAAGAATATTTGATCATGAGAGAATCAGACATTTATGCAATTATTTAAATTAAACTAAAAAAAGGAGTTAAAAAATATTATGGCATCAAAAATCATTAGTTTTGATACAGAAGCAAGGTCAGCGCTCTTAAAGGGTGTTGATAAACTTGCTAACGCAGTAAAAGTTACTTTAGGTCCAAAGGGACGTAACGTAATCATCGACAAGAAATTTGGTGCACCGACAGTTACAAAAGACGGTGTCACAGTCGCAAAAGAAATCGAACTTGAAGACCCTATCGAAAACATGGGTGCACAGATGGTTAAAGAAGTTGCTTCAAAAACTTCAGACGTAGCCGGTGACGGTACGACAACTGCAACAGTTCTTGCTCAGTCACTCTTCAGAGAAGGCTTAAAGAACGTTACAGGCGGTGCAAATCCAATGGATTTAAAGAGAGGTATTGACCTTGCAGTTATTGAATTGGTAAAAGGTTTAAAAGAACTTTCACAACCGATTAAAGAAAATAAGGAAATCGCACAGGTTGGTTCAATCTCTGCTAATAACGACCCTACAATTGGAAAACTCATTGCCGATGCAATGGATAAAGTCGGTAAAGACGGCGTTATCACAGTCGAAGAAGCAAAAGGTACGGAAACAAATCTTGACGTCGTAGAAGGAATGCAGTTCGATAGAGGTTACTTATCACCTTATTTCGTAACCAACGCTGACAACATGGAAGCAGAACTCGAAGATCCTTTTATCTTAATCCATGACAAGAAGATCTCAACAATGAAAGACCTTCTCCCAATACTTGAAAAAGTTGCTCAGCAGGGTAGAAGTCTCCTCATTATTGCAGAAGACCTTGAAGGTGAAGCACTTGCAACACTCGTTGTAAACAAATTAAGAGGTACGCTTAAGATTGCAGCAGTTAAAGCTCCGGGCTTTGGCGACAGAAGAAAAGCTATGCTTGAAGATATCGCTATCCTTACAAACGGAACAGTTATCTCCGAAGAACAGGGTTACAAACTTGAGAACGCAACAGTTGCTTATATGGGAACTGCTAAGAGAGTCGTTATCGACAAGGATAACACAACAATTGTTGAAGGCGCAGGAAAGAACGAAGATATTAAGAAGAGAATCAATGAAATCAAAGCACAGATTGAAAAGACTACATCAGATTATGATAAAGAGAAATTACAGGAAAGACTTGCAAAGCTTTCAGGTGGTGTTGCTGTATTAAAGATTGGTGCATCAACTGAGGTCGAAATGAAAGAAAAGAAAGCAAGAGTCGAAGACGCACTTCATGCTACCAGAGCAGCCGTTGAAGAAGGTATCGTTCCGGGCGGTGGTGTTGCACTCTTAAGAGTCGTCAACAAACTTGAGAAAATAAAGAACGATAATCAGGATATAATGCTGGGTGTAAACATAGTCAGAAGAGCAGTTGAAGAACCTATCAGACAGATAGTATTCAATGCAGGTGAAGAAGGTTCAGTTATCGTTAACAAGGTTAAAGAAGGTAAAGGCGGTTATGGTTACAATGCAGCAACAGAAGTCTATGAAGACCTCGTTAAAGCAGGTGTCATCGACCCGACAAAGGTAACAAGAGTTGCACTCGAAAATGCAGCCTCAGTTGCAGCCTTACTCTTAATGACAGAAGCTACAGTATGTGAGAAACCTGAAAAGGAAAAAATGCCTATGATGCCTCCGGGAGGTGGAATGGGTGATATGGGCGGAATGTATTAATCCAAACATTTATTATAACAAAAGCCGTTGGACAATATCCAACGGCTTTTTTATTATGCTAAATATTCTATTAAAACAATAAAAGTGTTGCGACGCTGAAATATATCAGCAGTCCTGTAACATCCACAATCGTAGCCACAAAAGGAGCTGACGATGTAGCAGGATCAAACCCGAATCTCCTTAATATAAATGGAAGCATAGAGCCCGCGATTGTTCCGAGCATAACTACTCCAAGCAAAGTAATTCCAACAGTAAGACCAACTTTCATCCATTCGGGACCATACACATCAGAAAAAGAATGCCAGATATAGATTCTTGCAAAACCAATTATACCTAGTATTGTTCCTAATAAAACTCCTGAGGCTACTTCCCTCTTCATAACTCTCCACCAGTCTGAAAGTGTTATTTCACCGAGTGCCATTGCGCGGATTGTTAATGTTGCAGCCTGTGACCCTGAATTACCGCCGCTCGAAATTATAAGTGGTATAAAGAAAGCTAGTACTACCGCCTCAGCAATCGCATGCTCAAAGAATCCTATTGCTGTCGCAGTAAGCATTTCACCAATAAAAAGTATTATAAGCCAACCTACCCTCTTCTTCACCATTTCGAACACAGGTACCGTAATGTACGGTTCATCAAGTGCTTCCATACCGCCGAATTTCTGAATGTCTTCTGTGGCTTCTTCTTCAATAACGTCAATAACGTCGTCAGCTGTAACTATTCCAACGAGATAATTCTCATAATTAACTACGGGCAAAACATAAAGGTCATATTCTTTAAACATTTCTACCGCAAGCTCTTGATTATCTGTCACTTTTATACTGACGTAAGTTTCATTCATCAAATCTTCAACCTTAGTCTCATGTTTCGCAAGAAGAATTTCCTTCAGTCTAATCTCATCGATGAGTTTCCCGCTTTCATCCGTCACAAATATCGTATCCATGTATTCAACATTTTCCCCTACTTCGCGTAGATGATTCATAACCTCTTCAATATTCCATCCTGACTTTATGGCTATAAAATCAGGTGTCATAATTCTGCCTACGCTTTCTTCAGGATATCCGAGTAGTGTTACTGCAATAGCTCTTTCTTCAGGAGAAAGTAATCTGATAAGTTTCTTTACAACGGGCCCGGGTAAATCTTCAAGAAGTTCTGTTCTGTCGTCAGGAGACATTTCATTCAGTATTTCAGCCACTTCTTCCTGACCAAGAGATTTAAGTAAAGATTCCTGAATATCAAAATCAAGATACTCAAAAGTTTTAGCTGAACTATCTTTAGTTAGAATCCTAAATACAATTCCCCTGTCTTTTTCTGGTATGTCAGAAATAATGTCCGCAACTTCAGACGGATGCATTTCAGAGAATATCTCTCTAAGAGTTATCCAGTTACGACTTTCAATTAATTGCTCTATTTCAGGTTGAATTAATTTACCGATCATCTCACTTGATACGTTAAAATATTATAAAATAAAAGGGCACGCTCTATACGAATAAAACGTGCCCGAAATAAGAACTATTATTAGATTCTATTTCACTAACAGCATTTTATTCTGTGCTTTAAAATCTCCTGCACTTAACTGATAGAAATAAACACCCGACGAAAACCCAGATGCATCAAACCTTGCATTGTAACTTCCTGCTGTCTGAACCTGATTAACAAGTTCCTTAACAAACCTTCCGTTTATATCGTAAACTCTCAGTTTTACAAATGATGACTTTGGCAAATCATACTTAATCTCAGTTGTTGGATTAAACGGATTCGGATAATTAGTAAATAACTTGTATTCCTTAGGAATATCCATACCGGTTCCGCCTATTGATGTCATGCCGACAACATACTGGAAGAACTCAGATGGTGCAGTCGCTCCGGGAGGATTAATACCGCTTCCCCCTGCTGGGATTGTTGACATTTTAGCAATTGGTAATGCTATATCTTGTGCAGCAAAATAATATTGTACCGATGTTCCGAATGTACTGCCTGGTATCTGGAAATAGAATGTATCAAGATTAGAAGAAGATTTGTTCACAAAACTCCATGTACTCCAACCGCTGCCTGTATTCTTTCTGTAATAGAGTCTCGGTGCTTCGATTGTCCACTGTCTTATAATACCATTGTCATACATTCTTGCTTTAAACGAGAGCACTCCTGTATTCGCAGTAGATGTAAAAGGTTGAGTATGCTGAATTGTAGGTAGGACATTATCCATTTTCCTTACTGAATCAACTGACTTCTCTGCATTAACTGTTCCCCATCCTAATTGGTTATTCGGACTTGAATTATTGCTCGCAAACTTTCTCATTATATCCCTTACCTGAATAGGTGTAATATTCTTATTAGCTGAAAGCATCATCGCCCCGACACCTGCTGCCATCGGACATGCCCATGATGTTCCGCTGCCAAAGTTGCTATAACCTGTTTGTGTTGCAACCTGATTTCCTGAACCTCGTGTCATTATATCAGGCTTAATCCTTGATGGTACGTCTGTTGTAGGACCTACTGAACTATAACTCGCTCTTATTCCTGAACTCGTTAGTGCACCAACTGTTATTACACTGTCTCCATCAGCCGGACCACCGAGAGTATTATTCGTACCGCTGCCTGAATTACCCGCAGAATTAAAAACTGTTATTCCTTTATACGCTGCTAAATCAGCTGCTTTTGTAATTAACATTGTATTCCCATTCATATCCTGCCATGTATAGCTGGTGTAAGGTGAATCGAATTCTAAATATCCGAGTGAACTTGTAATCACATCAACACCAAGACTATCAGCCCATTGAGCTGCTGCAGCCCAGTGATCCATTTCTATAGGTGTTTCCCCTGGATCTACTTCTGTACGACAAAGCACAAATGTTGACGCAAAAGCAGGACTAATTAAAGACCCGGGTTTGTAACCTCCAACTAATGATAATGTTGCTTGTCCATGGGAATGTGAAGCAAGTGATACAGTATCACCTGTATGAAAATCTTTCTTCTTCCAGATTTTCATTGGATATGAAGTAAATGCTTCATGATTTAAATTCTGGTACCCTGCATCGAAATTTGCAACAATTATTCCCTGACCAAAAATTCCCTGATTGTGGACTCTGTTAACTTTTATAAGTGTGTCCTGATTTAAACTCTCTCCGTAGTTCAAAGAATCAAGCAATGGTGAATCAGACTCAATCGTGGTAGTGTTAACAACTGTCATTTCATCATTTTCTACAACTTTCCTATATCTTTCAACAAGTTCAATCTTTTCTACAAATTCAAGTGCTGCAAGATCAAGAACCTGCGATTTAGATGCCTCGACAGAGACGCAATTAAACCACTTTAACTCGTGTCTTACTTTTAAAGTCTTTGAAGCAACTTCGTTTACGTAAGGACTGTAAACAGGTACGTCAGTGATATCTACTAAATTATTCTGAGGTAATACTTTCTTTCTCCTTTCAAGTGACTTTTCGGAAACGAGTAAAAGCGGGTCGTTTAGAAATCTCTCTGCATTTGGACCTTTGTCTTCAAAATACACATAAACAACA
>JBAYUG010000042.1:0-27861 GCA_041675325.1 Kapaibacterium sp. (SeqCode)
AGTGGAGAAAAAGATACCGCTCGGATAGTTAAAGTCATATGTCCCCGCGAAAATATAATTTCCGCTAACAGCGATAGAATAAACAGTTCCACCATACATACCGTCACATTGCACCCATTGTGCATTCAATGAAACTGTAAATAATAAAACTACTAATGTGGAAATAAACTTTTTCATAGTTTATGTGTTTTTATAAAATAACATTCTTTTTATTCGATTAATATGCCATTTATTAATCACTTTATTTGTGTGAGAGAAAATTTAGTAGTGTTTATGTTTGTAGAAATATTAAGGAATTTCCCGTCGCTGCATTCAAAATGTAAATACAAACTTGTTAATGATTAAGTTCTAATACTAAGTGATAAGTAAAAAGCCGTTCGGATTGAACGGCTTTTTTGTTTATATTCAGTTACAGTCTTGTTCTATGAGCCTGCTTCTTTTGTGACCCAAACATTGGCGTTGTCCTTATAATTGCGAACGTACATCAAATAGTTTTCGGCGCTTTTCCTAATCTTTTCAATCTCTTCGGGTCTCAGGTCTCTGATAATCTTTCCCGGCACTCCTGCAACAAGAACTCCTTCGGGCACTTGAAAGTGTTCCTTCACAAGCGTTCCGGCGGCGATGAAAGAGTTCTCACCTATCACGCAATCGTCGAGAAGTTTCGCGCCCAAGCCAATGAGTACGTGATCTTTCACAGTGCATCCATGGACAATGGCACCGTGTCCGATTGTAACATCGCTGCCGATTACAAGCGGATACTTCTGATACGTATTATGCAGCACAGCACCGTCCTGAATGTTCGTGCGTTCACCTACGCGAATGTAATTTACGTCGCCTCTGACGATAGTGTTGTACCAGACGCTGACATCTTTTTCTAGCACCACATCGCCTACTATTATTGCACCCTCGCAGATATAAACCGATTCATGAATTTTGGGATGAATACCCATATATGGTAAAATCATAATGTATTAATTTATATTAATTAAAAATCTTCGCGGAGCTATGCCGGTTTCAAACTGCCGCAGCAAGCTTCCATTCGCATCGTAGATATAAAGATTTCCCGACGACATAAAATCTTTTGCGTCCGCGAGGAAATGTTTCCCGCTTATATAATCAAAAACATAGCCGTAGATAAAAGAGTTTAATGCAGGCTTATTAATTATTTTGGTAAACTGTTTAGTATCCATGTTAAGCTTAATGATATCGCCGTCATTGCCGACGAAATACACGTCGTTCGAAAACCTATCCGCGCTAAAGTCTTTAGAAAATCCGTAAGGCGAATACAAAGTTTCAACAAGTGTGAATGTAACGGTTTCAAAAACATAAATCTTACCGGCTGTGCTCCAGGAAGACACGAGAAGTTTATTGTTATTAGCAACTATGAGCGAAGAAGGGTCTTTATCGACGTGCAAAGTATTAACCACGGCATCAGTTCCCGCATCAATTACAGAGACAGTCGAATCCGAGGCACCGCCGTACATACTTGTATTGCAGACAAAGACTCTATTGTTATAGCTCATAATCTCCTGCGGATAGGCACCGACGGGAATTTCCTTTAAAACATTCAGCGACATTGGGTCAATCACAAGCACATTGGAGGAAGGTCCGTTCGTCGAATAAAGTTTATCGTTCGAGGCACAAAGAGAAAAAGGATTTAAACCGATTGATTGCTGCGAGAGTATTGTTGCGTTAAGATCGGCGCGGTATATCTTGCCCGCTGAGCCATAATTCCCCTGCTCGGTTATGTAAAGACTACCGCTGTGCTTAATCATGCCATCGGGATAAGCACCGAGATTGTAAGGGTTAACAACATTCACAAAGAATGAATCCTTCGTGATGTCGTAGTAAGAAAGTTTTGAGGAACCCGCTGAGAAAGAGCCTTCGCTGAGCAGGAAAACTCCGTCAGACGTTGTGACTAAAGAATTGACTACGTTATCATTGCCGCAAGATACGAGCACTAACGACAAGAAGATAAGGAAAAGATTTAAAATGTTTTTCATATTTAATTCCACTTTCATATTTAATTAAAATTCAATCCCAACACGTGCAGGGATTCCGTTATCAAAGTAATGTTTCACCTTTCTCATTTCGGTTATGAGATCAGCTTTCGCTTCAAGCCCCTCCCAGAGCTTATGCCCGGTCATTATCAGCTCGAATCTTTTGTTTGCTTTGTAAAGCTCGATAAGCTCTTCTATCTTTTCCTTATCAAGGAGGTTGTAAGCTACAGTTGCAATCGCTTCATCGAGTATAAGCACGTCTTGCTTGCCATTGACAATCAAATCTTTTGCTATATCAAGTCCCCTCTTTGCTTCCTCAAAGTCATTCTCTTCATTCTTAAACCTGAACGTGCCGTCGCTATTCATTCGCTCGCATCCCGTCGGATAAAGCTCCACGTCGTAACCGATATCTTTTAGCTTGCGAAGTATGATGCGCTCGGCATAATGCTCATTCTCGCCGTCGTAACCTTTATCAAACTGAACGAGCGCGACTTTCTTTCCCGCACCGAGCGCCCTGATGGCAAGCCCGATGGTGCTCGTCGTCTTACCCTTGCCGTACCCGTAATAGATGTGAAGACAATGCTTCTCCTCTTCGGATAGATGTTTGTAACCTTCAATTGTTTCAAGCATCCTTTCCTTTAATTTAGAACCCCCTGCATTTGAATCCATAGTTAGTATTTTAAAGTTATTATAAGTTTGTAATTCCTCAGCGGCATCGGATAGCCCGATATCACCTGATAGTTTTCGTTTGTTATATTATTTACTTCGAACTTAATTAATGCGTTTACATTTCCAATGTTCAAGCTGTAATAGATATTGCCGTCCAGAACAAAATCGGGATTCATTACATTCTTGTTTTCAAAATCCGAATATCTTTCGCCAATAAAAACGCTACCGGCGCCAACACCGAACTTTGCAGCATTAAAACCTACATTGAGTTTGAACATACTCTTCGGAATGTATATAAGCTGCTTGCCATAGGCTGCATCGTTGGGATAATCCATGTTGTTCTTAACGGATGAGTTTAAAGAATAGTTAAAATTTATCCTGACCGATGAAGAGCTGGAAACAGAATAGTCTGAATTGAACGTAACACTTAAGACGTTCGATAAAGAATTCCCGACATTTTCAGGAGTCCAGTAAATCGTGCTGCCGGGTTTCCAAAGAATTTTATCAACAGCATCAATGTAAGTATAAGTAAACTCAACTGAATTATTCGCAATGAACCTGAAAGTCGAAAGAATGCCCGCCTCGATACTCACCGACTTCTCAGGGAGCAGGTTTTCGTTCCCGCCGGTTATCCAGTAAAGCTCGTTGAAAGTAGGCGACCGAAACGAATTGCCGGCAGATGACTTCATTATCAGTAAATTGTTTTTGAATGGCTTGTAGTTCACTCCAACCTTCGCAGTAAAGACCTGTCTTTCAATGTCCGAGATGTGCTCGTACCTTGCCGAGGGAAAAACCGTGAAATTCTCAGCAAGCTTGGTCTCATTAGATAAATAAAATGCAGCGGTATTCCTCTGCCTGTAGCCGTCGAGCTGGTCGCTCTCTATAGCAGCAGCGGAAAACTCGCCTCCAAGCAGCAGCTTATACTTCGCACCGTTGATAAGGTAATTAGCATTGGAGGAAAAAAGCAAGTTCTTAAAGTAGTTGCTGCTATTTTTGTAAGGACTGTAATTGATAAGATTGTTTTGGTAATTCAAAGTCGCACTAAAAACGTTGTCACCCTTCTTCTCGTAGTTAACAATCGTATTCCAGTTCTTATCCTTTTGATTAGCGTTAGCGGGATCGGAACCTGTTTCTATCCCCGGTATAAACCTGTTAGCAGAATTGTAATAAGAAACTATCGCAAGCCTGTCACTGCCGTTATCAAACGTGTAATCAAGAAAGAGGTTGTCTCTGGAATAGGAATTATTGACTCTATTCTTCAGCACATCTTCTTTCCCGTTAAAGTAAAAGTATTCAAAATCATCCTTCGAGCTTTCATTAGAGTAAAGAATCTTTAAACTTGAATTCATCAGCCGTCCCGCTAACTGCAAATTATATTTCGAATAACCATAAGAGCCGAGCTCGGCGCCAACTTCGGTGCGAAATGAATTCTCAACAGCGAACCTGTCGGCAGAAAACGTTTTAATATTAATAACACCGCTCAAAGCATCGCTGCCGTATGAGGCACTGCTGCCGGAAGGAATGATCTCGATGCTTTCAATCGATTCTTTTGGAAGAAGCGAAAGGTCGAACTGTGCATTCTGCGTTGAGTTTAGCCTGACACCGTTAAGCAGAATCAAAGTATGCTCCGCATTTAGACCGTTCACTGAGACGGTTTTCAAAGATGAGTTCCCTCCGTATGATTTAACGTACACGTTGTTCGCAGTTTTCAAAACATCGGAAAGCTGTGAGCCGTTCGTTTTCTCTATTGACTCTCGATCGATAAGCTGTACGCTGAACGGAGAATCATTTTTCAAAAGCATTATGCGGCTTGCACTGACGGTTATTGGAGGAGTAATGGAAAATATAGAATCATTGTCGGACTGAGCGTAAAGTCCGGTTGCGATTACAAGCATTAATAATATGTGGAGCGTAAGTTTCATCATTTAACTCTTAACTATAAGCGGCATGTAAGTAAGCAGGTATAAAATAACTCCAGGAGTTAAATGATATCCGAATTCTTTCCACCGCAGAATTTGAACTTTAGATTAAATCGGCAGGTCTCCTGACTTCAAAGCTATTTCTGTTTACCTTCCCATCCTAAAACAGAACAGTGGTTAAGCAAAACAGTCTTCTTTGTAACAGTTGCGTGGACAGTTCCGGTATTACACCGAATTCCCTATTATTGCATTTGCAACCGAATAATCTATTTTAAAGAACTTTTAATGTACTATGTTGAAATCTAAAATAATCTTTTTGCTTTTAACAATCAATTGTCTTTCTTTCACACCCGAAAGTACAAACATCTTCCGGGAAGCTTTAACTGAATCGGTATCTTTATATTTATCCGTCAAGAAAACAACTTCTTTTATCCCCGATTGAATAATCAACTTGGCGCATTCATTGCACGGGAATAGGTCAACGTAGATCCGGGCGCCGTGAAGGTCTTTTGTCGAGTTAAGTATTGCGTTCGCTTCAGCATGAACGACGTAAGGATATTTAGTCTCGTTATTATTTTCGCCTTCCCTTTCCCACGGAAGATTATCATCCGAGCATCCGATAGGAAAACCGTTGTAACCAATGCCAACAACTTTATTGTCTTTATCAACAATGCATGCTCCGACCTGTGTACTTGGGTCTTTGCTGCGTTTAGCGGAAAGCATCGCAATCCCCATGAAGTACTCGTCCCAGCTAATGTAGTCATTTCTTTTCATAAGTATGCAGCAAGATTCTGATTTAATTCCTCCAGCGTAGAATTGTTAAAAACTGTGAAGTCAGCAAAAGCAATCGGACCGCCCTTGTCCAGCTTCTCAATCTCGCCGAAATCCCTGGACATTGCTTCTTCCTTGGTAAGCGGTCTGAAAGGTCTGTCTTTCAACCTCTCGTACCTTAATGATTTTGTTGTAAAAATATTCAGAAGCTTAAACGCATCTCCGAATACATCGCTCAATATTTTATACTCTTCCCATGAATAAAGACTTTCAATAACAACGTTAGAATCTTTAAGGTATACTTTAATTTTATCAATGCTCTTAATTGCCATAACGCCCATCCCGTATTCTTTCCTAAGATCTTCCCTGACTATGCGTTCATTCGCTTCATTTATATCAAGTCCGCGTCTTTTCAATTCTTCTATAACTACTTCTCCAAAATAAACCTTCTTATATTCGTTTTGTTCGAAGTACTTTACTGCTTCGCTTTTCCCAGAACCGCACATACCTATAACCGCAAGAATCTTTTTCATTTTATTTCAGGAATTGTTTAGCAGTTGATAAAGTAGTTTCAGTCATTTCAAACGTAATCGAATCCTCCTTTGGATTATAATACTTCTGTATAAGCAAGTACTTCTCCGCAGTTCCTTCGAAGTATTTTAAAATGTAAAGAGAAGAAGATATTTTATCAATTGTAACATTTGAAGAAGTGGAAACTTTAGAATACACAGTCTCGCTTAGGAATAATTCAAGTTCAACTTCGGATTCATCGTTCAAAATACTCTGCGTCAGAACAGCTCCGAATGACTCAGCTGGCGTAAGCGAAACTGTATCATTCTCTTCCATCTCCTGCTGCATAGCTTTTTCATTCTTTTCCTTTATTTCTTTATCCTTGCCGCAGCCCAGAAAAATCACGGAAATAAGAAGGAATGATAAAATCGAAAGCCTTATCATTTAATAACTCCCATTTCCTTGCCAATCTGCGAAAATACTTCAAGTATTCTGTTCAAATGCTTGTCCTCGTGTGTAGCCATGTAAGAAGTTCTAAGCATTGAAAGGTTCTGCGGAACTCCCGGAGGTACGAATGCATTCACAAACACTCCGGCATCGTAAAGTTTTCTCCAGAACTGGAAAGTCAGCAGATCATTCCCGAGAATAACCGGTACGATTGGAGTCACACCTTCAAGGACATGGAATCCTAATCCTTTAAGTCCTTCCCTCATCTTTTTGCCGTTAGCGCTTAGCTTCTCAACTCTCTGCGGCTCCTCGCTCAGTATTTCGAGTGCTGCAATAGCTGCTGCTACGGATGATGGCGTGGGTGATGCTGAAAATATAAGAGCGGCTGAATGATGTTTCAGGAAGTTTATAACCCTTTCTTCACCAACTACAAATCCGCCGAGTGATGCAAGTGTCTTTGAAAATGTACCCATTATCAGGTCAACCTCATCGTCAAGACCGAATTCAGAAGCAGTTCCTCTGCCGCCTTTTCCGATAACACCTAAAGAATGAGCATCGTCAACCATTATTCTTGCATTGTATTTTTTACAGAGTGCAACTATCTCGGGCAGCTCAACGACAGTGCCTGATGTTGAAAACACACCGTCCGTGGCAATAAGTTTACCGGCTTCAATCGGAATAGCTTTCAAAACTCTTTCAAGATCGTTTAAATCGCCGTGTTTGTAACGAACAAGGTCAGCAAGAATTCCTTTTGCCATAAGTGTACCCGCAACTATACTCGCATGATTGTCTTTGTCGGAAATTATGTATTCACCTTTATTCACAAGTGTCGGGATGATTCCCTGAGCCGTTTGATAGCCCGTAGAATAAAGCAGACATGCTTCTTTGTTAAGGAATTTAGCGAGCTTTTCTTCAAGTTCGATGTGCAGATCCAGTGTTCCTGTAAGGTATCTCGAACCGGAACAACCAGTCCCGTATTTCAGTAAAGCATCCTGAGCAGCTTTTACTACTTTTGGATGCGTTGTAAGTCCATGATAGTTGTTCGAACCTGCCATAATAACTTCACGGCCTTCAAGTTTTACAACGGGACCCTCATTTTGCTCAATCGGTCTGAAATATGGATAATAACCAGCAGCTTTTACCTCATCCGCTCTCGTAAATGTATAGCATTTTGTGAATAAATTGTTCATTTATCTATGTATTAATTCTAGTTTCTTACAGAAAATTTTTAACATAGAAAATACATATTAATATTAATAACTTCTATGACAAAATTAAATTTCGTAAATACTATGAAAGCATTCGTAACGGGCGCAACGGGATTTGTCGGTAGTCATTTAGTTGATTTATTGCTGGAAAACGGCTTTGAAGTTACATGTTTAAGAAGAAAAACTTCCTCGGTTAAATGGCTCGAGGGTAAAAATGTCAATTTTATTGAAGGTGACTTATATGCAAACGACGCACTCGAAAAAGCTGTAAAAAATGTTGATTATGTGTTTCATGTTGCAGGAGTCGTAAAAGCTAAGAACAAAGAAGGATTTGAAAGAGGAAATAATCTCGCTACCAAAAATCTTGTAGAAATTACTGCAAGAGTTAATCCAAACCTGAAAAAATTTGTATATGTGAGTTCGCTTGCAGTCTGCGGTCCAAATCTTGGAGAAGAACCTTTGACTGAGGACTTTATTCCAAAGCCTCTAACCACTTATGGAAGAACCAAAAGAGAAGCTGAAAAAGAAGTTCTTAAATACCGCGACAAAATACCTGTTGTAATCGTAAGACCGCCTGCTATTTACGGACCTCGGGACACTGAAATACTCGTTTACTTCAAAACGTTCGCAAGGGGTTTGAACAGTATTATTGGTTTCAATGATAAATACTTGAGCCTACTGCATGTAAAAGACGTAGTTATGGGAATATATCTTGCAGGTATTAAAGAGACTAAAAGCGGCGACGTGTTCTTCATATCATCCGACCTCGAATATAACTGGGACGATATAGGAAAAGCTGCTTCCAAAGTCATGAATAAGAAAGCATTAAAGCTTAGGATACCTCATTTCCTTGTATATACGGTTGGTGCGACTACTGAATTTGTATATAAATTCTCTAAGTCAGCTCCAACACTAAACTTAGAAAAATGCCTTGATATTACAAGAGATGGCTGGTTCGCTTCAAACGCCAAAGCCAAGAAGATACTCGGATTCAGGGAATCTTTCACACTCGAGGAAGGGTTTAAAGATACGTATGAATGGTATAAACAGCAAGGATGGCTAAAGTAAAATTCAATACTTAAAATAAAGCAAAAGGATTAAGATATAATTTGAAGGATATAATTAAAAATATCGTCGGAAAAGCATCGAAGGAATTGAATTATTCTATTACTGACTTCAGTGTTGACTATCCGAAGAATAAGAAGTTCGGCGACTTTTCTGCCAATGTTGCATTGGTTCTTTCAAAAGAACTGAAAAAGAATCCCAGAGATATAGCAAATGAACTTCTCCCCTTACTTGAAAAAGAATCAGTCTTTTCAAAAGTGGAAATTGCAGGTGCGGGTTTCATTAACTTTTTCGTGTCTGATAAGTTTTACGATGAACTTATCCGAAAAGTCATCAATGAAAAGGGTTCATTCGGCAAGATCTCAATTAATGTAGGCAAAACTGCTAACCTTGAATGGGTAAGTGCAAATCCTACGGGTCCTCTTCATGCAGGGCACGGGAGGCAGGTGTGTCTCGGAAAAGCTATCGCAAATCTTCTCGAGTGGACGGGTTATGAAGTAACGCGCGAGTATTATTATAATGACGCGGGAAACCAGATGAATAATCTTGCAAAATCTGTCTATGCTCGTTATATGCAGATATTTCAACCCGACTTTCCTTTTCCAGAAGACGGATATGCAGGAGACTATATAAAAGATATTGCAAATGAAATATACAAAGATAAGTCTGAATCTTTGAAAGACTCAGAAGACCTTACATATTTCAAGACAAAAGCAGAAGAAGCAAATTTTGCAAAGATTAAAAATACTCTCGCAAAGTTTAACATCAAACATGATGTCTTCTTCAGCGAAACAGACCTTTATAAAAATGGTGATATAGAAAATCTGCTGAATCTTTTTAAGGAAAAAGGTGCAAGCCGTACCGAAGATGGTGCAACCTGGCTTATTATGAATAAAGATAAATTTCAGAAAGATAAAGTAATCGTAAAAGCTACGGGCGAACCAACCTATAGACTTCCCGATATGGCATACCACATAAATAAAGTTAAAAGAGGTTTTGATTTAATCGTCGATATATTCGGTTCCGATCACGGCGACACATATAAAGAGGTACTTTACGGACTCAGTGTTGCGAGTTTTAATCCTGAGAAAATCAAAGTTATCATTCATCAAATGGTAACGTTTAAAATGGGTGATGAATCTGTGAAAATGAGTAAGCGCAGCGACAATGTTTACTACCTTGATGATCTTATTGATGATGTAGGAATAGACGCAACTCAGCTTTTCTTTGTGATGCGCTCTGCAAATACACATCTCGATTTTGACATAGAGCTTGCTAAGGACAAGTCAGACAAGAATCCGGTATATTACCTTCAATATGCTCATGCACGTATTTGCGGAATATTCCGCAATGCTGAAGAAAACATAACAGGATTTAATGGTGATTATCTCTCAAAAGAATTTCCGCATCCCGAACCCGAAGCACTTGAACTCATCAAAGCACTTGCAAAGTTTCCAGAGGAAATTCGCAGTGCGTACGAGGGGCTGGAGCCGCATAAGTTAATTTACTATCTGAATACAGTCGCAGAACTCTTTCATAAATTTTATCACAATAACCGCGTATTAAACAAGGATGATTTGCCAACTACTCATTCAAGACTTCAGATTTGTTACATTACAAAACAGGTTCTACAAAACGGATTTGCTATAATTGGTATTTCTGCACCTGAAAGGATGTAGAAGTAAATTATTTTATTAAACAAAAAGGCAGCATTTTGGGGATGCTGCCTTTTACTATTTTATCATTTTTTAAACTACACTGTCTATTATTTGGACAAATAATAATGTTTTCTTTTGGTTATATATTCAAAATTTATTAAATGTTATTTTATAACAAATAAATAAAACAAAATGCTTGATACTTTTATATCTGAACCATTCCTAGGATTTAATAAGGAAGCTCTGAACTTTTTTTCTAAACTAAAGAATAATAAATACAATAACAAGAAATGGTTCGATGCTCACAGACATGTTTACGAGGAGGAGATAAAATTGCCTATGCGTTCTTTGCTTGATACAATTACGTCGGATTTAAAGAAATACGATAAAAGAATTGTTGTATCTTATAAATCAATTTTTAGGATTAACCGCGATATCAGGTTTAAAAAGGATAAAACCCCTTACAAAAGCCATTACGGAGCTTCATTTACATATGATAAGATTAAGACTCCTGAAGTTCCGCAGTTTTATTTCCACATTTCCTCTGATGAATTTCTTTTTGCTGCGGGACAATACAGCACAGATACAGCGATTATTAAAAAAATGAGAAGCAGAATCTATAAAGAGAAAGATTTGTTTCTATCTATTATAAAGGAGAAGAATTTTTTAAAGTATTTCGGACAGGTTAACGGAGATAAACTAAAGAATATACCCTCTGAATATAAAGGCAAAGATACTGAAGGTATAACAGAGTACTTGAAAATGAAACAGTTTTATGTTTACCGAACTTACAGCCCTGAAAAAGCACTTTCAGGAGAGCTTGTTGATATAATTTTAACAAACACAAAAGTTACTGGAGAATTTAATAAATTCTTGTATGATTCTCTTTAAACTAAGATAGAAAGAAATAAAATGGCAGAACCAATGATTTTTCAAAAATCACCAATCGTTAAAGAAGAGAAAGCCGGTATTTATTACTGGTGTGCATGCGGACAGTCAGCAAATCAGCCCTTCTGCGATGGCTCACACAAAGGAACTTCGTTTTCTCCTGTTAAGGTGAATGTTTCCGAGGATAAAAAAGTTGCATGGTGCGCATGCAAGAATACAAAAACCGCTGCATTTTGCGACGGAACACATAAAACTTTATAACATGAAAAATAAAACAATAAACGGACTCGCTGTTAGGTATACGGACAACGGAGAAAATCCCCTTGTATTCGTCCATGCATTCCCTCTTAGCTCTGAGATGTGGGAAAATCAGATTTCAGCTTTCAACTCCGATTACAATGTAATGACATACGACGTTAGAGGACTCGGCAAAAGTACGCAGAGTGACAATCAATTCATGATGGAAACCTATGCTGACGATTTAATAGATATAATTTCCGATCTTAAACTGGAGAAAGTAAATGCTGTCGGGCTTTCCATGGGTGGATACATTATTCAAAAAGCATTATTGAAGAATCCTGATTTGTTTAAAACTGTGATTCTTGCTGATACCCGTTTGGATAGGGATTCTAACGAGGCTCTTTCGGCACGTGCTGCATCAATACAAAAAATCAAATCTGGTCAGCGCAAAGATTTCCTTGATTCATTTACCGGGAAACTTGTTTCAAAGGATAATTTCACGGACAAAGATTTAATGTTTAAAATTAATTCTTTGATTGTAGGAAATTCGGATGACGGTATCTGCGGTGCTTTGCTTGCACTCGCAACGAGACCTGAAAATACGGGAGCGTTTAAAGACTTCAAGCTTCCTGCACTTATTATAGTCGGTGAACACGATTCTTTGACTCCTGTAGAAGCTGCATTGAAAATAAAAGACGAATTTATTAATTCTGAAATACATGTAATAAAAGATTCCGGTCATTTAAGTAATCTGGAAAATCCTGCCGAATTTAATAGCACTCTTAAGGGTTTTCTTGAAAAGCATAACAAATAACAGTATAGTTTGCAAAGTATAAAAGTTTTCGGTGTGAATGTGAATGATTACGGCGGAACCGGTGCACCCGTTGTTTTCGTGCACAGTTTTCCTTTATCGAGTAAGATGTGGAATGAACAGGTCGTTTATTTCAAGGAGAAATACAGGGTTATTACATACGATACAAGAGGACTCGGAAATAGCCGTACTGATGACAATGTTTATTCTATGGAAAAGATGGTCAACGATTTCTTCCACATAATCAATAGTCTTAAACTTCCGAAGGTTCATGCTGTCGGACTTTCTATGGGCGGATATATGCTGCTCAGGGCAGTAATCAAGGATTCTGAAAGATTTTATTCAATGTCTCTAATTAACACAAAAGCCGACAAAGATGAGGATGAGGAAATATTAAAAAGGTCTTCGCAGGTTATTAAGATAAAATCAGGCGGAAGAGATGCATACCTGAAAAAACTAATACCGAATCTGATATCGGAAAATAAGAAGGAAGTATACGAGAAAGTTAAGGAAATTATCAATTCTAACACTGACGAGGGAATTTGCGGAAACCTCCTTGCTCTTTCGACAAGAATTAATACACTCAATTTGGTCAGTGAGATTAATATACCTGTTTTGTTGATTTCCGGTACTGAAGATGCGATAAATGATTCAGGTAAAATGCAACTGCTTTTCTCTAAATTCCGTGAAAATTGGAATAAAAGTACTTTAACTTCTCTGTTGAAAATGACATATAGCGGGCATCTTTGTAATATGGAAAATCCGGAGGAATTCAATAAATTTCTCGAATGGTTCCTTAAAGGGATTGAAATTAATTCTTAAATAGGATATTTTCAAACTTACGGCGGGTATAGCTCAGTTGGTAGAGCGTCAGATTGTGGCTCTGAATGTCACGGGTTCGAACCCCGTTATTCGCCCTCTTTCACATCAAAATTATATCATATATAAAGGGAACTTTATTAGCTTCTCCTTTTTTCATAATGCTTTCGTTATTTTATATTTCGGGAACTTTTATTTTTTAGATTTTCACTTGATTATGTAAACCGAAATAATTAGTTTATATTTCTATGGCGAGAAAGAAAGAAAATAGTAAGATTAAAAAAGCGACCGTACTTCCGCCAAAAGACGAACGATTAGCAGATTACGACGAAGAGAATGAAAATGAAAGCCAGGAAGAAGAAGAGACCGGAATAGAAGGTTATCTTAGCGAGGAAGAAGTAGAAGAGCTTAAGCGGGAATTTGAAAAAGAGGCATTACCACACATCGGTATATTGTATAACTATGCCTTTAAAATGACCGGAAGCCAGGATGATGCCAACGACCTGTTGCAGGAAACTTACCTGAGAGCATACCGTTTTTTCCATAAATTCGAAAAAGGAACCAATTGCAAGGCTTGGTTGTTTCGTATTATGAAAAATTTGTTCATTAACAATTACAGGAAGATACAGAAAACTCCGGGTCAGGTTGACTATGATGAAATTGAAAATTTCTTTGAGACAATAAAATCCGACCGGCTTGATTCAGCCGACCTTCAGGAGAAGGTTTTTAGCAACCTACTGGACGATGAAGTAACGAGAGCTCTTAACACTTTGCAGGATGACTTTAAAACGGTAATTATCCTTTGCGACCTTGAGGGGCTCAGTTATGAAGAAATCGCAGACTTTGTCCAGTGTCCGATTGGGACAGTCCGCAGCCGCCTGCACCGTGCAAGAAAACTTCTTGCACAAAAACTGTACAACTATGCAAAAACCAGAGGTTACGACGTAGAAAACGCTGTAGTCTGATTCTTCCTTCTTCATACAATTAAATGATTACACAAACCGGGGATAACAACATTGATTATACACTTATTTCTGCCTACATCGATAATGAATGCAGCAAAGATGAGAAAGAAATTGTAGTCAGGCATTTAGAGTCTGATTCAAATTTCAGGATGTTGTACAACTTCGAAAAAGTGTTCATAGAAAACTTCCGAAAACATGTTAAGAAATCGCAGCCCTCAGAAGATGTAATTAGTAAAATAGGAAGCACCATCGATTTCGAGACCATTAGACGAAAGGAACTCATCATTAAACAAAAGAGGCATAAATCGCTTGCATATATGTATCTTTACCCTATCGCTGCTGTTCTTATTCTTTTCCTTGGATATTATATTTTCACTTCGCTTAATTCAGGTAATTCTGACTTTGTTCATCTGTCTCATGATTTATTCACTCAATTTGAGACTAATGATATACAACCTCAACATTTGAATTCAAACGCATCGGAACTCCAGAAAATACTGACCAAAGCAGCAGGGTTCAGTGTTTACGTTCCCGAATTAAAGGATGTTGTTCTGATTGGCGGTACAGTAAATGAGCTTAATGATGAAAAAGTTGCCCATTTCATTCATCGCAAGAATAATAAACTGATATATACGATGCAGATGAACCGAAAAGATTTGATGGATGATGATAAACTCGTTCTTCACAAGAATCACAGACAGGAAATTGCAGACGGTCATAACTGGATAGAATGTGAAAAAAACGACAACGATTGTACTGTTATTTGGTTTAGAAATGGCGTAATTTGCTCGAGTGTTTCAAAACTTGATGCAAAAGAAATAGCTTTTGTATTAACTAATTATAAATAAAATAAATCTAATGAAAATCTTAAATTTTATTATTGCATTTGCAGTTCTGTTTGTAATTTCTTCATGCGGCAAAAAGGAAGAAGCACCAAAAACTGAACAAAAGAAGACTGAAACAACCCAGCAGCAGAATACATCAACGAACACTTCGACTTCATCGTCACAGATATACAAGATTTCAGCCGTTGAAGAATCAAAGTCTGAGAAAATGCTTCCGAACGTAACATGGGAAGAAAACGGTAAAAAAGTATCGCTCGCAGACCAAAAAGGAAAGGTTTTGCTTATTAATTTCTGGGCTACATGGTGTGCTCCTTGCAAAAAGGAAATGCCTGATTTATCGTTAATTAACACTGAATTAAAGGATAAAGACTTCAAGATGTACGGCATAAACGTCTTCTTTAAAGGTACACCGACTATTGAGACAGTACTTCAGCAGATTCCGATAACATATCCGATACTCGACGGAAACGACGAGGTTGTTGCGGCTTTCGAAAAAGCTATGGGCTCAAAGATGGAAGGCGTACCGACTACACTGATTATTGACAAAAACGGTAAGATTGTTGATACAATGGTTGGAATGAGAGATAAAGAAACATTCATGTCATCAATTAAAAAGTATTTATAAATATAAATAGAGTTTTCTTTAAAACCCTCCTTGCTGGAGGGTTTTTTTATTAGATATTAACGTTTTAATTTGCTATTTTTAAGCATTATTCTATAAATGAAATATAAGGTAGGTATACTCGGTTCAACCGGGTCGATAGGCCAAAATTCCCTGGAAGTTTTAAAGAACCTGCGTATTGAAGGATTTGATTTTGAAGTTGTTTTCATCAGCGGAAACAACAATATTTCTTTGCTTCAAAAGCAAGCCGATGAATTTAAACCGAAATCAGTTTTTATCAATAATGAATCTGCTTACAAAGAAGCAAAAAAATCAGGTGTATTTTATGACACAGAGCTTTTATGTGGTGAAAAAGAACTAAATGACCTCGTCGGCAGAGAATATTATGACGTACTTATAAATTCTTTAGTCGGATTTGCGGGTACCTTACCTACTATTGCGGCTATTAAAGCAGGAAAAAAAATAGCACTGGCTAACAAAGAATCCATGGTGGTTGCGGGAAAGCTTTTAAATGAATTGTGTATCGCTTATCACTCTGAAATAATTCCAATAGACAGCGAACATTCGGCAATATTGCAATGTCTGATGGGCGAGAAAATGGAAAACGTGAAGAAAATAATTCTCACTGCTTCAGGCGGACCTTTCAGAGGTTATAACTTAAACCGGCTGCAAAATGTAACTGTTGCACAGGCTTTGAAACATCCTAACTGGAATATGGGGAATAAGATTACCATCGATTCCGCTTCAATGATGAATAAAGGGCTCGAGCTGATTGAAGCAAAGTGGCTTTTCAATGTCAGCCCTGAGATTCTGGACGTTGTAATTCATCCGCAGTCTATAATTCACTCAATGGTTGAGTTTCACGATACATCCGTAAAATCTCAGCTTGGTATTCCCGATATGAAGGTACCTATTCAGTTTGCGCTTACATATCCGGATCGAGTTAAAACAGGATTTCCTTCTCTTGATTTCACGAAGGTCAAAAGAATGGATTTTGAAAGTATTGATGTAGAGAGTTTCAAATGCCTTAAGCTTGCTTATGAAGTAATGAAACTCGAGGGAACGTATCCTGCCGTTCTGAATGCCGCAAATGAAATTGCTGTTGACCTGTTTTTGAAAGAGAAGATAAAGTTTACACAAATTGCTGATATTATAGAAGATTCTCTTTCAAAACATCAGTCAATTAATTCATTAAGTATAGAAGATATCATAGCAGCAGATACATATATCAGGAAGAGCTTAACAGCTCAATATTTTTAAATTTTAATTAACTTTTGAATGTTATCTACGTATAGAAACTAAATTAACTATGGAAATACTAAGCACAATATTTTATTTTTTAATCGTAATTGGAGTTCTTGTTTTCGTTCACGAATTCGGACATTTCTTCGCAGCAAGAATGACCGGTATGAGGGCAGAAGTCTTTGCTTTCGGTATGGGATACAGACTTTTCGGATGGAACAGACTCAACGGTTTTACTTTCGGTAAACTGAATAAGGAAACTGAAGAAGCTCTTGAAAATCATACCGATTACAGAATTTGCGCCTTCCCTATCGGCGGATACGTGAAAATCCCCGGTATGATAGATGAAAGCATGGATAAGGAATTTATCAACAAACCTCCCCAGCCATGGGAATACAGAGCTAAACCCGTCTGGAAAAGAATGATTGTCATTACAGCCGGCGTAATCATGAATATATTTCTTGCATTCTTAATATTTTACTCGCTTTCAATTTTTAAAGGAAAGAGCCTGATTGATACTACTACAATCGGCTACGTCGCAAAAGGCTCTACAGCTGCTGAATTCGGGATACAGAAGAACGATAAGATTTTATCCATAAACAATCAGCTTATAGTTTACTGGGACGATGTACAGAGCGCATTGTACATAGATAATCTCGGTGAATCGATTTCAATAAACCTTTTAAGGAATTCACAGAATGTAACTGTAAAGATTCCTAAAGAAAAAGTTGGAATCCTCAGCGATAAAGCATTCGGGCTTTATCCCGATAAAATGTATCCTGTTATTAACGGAACAGTCTCAGGAAAACCTGCTGAATTTATAGGACTTGCAAAAGGCGATGTCATTAGTTATGTTGCCGGTCAGAAAATCGATAACACACAGGAGCTTGTAGATAACATAAAATTAAACGCCAATAAAGACATTGAAATTAAATGGATGCGCAGCGGAACAGAAATGTCTTCGCTCGTATCTGTCGGTGCTGATTCAACTATAGGAATTGATATAGCAACAAAGTATGAAGGAACTGTAAAGGAAGTTAAATATAACGTGATTACTGCAATACCACGTGCTTTCTCTGATATGTACTATTTTGGTGTCGAAGTGTTCTTCAAATCGATTGGTAAAGTGATTGTCGGTGATATTCCTTTCAAAAAGGCAATCGGCGGACCGATTAAAATAGCACAGGCATCTGCTCAGTCGGCAGAAAGTGGATTTGCTGCATTCATAGGATTCGTTGCATTGCTGTCTATGTCTCTGGCAGTTATTAACATACTTCCCTTCCCTGCACTCGACGGCGGACACTTTGTAATACTCGTTTGGGAAGCAGTGTTCAGGAGACCAGTACCTCATAAAGTACAGATTGTATTGCAGAATGTAGGATTTATACTTCTGATTGCTTTAATGCTGTTCGTAATCTACAACGATATTATTTCCATAAAATAATAAAAATTCATCTTTAAATGAAAAAGGCGGTTAATTTCTTAACCGCCTTTTTTTATTGCGTTCTTAGCAATTTTGCCCAATTGCTTCCAAAATCTTTTCTCTGGAAAGCAGGCTCCGGTTTGTGTACCTCTTTCTTTGTTTTAGTTTTTCCCGACAAACCTATCATGCTGCTTTCGTAAAGATTGCTTAACTCTTCTTCAATTTTGTTAAATACATCGCTGATTTCAGTTGTTCTTTTATCAATGCGACTATTTATTTTTTGTTTCATTTATGCTCCTTTTTATATTATTAGTAATTCAACTTTCATGCCAGAGAAAGACGTCAAATATGATTGAATTTTAGTGTTTGTAAGTGATTTCTTAGAGAGAAGATAGTCCACCAACTAATTTAAAAGTTAATAAACTATCTTTTGTATGTTAAAGTTCAGAATCGCGCATTGATACCGAATGTCGGCAGTATTGGGAACATGCCCGTTGTTTTTTGCGTGATCTGGAGGTTGTTGTTCAGATTGTAATCGTAGTTCAAAACATTCTTCCTGTTATACACATTTATCACGTCAAGGTAAAACGTCCAGTCTGCATTCCAGAATTTTGCAAATGCCGAAAACCTTAAATCAAGTCTGTGATATGCAGGTTTTCTTGACGATAATCTGTTTTCATCCGTTCCGTAATCAAGATTGAAAAGAACCTGATTTGTAAGCGGATTCACTACAAGTGTATCGTTTAATACTCTTGGCGTTATTCCTACCGGCTCTGTGAACGGGAAATTGCTCGCGTAATTCCATCTTGCACCGATTTCAAACCAGCTGTTCACTCTATAGTTCAAAACAATGTTTACGTTATGAGTCTGGTCGAACCTGAACGGTGATTCTGACCCATATCTTTCACGTGTTGCTTTTGAATAAGAATAGTTTATCCATCCGAATAATTTTGTTTTCGGACCCGTGTACTTTCTTTCAAGACTTATTTCAAATCCGTATGCGTCGCCTGAACTTGCATTTACAGGTATTGATGTTACAGAATCCACGGCAAACCTTTCTGCTGATCGCTCCCAGTTTAAAGGGTTCTTCAGATAATCCGGATTTGTATTATTCGGGTCTAAAGGAGTAAACTTGTATTTATACGCTGTCAGCCTTTGTGATGTAATCAGGTCATCGAATTTCTTGTAATACCCCTCAACCTTTAGCAGCCATGAGTTGTCAATCCACCTGTCTATTCCGAGAACAAAATGTATCGCCCTTTCTGCTTTCAAGTCCGTTACCTGAGCATTTTCAAGGTCATAAAAATTCTGCCCGTCAACTAACTTTTCGTACCCTGGTGACTGATAATATAATCCGACAGAAGTTCGTAAAGTCGTAAGCGGATCGAATGCAAACCCAAGATTTATCCTCGGCGATATATATACTTTGCTTAACAATGAATAATAATCTGCCCTCAATGAAGGCTGAATAAAATATCGTTGTCCAATTTCAAATCTTGCCTGTCCGTAAGCACTGCCTCTGTAATTATCCTTACCCTCAATCGTAAAATCTTCAAGCAGCGTCCTCGCATTCGTAAATGAATTAATAAAATTCCTGAATGCATCGTCAAGGTTTAGCCTGTAAACAAGGTCGTTTCTTATAACATCTACTCCCCCGCCAAATTCATATTTTATTTTGCCTGCTAATAATACAGACCTGTTGCCGAGTGAAATTTTCCTGAAAGCATACTGCGAACTGAAACCAAAACCCAGAAGCGCACCTATTGCTTTAAGGCTGTCACGCTGTCCGGGTGAAAGTCCTTCCCTGTCAATAAGCGGGTCGAGAATATCTCCCTCAAACTGATTGTCGCCGCTGTTCCTATACCATGAAAAAGTTGTCTTAGATATAAACCTCGGATTCGGATTAAAATGCCAGCCGAGCGATAGCACGTTATTTGTCGTTACGTCATTCACCGTTACTGAATCAGGATTCGACCTTTCTGTTCCCGGTACAATATCGACTCCATCCTTTGAAAATATTCCGTTAACTAAAAACCTGTGTTTCGCAAAAGGTCCGAAAGCTAATTTAAACTGCACGTCCTGAAAAGCCGGAAATGAAGAGTTGTCAGTAATAAGTCCGGCATTCCTCGCAAACGGTCCGAGTATTAAATCATAATATGTTCTTCTCGCTGAAACTATCCATGAACCAGGAATTTTCAAAGGATTTCTTCCCTGAACGACTAAGTTAGCATTTGCAATATTGACATTCGCAAGTAAACTGAAAGGTCTGTCTGTAATTCCCTCTTTATTCGTAACGTCAAGCACAGCCGAAAGCCTGTCGCCGTACTTTGCGGGAAAGCCCCCTGTTATCAGGTTTATATCGCTCAGCGTTTCAGGATTGAACATACTCACGAGTCCGTAAAGCCTGTACGGATTGAAGATTTCCACTTCATCCATGATTATCAGATTCTGGTCCGGTCCCGAGCCTCGCACTACGAGCTGTGACGTGAAATCATTCGGTGCTGTTACACCGGGTAATGATTTTAATGAGCGCATCACATCCTCCAGTCCTCCCGGTAATACTTTTATGTTTGAAGGTGAAACGTTGAACCAGCTTGTTCTAAGGTCGCTCTGGCTCTGCTTTTGTCCGAATACTTCTATTTCATCTGTGCTGAATAATTTTTCTGTAAGTGTTATGTTTATTGTTACATCTGATTTGCCTGTAATATCAACGTCGTCCTGTTCAAAAATACCGTAACCCTCAAGGTTTGCATTTAGCTTATAAATCCCCTTCGGTGCGTTAATTATGTATTCACCCGAAGTGTTAGATTTTCCCCTGAAAATTTCAAAAGTGTCCTCGTTTAATATTGAAACTGATACGCCTGAAAGTTTTTTATCTTTTGCATTCGTTACGGTTCCTCTTAATGTAGTAGTGCCGGTGTCAGATTGAGCAAAAACGCTTTGCATAAACACTAAACTCATGGAAAGTACCCATAACATCATATAAATTTTCTTCATAAATAATTCAAATTAAGGTATATACATAAAAACGAATAATCACTCACTTAAGTTTCAGATGGCATGCCGTTAAATGCCCGTTTTCTGTATGAATTTCCGGATATGAAACTCCGCAGATATCCATCGCTTCCCTGCATCGTGTTACGTAATAACATCCTTTTGGTTTGTTAGTCGCAGAGGGTATTTCGCCTTTTACTTCTGAACTGATTTTCTTCTTACCTATATCCGGAACAGCATCCATTAGTGCTTTGGTATAAGGATGTGAATAATTTCTGAACAGTTCCTCCGTTTCGGCATGTTCCACAATTCTGCCGAGATACATGACCGCAACCGAATCCGATACATGCCTTACTACAGATAGATTATGAGAAATGAAAAGATACGTAAGATTAAATTCTTTCTGAAGGTCATTCAGCAGGTTTAGTATCTGCGACTGTATCGAAACGTCGAGTGCAGACACCGGCTCATCGCAGACTATAAACTCGGGCTCTACCGCAAGCGCCCTCGCGATTGCAATACGCTGTCTCTGCCCTCCTGAAAATTCGTGAGGGTATTTATTCACTGCTCTCGAACTAAGCCCTGCCTTATCGAGCAATTTACTTACGTATGCCGAAACTTCCCTGCCCTTTCGTATTTTATGAAATTTCACGACTTCATTCAGAATACCACCGACTGACATTCGTGGATTGAGTGTTGAATAAGGGTCCTGAAAAACTATCTGCATCTTCTTTCTGTAAGGAATAAAATCTCTTTCCGATATGTTTAGTATATCTTTCCCGTCATATAGAATACTCCCCTTATCCGAATCAATTAATCTGAGTATGCATCTTCCGATTGTAGATTTCCCGCAGCCCGATTCCCCAACAAGTCCCAGCGTTTTACCCTTTGGTATTGTAAACGAAACATCATCAACCGCTGTCAGGATATTCTTCGGTTTCCCAAACAGCTTCCTCTCTGCAAACTTTTTCGTCAAATTTCTTATTTCAATCAGATTATTCATGTTCAATAAATTAATCATAATTCACCTCTCAAACAATTCAAGAGCCTGGTTAAGAGCCGTGACACGTGACGCGTGAACCGTGACGCGTAAACTGTGATTCGTAACTTGTGATGAGCAAAAGCGCCAGCCTGCTGCAGGCAGGCTGATTAGATATGAAAGAATATGGTTTTCACTGATTTGTGACACAATTATTATATTTCTTTATTGGAACCGGTATATTATTGAATTTGTTAAATGAATATTCGGATAAGTTGTTTTAAATAGAATAGGCAATAATAAAGTATAATTTTACAGCAACAATTTCAGAAATCTGAAGTAATGAGTTTTTACTAATTAAATAAATAACTATGAAAACGATGATACTCGACAATTTATTCGTCAGAAGTTCTTTTTCTAAATCCTTGTTAGCTTATCTCCTACTTGTAATATTCTTTCTCATTGTTGGATATAGTAATTCTCATGCGCAGACATCTGTTCCGAATCCTGATATGTGGGTTACCGACGGTACTGTTCAGTCACTTGTTGTTGACGGAGATTACACTTATATCGGAGGTAATTTTACTTATGTCGGACCAAATACAGGTTCGGGCGTCAAACTGACTACCACCTCTCATTCTCCAAATATGACTTTTCCAAAAGTAAATGGACAGATAAAGACATGTGTTCCTGACGGAAGCGGTGGATGGTATATAGGCGGATTTTTTACAAAAGTCGGCACATTCACCAGAAATAACATTGCTCGCATTAATTCTGACGGAACAGTGCACGCATGGAATCCTAATGCCAACTATGTAGTTAATACAATCAATGTAAACGTGAGTGATATATATGTTGGCGGTGAGTTTTCTTCAATTGGCGGACAATCGAGAAACTATATTGCTAAACTGAACAACACAGACGGTTCCGCAGACGCAACCTGGAATCCGAATGCAGACTTAAATGTTCAAACAATCGCCGTAAGCGGGGTTGATGTATATGCGGGAGGTGATTTTACAAATATCGGCGGACTATCAAGAAATTATATTGCCAAGCTGAACAACACTGACGGTTCCGCAGACGCTACCTGGAATCCGAATTCAAATAGTTCAGTTTTTACAATCGCCATCAGCGGGAGTGATATTTATTCAGGAGGATTTTTTACAACTATCGGCGGCCAAACGAGAAACCGCATAGTCAAACTTAACAACATCGACGGCAGTGCTGACCTATCCTGGAATCCGAATGCAAATAACGTGGTCTATACAATTGCAGTCAACGGGAGTGATATATATGCAGGAGGAGATTTTACTTCCATCGGTGGACTAACAAGAAATAGTATTGCAAAACTTAATTCAAGCGGTAATGCCGAATCCTGGAATCCGGATGCAAACGGTAGAGTTAGGACAATTGCAGTCAGCGGGACTGATATATACGCAGGAGGTGATTTTACTACCATCGGTGGACAAACGAGAAATCGTATTGCAAAACTAAATTCAAGCGGTACTGCTGAATCATGGAATCCGTATGCTAACAGGACTGTTTTTTCAATCGCCATAAGCGTGAGTGATATTTATGCCGGAGGTACTTTTAATTCAATTGGCGGATTAACAAGAAACTACATTGCAAAACTAAACAATACAACCGGCACCGCAGACGCAACCTGGAATCCGAATGCAAACGGTCAAGTTTTTACAATTAATGTTTTTGGAAGTTATATTTATGCAGGAGGGTATTTCACTAATATCGGCGGACAAGCAAGAAACTTCATCGCAAGATTGAACAACACAGACGGTAGTGCTGACCTTTCCTGGAATCCGAATGCAAATTCTGGAGTTTTTACAATCGCCATTAGTATTAGTCATGAAATTTATGCCGGCGGGGCGTTTTCTACTATCGGCGGACAAACAAGAAACCGCATCGCCTGTTTGAACAACACAGACGGTAGTGCAGACTTATCCTGGAATCCGAATGCAAATAACATAGTATATACAATCCTTGTCAATTTTGGTGAGATACTTGTCGGAGGGTGGTTTACTAATATCGGCGGACAACCGAGAAACTATATTGCCAAACTAAATGACACAGACGGTAGTGCAGACTTATCCTGGAATCCGAATGCAAATAGTTTAGTTACTGTAATCACCCTTTACGGGGGTGATGAAATATATGTCGGAGGAGATTTTACTTCCATCGGCGGACAAGTAAGAAACCGCATCGCTAAACTGAGCAATATCGACGGTAGTGCTGATCCAGATTGGAATCCGAATGCAGACAATATTGTCATGACAATCGTCGTTTACGCGAGTGATATATATGTTGGAGGAAATTTTTTTAACATAGGCGGACAAGAGAGATTAAGTATTGCAAAACTGAACGACATTAACGGGAGTGCCGACTTATCTTGGAACCCAACTGCAACTGTAGGCAGTATTGTTAATACAATCGGCGTCAGCGTGAATCAAATTTCTGCAGGAGGAGATTTCACAACCATCGGCGGAAATTCTCAAGGGAATTTCGCATTTTTTAAAGATGGACCTTTACCCGTTACACTTTCTTCTTTTACATCTTCTTTAATCGGCAGGGATGTTAATTTGAAATGGGTAACAACTAATGAATTAAATAATGCAGGGTTTGAAATTGAAAGAGCAGAAGTCGGGAGTCAGAATTTAGAATTCAGAAAAATATCCTTTGTGAGTGGACAGGGAACAATTTCAACACCTACAAGCTATACGTTTGAAGATAAAAAGATCAACACCGGAAAATACAAATACAGACTAAAACAAATTGATAACAACGGAAACTTCGAATATCATGAATTAAACGGAACAGTCGAAGTCGGTCTGCCGGGGAAATACAGCCTGAGCCAGAATTATCCGAACCCGTTTAATCCGACGACTAAAATAGACTTCTCACTGCCCGAAAAAGGATATGTCAGTTTGAAAATATATGATATATCAGGAAGAGAGGTTAAGACTCTCATAAACGATATAAAACCAGCTGGCTACTATTCCGCTGAATTTAACGCCTCTTCCCTCTCGAGCGGTGTATATTTCTACAGCATCAAATCAAATAACTTCACTCAAACTAAAAAAATGATGCTCCTGAAATAATAGATAATAATACAAAAGGCAGGATACTTTCCTGCCTTTAGTATTTATTGGAAGCAACATATAGAAAAATCCGTTTCAATCAGTCAAATCAGTGTTCCATTAGTTTCTTTATTTGGTAAAGTCTTTTCTTTGTTTAAGTCTTAATAATATTCACTATATCTTTTAAACATTCCACTGCCTCTTTCAATTGACTATCAGCTAAATACGGCGCAGGACCAAACCTCAGAAAATCACCCCTGTAGTCGGTTAAAATATTGTGCTCTCTTAGTTTATTCGAAATAATACCTGCATGAGGCGTAAGGAAAGTCATAAATCCCCCTCTTTCTTTCACATCAGTAACCTTTATTTTTACCGGGTCTAAATCATATCCTTTAAATTCGCTTTCAATAACATCTTTCTGGTGATTGTTAATCTCTCTTAATAACAGCGGTGTCAGCTTTTGCTCCTTAAAGAATTCAAATACTTTTACTGCACGATAATGAGAAACAGGGTCATAAGTTGAGCCCTCAAAAGCCCAGTGTTTATCACCGTATAGCACTTCTCCCGGATTTTTCTTTGCCGATAATGCCGCAAACTCAGCAAACCAACCCGTTATAACAGGCTTAAAGATTTCGTTCGGCGGAATTCGCATAAAGCAGTTTCCCTCTCCGAGCTGAAGGTATTTATATCCCCCTCCGACAAGAAATGAATTTTCAAGTTTCTCCTCTTTTAATGAGAATGGTATTGCGTTCAAAACATGGTATATATCAACAAGCAGTTTTGCACCGTGTTTCGTGCAGGATTCTTCTACTTCTGCAAAACCTGATACGATAGAAGCATCCTGAAACATTACTTTTGAAACCATCACAGCTAAAACTGAATCGTCAATTTCCTTGATTAGTCTTTCCGAAAGTGTTCCTATCGGGTCTCGTTTCACTTTAATTACTTCAAGGTAACCCTGATTCAATCTGTCAAGCTGTCTTCGGATAGTGTGAAACTCACCGTCTGAAGTAATTATCTTTTTCCTGCTTTTAAAATCAAGCGCAGAAAGAAATCTCAGAATTAAATCATGTGTATTCTGTCCAAAGACAATGTTTTCCTTATCATCATCAAGCAGTTCTGAAATATGCAGTCGAAACTTATCCGCAGCAGCAAATACCCTTTTCCATTTATCATCGGCAAGTTCTGACGCATCTTTCCAGCATTGTAAAATCCCCTCTTTGGAGCAATCGGGCTGAGCCTGATGTGAATGTCCCGTAAGAAGTATTCTCTCAGTAACTCTGAAATCTTTGTAATGCTCGGAAAGCGGATTTACATCTTTCTTTAAGTCATCGATATTAATCATTCTTAAACTCCGACCTAATCAGCCACAAATCTTCGAATAAGGGTTTGAACAAAGTGCTCTGCAGGTACCTCACACCCTCCGAGCCGCCCGTGCCTATTTTAGCGCCAATAGTCCTTTCAACCATCTTAACGTGTCTGTACCGCCATTCCTGCAAACCCTCGTCAAAGTCAACGAGCTTCTCACAGAAATGCGCAATTATCGGAAAGTTTTTGTATATATCGAGCAGAATTTCCTGTACTTTCTTGTTTGGCTGAATTTCCGCTGTTATGTCCCTGTCCAATATTTCATCGGGGATGTTAAAATTATTTTTATTCAGATAGTTCATGAAAAAATCCCACACTGTCTTTTCGTTGTACCGCTTCCCGATTTTCGTGTAAGCAACACTCCCCTTCTCAAATCTGTCCAGAGCTTTAATGTTCTTTTTTCCAAACATGAACTCCAGCTCACGAAACTGATACGACTGGAACCCGCTTGCCGACTGAAGATAATCCCTGAATGAAAGAAATTCAAGCGGAGTCATTGTTTCAAGTATATCAATCTGATGCACAATCACCTTTAAAATCGTGTTTACCCTTTTAAGAGTTTTTATAGCGGTTAATATGTTATTCTCTCCGAGCTTTTTATTAAGATAGTCAAGTTCATGAATAATCTGCTTAAACCAGAGTTCATAAGTCTGATGAATGATGATAAAAAGCATCTCATCATGTTCCTCATTTTCAGAGTACATTTTCTGAAGGTTGATGAGCTCATCAATTTTCAAATATGAAGAATATGTCAGTTCCATAAGTTTAATTCTATAGTTTTATTATTTTTGAATCAATTTCCATAATTTCCGAATAAAAATCTATAACAAACATTCTCCTTAGTGAAAATCTCTCTTCAAAACCCGCACACTGATTCCCACTGAAAGATATGATTCCCACAGATTAAGATTAATCAAAAAGTCTTTACTTAAAAACCCGCACACTGATTCACACTGAAAGAATATGATTTTCACAGATTAAACAAAACGGCTTAGTGTTATAATCTCCTCGTTAAAACTCGCACACTGATTTACACTGAAAGAATATGAATATCACAGATTAAACAAAACGTCTTAGTGTTAAAATCTCTTCGTTAAAACACGCACACTGATTTACATGAAAGAATATAATTATCACAGATTAAACAAAACGTATTAAAGGAATAATTCATTAGCTCTGCGGAAAATTCGTTTTCTCTTTTTAGTGTTTTGGTGGTGATAAATCCTTTGCTCTTAGCAATAAATAATTCTCTGCGTTCTCTGGGTGTCGAAGATCCGACGCGGCGGACGCTAAAATTCTCTCGTTCTTTTAGTGTTTTGGTGGTGA
>JBAYUG010000043.1:0-27365 GCA_041675325.1 Kapaibacterium sp. (SeqCode)
GGCATGTAAGTATTTACATATGCCCTCTGAAGGTTCAGACATGGCATGTAAGTATTTACATATGCCCTCTGAAGGTTCAGACATGGCATGTAAGTATTTACATATGTCCACTGAAGGTTCAGACATGGCATGTAAGTATTTACATATGCCCTCTGAAGGTTCAGACATGGCATGTAATTATTTACATATGCCCTCTGAACTTTTAGCCTACCAACTACCCAAAATTGAGCCCTGGGATAAGAAATCTGTTGTCCCAAACATTTTGCGTACAATAATTCACTTATATTATCACTCCTTCCCAAACCTGTATGTGGTTGCCTTTTTCATTCTACTCTAATTTTGCATTGAAGAATCTGTTTAAAGTACGTATTTTTGTATAATATATGAGAGTTAAATTTGCGCTTTCCCACACATCAAGATTCGCAAATTAAAACAGAAATAAATTACCGGAGGCGGTTTAACATGTTAAGCACTTTTCGAAACTACAAGAAAGCCTTAAAACTTTTCCGGGCATCTTTTTCCCAAAAACAAATTTACTACTACCATGAGCACGCATAATCACGTACATACAATAGCTGACGATATTAAAGACAAGACTTTTCAGGATGTAAGTCTTTGCTACCAGTGCGGTAAATGTTCTGCAGGCTGCCCAGTAAGATATTACATGGATATAGCACCTAACAAAGTCGTTCGTCTAATACAGCTTGGATTTTATGAGGAAGCATTAAAATCAACAACTCCCTGGCTCTGCGCAGGATGCATGACATGCTCATCGAGATGCCCTCAGGAGTTTGACCTTGCGAAGTTCATGGACGCAGTAAGAGAAATTGCACTTGAAAAGGGAGTAGAAATTAAATCGAAAGACATAATCAAATTTCACGAAGCATTCCTGAATCAGATTGAAAGCCACGGACGTGCATACGAGGTAGGACTTGTGGCAGAATATAAGTTGAAAACCATGCATCTGTTGCAAGATGTTGATTCCTCTCCAGGAATGTTCCTGAAAGGGAAGCTAAAGATATTCCCGCATAATATTAAAGATAAAGAATCCGTCAAAAAGATTTTTAAGAAGACGGCTAACAAATAATTATTAAAACCTCAATGGAGGCAAATTTGAAGGTAGGATATTTCCCCGGTTGTTCACAGACCGGTACAGCAAAAGAATACGACACTTCCCTGAGAAAGGTAGTGGAAAAACTCGGGACTTCATTCGATGAGTTAAAAGACTGGTCATGCTGCGGTGCTACATCCGCACACGTTACCAATCATCAGCTATCCAATGCACTTGCAATGCGAAACATAATGATTGCAGAACAGCAGGGACTTGATGAAATGGTCGCTCCATGTGCCGCCTGTTACAACAGGCTTGTTCTCTCACAGCACGAAACAAACAAGCATCCCGAAGTAAAAGCAAAAGTAGAATCCATACTTGAGACAAAATTCACAAAAGAAGTAAAGGTCATGAATCTTTTAGAACTCTTTATGAAGATTGGTCTTGAGAAGATTAAAGAAAACCGGAAGGTAGAACTTAAGGAATTAAAGGTTGCATGCTATTACGGATGCCTTCTTGTGCGTCCTTCCGAGATAACAAAGTTTGATGATTCCGAGCAGCCTGAATCGATGGAGAAAGTCGTTGAAATGACAGGCGCCAAAACAGTTGACTGGAATTCAAAGGTTGAATGCTGCGGTGCAGCGCATTCAATCGCAAGAAGAGACATAGTTCTTGACCTTTCACAAAAGATTCTTGACGATGCAAAGAAACACGGTGCAAATGTAATGGTTGTTGCATGTCCTATGTGCCACACAAATCTTGATATGCGCCAGACGGCGATGAGACATGTGAATCCGGAACATCAGGATTTCCCGGTGCTGTATCTTACAGAGCTTATAGGTCTTGCATTGGGTATGGACGAAAAGGAACTTGGAATTAATCTGCACACAATAAAATTTAACTATAACGAACTTGTTGCCGAAAAAGCGGCAGTATAAAATACGGAGTTGTAATATATGAAAATTGGAGTGTTTATTTGTCATTGCGGTGAAAACATAGGCAGGACAGTCGATTGTCCGCGTGTTGCAAAAGCCTGCGAATGGCTTCCCGGAGTTGAAGTATCGATAGACTATAAATATATGTGTTCAGACCCAGGGCAGAACATGATTAAGAAAGAAATCATTGATAAGAAGCTTGATGCTATTGTCGTAGGTTCATGCTCACCTCATATGCACGAGAAAACTTTTCGTAAGGCTGCTGTTGCTGCGGGGATAAATCCTTTTCTCGTAGAAATAGCAAACCTCCGAGAACACTGTTCATGGGTTCATGACGATATAGAACTAGCAACGGATAAGGCAATTGACCTTGTCCGCATGTCAGTTGAAAAAGTAAAACGAAATCAACCTCTTACCACAATCGAAGTACCTGTTACAAAAAGAACACTTGTAATCGGCGGCGGCATAGCAGGCATTCAGGCAGCGCTTGATGTCGCTAATGCAGGGTACGAAGTTGTTTTGGTTGAAAAAGAGCCGTCAATTGGCGGACACATGAGCCAGCTATCCGAAACCTTTCCAACGTTGGACTGCTCACAGTGCATTCTTACTCCGCGCATGGTAGAGGTTTATCAGCATCCGAAGATTAAGCTGATGACTTATTCAGAAGTAGAAAAAGTAGACGGCTTTATAGGAAACTTCACTGTTACTATAAGGAAGAAAGCCCGACATATAGACGAAGAGAAATGTACAGGCTGCGGACTTTGCATAACAAAGTGCCCGACAAAGAAGAAAGCATACAATTCATTTGAAGAAAACCTCGCGTTCAGACCGGCTGTTTATGTACCTTTTCCGCAGGCAGTACCTAACATTCCCGTTATAGATGAAACCGTTTGCATGTACTATAAAAACGGCAAGTGCGGAGTTTGCGTGAAAGTCTGCGGACGTGAAGCCATTATGTTCGACCAGCAGGATAAATTAGTTACGGAAGAAGTCGGTGCAATAATTATGGCTACAGGATATAAGCTTTATAATATTGATAAGAAACCTGATGATTCTATTTATAAAGGTTATGGTGAATACGGTTACGGAAAATACAAAGACGTTATTGACGGTTTGCAGTTTGAAAGAATTGCCTCGGCATCAGGACCAACCGAAGGAGAGTTTAAACGCCCTTCCGACGGCAAAGAGCCGAAGAAAATTGTTTTTATACAATGTGTGGGTTCGCGTGATGAATCAAAAGGATTTTCATACTGCAGTAAAATATGCTGTATGTACACCGCAAAGCATGCAATGCTTTATAAGCACAAAGTACACGACGGTGAAGCTTATGTGTTCTACATGGATATTCGTTCAGGCGGAAAAATGTATGACGAGTTTGTCCGCCGTGCGATTGAAGAAGACGGCGTGAAATATATACGCGGACGTGTTTCAAAAATTACCGAAGAAGACGGAAAGTATATCGTTAAAGGTGAGGACACACTTTCGGGAATGCCTATAACCATTGATGCAGACATGGTTGTTCTTGCGACTGCAATGATTGCTCAGCCGGATGCTTCCGAGCTTGCACAGACAATCGGTATCCCTTATGACAAACACGGCTTCTTTAATGAAGCGCATCCGAAACTTCGTCCGATTGAAAGCACAACGGGCGGAGTGTTCCTTGCCGGTGCATGCCAGTCGCCGAAAGATATACCCGAATCAGTTGCAATGGCATCAGCCGCTGCAGCAAAAGCAATGGTGCTATTTGGCTCTGATATGCTTGAACGTGAACCCGTTGTAGCAAAGGTCAATGCTGACCTGTGTGCAGGATGTTTCTACTGCAAAAAGGTTTGTCCTTATAGTGCAGTCGAAGTACGCGAAGTAAAAACACGCGACGGGATAGTAATAAAAGAAATCGCATATGTAAACGAAGGACTTTGCCAGGGGTGCGGAACCTGCACTGCAACATGTCCGTCAAAGTCAATCGAGCTTGCAGGATTCAACAACGAAGAGATATTTGCACAGATAGCAGCATTATAAAATTTAAAAAGATTAAAGAATTATTATATTATGTCACAACTAAACTGGGAACCAAAAATAGTCGCATTTGTCTGTAACTGGTGCACATACACCGGAGCAGACCTTGCAGGCACATCCCGTCTGAAGTATCCGACAAATGTTAAGCTCATTCGCGTTATGTGTTCTGGCGGCATTGACCCTGTGTTTATTCTTAAGGCATTCGAGCGCGGTGCTGACGGAATACTTGTATCAGGCTGCCATCCAAACGACTGCCATTACAACGCAGGGAATTTTCATGCACGCAGACGCTGGGAATTCTTTAACGAGCTTCTTAAATTTCTGGGAGTAGAAGAAGGACGCCTTCAGTTTTCATGGGTATCTGCATCAGAGGGCAAGAAGTTTGTGGATGTTGTTACCAAGGTTACGAATGATGTTAAAGCAATGGGTCCATTTGAATGTTACAAGAAACTCAACGATGAATTTACGGCAAAATTTCCTGAGCCTGTTACAAACGAGAAGGAAATCATAATGAGCACGGAGGAAAAGGTATAATGGAAGAACTCAGAAAACTTGCAAAAGAACTTCTCGAAAAGAAAGAGGTTGCCGCCGTTATAGGATATCAGTCAGTAACAGATAAACGCACAAAGCCTATAATAGCAAAGACCCAGGAAGACTGCGATAAACTTGTGTTTAACGAATACTGTCTTAATAATCTTTCTGTTTACCTGACCAAAGCCCGCATTAAAGAATTAAGACGACAGAACGGGATAGTGTTAAAACTTGGAATCACAGCAAAGCCCTGCGATGTACATTCGATAATAGCATTGATCCAGGAAGCGCAGCTAAAGAGAGAAGATGTACATATAATCAGCTTTAACTGCCACGGTGTTGTAAAGGATTTCGGTATGGAGTTCAACGGGGAGACACTTGCTTCAAAGTGTGTTCCGTGTGATTCGAACAAACCTTTATATTATGATACTGTGTTAGGCGAAATAAAGGAAACACCTGCTGTTACAGACGAGGTTCTTGAAAAAATACAGGCAATAGATAAAATGTCAGCGGCAGAAAGATTTGAATACTTTAAATCAGAGTTTGACAAATGTATAAAATGTTATGCATGCCGCGCTGCATGTCCGATGTGTTATTGCCAGAGGTGCATTACAGATAAAACCATCCCACGCTGGGTTGAGTCATCTTCACACAGCAGAGGAAATTTTTCATGGAACGTAGTACGTGCATTTCATCTAAGTGGGAGATGCATAGGCTGCGGAGAGTGCGAGCGTGCATGTCCTATGGACATTCCCTTATCGCTACTTAACCGTAAGATGGTAATAGAAGCAAAGGAAGCTTATTCTTATGTATCGGGAAGAAACCTTGAAACACCGACACTTGTTGGAAGTTTTGACGTAAAAGACAGCGATGAATTGTTCATGTAATATTTGTTAAGACATCTTAAACAAAAGAAATTATGGAAGAAAAAATTATAAATAAAGAATCTTTATTAAACCTCTGCAAAGATATAATTGCAGACGGCAATAATCTTATTGCTCCGAATTCAACGGAGTATGTTCTGATAAATGACGTCACACAGTTAACACTGGAATCCACAGCGAGACCAACAAAGGCATCGTACAAAACATTTGTGTTTCCAAAGGCAGAGCCGGTTATCTATTACAAACGCGGCAAGAACGATGTACAGCTTCTTGACGTTGATGTAAATCAGAAGAGAACAGTTATACTCGGCGCAAAGCCCTGCGATGCAAATTCATTCAATATATTAAGGCACCTTTTCAACTGGGATTATAAAGACGAGTTTTATAACCAGAGAGAGAAGAACTTTATCGTAATCGGATTGATGTGCAGCTTTTCTGACGAGTACTGTTTCTGTACGTCAGTCGGCTCATCTCCTGTTTCAGAGAAGGGTTCTGACATATTCCTGATTCCTCTCGACGAAAACAATTATGCCGTGCGAATTGTCACGGATAAGGGAAAAGAGTTTGCGGATAAATACGCAAAGCATTTTACGCAGGGAGATAAAACAAAGTCAGATGAAATAACCTCAAAGGTAAAGCATCCCGAGACAGCATTTGACAGCAATCAGGTACATGAATGGCTCGGCAAGAACTTTGAGAATCCTAAATGGGACGGTGTAGGCGACCTTTGTCTTTCCTGCGCACAGTGTGCGTTTGTATGCCCTGTCTGCCATTGCTTTGACATTGTTGATGAAGATTATTCGTACACAGAAGGACGAAGAATGAAGAACTGGGACGGATGCCAGTTCGGGCATTTCACTTTGCATGCCTCGGGGCATAACCCGCGAGACATACAGGGCAAGAGATACAGGCAAAGAATCAACCACAAGTTTAAATATTATGTGGATAAGTTCGGAGAAATACTCTGCACGGGCTGCGGCAGATGTTCACGCGGATGCGCAGTCAGTATTGACATAAAGGAAATAGTTTCTAACTGTAAAGATTAAAACATTATATGGATAATATATATAAACCGTACTTAGCTGAAATAGCCGAAATCATTGATGAAACGCCAGACACAAAGACGTTTAAACTTAAGCTGAAGAATCCTGAGGAAGCAAAAGCGTTTACGTTCAAGGCAGGACAGTTTGCGGAGTACTCCGTATTCGGCGAGGGTGAATCAACATTTTGCATAGCTTCATCACCAACGCGACCCGAGTATCTTGAATGTTCTTTCAAGGTTTACGGTAAGGTTACACAAGCGTTAAAGCGTTTAAATCAAGGAGATACAATAGGATTCCGCGGACCTTATGGAAACTTCTTTCCTCTTGAAGAGCTCAAAGGAAAAAATGTTTTGTTCATTGCAGGCGGAATTGGGCTTGCTCCTGTCCGCTGCGTAATAGATAATGTACTTGACTGGAGAAACGACTACAAGGATATAACAATCATATACGGTGCGCGTTCAGTGTCGGATATAGTTTACAAACAAGAAATACGAGAGTGGCAATCGCGTCCCGATGTTAAAACCGTTGTTACTGTTGATCCGGGCGGTGAATCAGACGGATGGACAGGCGAAGTCGGATTTGTTCCAACGATAGTGGAAAAGATTGCACCATCTGCTGAGAATACGTTTGCGGTAATATGCGGACCGCCTGTAATGATAAAGTTTACGATACCTGTTCTTGAGAAGCTTGGTTTCAAGGAAGATAATATTTACACAACGCTTGAAAACAGGATGAAATGCGGACTCGGCAAGTGTGGACGATGCAATATAGGAAATGTATATGTCTGCAAAGACGGACCGGTGTTTAATTATACGCAGTTGAAGGAGTTGCCGCAAGAGTTTTAAGAATTGTATATCTAATTAAATAATAAAAGCCCGGTAGTACCGGGCTTTTATTATTTATCTAAGCAATTTGTTTTAGAATGCGGTAATTATACCAAGCGTTACTTTTGAGTCTTTACGTTCCTGCTCATAAGTATATTCGCCTATTAATCTTACATTCCTTGCAAGAAGATACCCGAGTCCTGCAGTATAGCTCCGGTACTTCAGATCGCTCTGGTCAGAATCGACATGGTTGTAGAGCAAATGCCCTGTGATTCTGCTGTCCGCACCCTTAGGAGAAACAAGCAATTCTGCAAACCCGCCCTGAGTTTTTATTCTCTCACCCGGCTTATTTGCAAGCCTGAAAGGGTTTGTATCGCTTCGATAAACATATTGTGCATTAAGCTCAACATATTCATTTCCCGCTGAAAGGTCGGCACCTGCCATGTACATCTCGTTTGCAGAGGAGTCCGGTATCGGCTGTTCTTTTCCGTAATAACCGAATCCACCTATTCTGAGGAAAGGAGCAATTTCCTGCGAAGCTCTTACCATAACGTTTTTATACTTATCAACATCAAAAATATCTTTTGTACCTATCCCGCTTCCATTCACAAGTTCAACTGTCAGGTCTGTCTTTGTCGGAGCTCCGTAAGTAAACATCAGTCCCCTGTCGTACTTCAGGTTTGCAAAAGAAACTCCTGGTGTTGTTGCATAGATACTATAATCTTCCTGCTCGAGCCTTAGTTCACGTTTGAACAGCGGGTCTGAAACCTGAAACTGACCCACGTACATATCAAGGTCAACATTCTTTGAGACAACATCGTTAAACATAACGAAAGCATCTTCTATTCCCGCGACATCACCTCTTTCACTGAAGAAGAAGTAAAAATAGTAAGAGATATCTTTATAAATATTACCTCCTGACATAAGCTTTAAAAGCCAGGGTGTTCTTAAATCAGGATTAACTTCTCTTGTGCTTTCATACTGCCCGTAAAGTTCAAACCTCAGTGCCAGAGGCAGTTCGCGCATTAGTGTAAGCAGGTCATCACCTGTTTTCTTAAAAAACCTTGAGGGTTCTTTATCGGGAATTTGAAAACCATTAGCGGCAAACTCTTCACCGTACGGTTTAAGTTTCGGGAACACTGTATGGCAGACGTTGCACGACATATTGTACTTTCTGGCAAAAGCCGGAATGGCTTCTGCATCGGCGGATATTAAAACTATAACAAGAAATATGAATAAACAGATAATTTTTTTCATTTAGCTATCCTCGTTTTTATTTTTAATGCTTGAATTAATCATCTACAACCTCGACAAAGGTCTGATGGTAGTTTACTTCTATTATTTCTGCTTCTTCTTTAGAGACTCCAAGAAATTCGGCAACGGGTGTTACAAGTTTCTGGTAGTAAAGGGCAGCACGAACCGTCATTTTACCGACTTCCACTTCATCTGGCAGAAGCCATGAAAAAGTTTCAAGCTTTGTTTCTCTTGGACCAAGCCGATAGTCAACACCAAGCGATGCTGTATTCCATTGCTGGATAGTCATTCTTCCTTTTGGGTCGAAATACGGCATCCTGAAAATCCTGTTCCCTTCGGGTATTCCGTCTCTCTGTATTCCTTTGAAATCAACAAGGTTAAGAGGAACTTCCATATCCTGATAGGCGAGAACGTTTGAAGAGATAGTATAATCTTCACCTTCGAAACCCTTTTTATCAACTTTCAGGTGATAGACTTTGCCTTTAGCATCAACGGCTTCAACTTGCAGCCACACGATTCTATCTTCGACCGAGCCGGACGGAAATTTATGACCGGTCTTTGCATTGAATAAAGCAACTGTAAACTTAACCTCTTCGCCGGGAACAACTTCGGGAGTGTCGGGATGAATTCTAAGTTCGATTGTACCGCGGACTTTTCCCGGGTCGTGCGCACCATGAAACAAGTGCTGGGCAATATCGCTTCTTTGCTTTCCCATAAGCGAGCTAACGCCGGGAGTTCTCGGCATGTGACAGTTCTGACATTGCACACCTTCTTTGGAGTAAGGACCCTCTTTCCATTCAAGATGAGTTGATTTTACCCACGTATCAAAGGGTGATTTTTCATTGTGGCAAGTACCGCAGAATTCTGCTTTGGAAAGAAAAGGATTATTCTTTGTGATATGAACGGGAGATTCCGTACCTTCTCTTATTCCCTGTTTGGTTTTTCCGGGATTTGATATGTAATTGAAGTTAAAAGGTGTATCCCCGACAAATCCTGTTATTGTATGGCAAACATCGCAAGAAACAGATTCATTCGCGCGGGAATTAAATTCGGGCTTCGGGGGAGGCACATCTCCAACCATGTATGAAATTGGCGCATGACAGCCGTTGCATCCTTCTTTAACACCTGCAACTTTAGGCTCCTTTTCTGCATGAGGCACAGCAAGCTTGAAGTATTCTATTTCATCCCATTCATGCGTATAGCACTTTGACATCATCATCTGCTTCCACTGTGCGTAGAAATCAGTATGACAAGATGCGCCGCATTCCTGAGGTTTCTGAAAATCTTCATATTTGAAAATGCCTTTTGCATCTTCACCTCCTTTAGTGTTCTGAGAATGAACGGCTAAAGGTGCAAGGAGCAATAAAATAATTGTGACAATTTTCATTGTACAACTCCTTCTTTTAAATTTTGAGACAGATATACAATTCTAATAAAATTTGTTTTATTTTTTAAGTCCAAAATAAAGTGCACTTTGAGAGCAAGACTTTATGCAGTCACCGCATAAATGACAGTCAGCACGCAATTTATTTCCTTCAACAATACCGGTCACTGCATTGCATGGAGAGGCTTTTTCGCAGGCACCGCAGCTGTTGCATACATCTTTGTTGACCCTTACCTTTAAAGGTGCGGTATGCTCAAGAACCCATGTATATAAACCCATCGGGCAGATGAAATAACAGAAAGGTCTGTATGAGAACAAACTCACGCTGAGTACAATTACAAGAAATATCATAAACTGAATAAACTCAATCCATTGCATTTCAAACTCCCAGTGAATTAAATCAAAAAGATTGTAGTAAAAGTATGTTGATGTAGCAAAAGCAAAAGCTACGATCAAGAACAGGATAAACAAAGCTATTCTTACTGTGTTGGTAATTTTAAACGGCACCTTAATCTGCTTGAGTTTCATAAACAGCGGTATTCTGTAAAGAAGTTCCTGCAGAGCGCCCACGGGGCATACAGTACCGCAGAACCCTTTGCCGACTACCAGAGACATAACGCCAATGACAGAAAGAGTCGCAAGGAACTGAGGCCTCAAACCGTACAAGAACGGTTTTGTGGAGGCACACACGGGAGACGGAGTAATAAAAAGCCATGGCGCAAAAATAGTGATAACACCGAACATAAGAAACGAAACAGACATCAGGATAAGGCGTACTTTGAAACTCAGTTTATTCATCCATATTGCTGTGATGCCGACTGCTGCGACAATAAAGACAGCAAGATATTTTATAGACAGAAGAAAATCAAGAAATCCCTTTTTGCTTTGCATGTTTTCGTGGTCTTCAGCAAATATGATAACAGGAATCAAGATGAGAATAATTGTTAAAACAAGACGTTTAGATTTTGTCATTGGAAAATTTTAGTTAACAGATATACTAAGAATTAGCAATTACTATACCATTAAAATGTGTGATTAAAGAACGGAATAGGGTGTTTAGTTTGACAAACTTGTCGAAGTTTTAAGAATTCGGCAATTATGACGAAAATTTGAAGAAGGATATGGATATTATTGATTTTCTCTAACGCAAAAAGCCGACTCATTATAAGCCGGCTTTAAGCGCTATGATTTGTAACTTCCTAATTTGTTGTGTACTGAAGTGATATTGTTACCGGGGCAGTGTATGAACCTGCTGTCTGTGTTGACGAAGGTGTTACTGTACCGCCTAACACTATTTCCATTGCTCCGTTTGTTCCGAAAGATGCATTCTTGCTGACTGCCGGATTGAATGCTGATACACTTCCGCTGTTTACTATGTAACCTGCATCTGTTGTAGTGAAGGTTATCGGCATAGTGGTTGTTCCGTTTAATAAATTTGTAGGTAGTGTGAATGCTATACTGATCTGTCTATTTGGCTGACCTGCGAGAAGGAATTTACCTGCATTGGAGGCTTCCTTATCTACTGTTGTTGCAACGCCTGCAACTATGTCATTACCAAAATCAAGATCCTGTTTGCTTGATACTGTAATGTGTGTTATAACTGTTCCCTTTGCGTTAATTTGCGATGTTACGGGAACCTGTTGAGCAAGAACGTCTTTAGAGACTGTTAATACTAAAACTACTGCGATGGCTAAGAAGAACTTTTTCATTTTGTTACCTTTCAATTTAATTTTTATTTTTAATTTAATTTTAATTTAGTGTCTTATACATACTATATAGCAAACGCCGTGCCAAACATTAATGCGATTATATTTGAATTTTACGGGTGAATTATCAAGCAGCATAGTGTCATCACTACATTCAATGCATTCCTACTATAATTGCTCCAGAAATTTGATTTGATGGATTTTATTGGATTTATTCGTGATTAGTTGAAAGGTTTGTAACTTCTGAGAAAAGACTGTTTTAACCGTTGTTAATAGAAATAATATAGAGAATGTGCTTAATAGTTCTTCATTCTTTCTTAATCAGTGCATATTTCTCTTACATAATAATTATTCAGTTCAATTTATTTGTATAAGCAAAAAGCCGGCTCATTACGAACCGGCTTCAAGCGCTATGATTTGTTCTTCTTATTCTGTTGTGTACTGAAGAGATATTGTTACCGGGGCAGTGTATGAACCTGCTGGCTGTGTTGACGAAGGTGTTACTGTACCGCCTAACACTATTTCCATAGCTCCATTTGTTCCGAAAGATGCATTCTTGCTGACTGCCGGATTGAAGGCTGCCACGCTACCGCTGTTTACCATGTAACCTGCGTCTGTTGTAGTGAAGGTTATCGGCATTGTGTTTTCTCCGTTTAATAAATTTGACGGGAGTTTGAATCCTATGCTGATTTCTCTGTTTGGCTGACCTGCGAGAAGGAATTTACCTGCATTGGAGGCTTCCTTATCTACTGTTGTTGCAACGCCTGCAACGATGTCATTACCAAAATCAAGATCCTGTTTGCTTGAAACTGTAATGTGTGTTATAACTGTTCCCTTTGCGTTAATTTGTGCTGTTACGGGAACCGGTTGAGCAAGAACGTCTTTAGAGACTGTTAATACTAAAACTACTGCGATGGCTAAGAAGAACTTTTTCATTTTGTTACCTTTCAATTTAATTTAATTTTTAATTTAATTTTAATTTTGTGACTTATACATACCATATAGCAAACGTTGTGCCAAACTTTTATGCTATTTTATTTGAATTATAAGGGTAAATTATCAAGTAGCATAGTGTCGTCACTATTATTAATGGATTCCTACTATAATTCTTAAAGAAATATTAATTATTATTAATAGGAATTGAATTATAATTTAATCTGCAGTATATAGTAGATGTACTATTATCGGAGCTGAGTAAAAGCCGCTGGCTTGATTGTTCGATGGTGTAATTGTTCCACCCAAAAATATTTCCATCTTTCCGGAACCACTTAATTTAGTGTTGACTCCTTTTCGTGGGTCGAAAGCTTTCATATTGCCGTTCGTTATGTATCCTGCATCTGTGCTCGAAAACGAAATATCTATTAAATTCGAGCTGTTTGTCAAAATTTCAGGAAGTGTAAAACTAACTTTTATTGCTTTATTTTTCTTTCCTTGAATTTCAAAACTTCCCGAATTTTCAGATGCTTTATTTATTGATTTAGCTATTCCGGGAACAATGTCATTTCCGAAGTCCAAATCTCTTTTGCTGACAACAATACTGTGTGAGATTACCTCCGCTTTAATATTGATTTGCTGAGAGGTTGGTACCTTCTGAGAATATACAGTTTTAATAGTTGTTAATAGAATTAATATAGATAATGTGCTTATTAGTTTGTTCATTCTTTTTTAATTAGTGCATATTTTTCTTGCACTAAAATTATTTCGGTTTTAATTATTTGTATAAGCAAAAAGCCGGCTCCTTATGAACCGGCTTTCCGTTACTATGATTTACTTTATTCTGTTGTGTACTGAAGTGATATTGTAACCGGGGCAGTGTATGAACCTGCTGTCTGTGTTGACGAAGGTGTTACCTTACCGCCTAATAATATTTCCATTGCTCCGTTAGTTCCGAAAGATGCATTATTGCTTACTGCCGGATTGAATGCTGTAACATTACTTCCTGTTACTTTGTAACCTGCATCTGTTGTAGAGAAGGTTATCGGCATTTTGTTGGTTCCGTTTGATAGTTCCGTTGGGAGTGTTAATTTTATGCTGATCTGTCTGCTTGGCTGACCTGCGAGAAGGAATTTACCTGCATTTGTTGCTTCTTTATCAACTGTTGTTGCAACACCTGCAACGATATCATTACCAAAATCAAGATCTTGTTTGCTTGATACTGTAATGTGTGTAATAACAGTTCCCTTTGCGTTAATTTGTGATGTTACGGGAACCTGCTGAGCAAAAATATCTTTAGAGACTGTTAATGCTAAAACTACTGCGATGGCTAAGAAGAACTTTTTCATTTTGTTACCTTTCAATTTAATTTAATTTTTAATTTAATTTTAATTTTGTGTCTTATATTCGTATATATTCAAACATTGTGCCACAAAAATACTGGGAAACTAAGCTAAAATTGCAGGTTTTTATCTGATTACTACAGTCACATAACTACGTACTAAGTGAGCACACTATGTTTTTGAAAATCCTTGGCTGGGTGGCGCGAGAATAACACAGATAATTCAACCCTAATTAAAGCGCAAGGAGAGCGCAAGGAGAGTGCAAGGTGACAGAAAGGGAGGAAGAGCGGGAAAAGCAGCAAAAAAGTTTAACCAGCCAAACCACCAAATGCTAAGACAATTATTATTTGTAGATACACCTTCATTAATAATCACAACAAAAACCAAAACTTTGACACCATAAAAATTTATATATATTTTTTAATAAAAGATAAGTGAGAGAAAATACAATGATTTATACGGCAAGAGAAGCACTTTTATGAGAATAAATTTTTATAAAATGAGTATTTTCGTGTCCAAATTACAAAAAATGTTGTGATTAATAGTAGGAAGGCATGTAAAAACAGGAAAAACAGTAAGAGCAGAAAATTCAGCAAGAGCAGGAAAGTTAGTTAAAAACAGAAAGGGCAGGCAATAGGAAATAAGCGACACGAGAAAAATTCTAATATACATCTCTCATTATTATTCACAACAAAAATGAGAACTCTGACACGGATAAATTCTTTCATTTGCAAATTCTTTAAAATCAGCGAAATATCGAGGGGTAAAAATTATTGCACCAATGAAAATTTTTAGAATTTCCGAAAATGTGTGACTATTAATGAGAGGAGCTGTTAAAAACAAGAAAAGCAGGACGAACAGGTAAAGTAGGTAATAGGGATTTTTACATATTTCTTCATTAGATTTAATATTATTGAATAGGAAAATTTCTGCAAACCCTGCTGTTATTTCCGACATGATTGTCGAAATGAGAATAATATATGTGTATTTTGTGTGTTTTTAGAAGATTTTGTTTGGCACACCATTTGATTGAAATAAAGTATAGTTATTAAATTTAAAGCAAAGGAAAAAGAAATGAAACTTTACGTTAACATCACAATTGTTCTGATGCTTATAAGCAGTGTCTTATTTGCACAGAGATATACAACGACAGACCCCATTACTGTAACGGGTAGTATTACAGAAGTAAATCATCCGATAGCTAAATTTAAGGCGGATGACGGAACAGTATATGAGATTCATATGGGACCTTACGGATACTGGCTGAATAATGGTATTACACTAAATAATGAGTCAGCAACAATAAAGGGAGAAGTAAAAACCGTAAACGGCGTGAATGAACTTTATCCGAATGAAATAACTCAAAACAGCACAACTATTAAGCTTGCGGATGAAAACGGTGTGCCGTATTGGGCTGGGAATAAAGGCAAGAATGGTAATGGAAAAGGATGGAGAAATGGTAATAAGGGTAATCGCGGAAACTGTCCGGGATGTAACAGAGGGAACGGAAGGTATAAAAATGATGACGGTACTGTTGATAATTCACAAAGAGGAAATGGCAGAGGCTGGAGGAAAGATTGTCCGTATAGGAATAATAAGTAAAGAGCAGGAAGAGCAGGAAGAGCAGGAAGAGCAGGAAGAGCAGGAAAATCAGTAAGAACAGTAAGACCAGCAAGATAAGTAAGAACAGAATATAAAAAACAATAGAGGTGCTTTCTCTGCACCTCTATTATTTTTTGGTGTCGGTGATGGCGCTTTTGGCGAGCTCATCTACGCGTTCGTTCCAATAAACGCCGGTGTGGCTGCTGATTTTTATCCAGTCAATGATTAAGGTTTGTTTGCTCATGAAATCCTGATAGTATTTTGTTGAAACGAGGTTTGTTTTCCATTTGCCCTGCGCCCAGTACTTCAAGCCGTTGTAATCGTAGTAAAGTTTTATCTTCTTTATTTTGTTCTGGTTACAGTAGTCGATTGCTTTTATTACAGCCTTCATTTCGCCGGTTATCTGATTAGAGCTTTTTACCTTTTGAGTGTCAACGAGTCCTTTCAGTTCTTTAATTACTTTTCCGTCTTTTCTGATGATAGCCGCATAAGCCGTTTTATCGTTGAAATAGGAGCCGTCAACATCTATTTCGTAACCTTTGTTTGTGTAAACGCCGTCTTCGGGTGCGGCAATGTCCATATCGCTTAAAAGTTTTTCTAATTCCGCACGGGTTTTCTTGTCTTTTATTTCATGAAATCCGAGCTTAAAACTTTTCTTTTTGGGGCTGTAATAAAGGTTTATAATTTCGATGCCTTCGACCTCGATTTTTGCAGAGTATTCCCTGAATGAATTATCGTCCGTGGTTGAGGGAAACCCAGCATCAATAAGCCTTTCTAGGATTTTCCAGCTTTGTTCTTCCAGCACTTTCCTGTTTTTCATTATACAAGTTAATAAATACGTGTTTACAATAAAATGTTATTCAAATTATCAATTGAATATCAAAAGCAAATAGACTATTTTGATATAATATTACAAAAAATTTAATGCATAAAATGAAACTGACAAAAAATTTAACCATCGGAGTAATTCTTGTATTGTTAGTTTTATCCATCTCATCGTGTGACAAAAAGGAAGACCAGACTCTTTTACAGCAGCAGGAACAGTTTGCAAATAAAGACAAAGAGCTGAAGGATAAGGAAGATTTCCTGAGAATTAAAGAAGAACAGTTAAGGCAATGGGAAGACAGGCTGATACAGATTGATTCCACACTTGTTTCTTCGGGAAGCCTTACGGGTACGACTCTTCAGGACACCTCAAAAACAATTACGATCCCAACTTCAAAAGATTCCGCAAAGATTACGGGGAAGACTTTGAAGGAAAAGAAAAGGGAGGAGAAGGAAAAAGAGCTGAACAAACGTCTTGATAATCCAAAGGTTGCTATAAATGATTATCTCGAGTACATACAGCGCGGTGTGAATGATACAAAAACATTCGACGCAAACATGAAGAAAGCAAGTGAGGTATGGGATAACCGCAGTACTGACAGCTTTAAAAAGAACTATAAGAGTACAAAGAAATTTGTTGTAACTGAAGAGCCGAAAGTTGTTTCGCAGAAGAGCGGCACTGCCGTTGTGAAAGTAAAGGTAAAGCAGACGATGGTTGGCGCTGACGGTAAGGAAGTAGAAAAGCAAAGCGAAATAAGTTACACACTTCAGGCAGATAAAAGCGGAAAATGGAAGATTAAAACAAACGTAGTTAAATAAAAATATATATTATTCATGAGCGTATTAGTAAATAAAAGATCGAGAGTTCTCGTACAGGGTATTACGGGTTCGGAGGGGACTTTTCATACAACACAAATGATTGAATACGGAACAAACGTTGTTGCTGGAGTCACACCCGGCAAGGGCGGGACGCTGTTTAACGATTCCGTTCCGATTTTTAATACAGCAAAGGAAGCAGTTTCGGCGACAAAAGCAAACGTTTCTGTAATCTTTGTACCCGCAGGGTTTGCGGCGGATGCAATAGTTGAAGCAGTTAATTCCGGAATCAATCTTGTCGTCTGCATTACCGAGGGTATTCCTGCAAAGGATATGGTGAATGTTTACAACTATGTACAGAGTCTGAATCAGAACGGACGCAGCGTAAGATTTATAGGACCAAACTGTCCTGGAATAATCAGTCCGGGCGAGTGCAAAATTGGCATTATGCCAGGATTCATACACAAGAAAGGACGCGTGGGCGTTGTATCAAGAAGCGGAACTCTGACTTACGAAGCCGTTGACCAGCTTACAAAACTCGGTATCGGTCAGTCAACCTGTCTCGGAATAGGCGGCGACCCTGTAATCGGAACAAGATTTATTGACGCAATAAAGCTTTTCAATGATGACAAAGATACAGATGCTATAGTAATGATTGGCGAGATAGGTGGAAACGCTGAAGAAGAAGCTGCTTACTTTATTAAGAAGCATGTTAAAAAACCTGTTGTCGGATTTATTGCAGGCAAAACGGCTCCTCCGGGACGCAGGATGGGTCATGCCGGTGCTATCATCGCAGGCGGCAAGGGAACAGCTGCGGAAAAAATGGCAGTAATGAAGGAATGCGGAATACACGTTGTTGAATCTCCTGCTGATATCGGCAAGACTATGAAGACCGCTCTTGAAAAGATTAAGGTTAAAAAAGGCGAGAAGAAAATAAAGAAAGCCGTGAAGAAAGAAGCAAAGAAAGTAACAAAAGTATTAAAAAAAGCAGCAAAAAAAGTAAACAAGAAATAGACAATTGAAACTGACGACGATAAAGATAAATAATGCAAAGTTTTTTGCGTATCACGGAGACCTTGAACACGAAAAGGTTTTCGGGAATCAGTTTGAAGTGGATATTGAGATGGCTTGCGACCTTAGTGGGCTTGAAGATTCGGACAAGCTGAGCAAGACGGTGAACTATCTTGCGGTTTATAACCTTGTGAAGGAAATATTCAACAAGGAAAAGTTTAACCTTGTGGAGACAGCAAACCAGAAGGTATGCGAGGCAATCCTTGCAAACTTTGTGCTTGTACAGAAGGTTACTGTAAAGATAAGAAAACCGAACGCCCCGCTCGGAATAATAGACTCGGTTGAAGTAATAAATGAATTGAGCAGGAATTGACATCGGATGTATTCCTGGGGCTTGGCTCCAATATTAATGACAGACAGAAATTTTTAGACACTGCAGCTTCTCTTATAGGAAGCTGCAGTAATATTAAAACAGTAAGTGTTTCATCGGTGTATGAAACAGAACCCTGGGGAGTAAAGGAACAGAATCTTTTTCTTAACAGAGTGGTAAAAATCGATACATCTTTCTCTCCGGAAGAACTTCTGGATTTCGTAAAAGAAACCGAGAAGAAAGCAGGGAGAAAGGAAAGTAAAAAGTGGCACGAAAGGGAAATTGATATAGACATTCTGTTCTTTGCGAATGTAGTTTATGAAGACGAGAAATTTTCCGTGCCGCACAAAGAAGTTCAGAATAGAAAGTTTGTACTTGTTCCGATGTGTGAGCTTAACGGAGGGTTTGTTCATCCCGTGCTGAAGAAGACGATGTCAGAACTCCTTGGGCTTACAAAAGATAATTCGGAAGTTTATGTATATAAAAATTAATTTAAGTTGTCGCCATCACAAATTAAATACATAGCAATTGAAGGGGTAATCGGCGCGGGTAAAACAACGCTTGCGAAGATGCTTGCTAAAAAGATGAATGCGAATCTTGTACTTGAAAGCTACGAGGATAATCCATTCCTCGAAAAGTTTTACAAGAACCCGCGAAGGTATGCACTTCATACGCAGATGTATTTTCTCATGTCTCGTTACAAACAGCTTTTGGAGCTGCGGCAGGATGACCTTTTTCACGAGTACATAATAGCCGATTACATTTTTGAAAAGGATAAGATATTTGCATATCTCAACCTTGCCGACGACGAGCTCGAACTTTATGAAAGGATGGTTTCCTTTATAGAGAGAAACCTTAAAAAACCCGACCTTGTAATTTATCTGCAGTCAACAGTTGAAAGACTGATGGCGAATATAAGTAAGCGCGGCAGAACTGCAGAGAAGAACATGAGCGAGACGTACATAACGGATTTAAATGATGCTTATAATTATTTCTTCTTTAGGTTCAAGGCTTCGAGGGTTATGATAGTGAATGCAGCCGAAATGGATTTTGTAAACAATGAAAACGAATTCAACGACCTTATTTCAGAAATTCTAAAACCTGATCACGGCAACATAGAGTATTTTAATCCGTCTGTAAAGAAAGCAGCAGGCAGATAAATGTTAAAGTTTCTCTGGTACCTGTTTATATTTTATTTTGTCTTCTATATTTTAAAATACTTGTTTCGATTATACAAAAGCATAAAACATAAACCTTCAAACATTGTAAGGCCTCCGGCAGAGATAAAGAAGAAATCCGAAATTGACAAGGATAAAGCTGTAGATGCACATTATGAAGAACTCTGATAACAATTTTGAAAGAGCAAAGAATATTCTTGTAGTAAGGCAGCACCACCAGCTTGGTGACATGCTCTGCGCGCTTCCGATGTTTGCGGCAATACGCAAGAAATTTCCCCATGCTCACATTACTCTGATAGCTTCTCCCGTCAGTTACAAAGTACTGAACAGTAAAGCAAATCCTTATATTGATGAAGTAATTAATTACAACAAGCAGGGAGTTCATTCACTGCTGGATTTCTTTAACCAGTTCCTTTCCCGAAAGTATGATATCGGAATAGTGCCGTCAACAGCATCAATATCACGCACTTCGCATTACATCAATTATATTTCAGGAGCCAAAATACGTGTCGGGGTTGAGAGTGTTGAAAATAAAACAAACAAATCAGCAAACCTATTGACGATAAAGAAGAAGTTTTTCTGGGACGAACAGAAACTTCATCAGATAGAGCGAAATCTTGACATTACAAGACTTATAGGCTGCGACATTACGCAAGAAGAGAAGAGAAACGTAAGGCTTGTTCTTGATAAGAATGAAATAGCTTATGGAGACCGTTATTGTGCTGATAATTTTCCTGACAAATCCAGACCCGTTTTTGCTTTTCACGCGGGTGCAGCAAAGGTTCAGAACAGATGGAGCAAGGATAATTTTGTGAAACTGATTCTAATGCTTCACGAAAAATATAACCCTTATATCTTTTTAACATCAGGTCCGATGGACGGGGAAATACACAATTACATTAAACACAAACTAAAGATCCATTCAGTGGACTGTGAGATTATTCCTAAAATGACCATAAGAGAAACGGCATCAATATTAAGCCGTGTATCACTGTATTTAAGCAACGACACAGGTCCCATGCATGTTGCTGCGTATGTTAATGCAAAAGTAATAGGTTTGTTTGGTCCGACAAAAGGATACGAATGGGGACCCGTGAATCCACAAGGTGCATACATTAAATCAGATACAGAAAACATAGATGATATTCCGGCAGACAAAGTATATAATTTTATAAACAATTATCTTAAGAAAAATAAACAGAATGCAGAATAAAACGCTGGCAGCAATTGATATCGGTACAAACTCTTTTCATCTTGTAATTGCAAGCGTTAATGATAAAGGTATTGTAAAAGTACTTACGAAAGACAAAGAGGTCGTAAGGCTCGGAAAGAGCTCGACCGATATGAAATACATTTCTCTTGACGCAATGGAGAGAGCAATAACTGCACTGAAGCGATTTAAAATAACATGCGATTCGTTCAATGCAGAAATCAGGGCAGTGGCAACAAGCGCCACACGCGAGGCATTGAACAAAGATGAGTTCATAAATGAAGCAAACAGGCGAACAGGGATTTCAATTGAAGTTATTTCAGGGTACGAAGAAGCACGCCTGATTTACCTCGGTGTACTTCAGGCACTTGATGTGTTTGACAAAAAAATTCTGCTCATTGACATAGGCGGCGGTAGCACTGAGTTTCTCACCGGCGAAAAGGGAAACGTGATGTTCTCGAACAGTATAAAACTTGGAGCAGTCCGTCTGACGGAAAAGTTTTTCTCTGACGGAAAGTACACAAAAGAGAACATCGAAAATGCCAGACTGCACGTCAGGAGTATTATTAATCCTATAGTAAGAAGTCTTAAGAATGAAAAATACGATCTCGTAATCGGCACATCGGGAACAATAACAAATCTCGGTTCGATAATATACTGCAAAAACTCAACCGAGGATGTTTCGCTTTTCAATTTCAACAACTATAAGTATTCTGATGCAGAGCTCAACGATGCAGTAAAAACAATCCTGACTCTTGACAACATTGCGGCAATCAAAAAAATTGAGGGGCTTGATTCCGACAGAGCGGATATAATCTCTGCGGGTGCCGTTATACTTGAACAGATTTTTAAAGAGATTGACATCAAACAGATTACACTCTCAAGTTATGCTCTACGCGAGGGGATCCTTTTCGATACGATTGATAAAGAGCACAACACTCTTCAGTCGGGAGACATGAAGAACGTAAGATACAGAAGCGTTATAAACCTTGCGAAGCACTGCAATTACGACGAGCAGCATTGCAGGAAGATACTTCAGCTTTCATTACCGATTTATTATGCATTAAAAGATAAATTCGGTTTAACAAGCAGTGACAACGATTTGCTTGAAGCTGCAATATATCTGCATGATATAGGACACAGCATTTCGCACTCTCAGCACCACCGTCATTCATACTACCTTATTAAAAACTCCGAGCTGCTCGGGTTTAACAATGAAGAGATTGAAGTAATCGCAAACATAGCAAGATACCACAGAAAATCGCACCCAAAAGCCAAACATATTGAGTTTAATAAACTCTCTCCGGCGAATAAAAACAAGGTCAAGATGCTTGCGGGGATATTGCGGATTTCAGACGGATTAGACAGGGGACATAATTCTGTAATTGATTCAATAAAGGTGACTGTTCAGGATAAAAATTTTCATGTTAAAGTCACCCCCAAAGAAGGAATAGATCCTATTCTTGAACTCTGGGGCGCTAACATGAGGAAAGAATTATTTGAGGAAGCATTTGGTTATAATATATTGATTAATTAACCTCAATATTATTGCAAGAAACACGAAAAGAAATAGAGAAAACAGTACTGGTGTATTTTTCCGTTAAAGACGGAAAGAACTCTTATGACCACATTCAGTCGCTAAGCGAATTAAGTTCTCTTGCTGAAACTGCCGGTGCAGAAGTCGTAAAATCATTTTATCAATTTTCAAATAGTTACGACTCGCGGTATATGATAGGCAAGGGCAAGGTCAAAGAAATTGCAGAGTACGTTGAAGAACACGGTATTTCTGTTGTCATATTCGAGAATGAACTTTCTTTTACGCATCTTCGCAATCTTGAACTCGAAATTAAATGCAAGATACTTGATAAGTCAAAGCTGATACTCGACATCTTTGCAAACAACGCAAAGACAGCACAGGCAAAGCTGCAAGTGGAGCTTGCACAGCTTGAATATTCTCTGCCGAGACTTACAAGGCAGTGGACTCACCTTTCAAAGCAATACGGCGGTATTGGAACAAAGGGACCGGGCGAAACGCAGATAGAAACAGACAGGCGGCTGATAAAGAAAAGAATTTCAGTGCTGAAGGAAAAGCTTGAAAAAATAAACGTACAGAGAAGAACACAGGCAGACGAAAGGAAAAACTTCATAAGACTTTCACTCGTGGGATATACAAACGTCGGCAAGTCAACTCTGCTGAACCTGCTGACGGACTCAGATGTTTACGTCGAGAACAAACTCTTTGCAACTCTTGATACATCAACGAGAGTCCTGAACATAAAGACAAAAGAAACAGATGCTGTTATTTCAAAATTTCCGAAAAAGGTGCTTATTTCAGACACGGTCGGATTTATCAAGAATCTTCCGCATAACCTAATTGAATCGTTCAAGTCAACTTTATCGGAAGTTGTTGAATCAGACCTGCTTCTGCATGTTGTTGATGTATCGAACAATAATTTTGAGGAACAAATAAAAGTTGTCAACGAAACCCTTGAAGAAATTGGCGCGCACGGAAAACCTATTCTCTATGTATTCAATAAAGTTGATATGCTCGAAAATAAAGAGATGATAAAAGGACTCGGCAGAAAATATACCGACTCGGTGTTTATCTCCGCAAAGAAAGGAATCAATGTTTCCGCACTGATAATGAAAATAAAAGAGTTGCTTACGCAGGATGTAAAGGAAACAATCATAAAGCTGAAACCCCACGACTACAAAGGTTTAAACACTCTATACGGAAATTCTGAGATAAGAGATGTTAAATATTTAAAAACAGGCATTAAAGTAACGATAAAAACAAAGCCTTCAGGAAAAAAACATTTAGAAAAGAAAATCATTTAAACATGGCACACACAGATTACAAAGGGGTAGATTACTATAACCTCGATGATATTTACACGGAAGAAGAAAAAGCAATTAGAGATACGGTAAGAGACTTCGTCAGTAACGAGATTATTCCAATCATAGAAAAATACAATCAGGAAATGAAATTCCCGATGCAGCTTATTCCAAAGATGGCTGAGCTCGGACTCTTCGGACCGACGCTGCCTGTTGAGTACGGCGGAATGGGAGTTAACAACATAGCTTACGGTTTAATAATGCAGGAGCTTGAACGAGGTGACAGCGGTGTCAGAAGTTTTGCGTCTGTACAGTCTGCACTTGTAATGTATCCGATTTTCACTTACGGAAGCGAAGAGCAGAAAAAGTACTGGCTTCCAAAACTTGCGAGTGCTGAAAAGATAGGTTGCTTCGGGCTTACGGAGCCGGATTTCGGAAGCAATCCGGGCGGCATGATTACAAAAGCTGAAAAAGTTGACGGAGGTTATCTTATTAACGGTGCAAAGATGTGGATAACAAACGGTACGATAGCTGATGTAGCTGTTGTATGGGCAAAGCTTGACGGCAAAGTCAGAGGGTTCCTCGTAGAAAAAGGAACGAAGGGATTCACAGCTCCCGAAACGAAAGGCAAGCTTTCATTGCGGGCATCAGTAACCTCTGAACTTGTGTTTGAAGACTGTCTTCTTCCTGAAACCAATCTTCTTCCGAAAAGCGGCGGACTGAAATCTCCGCTCTCATGCCTCACACAGGCACGATACGGAATCGCATGGGGTGTGACAGGAATGGCAATGCACTGCTACAGCACCGTACTCGATTACTCATTGTCACGCATACAGTTTGGAAAGCCGATAGCAGCTTTTCAAATTACGCAGGAAAAGCTTGCAATAATGCTGACTGAAATCACAAAAGCACAGCTTTTGAATTACCGTCTTGCGCAGATGAAAGATAAAGGCACGATGAAGCCGCAGCAGGTGTCACTTGCAAAGAGAAACAACTGCGAGATTGCAAAAACAATCGCCTCCATGTCGCGCGAAATGCTCGGTGCAAACGGCATACTCGATGAATATCCTATTATGAGACATTTGAATAACATTGAATCTGTAAAGACATACGAAGGCACGCATGAAATGCACACACTGATACTCGGCGAGGACGTAACAGGTATAGCGGCTTTTGAATAATCGTTGAATAAAGTGATATGAAAAAATTTGAAATCCCTGTTTTTTACCGAAGTTCATTAATCACTAAGATTAAGAAACTGCGAGAATTAAAAGACCCGCGAAAGAGAGATTACTCACCGACTTCACTGGACTTTGGTCCCATTGAATTTCTTGTAGCCAGACATTTTGGATTCTGCTACGGCGTTGAAAATGCGATTGAAATATCATACAGGGCAATCGAGGAAAATCCGGATAAGAAAATTTATCTTCTCAGTGAGATGATTCATAATCCCGAAGTAAACGGGGACCTGACAAGCAGAGGTGTGAAGTTTATAAGCGATACAAAAGGAAATCAATTGATTGACTGGGACGAGCTGAAACCTGAAGACATAGTAATTATCCCTGCTTTCGGTACAACCATTGAAACCCGTAATCGTCTTACTGAAATCGGAATAGAAGCAATAAAATATGATACTACATGTCCTTTTGTCGAAAAGGTATGGAACAGGGCTGCTTCACTGGGTAAGAGTGATTTCACCGTGATTGTACACGGCAAGCATAGACACGAAGAGACGCGTGCAACATTTTCATACAGCAAGGAAGACGCACCGACATTGATCGTGCGCAATATTCACGAAGCGGAAATTCTCGGGAAATATATACTCGGTGAAATTACAAAGAAAAAACTCTGCGAATACTTTAAAGATAAGATATCTGAAGGCTTCGATCCCGAAACCAATCTAACGAAAGTCGGAGTTGTCAATCAAACAACAATGCTTGCAACAGAAACTCAGGCAATTGCAGATTTAATCAGAGATGTTATGATAAAGAAATACGGCGAAGAAAATATCAAAGACCATTTCGCCGATACCCGCGATACACTTTGCTATGCAACTCATGACAATCAGCGTGCAACGCTTGCTTTGCTCGAAGAGAAGGCTGACATTGCCGTGGTAGTGGGCGGTTACAACAGTTCGAATACTTCTCATATAGTCGAGCTGTGCGAGGAAAGACTTCCGACGTACTTTATTTCAGGTTCTTCTAAAATTATCAGCAGTACACAAATACTCCATTATGATATTCATAAAGGCAAAGAATTCGAAACTGAAAACTATCTGCCGCAAAGCGAAAGGACTAAGATTATTCTGACGAGCGGTGCTTCATGTCCTGATGCGGTAGTAGAAGAAGTCTTAACAAAACTTTTATCTTATTTCGGTGAAACAAAAACTTTAGAAGAGGTTCTTAAAATAACGAGTAAGCTTTATGAGTGCTGAGTTTTTAAAAGCTTGTTCAGTAAACGATCTTGAAGATAATAAAGGTTATCTTTTCGTTGTTGATGATATTAACGAGGTTGCAATTTTCAGGGTTAACGGAATAATTTATGCTGTCGATAATGTTTGTCCCCACAATCACACTCCTAAAATACATCTTGGTTATATAGAAGAAGAGCATGTTCTTTGTCCTGTCCATTTCTTTAAGTTCTCGCTTAAAGACGGAAAGCAGAAAGATGGAACTGGATGTACGCTTAAGACTTATCGGGTAAAAATTGAAAATGATGAAGTCTTCGTTGAAAAACCGGGAGGGAAAAATTTCGATTTCGATTTTACTTGAACAGAGATTTTTCTAATACCGTAAAAAACATTTGCCTTAATGAAGGTTTCTTTAAAGTTGGGTACGCTATGTACGAAAAGCTGTCAAACGAAATTAACCGCTATACAAAGTGGCTTGACGAAGGCAGAAATGCGGGCATGGATTGGATGTCGCGCAATCTTGAAAAAAGGGAAGACGTATCTTTAATTCTGAATAACGTAAAGTCTGTAATTTCTCTCGCATTCTTGTATGACACTCCTTTCCGGCACGATGAAAAACTTCCGAAGATTTCCCGTTATGCATGGGGAGAATATGACTATCATAAAATCATAAAGAAGAAGTTAAAGAATATCTGCAGTGAATTAAAAGCACTCGACGAAACAATTGAAACAAAATACTATGTCGACGACGGTCCGCTTCTTGAAAAAGCATGGGCGGTAAAATCGGGCATAGGGTGGATGGGAAAGCACAGCAATATTATTAATCAGTATGCAGGAAGTTTTTTCTTCCTTTCCGAGATACTTATAAACAAAGAACTCAACTATGATAAACCTACTGACGACCTTTGTGAAACCTGCAGAATATGCATGGATGCATGTCCGACAGGTGCGATATACGATGAGTACAAAGTTGACGCAAATCTCTGCATTTCATATCACACGATTGAAAATAAAAACGAAATCCCGTCATACATTGATTTATCAGGCTGGATATTCGGATGCGACGTGTGCCAGGATGTCTGCCCATTTAACAAAAAGAAATTTATCACCGAAGACGATAGATTTTTTCCCTTAAAAGAAACGTTTAATACTTCTCACAATAAATTAGCTGAAATCACCGAAGAAAAATTTAACGACCTGTTTA
>JBAYUG010000044.1:0-26403 GCA_041675325.1 Kapaibacterium sp. (SeqCode)
AAATAGTTCAGAAAAAGAGTTTTATATTTGGACAGGTAGTCCGCCGTGGCGGATAGAGCAACTGCCTGAAAAGTCCCGACGAGTCGGGATTAGATTTGCAAATAGTTCAGAAAAAGAGTTTTAAATTTTGACAGGTAGTCCGCTGTGGCGGATAGAGCAACTGCCTGAAAAGTCCCGACGAGTCGGGATTAGATTTGCAAATAGTTCAGAAAAAGAGTTTTATATTTGGACAGGTAGCTCAGTAGGTAGAGCAACGGCCTGAAAAGCCGTGTGTCGCCGGTTCGATTCCGGCCCTGTCCACTTTTCTTTTTGCGCCATTCAATCCGAAGCAACCCAAAAGTTATTATATAAATACAAACCGTGTATTAAAAATAAACCCCCTGCCTTGAAGGACAGGGGGTTGTAATTACGGAAAACTCCGAGAAAATATACGGAATTGCTAAATATTATTTTATCAAAACCATTTTCTTCGTTATAATATTCTGCTTGCCTCCTGCTTCTGTTATAAACCTGTAGAAATACGTTCCGCTGGCGAATGAACTTCCGTTGAACTCTGCGGTATAGTATCCTGCAGTGCGCAGCTCATTTTTCAGAAGTGTTTTAATCTCTCGTCCCGTCATATCATAAACAAGAATAGAAACCTTGCTGTCAACAGGAAGCTGGAAGTCAACCTTTGTTGTCGGGTTGAACGGGTTAGGATAGTTCTGCGATATATCGAACTTTGTCGGCAGACCTACCTCTAAAACCGAATTCAAATTGTGGTATTCGAAATTACCGTTTACATCAATCTGCTTCAGCCTGTAATTATACTTTCCTGCGTTAAGGTTTTTGTCTTCAAACGAATAACTCGTCGTTGTAGTGGTAGTGCCTTTTCCCTGTACGAACCCTGCTTTTACCCATACACCCGTTAAGGCTTTTCTTTCTACATCAAACCCCGCATTATTTTGTTCCGAATCAGTTACCCAGTTCAGTTTCACATTCCGTCCGTTAATATTCGATGTGAAAGAAGTCAGATTAACAGGCAGCGGTGCATCATTATCACCAAGACCAAAGATTGAGAAAGAACTTAGCCCTGTCACTGTAATCGTATTTAAAGTCGTATTAGGTACAAACGATAAAAATGGTGTATAGCTTGTTCCGCCGTCATCAGATTTCAAAACCCTTAGGTTAGATTCAGGAGTAACATTCCCAATTTGTGCATCATCATAATTTAATGTTATATCATAAGTATATCCTGAACCGCCTGTTGGGGTTATTACCCAGTACCCGTTAGCAACTGCAAAGCCGCTTGAACCCGGAGGATTTACACCGGGATAAAACACAACATCAACAGACGTCGGAACTGTACCGCCTGCTCCCCAGGCAATACTTCCTAACACTCTTCCGTTAGGTAAAGTATATGTTGTTGTAGAGCTGTTTGCCAGCGTACCGGTTTGTATTGCAGATGCCGGTGTTGATGAAGGTGTTACATTGTATGCACCTATGTCTGTCGAGCCTCCGGCTACTGTCGTGCTTCTTGCGGCGCCGTTTATATCAGTACTAACTATCGCTATAGGCTGCCCCATTCCACTAACATTCCATACATTCGGTGATGCCGCATCTATTGATAAATCAGTTGTTGACATAAATCCCGGATTAGCAGATAATGAAGAAGCATCTTGTCCCGAAGCGGTTTGCCACGCTGGTAAATCTAAACGGAAAGATGAGAAATAACCTATCTGAGGTAGATTCCCGTCGCAGTAATAATCATTGTAATTTATATTGCTGAATATATTATTATTGCTTGCAAGCCCTGCAACCCAGATACACATTGTTTCATTATTTGTTGGGTTTGGTCCGCCAATAGGTGTCATAGAATTTTGGAAGATATTATTCCTGATGTCTAACGAGCCCGCACCCACTGTGTTTGCAATACCCAGACATGCACTGCTTCCGTTGAAAGATGCTCCAAGTGTTGCTCCGCTCATATATACTGAATTATAATAAATCTGAATCGCCGATGTTCCGTTTGCATATACACAAATACCTTGCGGTAAGAATCCCATACTTGCAGCAGATGTGCCTTCAACGTCACCGTCGCCTTTTATCAGGTATATTAAATTATTTGATATTTCAGTCGTGCCTGTAGCATTACCGGCATTATTATATACAATACCAAAAGCTCCATATCCCTGTGTCGTGCCCGCAAAGTTGAAATCATGTATTTTGTTCTTCCTTATCTTAGCATTTGTAGTACCGGTAGCCATTGCAATGCCGCACATATTATTCGTTGGTGTTCCTGTTGCTCCGTTTATTATGTCACCTGCAGCGTGACCTATTATTTCATTTCCCGATATAATTGTATTATCTGCCTGTGAAACTGTTATCCCTTGAAAGAAACAACTTGATGCTTCTGTCATGCTTCCTATCGTGTTATTGCTTACGGTTACGTTATCCGAAGTAAAGCCTGATACACCCGCAATCTGTACACCCGTCTTGACTGAAGTAATAACATTGTTATCAATTAGACAATTGTCAAAGTCTCCGCCCAAAGAGTTTAATATTATACCGAATATTGCGTTTGTTGAAACAGTTGTCATACCGCCTATAATATTACAATATTTAATCGTGTTATTGTCAGCTTTCTTTGGTGCAGTATTGTTAAATAAACCTATAACATAAGTGCCGGTTGCAGTACTTGTATTAGTTATTGTTAAATCTCTTGACCCGGAATTTCCTATAGCTGTTCCGTCAAAAACCACATAAGGAGCGCGTGAAACAAATATACCTGTTGTAGAAACATCACCTATTGTTGCAGTAACGCCCGTATTTGGTTTTATTATAAAATTTGAAGTGGATGTCGGTAATTGAGTTGTTGCATCAATTATAATCGGGAAAGTCTCTCCTGAACCTGTGTTATACAAAGCATCCGTTAATAATAAACGGCAATCCGTGGCGCCGACCCCTCTTATACCAACATCTGCAACTGCTGCGGTTATTGTCGCATAAATGCCGAGTATATTATCGTTTAAATTTAAGTTCTGTTTTTCTGCTCTTGTTAATTCGTGATAAAGCTCACCTTTATATTCATTCCCATTTAACATGGGTACTGAATATAATTCATCAACTTCTACCATTGTAGATTTACCCTCTTCATATTTTTCACCGAAAAGATGTTGTTTTGATTCTGAAATCCCATTGTTTTTCCCGTAGCTTGATGATTTATCGGATTCAATCGGAACTTCCTTTAATACCTTCCTTGTTCTTGTCTCAAACTGGATATTCAAACCTGTTACCGCTCTGAACATTGAAACACCCACTGTAAAATCACCTGACATCGGAATATTTACGATTGTATATGTATTCGGTGTTGTCGGAGCTGTTGTAACAGTATTTACATCCGTTGCCACTAAGCCTACCGAAGGATTTGACGTAATGGATGGACCTGAAATATCCTGAGCAATTACAAAATAACTTATAACATCATCTACCGTTATCCCACCCATATCCGCCGCAACGATTGTAAAATCCCACACTCCGTTTGTTCCGGAACCGGATTGTAATGACCCCTGTGACGAGAAATACGGATCTGCATTTTTCCTGTAATATATTCTCGGCTGTAAAATTCCTGCTGTTGGGACACCCGATACATCAGTAATTGTTGAGCTGAGAATTCTGTTACCTAAATTGCTTGTATTAGTTAAAACTGTATATGATATTGCTGGAGCAGATACATCCTGCGCAACGAAATCCCCTGCATCTGCACCGATGTCTGTTGGGGTTAATCCGCTTCTTGTCTGGCCGTCGTAATCATCTGTTACACCCGCTATTGAAATACCCGAACCCTCAATTACTGTCGGATTGGAAGCGTGTATATGCAAATCAACTGTGGAAGATGTCCCGTTTGGTGCAATGAACTGAGGGTCAAAACCTGAAATGCTTGCTCCATCCTGACCGACTGCTGTTTTCCAAGCTGCTAAGTCAGCAACATCAAAAGCATTGAAGAGCCCAAATGTTCCACCCGTTCCAGAAACATAATATACATTATAATCTATTGTAAGTCCGGTCGGATTAGGTGTCGCCCCTCCAACCCTTACTGCATAATGTTTTCCGGTACCTGAAGTATTACTTCGTGCATTCCAGAAAATATTATTTCTAAAGTTTCTTGTATTTGTTATTTGCGAACTATTAAATGCAAAAGAGTTAATAGTTCCGGAAACCACAGATGTTCCACCAATATAAACACTATTGTTATAGAAGTTATCTGTTCCAAGCGGTTCACTAATACCACTGATTAAAACTGAATTTGTAATTGAGTTTCCGTCTTTATCAACACCAAGACGAATCATATTATTTTTGTAAGTCGTCGTTCCACCGCTCACATTCATACCATTAATAATACCTGCTGTACTTGCATTATTCAAACTATGAATAAAATTCCTTTCAACAACATTAGAACCGGATGAAGCTGTAAATTGAATTCCGCAAACTGTTGTTGCTGCTGAAATATTTGAATTATGTAATGAATGAATCGTATTTTGCGAAATCGTATGAGTTGGGGTCGTTGATGTTGCACTTATTCCTATAACTGAAGCTGCTGTTGTTGTCCCTGTCCCGATATTATTTGTTAGATTTCTAATATTATTTGAAGTGAATGTAGAAGGTGCATTATTTGTTATTAATCCTATAACCTGTGACGAAGCACCTGTAGCAGTTAATTGTATCGAATTTGCTACCGTTCCGCCGATATTGTTAGATGTTGCAGTAAATGCAACCGTTGTACCTGTATTTATTCTTATTCCATAAACAATAAATGTTCCGGATGCTCCCGCATTTGTTACCGAAATACCGCCGATATTATTATTATTCGCATTTCCTATACTACTGCTAAAATTGTAAATACCATATACATCTGTCGTTGTAGTCGTAGTGGTTGAATATGTTAATGAACCTGTAGCTGATTGGCTGCCGATAGTATTATTATTGGTATTAATAACACCGGTTTGAGCTAAAATCCCTATGAATGGTGAACTCGTACCGGTTCCGCTTGATGCAACGCCTGTTAAACTGACAGAAGCAATCGTATTATTTGATATGTCATTTAACGTCCCTCCCGTTATTGCATTAACATGTATCCCCATAAATTTCCCGGTTACACCCGTTAAAGTGTAAGTCCCTGTCTGAGTATTGCTGGAATAACCGATAATATTTCCTGTTACTACCGCACCCTGCATTCCACTTGTTGCTGTAGATGGTGTGAGTTCAATCGCTTTATTGTAGAATGGACCCGATGTCCATGTTCTTGTTCCTGTTTGATAGAATCTGTTATTTGTAACAGTCCAGTTATTGCACCCGCCGCTTGTAACAACACCCGAGCTTGCAAGAGTCGGTCTGAAGTAATCATAAATATTATTATTATTAATTACTATTCCGCTGTTTCCAATTGCAGTTGTAGTTGTAGAGCCGTTTCCATGAATACCTTTTGTCGGTAAATCTGATCCGTTTGGTCCTATATTGCAATTTGAAATTGTATTATTATCATTACCATTTGCAGTTAATGCATCTGTTGAAAAGAAAATAGTCCCGCCGTTAGTTGCTACACTTCCTGTAAATGAGCCAAGAACAGTACAATTTGTAATTGTGTTGCTTGTCGCTCCGCCTATAAATCGTATTGTTGAAACTGTTGAAGTGTTAGATGTTGATAAATTTGTAATTGTTAATGAATTGCCTCCTGTGTTCAATCCATCAATTGTTACATTATCCGCACCATTTAAATTAATCATCGGTCCTGTTGCAACAGTACCCGAGATTGTTCTCGCAGCACCCCCGGTCGGATTAATTGTGATGGTTGTCCATGCCCCTGCATTCAGACTGATTGCACCGTCTTCCGCTGTAGCATCCGCTGTGATAGTAATAAGAATGTTATTACCCGTTTGATCATTACTGTTAATCGCATTGAATGCCCCTGTGGCACTCGTTAGAGTTGTGTAATCGCCGTCTGCGCCCGTCGAGCCGCTTACGGTAACCTGTGATTGTACTGTGCTTGTGATTAATACAAGTGATAGCAGTGCAACAACAAATAGAATAATGTTCTTCATAGCTTTATTGTTTTAGTTAATAAATGAATAATTAATAATAAATCTTAATTAATATTTACTTCCTCCTTTATGAATATAATAAAAATTGAATTCAAAAACATCATACATCAAAATTAAATATGTGTAAGCCCGATTAACATTCAATCAGTACGGAGGCTATCTATTATTACGCATGGCTCGGTGAGTTTAAGTGCAGTAATACCGTATAGTTTGTTATGCTATGCCCTGATTTTTTACAGTAGGTAGTATGTAATTCATATATGTTCTATAGAAAATGCGAAAGTTATAAATCATCATTGATTATATAATTAAGATCATCTGATTAGTTGGATTTATCTCGATACATCATTTGATATAATTATTTGAATAAACATGAGTTGCCTTTAGAACAGACTGAAAAAAGCCGGTAATTGAAAGACTTGAATTAAGTGTTAATTAATCATATTTTTATTCAGCAGTTTTAGTTCATTTTACATTACAAAAAGATTTTCTCTAAATAAATAACAACATAAAACTTAATCTTAGGAGGTTATATGAAAAAAGCAATTTGTTTATTGATTATTTTCTTATCTTTCTATTCTTTCGTTTACACGCAACCACAGCCCGATTTTGCAGCGAACAATGCGTTTACTTTCTCCGACACCCTTTCAAACAGTACGCTGAATAAATTTAACATGTCCACTCCCTACACTCTCACTTCTGTAGGTCCTGCTTCTTCACAGGCTGTTATAGGACTTGAATTAGGCGGACCGGGATATCTTTATTATTTCAGATTGCCTTCAAGCTTCAATTACGAGTTATGGCGCATTGATACCGCGACGGGGGCAAGAACTTCTATAGGTATTGCCGGGTTTATCAATGGGATTATAAATCGTGGTTTGGCATGGGATAATGTCGGGAAAAAAATGTACGCAATGTTTTCAACCACTCCCTCAAAACTTTATACAGTTAATCTTAGTACAGGCGCACTGACATTTCTAACAGATTTTTCCGCAAATGATTATATGCTCGCCTTTGCGGTCAATAATGCAGGTTCCATGTTCGGTATCAGTAATTTCGGAGGTAAACTTGTTCGAATTAACAAGACATCGGGGTTACTGACCGATATTGGTTCTCTTGGCATTACACTCGGAAATATTTACGGCTGCGATTTTGACCCGCTCACGGGTAAAATGTATCTGATGAACAATTCAAGTGTTTACAGGATTGATACAGCAACTGGTGCAGCAACACTTATTGGTAGTTTAGCAAATGCGGTAAAGTATATTGCAATCGGTGGCGGCACTTATACAGGCATCTCTCAGCTATCGTCTGAAATTCCGGCGTCTGTTAAGCTATATGAAAACTATCCAAACCCGTTCAATCCGGTTACAAAAATTAAATTCGATATAACTTCGATATCGTTCACGAACTCGGGCGGCGCAAATCGTCTCGTATCAGTAAAGATTTTTGATATGCTCGGACGTGATGTTGCTATACTCGTAAACGGTAATCTTTCTCCGGGAAGTTATGAAGTTAACTGGGATGCTTCTGCTTTCTCAAGCGGGATGTACTTCTGCCGGTTATCAGTTGACAACGTTCTGTATGACGTTAAGAAAATGGCTTTGACTAAATAATTAGCCAAAAAAGTTCGTATTAAAAACCCCCTGCCTTGAAGGACAGGGGGTTGTATTTACGGAAAACCCCGAGAAAATATACGGAATTGCTAAATATTATTTTATCAAAACCATTTTCTTCGTTATAATATTCTGCTTGCCTCCCGCTTCTGTTATAAACCTGTAGAAATATGTACCGCTTGCGAATGAACTTCCGTTGAACTCTGCGGTATAGTATCCTGCAGAGCGCAGCTCATTTTTCAGAAGTGTTTTAATCTCTCGTCCCGTCATATCATAAACAAGAATAGAAACCTTGCTGTCAACAGGAAGTTGGAAGTCAACCTTTGTCGTCGGGTTGAATGGGTTCGGGTAGTTCTGTCCTATTTCATATTTGCTAGGCACCCCTATTACGACTTCATTCGTTAGGTTATGATATTCCATGTTTCCGTTAAAATCGACCTGCTTCAGTCTGTAGTTATACTTTCCTGTATTAATTCCCTTATCGGTGAAGGTATAGTTTCTGATTGTACCGGAGTTACCCGCACCATTTACTTTGCCAATAGTATTCCAGTTTTCATCAGCAGAGTTTTTCCTTTCTATATTAAAATGCGAGTTGTTTTGTTCAGTAAGTGTTGTCCATTTTAAATCTACATTTCTCTCTTTAATTACTGTTACGAAAGACGCTAATTGTACGGGCAGAGGATTATCTGCACCCGCTCCTAAATAAAAATCACTAAAATAAAATCCAACATCACCTCGCTTTCCTATATTTAAAGTTCCGTCCTTATGAACTCCTTGCAGAGAGAAAGTGGAACCTCCGTCGTTTGACCAAACTACCCTTAAATTTGCTGAATTTGTTATACCCTCTTGTCCATTGCCGTCTAAATCAACATCTATGAGACCTCCGGTTAACCATGTACCTGACATTTGCCAGTATGAATTTGACCTTCTCGTTACAGGAAAACCTGCGTCATTCAATGTTACTGGTAAATCAGAACCTCCCGTACCATTATCAATAAATTTTACTCCAATTCTGCCTGCAGTTGTCGGTGCTGTTGAAAATTGTACTGTTGCCTGTTTTAAAACCGTTGATGAACCAACCGGGAATATTAAGGGATCCGAAATAGCTCCTGCTAAATACCATCTTTCTATCTGACCCGTTACAATACCACCTGTTCTATTTAAGTATCCCTTGTTCGCTGTGTTATAACCAACCCCGAGCCATGCTCCTCCTGCTGTTGAAATGTTTCCGTTTGTCATATTTACGGTATCAGCATAAAAAGGTGTAGTTATGTGAAAACCCGCGGCATTATTAAAAGTAACTCTGCCGCTGATCTGATAGTTAATATCAGATAATCCCCCGCATTCAATAGTCTGAAGTGAAGTGCCATTAAAATTTATGTTCCGAGTCGAATTACCACTATAAACAAATTTTCCGTACATGGTAAAATTTCCGCCTATATTCAGATTGTTTAACATTGTCGTACTGTCATAGCAAAATTCATCCATGTAAAAGTTTCCCCTTACGTTGCATGCACTTGAGCCGGTTGTAATATATTTCTTTGCCATATAAACTCCTCCAGCCGCAGAATTTCCGCTCAATTCTAAATTACCGTAAGTGATATTTTGAAATTGAATGCTTGCAAACGAAAGAGTCAGCATATCATACCTGAAAGTGCCGAATTTTGTTTCAGGTCTTTTAGATAATTTATTTGCAATCCCTGTCTGCCCTACCCTGCAATTATGCCACCATAACCCGCCGTCAAGAATCTGTATCGAATCCGTGGGATTAAGCATTACGAAAGGCAGTCCTGATGTTGCACCTGTCTTATACCAGAAAATCCCGTTTTTGCCAATAACAAAATCATAAGGACTGCCGCTTCCGTTTCCTAATCTCAACGAGGAATCAATCGTATTCGTCGAAGGTAACACAAAATAAATAGAATTAGGAAGTGTCGGTTGAATAACAATTTTTGCGACTTGTGTTCTTGTCGTACCGCCCGGTAAATTTACAAAATATGTTGATGTTACAAATGAATTATTCAACAGTACGCTGTCAGTTGTGCTTGGCACTGTGCCGTCTAACCAGTTAAAGGCATCTGTCCAACTTGCTCCGTCACCACCGCCGTTTACTCCTATCCAGTATTTATATCCTGTTGTAGCAGTTATCGTGCCCTGCATTGCAGGCCAGTGCGGCTGACAGCCGTAAACGTATGCTCCCGGCTGTGTTATCGCCACATAATAATCCGTGTTTCCGCTGTTCATGAGTGCATCCCATCCGAAAAACCCCGCAGGGTATGATGTTCCCGGCAGTGTTCCCGGATCACATGTTGTTGTATGATTTCCTTCAACCCACTGAAAATGTACAGTATCTCCTACTAATACATTAATTGAAGAAGGGCTGAAGAAATTGTTTTGTACCGTTACGGTATGAGTAGTTGCATTCGCTTTATTCTGAATCAAAGCAAAAAATGCAAATACAACAATCAACAAAATAATTGTGTAGTGTCGTTTTTTCATTACTATTCTCCTTTAGTTTTTTAACTTATAAATCCTTATAATTTTATCAGGTACACCCTAATACCTAAATTATTTCCTCCTTAAGAAAACAACGACAAATCCGAATATTTATTATTCTAGGGTCGGAAACCTAATTTTTGATTTATAATATGATTTTATTCAAAAAGGTTCCCTGTTTTATCAACTATTTATTGTTGATGAATATCCCTTCAACCCAAAAACCACCATAAGGTTCACCATTCCTCAAGTGTCATCCCCGCGTCCCAGCAATGTTCTTGGGCAGGGATCAGGCGGGGATTTAATACAGATAAAGGTGTATGACGTAATCGGTCGTGAAGTTGGAACCCTAGTAAACGAAGTACTTCTGCCCGGTACCTACATCATTAACTGGAAAGCCTCTGAATATTCAAGCGGGGTTTATTTCTGCCGTATAGAAACAAATGATTATGTAGATGTAAAGAGAATGCTGCTATTGAGGTAATATAAAATCAGATTGGATTTCATTAAACAAAAAGCGGGACATTATCCCGCTTTTTGTTCTTTATCTATAATTGTGTTATTTTGTTTCTACATAATCGAACGTTGCATCTGCGTTAATTTTAAGTTTTATTAACTTGCAGATATCAATGTTTGTGAATGTTATGTGACCGCCGGCTGCATCTGTAATCTTCATATCGAACATGCACGTTTCACCGTAATCAGGCGGAATTGTAACTTTTATCGTTGACCCGTTCTCAAAAACATCGTTTGGCAGAATGTCATTCCCCCAGTTATCTGTTTCAGCAGGTGTTACAAAAACATCTATTAAAGTAACTCCTGTATTGTTAATAACATCGTAGGCTAACGTTCCATCATTGCTGCCTGATGTAGTGTTGCCTGAATTTGTAGTTTTTGTTTCTGTTTTTGTCTCTGTCTTAGCAGGTGCTTTTTCTGTTGTCTGCTTTGTTTTCTCTTCTTTGCCGCAACCGCTCATTACCACAAACAGTGCAATAACTGTAAGGATTGAAGCAAAACGGTAGAAACTATGACTCTTCATTTTAGTTTTATTTAGTTATTAAAATATTTGAATTAAAACCAAATAAAGCTCAATATAGTTCAGTAATTAAATTAATAGATGATAAAACATATATGCTTTTATGGAATAATTAGATCTCGGATATTCTTCCACTTTTGCAGTGTGTTGTTACTTCACAAGAAACATCTTAGCAGTTTGTGTGAATTCATCCGTATTTAACGTATAAAAATAAACTCCGCTTGATTTATTTCCTGCATCCCATTCCGCAGTGTAACTGCCCGCCGAAAGTTCTTTAGAAAAAAGTACTTCTACCAAGACTCCTTTTATATCGTATATTTTTATCTCCGCAAATGTTCTTTCGGGCAGAGAAAAATTTATTCTTGTCTTAGGATTAAACGGATTCGGATAATTTTGTGATAAGTAATATCCTTCAGGAGTAACTGAACTGATTTGCTTAATAGTCAGCGGAATATCATCACACATAATCCGGTAAGGCCTCTTATTATGTGTCGTATTCCAGATATTGTAAATTTGTGTTAATGATTTCCATTGAACCTTGCCGCTTGATGCTAAAATATTAACCGAATCTAAAAACTGTGAGATTTTGATTACTTTTGCCGGATTCAGGTTCCCAACTCCAAATATTGAATAAGCAGGGTAAAAACCTGAATCAGGAAGAAAGCCATTATCTATCAGCCTCACTACATTTCTGATAATCTCAGTGTTATAAAATATGTTTGATGTATCTTCTATATGGTTTTCACATCCGTGTCCCAGAAGTAAAAGATGTTTAGTGGAATCATGTGTATAAAAATCTGCCATGCTTTTGGGTTTCCAAGCTCCGAGCGGATTAGGATCATTAACATGAAGAGGTGTTCCGCCGCCCCATAATATATCGGGTTTCCAGAAATATGCAGGATACATCCTGCCGTAAATTCCAGTTTCAAGATTCTCCCAGTTATTGCCGTTAATTATTGTATCATATAAAAATCCGCCTACTACGTTGGTTGGTATTATGCCCAGCTGTTGATGCAGATACGCAACATCTGCATAATTATACCCGTTTGCTTCATGTGAGTGCGGGTCGCAAAAAATCCCTTTATCTTCAACCATCCATTTAATAAGATTCTTGCCGTTTGTATTGGATACTACACTTCCTGTATCAAATAACATAACCCCGAGCAGGAATTTCCAGTCAGATTGAAAGCTCCACACCGCACCTTTTGACTGAACAATATTTGCAAGCTGTACAAGCAGATCGCGTTTGGGTTTATAAAAATTATATGTAGTCCAGTTGGAATTATCCTCATTGTGAGAGACTAAAGTCATGTAAACCGGAGGATTGGTTTGTGCACTAATTTCTTTGAATGTTGTGCTTGAAAAAATAATGATAAATAAAAGTAAATAATATATAAATCTCATTGTTTGCCCCCTTATCAATTTGTTATATCAATTTGACATAAATTAAACAAATTGGTTTAAAATAAAAAGCAAACCCTCAAAATATAATATTATTTAATCACTACCATTTTATAAACCCTGCCGAGCTTAAGTGCATTGCTAACAGTATTATCAACAACTTCCATCCTGTAAAAATATACCCCCGATGCAAGATTCAAAGCTGATATGCTCGTCTCGTAATATCCTGGTGATATCTGTCCGTTCACGGGTACAGAAATCACGCGTCCCAGCATGTTATAAACCGTTATCTTTACGTTCGCACTTCTCGGCAAGCTGTATCTTATAATCGTACTACCATTAAAAGGATTCGGAAAATTCTGTGATATACCAAAGTCACTCGGTGCATTAACAATCTCATCGCAGTTCTTTTCTAAATCATTCGCCAGTCCCGATTTGAAAACAGTCTTTGTTGAATATGCAAGCTGCTTTAGTTTTGTTACCGAGTTTTTGTTCGTTGCTCCTTTTGCTAACATTTGAGCAAAGTAAACATTTTGAGTGTCGCCCGGCATAATTTTTAGATTGTCCGCTCCTGTTCCAACAAGGAATTTTACGTCATGTCCGGGCAGCAGAATAATAGCACCCGTATCAACTCCACCACAATTGAAAATGAATCCTTTGCTTGGTGTCCAGCCCGCATTTGTTTCCGGGTCTCCTGAAAATGCAAACTTTGTTTTTCTGTAAGGAGTGTATGTAGGGTCAAGAAATGACGTACCGTCTGTTTTATAACCCTTCATATAATTAAACGCACTTCGCGGCTCTCCGTTAGCTTCTCCCTGACACTGATACTGCATATCACTGAAAGTGAATGCCGTCAGTCCAAGCGTATCGCCCGTAGCTTTATCAAAAGGTCCCTGCAAAACCTGCACACCATAAGCTCCGCAAACAAACGAACTATTACCATTCCAGTTATACCCTAAACCGAGCAAAGTATCGCAGCCGGGATAATCGCTGTATGCTCCGGAAGGTACCGGCGAATCCGGGTCTGCAAAAAATCCGAAGTATGTGCTGTCCCATGTATTCCGGCTTTTGTTTATTATTTGGTATCTCATATATTGTACATCAGGTAAATAAATCTCATAAGCCCATACTGTAAGTCGAACTTCCGCTCCGAATATCGGAATTGTAACACCCCCGCCAAACCCTTCTCCCGGACTTCTCTGTGAGACATCACCGTCTGCGAGAACTAAAAATAAAGTCTGGCTTGATTCAGGTACTCCCGGTCTGTCTATGCCGTCATCATAATAGCAGTTGTTGTTCAGGTCTTCATAAGGCGCTCCGAACGGTACCATCTTATACCAGTTTGCATAATCGGGATTTGTCCATGAATTATCAGTCCGCTTTACCATATAAAGTTTCATATCAATATTAGTATTATACATCGAATCACTAGTAAAATATCCAGGTGCGTACTCACCGCTGTACGAAGCCATACACTGCGCAAGCTGACCGTTTATTATTGCTGACATATTGAAGCCCGCCGTAAAGCAATACGATTTCATTGAATCGGCTGCCCAAAAAAGTCCGGCTGTATTCGCGCTTGTTGTGTTTTGATTTAGTATTCCTGTGTTCTGAAAGTAATTGAAAATATTGTTTCCCGTAAAATAGACTCTTTGAATTACTATAACATCGGGTGAAGACTGTGAATAAGACACCGCAGTAAATAAAGTTATGTTTACTGCAAGAAGTATAGTTAAGATTAACATCCTCATAATTTTATAAATTAAAGTGATGAAAAATTTACTACCGTATTTTAAGCACTTATTCTGAAAATTTCAACACAATTATTTGCCTTTAACCATCGCAGTCAATAAACCCTCCCTTTTATTTTTGTGTTAGCATCTAATCCGTGCAAATCCGTATTCTATAGTTTTTATATATCCGGTATTTTAATTTATGTTAATTCTCACCTTCGCTGTTACGCTTTTCTGTATTCTATGTTATTCTTTATTTTTATAATTTGTTATTATATTATGAAACTAATTCTTAATTCAAATAATGACCCCACAGTCAACCTGGCGCTCGAGGAGTATTGCGTCAGGAATCTTAATGTGGAAAACGAAATGTATCTTCTTTTCTACATTAATGAACCCTCCATTATTATAGGTAAGCATCAGAATACAATCGAGGAAATAAATAAACAGTATGTTGATGACAACGGTATTAAGGTTGTCAGAAGAATTTCCGGAGGCGGTGCTGTTTACCACGATTTCGGTAATCTGAACTTCAGCTTCATAACAAAATATTCGCCCGAATTCTTTCACAACTTTGAAAAGTTTACAAAGCCCGTTGTTGAAACACTTCGTGAAATGGGAGTAGAAGCTGAGCTTGGCGGACGCAACGATATTATTTTCGGCGGCAGAAAGATATCCGGCAATGCACAGTTTACAAACCTGAAATCTATGTTCTCTCATGGAACGCTGCTGTTCAATTCAAACTTAGAAGATGTCGTTCAGGCATTGAACGTAAAAGCCGATAAGATTGAAAGCAAAGGAATAAAATCCGTCCGTAGCCGCGTAGCAAACATTTCGGAGTTTCTTGAAGATAACATTACAATAAAAGAGTTTAAAGAAAGAATAACAAACTCTATATTTAAAGAATACGAAACTCTGCCCATATACATTCTTACCGATGCAGAATGGGAGAATGTACACAAACTATCTGAGCAAAAGTACAGGACATGGGAATGGAATTACGGACGTTCTCCTGAGTTCAATGTACAAAAGGTTAACCGTTTCGACTTCGGACAGATTGATGCAAGAATTTTCGTCAAAGAGGGAAAGATTATCAGCATTAAATTCTTCGGAGATTTTCTCGGATACGGAGATTCCGAAGACATAGAAAAGAAACTTACCGGAATACTTTATAATGAGGATAATATTTCAACCGCTTTGAAAGACATTGACCTTCGCTATTATTTCGGAAATATAGAATTAAAAGATTTTATAAAATTTATTTGCAATTAAAATCATGAGACCAGAAAGCAGAGATTTTTTAGAGAGATACCTTAACATCGCGTCACCGACAGGATTCGAATTCCCGGGACAAAAGATATGGCTCGATTACATGAAGCCGTATATAGACGATTACATAAGCGATACATACGGAACGATAGTCGGAGTTATTAATCCTAAAGCTGATTACAAAGTTGTAATAGAAGCACATGCTGATGAAATATCCTGGTTTGTAAGCTACATAACTGACGACGGATACATTTACCTGAAACGCAACGGCGGTTCAGACCACATGATTGCTCCTTCAAAACGCGTGAACATACACACGAAGAAGGGTGTTGTAAAAGCTGTCTTCGGCTGGCCTGCTATTCATGTGAGAAATCTTCAGAAAGAAGAAACACCAACTTTGAAAAATATTTTCCTTGACTGCGGATGCACCACTAAGAAAGAAGTTGAAAAACTCGGTGTTCATGTTGGATGTGTAGCAACGTTTGAGGATGAACTCATGATGCTGAACAATAAATATTTTGTCGGACGTGCACTCGACAATAAAATGGGCGGCTTCGTAATTGCTGAAGTTGCAAGAACACTCAGGCAGAATAAGAAGAAACTTCCTTTCGGACTTTATATAGTAAACTCTGTTCAGGAAGAAATCGGTCTTCGCGGTGCAGAAATGATTTCAAGAAGAATCAACCCGAATGTTGCTATTATAACGGACGTTACTCACGACACTCATGCACCGATGTACGACAAGAAATCACAGGGCGATACAAAGTCTGACTGCGGACCTGTTCTCACTTACGGACCCGCTGTTCATAACAATGTTTTAAACATGCTTATTGATGTTGCAACGAAGAAGAAAATCAAATTTCAGCGTGATACCGCCTCTCGTTCAACCGGTACGGATACAGACGCATTCGCATACTCCGGAATGGGTGTAGCATCGGCTTTAATATCAATCCCTTTGAAGTACATGCACACTACGGTCGAGATGGTTCACAAGAATGACATTGAAAACACAATTAAACTGATGTACGAATTCCTGCTGCATCTTAAAGCAGGCACAGACTTCAGATATATTAAGTAAAATCTTTTTCCTTATACACAGTGATAAAACGCAATGGTTTTTTCACTGCTAACAGTGATAAAAAATGAAATACTTAGACAAAGAAAACTGGAAAAGAAGAAAGCATTTTGAATTCTTTAAGAATTTCGAAATACCATATTTCAATATTTGCACAAATTTGGATATCACTGGTACTTTCAGGTATTCCCAAAAGAACAGGTACTCGCTTTTCAGGTCTGTTCTTTATGCAGTGATGTATTCCTGCAATGAAATAGAAGAGTTCAGGTACAGAATTACACAGGATGATAAAATTGTGATTCATGATATTGTTCATCCCGGCGTTGCGATGATATCCGACCAGGATATTTACACAAACTTTATCATTCCTTATAAATCTAAATTCACTGACTTCATAGATGAATACCAGAAAGCTTCAGATGAAGCAAAGGGAAAAATCATCATCGGTGAAAATCAGGAAGGTAAGGACGATCTTATATTTATTTCGTCACTCCCCTGGGTTTCATTCACAAGCGTCACAAACCCGATGAGAACAGGTTATAAAGATTCTATCCCCCGCATTATCTTCGGAAAGCATTTCAAGGAGGATGGAAAAATAATGATGCCCTTCTCTGTTCAGGTAAATCACTGCCTCATGGACGGCATTCATGTTTCGAAGTATTATTTTAAGCTATCAGAGATTCTTTCTAATCCCGAAAAGTATTTAAATTAGAATTCTATGAGTAAGATAATAAGATTCATAATAATCATTTTTGTTTCTTTTACTTCTTGCTTGTCTTTTGCACAAACCCCGAAAGATGATTTAAAGCCGACAGACTATCTTGTTCCTTATCCTCAAAAGCTAAACCTCATCGGTGATGGATTCTTAAAACTTAACAACGGGTATAAAGTTATTTACTCGGGAAAGAAGTCTGAGAAACTTGAGAATTACATAGAAAGAAAAACTGAATTAATAAACAAATTAGTTCTTCCATGGAATGATACTAATATATCTGAACCCGGTAAACCTTTACTGGAAATTAACAGCAGAGCAATATCCGCTCCCGATATAAACACAGATGAAAGCTATACACTTGAAATATCTTCTGATAAGATACTTGTGAATTCTCAGACTGATATCGGCGCAATGCGTGCAATCGAAACAATTTACCAGCTTATTCAAACTAATGCAGATAACATTTATCTTCCTTGTCTGAAGATTGAAGACCACCCCCGCTTCCAGTGGCGCGGACTAATGATTGATGTCTGCCGGCATTTCCTGCCGAAGTCAGTGATACTCAGAAATCTTGACGCTATGGCAATGGTTAAAATGAACGTCTTCCACTGGCATCTTTCTGAAGATCAGGGCTTCCGTGTTGAGTGCAAGACATTCCCGAAGCTTCATGAAATGGGTTCCGACGGACAGTACTTCACTCACGAAGATGTAAAAGAAATTATTAAATATGCTAATGACAGGGGAATCCGTGTTGTACCCGAGTTCGATATTCCCGGACATTCAACATCATGGTTAGTCGGATATCCTGAATATGCAAGCATCCCCCGTGATTATAAAATTGAAAGACACTACGGCGCCTTTGACCCTACATTCGATCCTACTAAAGAAGAAACTTATGAATTCTTTGATAAGTTCTTTCAAGAAATGTGTGCATTATTCAATGACGAGTATATGCACATCGGCGGTGACGAAAACACAGGCAGAGACTGGGATTCAAGCAAATCCATTCAGGAGTTCAAGAGGGCAAATAACTTAAAATCAAATCACGAGCTTCAAGCATATTTCAACAATCGTATTCAGAAAATTCTTGAGAAGTACGGCAAGAAAATGATTGGCTGGGATGAGATACTCAGCACTGACCTTCCCAAAAGTATAGTTATACATTCATGGCAGGGAAAGCAGGGAATGGTAACCGCAGCTAAGAACGGTTATTACTCAATTCTTTCAAACGGATATTACATTGACCTTTGTCAAAGTATGGTTGACCATTACTATAATGACCCTCTGCCTGCCGGTATAGATTTAACCGATGATGAAAAGAAGTTTATTCTCGGCGGTGAAGCAACTATGTGGGCAGAGCTCGTTGACTCTAACAATGTGGATACCCGCATTTGGTCCCGTACTGCTGCTATTTCTGAAGTTTTGTGGTCGGGCAGGAAAACATTCGGACAGGATTCCATTTACAATAATGAAATGATGTTTGAAAGATTAAGCTCGCAGTTGCTCATGCGGACAAGCGTAAAAGTTATCGAACAATGGCAAAAGCTCTTTACAGAATTTGTTCCGAATCAGTTAAGCGAAAAATTATTCCTTTATCTGCTTATACCCGAACCCGTAGAATATTATCACAGGCATAAATACACTAAGTACAGCCAGTCAACTCCTTTAAACAGAGTAGTTGATATGCTCACTCCGGATGCTCAGTTTGGCGTGTTGATTAATAATTATATAGGTAAAAAACTCAGAGGTGATAAAGTTGTTTTACCTGATTTAAAAACTTTTGGTGAAGGCTTTACCGAAGAAGAGCGCACCCTGATAAAATCCAACCCGAAACTTTCTGAAGTTCTTCCGCTGTTTGATAATATCAACGTATCCGCAGGAATACTTAAGGATTTATTAAGTTTTGAAAAAGGTGATTATATTAGTGATGAAAAATACAACCTGTATAAAGATGAATTAACAAGAATAAAAGCACCCGTTGCCGAGCTTGAGATTCCTTACATTGATAATCTACTGAAACTGCTTGAATATACAAAAGTGAACTCAAAGTGAAAAAACTCTTTACTGTTTTATTTATAATTATGCTGCTAAACGTACAATCATTTGCTCAGCTGACAAAGGCCGGATTTGATAACTGGAGTTTCAGGAAACTCGGCGATTCGTCATACATGCCCGCAGAAGTTCCCGGTACTGTGCATACCGACCTTCTCGCAAACGGTGTAATCGAAGACCCGTTCTACCGCGACAACGAAATGAAAGTACAGTGGATTGAAAAAGAAGACTGGGTTTACAGAACAGAGTTTACAGCAGATGATATCATCGATGAAACCCGCATTGATCTTGTGTTCAAAGGTCTTGATACTTACGCACAGGTTTTCATAAACGGAAAAAATGTATTGAACACCGATAATATGTTTGTTGAATACAGAATAAGTAATTTCCATCAATATTTTGTAAAAGGCAATAACATACTTGAAGTAGTGTTCCGTTCACCTCTGTCAATCGAAGATAGTCTTTCAAAAGCATTCTTTGCAAATACCGGTATTGAAAATCTCCCCGTTAAAGAAAGACCTTTTACACGCAAAGCAGCATACCACTACGGCTGGGACTGGTCACCACGCTTTGTTACATGCGGTATATGGCGTGACGTGTACATGGAAGTTTATAAAAAGGCACGCATAAATAATGTTTTAATAAAACAAACTATCAGTGATGACTTTAAAAGTGTGGTTCTTGATTTCGAGACCGACATATATTCTGAAACAGATAATATATATGAAGTTGAAATCATAAATAAGAATGACGGCTCTGTAAACAGGTTTTTATCAGGTGACAAGAAATCCATTACGATTGAGAATCCTAAACTATGGTGGAGCAACGGTCTCGGTGAACAATACATGTATAGCTTTGAGATAAAATTAAAGTATGCCGATGAAATACTCGACACAAAAACCATCAGAACAGGGATTAGAAAAATTGAACTCATACAGGAAGATGATTCTTACGGCAAGTCATTCTATTTTAAGGTGAATGGTGTTCCTGTATTCATGAAGGGTGCAAACTTCATCCCTGCCGATAACTTCCTGCCGCGTGTAACTAAAGAAAAGTACAGGCAGTTAATTAAACTTGCAAAAGAATCAAACATGAATATGCTTCGAGTCTGGGGCGGGGGAGTCTATGAGGACGATGAATTCTACAATCAATGCGATGAGAACGGAATACTCGTCTGGCAGGATTTCATGTTTGCCTGTGCGATGTATCCGTGGGATAATACTTTTCTCGCAAAAGTAGATGCGGAGGCTGAGTATAATATTAAACGTCTCGGTAATCATCCTTCGCTTGCGTTATGGTGCGGCAATAACGAAAATGATGAAGGCTGGCAGAACTGGGGCTGGCAGAACATTTACAATGACGAACAGAAGAATCTGATATGGAACGGATACAAGAAAGTATTTCATGAGTTGCTTCCTTCTCTGGTAAAAAATTATTCGGACGGGATATCCTATGTAACAACTTCCCCTCAGTACGGCTGGGGCAGGAAGGAAAGCATGACACACGGCGATTCCCACTACTGGGGCGTCTGGTGGGGCATGGCAAAATTCGATACACTCGAAAAGAAAGTGCCCCGGTTTATGAGCGAGTACGGATTTCAGAGCTTCCCGGATACATCAACTGTGAATAAGTTTACAGAAGAAAAAGACAGATATTTATTTTCGGATGTATTAAAGACACACCAGAAACATCCGACGGGTTACGAAAATCTTACTAAGTACATGAAGATGTATGATATCAGCACCGAAGATTATCATCAGTATATAAGAAACACTCAGGAGCTTCAGGAACTTTGTTTGATTACAGCAATCGAAGCTCATCGTAAAGCAAAACCATACTGCATGGGAACGCTTTTCTGGCAGTTCAACGATTGCAATCCCGTGGTCTCGTGGTCAGTCGTTGACTACTACGGCACGCCAAAACTGTCGTTGAATACAGTGAAAGAACTTTATGCAGAGACTATTCTAATCTCCAAAGAAGGAAATGGAAAGTTAAATCTGTACATAGTATCTGATAAACAAGCAGAACAAAAGGCATCGCTTCTTGTATTGAACTATGACGAAGATATTCTCGATTCCGTTGAAGTCACCATCCCGGCAAACTCATCCGCAAAGTATTATGAGTATGATACAGCAAATTCATACTACCGGGATGTTGACTTTCTTCTTGTCTTTAAGGACGGGAGAGAGGTATCAAGCAATAGATACAAGAAATAAAACAAACATAAATATTCTATCAGTGCCAATTATAATCAATCAGTTTCATCAGTGTCCGTAATAATAATGTAATTATCAAAGTGTTTGATCAAATATATGTTCACAAAAATTAATTGCCGCTAACTTTAGTCAACGGACGAAATAGAAATAGAAAAGATAGGCTTTAGCCAAATTTTATTGTATTGTAATTTGGGCTAAAGCCCGAATTATCCATTAGTATATCTTCTCCGTCAGCTAAAGCAGACGGCAAATATAATTACATTAGTATATCTTCTCATTCAGCTAAAGCAGACGGCAAATATAATTACAATTATTTTTCTCTATCAGTGTTCATCATAATCAATCAGCGGCATCAGTGTGCAAATCTCTTGCTCTGATCAGTGTGCAAATCTTTTTCTCTAAAAGTTCTAATCCTCTTCCACGTCCAGGCAATCAAAAACATCTTTCATACTATCATCATTTTCCGCAAGAACAAAAAGTTTATCGTTTGCTTCAATGACAGTAGAGCCGCTCGGGGTAATGAACTTGCCGTTTCTTCTTATAAATGAAATTAGTGCGGTTTTCGGAAATCCTATTTCAACTATTTCTTTCCCCACAACAGAAGAGTTTGAAGGAATTAGTATCTCATGCAGATGCGATTTAATACTCTCGAACCTTTCCATGTCAAAAAGTGTACGGGGCTTAACCGATTCCGGAAGTATCAAATGCAGCCATTTACCGACTACGTGAAGAGTAGTTCCCTGAACAAGTACAGACGATATTGAAATAAAAAACACGATGTTGAAAAATAACCCTGCTTTATCAACTCCTGCAATAAGAGGATATGTTGCAAACACAATAGGTACGGCACCTCTCAAACCAACCCATGAAATGAACAGCTTAATTCGTGTGCTCATTCGAAAAGGTATCATTGTAATGAATACGCTTACAGGTCTTGCGAACAGAATCAGAACTGCGGAAATGATAAGTCCCGTTCCTAAAACAGGAACTACACGGCTCGGAAAGACAAGCAGTCCGAGCGTTACGAAAAGAACAATCTGCATCAGCCATGCAAAGCCGTCAAACGTCTTGAGTATTTTCTTCTTATGAATAAGTTCCTGATTGCCGAGGTACACAGCCGAAAGATAAACAGCAAGGAATCCATTTCCCCCGATGTAGTCAGTCGCTGCAAACACAAAGAACATCAGGGCTATCGCAAGCACTGTGTATAGCCCTTCGTAGTCAAGTTTAATTTTATTAATTATTTGCTTGCTGAAAAATCCGAGTCCAAGCCCCATCGCTGTACCGAGAACAAGCTGTTGAATAAACATCGGAATTGAGCTAAGAAGCGTCATCTCCGGGTTCATAACAAGTCCTGTGAATACTATCGTAAGCACATAAGCCATAGGATCGTTACTTCCGCTTTCAAGTTCAAGCAGCGGGCGGATGTTGTGTTTTAAAGCAAGACTTTTTGAACGAAGAATTGAAAATACTGCGGCGGAGTCGGTTGAAGAAACAATCGAGCCGAGAAGCAAACCCTCATAAATCGTGAACCCGAGAAAATACCAGACGAACAAACCAACTGTAATCGCTGTAATCAGTACACCCAGCGTCGAAAGCACAATACCTTTCCGCAATACCGGTTTAATAGCTTTAAGGTCAGTCTCAAAGCCTCCGGAAAACAGTATAAAGTTTAAAGCAATTATGCCAACGAATTGTGCCGTCTTCGGATTGTCAAAATAGATTCCGCCTATACCTTCCGAGCCTGCGAGCATGCCTATCGCAAGGAAGAAAATAAGCACCGGGACTCCGAACCTGTAAGAAGTCTTTCCTGCAAGAACAGAAATAAACAGGAGGATTGAACCTACGAGTAAAATATTTTCTGTTGTTATGTTCACCTAATAATCTGCTATCTGAAAAGTTAATTGACCGAATTAATTAATATACAAAACATTAGATTTTTTTACTATTTATTTACATTTATTGTTCAGTAATCTATTTGTAAATTCGCACATACGCTTAAATAATGGAACTGGCTGAAAATAAACTGAAAAATTTAATAATAGTAGGGGACAGGGTTTTAATTAAACTTAAATCATTGTCCGATAAGACAAAAACCGGACTGTACCTGCCTCCCGGTGTACAGGAAAAGGAAATCGTACAGTCGGGCTACATAATGAAAGTAGGTCCCGGATATCCGCTTGCACAGCAGACAGACGATCTCGATGAGACGTGGAAGCAGACTGAGGAAAAAGTAAAGTACATACCGCTTCAGGTAAAAGAGGGTGACCTTGCAATCTTCCTTCAGAAAAGTTCGATAGAAGTGGTTTACAGGGATGAAAAGTATTACATCGTTCCGCAAAGCCAGATACTCATGGTCGAGCGCGAAGAGTTTTGACGAAAAATTGAGTTATAATTTTGTATAATTAATCTTATATTTAGCAAATTACAATAAATGAGTTTCGAAACGATTATATTTCTGGTGTTTGGTGCGGCGGCAGTGGTTTCCGCACTATTTATGGTTACACGAAAAAATCCAATCATCAGCGCTATATTTTTAGTCATGAATTTCTTCACGGTTGCAGTGATATACCTGCTCCTTAAAGCTCAGTTCATAGCTATCATTCAGGTACTTGTGTATATGGGAGCTATAATGGTGCTGTTCCTGTTCGTTATCATGCTGTTAAACGTCGGTGAAGATATAAAGACTTCGGAGCAGCTCACAATTAAAAAGATTACATCAATACTTATTTCAATACTGCTTTTAAGCGTCCTCGGTGTTTCGTTTTATTTCGGATTTCAGGGGAAGCAGATGAGTGATGCGGCGGAACAGATAGGCACCGCCGAAAGTCTTGGCAAAGTTTTATTTACAACATATTCGTTTCACGTTCTTGCAGCGGGAATGCTTCTGCTTGCAGCAGTTGTAGGCGCAGTCGTTCTTGCAAAGAAAAAGTTTGAATGAATAATTTTTAAATTTAAACCCCAAATACCATGAAAAAACTAACACTATTTGTTACGGCATTATTATTGTCGTCATTCCTTTATTCATGCGGCTCGATGACCTACATCACGGATACATGGAAATCCAAAGGATTCACAGGAAAGAAATTCAGTAAACTTGCTATACTGGCAGTTACAAAAGATAACATCGTAGCGAGAAGAACCATTGAAGATGCAATGTCGAAAGAACTTAAAGCGTCGGGAATAAATGCTGTCACCACATACGATGTTTTTGCATACGACGCATTCGATAAAGACAAAGACGGAAAAGTTGACGATAAAGCAGCAGCCGAGAAAATGATTGTGGAAAAAATGAAAGAAAGCAATATTGACGGCATCATGATTATGAAGGTTAAAGACACAAAGTCCGAGCAGAAATACGTGCCCGGAACACCAACGTACATGCCTTCATATTACTATGCTCCTTACTACAGTTATTATTTTATGAGTTATAACACTCTATACACACCCGGCTACTACGTAACCGATACTGAAGTTTACATCGAGACCAGCATCTACGATAACGACAACGGCGAAGTTGATTATTCTATGGTATCAGAAACAGTCAACCCCACGTCAATAGGTGACTTCACAAAGTCATTCGTAAAAGCAACAGTAGAGCAGCTTTTGAACACCAAAGTGTTACTGAAATAGTTGATTGTTAATAGTTATCAGTTATTAGTTGATGGATTTTAGTTGTTCGGTGTAAATTGATAATTAATAGCTAAGCGGTTTTGTGAACTCCCCTTGTCTTTGTCAGGCAAGGGGAGTTTTTATATAATAATCACTTCCGGTTCATAGTTCATAGCATATCATTTTTAACTATCAAATATCCACTATGAACTAATAACTAAAACCCGTAAGATATTCCGACCGAATATATCGGAGTCCATTCCTTGTAAGGTGAATTTTTGTCATTCAGAAGGTCAAGCTTCAACTCACCCGTAATTCCTGCTCTGCTGTTACCAATTTGCTGATAAACCCCTGCACCGAGAAAAACGAATGGCACATTATACCTTTGTTTATCATAATAAGTTTTTGTGCCTGTAATCACAGCCACCGGCGTCTGATAGCTGTAATAAGCAGGTTCCAGCATTGCGTAGAACTGTCTGACAGGCGAAAACCTTGCCGTTAAACTCGTACCGAAATTATCGTATCCAAGCGTACTTCCGCTTGCGTCCTTATAGTCGCTCGACCATCCTCTTGAATATCCGACCTTCAGAATCGTCGCAAACATATTGTTGAATTTATATCCTATCGAAGGCTGGATTGTTACCTGCGAATAAGTCCCGAAACTTGCGCTGAACTCTCCTCCGTAGAAAAGGTTATCGGAAAACTGGTTTACAGAGCTTTGAATAGCAGCGTGCTCCTCGATATTATTCAGGTTTTTAACATCCTGCGCAGTACTCAGTCCCGATACCGCGAGAATAAAAATTGCAATCAGTAAATTAATCTTCATAGCCATTAAAATTTAATTATTAAAATGAAACAGGTTACATAAAAATCGCTCGATTAAACAAAACTTTCAAGCCATTGAAAAGGGAACGGTATTAAGGGAATTATAATAATTAAGTGAAATAATAGAACGCCTGCCTGCTGCAGGCAGGCGGATTTTCACGGATTAAACGGATCTGCCAAAGCAGACAGGTTAACGCAGATTATTCTAAAACAAAATATTTATAAACAACGATGAATAGACATGCAATACCTACAATTAAGTGAAATAATAGAACGCGGA
>JBAYUG010000045.1:0-25635 GCA_041675325.1 Kapaibacterium sp. (SeqCode)
CACTTGGATTTATAAATGAGAATAGCACGATCATATTATCAAATTATGACTTAAAAATCATCATGTAATTCATACATCCAATATATAAACTAATATGTACTAACATATTTGATAAATAAGTTAAGGGTTTTTAAGGTAATAAGTTGAGGACTGTGTTTTAGATACATACGAAATAATCAGCTTATAAATCACTTCAATTGTTTTTTATGCGAATTTAAATACTAAAAGATATATAAATTGACATAAGTAATTAGCTATAAAATCTTAAATATTCTCTTTTATAATCCTTGCAGGAACACCTGCTACTATTGAAGAAGCGGGTACGTCTTTTGTAACAACGGAACCTGCTCCTACAATAGCATTTTCACCAATGGTCACACCGCATAAAATAGTAGCCGATGAACCAATTGATACCCCTTTTTTAACTAATGTTTCCACGACTTTCCAGTCAATTTCTGATTGCATACTACCATCTTCATTCGTCGAACGTGGATATTTGTCATTTATAAATGTAACATTATGACCGATAAATACGTTATCCTCAATATGGACACCTTCACAAATAAATGTGTGGGTAGATATTTTGCAGTTCTTTCCTATAGTAGCATTTTTCTGAATCTCAACAAATGTACCAATCTTAGAGTTATCATCAATTGAACATCCGTATAGATTTACAAAATCAAATATTTTAACGTCTTTACCTAATTTAACATTATTTATATTTTTAGTTGACAAGTGATTATCACATTTATATGTTTACAAAGCAATAAGCTTTCCTTTGTTTTTAATTGATTTATTTGCAGCTTCAAGAATCTTAACGACTTCCAATCCATCGTAAGCATTTGTTAAGGGAATTCTGTTTTCTAATATAGAATTTATAAACTCAGAAACACCAAGAGATAAAGCTTCAGTTTGATTCACCTTCGGTGAATACATATCTCCTATTCTGTATTGAACTAATGCATCATATATATTTTGTTTATTATTCATGTTTACTCCCGAATCATAAATTTTTATCTTTTCAATATTCTCCATATCATCAAAAACAAGCATTTTCTTATCTCCACCTGCTATCATTTTCCTAATTTTAACAGGCGAAGTCCAGTTAATATGAAAATGGGCAAAACAATTATTCTCAAAATAAACAGATATGTGAGCAATATTTTCCTGTTGATAATAGTTAGCTATACCATTTGCTGCAACTGCAACTATTTTCTGGGGTAGGACGTATTTCATGATTGAAAGATCATGTGGAGCTAAATCCCAAATAACATTAACGTCAGATTGAAAAAGACCAAGATTTATTCTTACTGAATCAAAATAATATATATTGCCAAGATCTCCTGAATCAATAATCTCTTTCATCTTCATAACAGAACCTGTATATATAAATGTGTGATCAACAAACACTTTAAGGTTTTTCTTCTCTGATATTTCAATTATTTCTTCAGCCTCTTTAGAATTCGCCATAAAAGGTTTTTCAACCCAAATATGCTTACCTTCTTCCAAAGCAGATTTTGCAAGTAAAAAATGAGAATCAACAGGTGTACTTATAGCAATAATATCAATATCATTATTTTTTATAAGCTCGTTACCATCTTTAATAATTTCTATTTCAGGAAAACGGTTTTTAATATTTTGAAGTCGCTTTATATCAAGATCGTTTGAATAGACCTTAATTATATTCTTATTGCTAAGAAAATTTCTAATGATATTAGGACCCCAATAACCTGTACCGATAACACCGACTTTCATAAGAGTATTTTATAGATTGATAATTATTGTAATATACAAAAGTTTAAAATAATTTAATATGTAATAAGTATTTGTTTATTATTAAGTTATGTTCAACAATAATTTTCAGTCATTATAATATAAATTACTTAAATCGCAAAACTTAATTTTAAATAAATATAAGATTTAAATTCTATTTCCCGCCTTTAGCTAAAATCATGACTGGTATAGTCTTGAAAATAATCTGTAAATCCAGCCACGGTGTAATATTATTTATATAATACAAATCCATTATAACAGAATCATTAAAACTCACTTCACTCCTTCCGGAGACCTGCCATAATCCAGTACATCCAGGCATTACAGATAATCTTCTCTTTTGCCATTCGTCGTAATTCTGATATTCATATGGCAAGCACGGTCTTGGACCAACAAGGCTCATATCACCTTTTATGACGTTAAACAATTGAGGCAATTCGTCCAAGCTATATTTTCTAAGAAAATTTCCAATCCCTGTTATTCGGGATCCAGTTACTATTTTATCTGAAGCATTTGAATTACTTTCCTTCATAAACTTAAGCATCTTTTCAATTCGTTCATCATCTTCCCCATCAATAACTCTCATTGATCTAAATTTATAGAAGTGGAATGCTCTTCCGTCTTTTCCAATTCTAACCTGTTTAAATATTACAGGTCCTTTTGAGGATAGTTTAATTATTATGCCTACCACAATAAAAAAAGGAAGTATGAATAACATTCCTAAACTTGCTCCGATAACATCTATAAAACGCTTAAAAAATGCATATAATTTTAGATTTATCTTAGTTGAGACATCTGCAATTGAAATATTCTCATAATTTTCGGAAAGAAATTTATCTGCGATAATGCCGAATAGATTAGACACTACCTTTACTGTTGTTTTCTGCTTTTTACATTCATCAATAATTTGAAGCAATTTTTCATATTCGATTTTATCGATGCATATTATAATTTCGTCAAAATTTAATGTATTATATATATTACTTAGATCTTTAACGCTACCGAGAACTTTTAATCCGTAGAGAACAATGGATCCGATTTCTTTCGAGTCATCAACAAAACCAATTATCTCATTGCCAAAATAATTCTCAAACGCAAGTTTCTGCGCAAATAATTGACCTGACTTACCCGCTCCAACAACCAAAATCTTTCTTTTAAATATCGTTTTGGATAATATTCTGCTATAAAGTCTGAATAAAATAAAAACACGAACTATAATAAAGAGATTTAATGAGATAAAAAAGAATATCAGTATTGTCAACCTAGAGTCTGTTAATATGTTAAATTTAGCAAAGAAAGAGATAACTACAATAACAAATAACCCGTATATTAATGATTTTATTATAGTAACAATCTGATTTGCCCTTGTAAGGAATACTCCAAGCTTGTACAAATTAAAATAATGAAATATAAAAATAAACATTATGTTAACGGATAATAATAATACAAAATCTTCTGCTTTCAAGTTGAATATAAAAGCCCCATTACTTGAGAAGTAGTACAAGTAAATCTCTTGTGAAATAATAAATGCAACTGACAATGTGATAAAATCAGCAGCTGCATAAAAATACTTGTAAGAAGGATATTTTAAAACCATTATGTTTTTCTTCTAGTTGAAATTGAAATTTTGTTGCTCTAAATTATATTTAAATAAGAATATAATCAATTAATAATCTATCCTTGCTGTTAACCAAAAATATAAATCGTTGTAAGACTTATTTAAATAAATTAGATTACTGATCCTGTAATATAATTTTGCCTCAAGGAAATATTGTTTAATAGGTTCTATAGTTAGATTTAGAGTAAAGATGTTTCTATTTGTTCGATATCCCTGAAGGAATTTGTTCTTTTCTATATACCAGTAATCTCCTCTGTTTATATCCCCACCGAAATTTTGTGTTATATTTCCAAGTGAATCAAACATGTACCCGCCTCCTGAGCGTTGATACTGATACAATAAATCGGCCCGAATTCTGTTTGTGAAATAATAAGTGAACTTCAAAGCTATTTCATCAGAGTTTGGTTGTAAATTATGACCCAAAGGCATTGACCAATTCGTATAAGAATTCTTATTTGATTTATGTGCATACATAAAAGGATCTAACTTGGTATATTCTGCAGCCATTGACAAATTTGGTAATGTAAAAGCATCTGTCCATATACCCCCAATTTGCCAACCAAACCTATTTGTATTATAAGTTTTGTCATCATTTCCAATTGTCCCAAAATCAAGGTCATCAATCATGAAAGTTCCTTGGATTGCTAAATTCCTTATAGGATTTATTTCTAAATCCAATCCTATAAATGTGTTATTCTCAAAAGATTTCTCTGCTCCAACACTCATATCAGCAGATGTCAAAAAGCTCATAGGATTCAAATAAACCCAACTAAAAGGTGTTGAAGTAAAAACCACTGCTTCATATAATCCTATATTTAATAACTTCCCCGTTTTAATATTCAATCTATGCAGAGCTAAGTTCTTCCAGTTTAAATCACGACCAAGTGAATCACCCTTCAAACTTCCGTAAATAAAGCTATAAGAAAGTGCTTTGTATCTTAAATCAACTTTTCCGTATGTAAAAGGCACAGTATTGTTTGAAAGGTACATTTTGTCAATATAACCAAACCCCATATTCATGGCTTCTTTCCCTACAGTCAATGCGAATATGTTATTGTTAGTTCTGTATCTTAAATATCCTTCAAAAGTATCATAATTCTTGTTTTCATAATAAAACTTAGTATTTCCTCTCAGTTTTGGATCCGTTTCAGCTGCAAACTTAACTGCATTTGCATCACCCGATATTTTAGCACCGTTTGAAGCTCTTAAATAATATCCAAGTGAATTAAACAATGTTCCCCTTATTCTAAAACCAATTTCCCCGAGTCCGATTCTGTTAAACCCAAGCGAATCTCCATTCGATTGTCTGAAAGAGAAATTAGCAGTTCCGTCAATAAACATAGTGCCATTCGAATCTGCAAACGAATACAAATACTTTTGCTTTTTATCATCAAATAATCTTCCAACTTCAAAATTCTTCTCAAATAGCCCGTTTGAACTTTTCATCGTGCCGTTCATATCATACTCAAATTCTATAATGTAATCATCAAGCATCTTTTTATCTGTCTTGCTTAATATACTACTATTATCTTTAATATTACTAAGATACTTCCCAACCTCTTCTCTCGATATCGGAATATTCGAAGAATTATAATCAGGTATAATCTCCTTAACCTGCATCCTTTTCAAAAATGAATACACAGTATTGCTTACAGGTACAAGTTCCACTTGATTATACCCTTTAGTCGTAATAATAATGACAAGTATTATACCAATTAATAACTTAATTCTCAATAATAATTATTTTTATTTTATTCAATATTTTATTCTAAATTAATTAATTTTCATCTTTATTTGTATTTGTATTTTCTTTATTGTGTCTCTTACTTATTTACTATTCTTTATTAATTTCCTATCTCCAGTCTCCTGCTCTTTCTGCTCATACTGCTCTTTCTGCTCTTACTGCTCTCACCTGCTCTTACTGCTCTTACTGCTCTTACAGCTCTTACTGCTCTTACTGCTCTTACTGCTCTTACTGCTCTTTCTGCTCTTTCTGCTCTTTCTGCTCTTACTGCTCTTACCTGCTCTTACTGCTCTTACTGCTCTTACTGCTCTTACTGCTCTTTCTGCTCTCACCTGATCTTACTGATCTTAACTGCTATACTTGCTCTTACTGCTCTTACTGCTCTTACTGCTCTTACTGCTCTCACTGCTCTCACTGCTCTTACTGCTCTTTCTGCTCTTACTGCTCTTACTGCTCTTACTGCTCTCACCTGCTCTTAAAAAACTCTTTCACTTTATCTGCAACGTATTCGATTTCTTCATCTCTTAATTCCGAATACATTGGCAGAGATAAACAATTTTTTGCTAACTCTTCTGTAACTGGCATATCACCCTCGTTGTATCCCAGATGTTTAAAACAAGGTTGTATATGCAAAGGAATTGGATAATGTAAACCCGTTGCAATCCCATTTTCATTTAGATACTTAGCAAGTTCATCCCTACTCCTCTTGGTTTTTGAATTATTAATTTTAATAATAAAAAGATGATATACATGCTTAGAATAGTCAACTTCTTTAGGAAGGATTATGGATTCACATTCCTTTAATAATTCATAATATTTGGCAGCTACTTTTCTTCTTCCATTAGTCCAATTATTAAGATGCTTAAGCTTTACTCCCAAAACAGCTCCCTGAATACCCTCCATTCTGTAATTATGACCGTAAATCTCGTGCACGTATTTTTGCTTACACCCGTGATCTCTTATCATCTTAAATTTAACAGCTAATTCCTCATCATTTGTACAAACAGCTCCTCCTTCCCCGTATGCTCCAAGATTTTTCCCGGGATAGAAACTAAATGAAGATGCTATACCAAGACCTCCAACTCTTCGCCCCTTATACTCCGATATATGAGATTGAGCACAATCCTCAACCAGATAGATAATTTGACCTGAACTATTATTTTTAAACTTTCCGGTCTCTATTAATTTGTAATTATTATTTATTAATTCTTCAGTAATAGCATCTATATCTGCAGGCTGTCCATACAAATGAACAGCAACTATTGCTCTGGTTTTTGAAGTAATTGCCTTAATAACAGATTTTGCATCAATATTGTAGGATCGGGTATCAACATCTGCAAAAACAGGTGTAGCTCCGCACAAAGTTGCACCCCATGCTGTTGCAATAAACGTGTTTGCAGGGATAATCACTTCGTCTCCTGGACCAATTCCCAAAGCCCATAATACCATATGATTTCCATCTGTACCGGAACTAACTCCTGAACAGTAGGTGACGTCATGTGATTTAGCAAATTCCTGTTCGAATTCTGAAACGGACTTACCAAGTGCAAATGCAGTATTATCTATTACTTGCTGTATCGCTGCGTTTATTTCTTCCTTAATTGTTTCATACTGTGCTTTCAAATCTAAAAATGGTACTTTCATAAAATTTTAATTTAAATTAATTATTAAATCTGTTATTTTCGTTACCAGATTGCTGGATTTATTTATTATTTTATTTTTATTATAATGCTGAAAATCCATATGTTCAACGTCTTTATCATCATTAAGAAATGAAATTAATCCTCTCTGTTCTAGAAATTCGTCTACAAATGGTTTTTTCCCGGTAAAAATACTGTAAGTTTTAGTTCCTAATAATGCTGATTCCCTGTTCATAGTACCTCCTCCACTTATAGTAATATCGGCAGCGTATAATAATTGTAAACCATCTACAGGTATATCAAGAAATCTGATATTATCTGTTAATTTTAGTTTACTTTCAATAAAATCTTTATCTGTTCTTGTACGAGGAATAATCAAAACAAAAGTATTTTTATTGCCTATAAGTATTTTCAGAATTTTTAAGAGAATATTTTCGCTCGTTGCATTATGATAATTTGAAGTCATGCTAGGTGGTCTTATAACAACTAATAAATCATTATTGCTCACTTTTAATATATCCCTGAAACGTTCAGCTGGTTTAAAATCTTCAAGATAAATCTCTTCTTTTAGACCTCCATATCGAACGACTTTCTTAAGATTAAATCCGGCATCTTTAAGCCTTCTTTCGGGAATGACTTCAGGCAATAATATGTAATCTGAAAAATAATTAAATATTCTGTTTTCAGTATATTCATAATCCATCATTACAATTGACTTTATCCCTAATCTTTTAGCTGCTATTACTTGAGTTCTCGAACCATGATTTACTGCTTTTAATATTTCTTGACCCTTAATGAAATTTACTAACTCTCTGCTTCTAGTATGAAGATTAAATATTTTCGATATTTTACTTTTTCCGCCGTATCTGCCAATTTCTTGATATTTCATTCCGTATAATTTCAACAAATCCAATGTTTGCGCAAAATCCCTTGCAGTTATTTGATAATTAATACCATAAGATTCGAGCTTTTTAAGGATCGGTTTAAAAATCTGAACATGTGGTGAATTATCAAAATCGAACCAGATCATTTTTTAACATTGAATAAAAATTTCGTCAACGCATTAAAAATCCATGCATTCGTCCATCTCATATAAGATATTCTATTGGTATAAAATTTGTTCTTCTGGAAATAGAAATATCCTTTTTTATTTTGCATATTAGCAATCGACCATTTAACTATATTAGTTGCAACATCAACTTTCTTGAAATTTATCATGGTAATTATTGATTGTGCTATTGAAGTGGAATCTATAGGATATAAAGAATTATTGTAATATTTAGGAATAATATTATTTTCGAAAAAAGAATTCATATAATATTCAAAACCAAGTTTAATAGCTTCATCTATTGAACTGTCGCTCGTATTTTCACTGTATTCTTTTAAGCAATCCAGGACATAACCTGTATGAAAATTATCAACCCATATTCTTGAGTCTCCTTTTGCATAACTCCAACTGCCATCTTTATTCTGAGAATTAATTACATATGAGACAGTAAGCCTGGCTTGTTCTAAATAATTTGTATTATTTTTATCCATCGTATAAACCTGCGACAATAATCTTGCTCCCTTTAACGTTGCATTAAACACTTTTTGATTGTCAAATGGCGAATACGACCAACAAAATGTTCTCCCTTCATAATTTCTGTTTAAATCATTAATTACAAATGAACAAGCAGATTTGCACATTTCATACATTCTGTCAATCCTAAGTAACTTATAACTCTCAAATAAACTGTTTGTTATAATACCTGTTGCTACGATCGTCGGGGTATAAGCAGGTATTTTTGCATATTTAGCTTCCCAGTCAAAATCATATCCCCAGCAAATTCCTGAATAACCTCGTGAGCTGTTTTTTTCTAAATCATCTAATAATGTGTGTATTTCACGAATGTACTTTTTATCCTCGGGATAAATCATTGCTAAATATGAATAAGCTTGAATTACTAGTCCTATAGTAACAGGATTATAACCTTTCGCTATTTTCACAAGATAGCGCAAATTAAACGGCAGTCTTTTTAATACTTGCTGAAATCCTAACCTGACAATTCTATTACTTCTTAGAAATGGCAATTTAAATAAAGGAGATTTTAAAGCATCATACGGATCAAATCCCTTATATCCCTCTGATTTGATATATTTTTGCAAATTTGTAACTGATGTAATTATCTTTTCCACACTAAAACTTTTATATATATCAATGATAAGATTTTCAATTACATCTTATATTTCAATTACTGTATTATTTTTTAATGAATCCAAAGCCTTTAAACTCGCCAAAGTTGTACAATAAATTGACTCAAAAGATATTCCGGGCTTTTCTATTCCTTTAACCGCATTTATGAAACTTCTAACTTCTTCTTTATGTCCTTTTTCGCCATTGTATTTTTTGCTTATAGTTTTGCCGTTTGCAAAATATAAATTCTCCTTAAAATTGTTCATAATAGCTGTCTTTCCTCCGGCAAATATTTCACAATATTCCTTAGGAACAGATATATCACCGTTTGCAAGATATAATAGATTTCCAACAGACCCGTTTTCAAATTCTATTGTTATTATAACATTATCATCATTAATGATACTTGAATTTTCTGATCTTATAGATCTCGCAAAAACATTTTTGGGATACGAATCAGTTATAAACTGCATTGTATCAATAAAATGACAACCTTCACCTAAGATTCTTCCTCCTTGATCAGGATGTTGAATCCAGTGTGATTTCGGTATATGCCCAGCATGCACCCGGTAATTAATAAAATATGGCTCATTATTTATTTTGAAAAATTCCTTTATGTCAGTAAAAGCTCTTGAGAATCTTCTATTAAATCCAACCATAAGTAAAGGTTGTTTATCCGAATTATAGTAAATATTACTTATTTCTTTTAATTCCTGTATGCTGATTGCAAGCGGTTTTTCTACATATACATTTTTACCAGCTTTCAATGCTTCTTTTACATAATAACTGTGTGAATCATGCCTTGTTGCCACAAAAACTGTATTAATCTCGGAATTATCTAATACATCTTTATAATCTGATGTGCAAAATTTGAAATCAAACTTTTCGCCGACAGATTTTGAATTTACAGGAATAGATGTACAAACACCGTATAAATTAACTTTAATCTCTTTTAATGGCGGTATAAGATATGATTGAGCAAAATTTCCGGCACCTATAAAACCAATATTGATAGATTCATTTATAATTTTAGTTGCTCGTAATTCCAGTTTTCTTGAAATAATAGCAAGCTCAGGGTTATATTCAATTAAAACACCAATAAATTTTTCTTTGGATTTACCTGTAATTATATCATATGCCTCTAATCCTTTTTCAATAGGTATTTTATGTGTTATTAAACTTGCAAAATCAAGTTTCCTCTGAGACAATAGGTCAATTATTGATTGCATATTTCTATTTTCAGTCCATCTTACGTAACCTACGGGATAATCTATTCCGAATTCTTCGTAAAGTACATCATATCTTCCAGGCCCATAGCTGCACGATATTCTGAGATCTATTTCTTTCTCATAAAAAGGAGAACGTGGTATGTTCATCCCGACTGCTCCTACAACCACTATCCTAGATTTTTTTCTAGCAATATTCAATGCTAAATCTATAGGGTCATTTGATTTTGTTCCTGCAGTTATTATTACAGCATCGGTACCAATCCCTTTTGTTATACTGTCAATTGTCGCTATACATTCTTCATTTGATATTAAGCAAAAATCACAACCAAGTTTTTTTGCTGTTTCAAAATTTGAATCATTCAAATCTATACCTATAACCCTGCATCCTGATAATTTTGCCAGTTGTATAGTTATCAAACCCAACAATCCCATCCCTATTACCCCTACATACTCTCCAATGTTAATTTCAGATTGCCTTATGCCTTGCATTGCAATTGCTCCAAGAGTTGTAAAAGCTGCTTCCTCCGAATTTACACTATCAGTTACTTTAACACATAAATTTTGAGGTACTAAAACATATTCAGAATGATTAGCGGTTGCACCCGCACATGCCACTCTATCACCTGTTTTGAATTCATCTGTTCCACTTTCAATTACAACACCGGCACATGAATAACCAAGTTCTTTATAACTGTCAAGCCTTGTCTTAACCTTATTGTATGTTGAAAGAATGCCCTCTCTTTTTACATTTTGCATAACCTGTTTGACAAGATCAGGCCTTGATTTTGCCTTACCAAGCATCGAAGCTTTAGCTGTTTCAACACTTGTCTTTTCTGTTCCGGAACTGATTAATGAGTAATGGTTTTTTACTAATACCCATCCTTCTCTTACTATCGGAACGGGTAATTCATCAATCTTCATTTCACCGGTTTTTTGATATTGTATTATTTGCTTCATTGATTAATCTTAAATCCTATAATTAATTTTATTGAATATTCGTATCTAATTTATATTTTGTTAGTTTTATTAAAGAAAGTATCAAACCATATATCCAATGTTAAAAATCTCCATACGAGATGTGCATAATCTGATTTCCCGTTTCTATCTGCCATTACAAGATCCCATACTTTATCAGGATTAAGTACATTTCTTGATTCGATTCTATCTTTTGAAAGCCTTAAATTGATTTCATTCATAAGCTGTCCTTTTATCCAGGCTCTCAAAGGTGATGCGAAAGGCGCTTTAGGACGATGTACGACATCTTTCGGAAGATATCTTTCTGCTACTTTTTTAAGAAGATATTTTTGAGTGTTTCCTTTTATCCTGTATTTCGGGGGAAGACTGAACATAAATTCAGCAATTCGGTGATCAATTAACGGAGGACGAATTTCAACTCCGGCCATCATACTTGACTTATCTGAATATGTAAGGTTGTGAGCCGGTAAAAATGATTTAGTATCACAATAGCACATCCTTGTCAAATAATTGATGTCTTTTGCAGATTTGATATCATTTATTGAGCCTAAATGTTCATAACAATCCTTGAGAAACTTATAATAATAAGTATTCTCATATCCCTTTGAATTAACAAACAATCCATCAAAAAGTTCTTTTGATATACCGATGTCTGAAGACATAAACCTTTCGAATTTCTCAAATGATGCAAATGATAAAAATCTCTTTATCCATCGCAGAATTTTATAACCTTCCTTTCCTGAAGAAACACTTATGTTCCTGAAAACATTTTCGATTATATGTCTGAAAATTTTAGGCAATAATTTTTGATATATCTCAGCTTTTAAACATGCTAAATGCTTCCTGTACCCGCCGAATATTTCATCTCCTCCCATTCCTGAAAGCAATACTACAATGTTTTCTTTTCTTGCTGCTTTGGAAATCAGATATGTGTTAATAGCAGCGGGATCTGCAATTGGTTCATCTAAATGATATACTGTATCATGGAATATTTTCTCGTCGTCCGGTTTGATTAATATTTCCTTATAATTCAATTCAAGTAAATCCGCTACTTTTTTGGCCCAGATGCTGTCATCTTCCATTTTCTCGAATTTCTGGTCTTCCGCTGAAAACTTTATTGTAAATGCATTTATTTCACCTTTATTATGGCGGCGCATTAATGCTGCAATGAGTGACGAATCTAGTCCGCCGCTTAATAATATTCCTATCGGTACGTCACTTATCATCTGAAGCCTGACTGAATCGTTCAATAATTCGTCTAATTCATTAACAAGCTCATCTTCCGGCTTATTGTAATTTTCATTAACATTTATCTCCCACCATTTCTTTATACTCAATTTATCGTTCTCATCACATTTTAAACTGTATTCCAAACAGTGGCCCGGTGCTAATTTATAAATATTCTTAAAACCGGTCTTCGGTGCTACCTGATAATGCATCTGTGTGGTTATTGAATCAATGTCAGGCTCCGCTTTTATTAAATTGCTTATCAATATTGCTTTTATCTCACTTGAAAAAATAAAACCCCCATTCATTGTGGTATAATAAAATGGTTTTATACCCAGTCTGTCACGAGCAGCAAATAATTCGCCTGTTTTAAGATTTATAATTGCAAATGAAAACATCCCGTTTAATTTATCTAAACATTTCGATCCCCAATATTCGTATGATTTAAGTAATATCTCTGTATCGGAATTACTTGTCAGTTTTAGCTTTGGATTTACTTTTTTAAGCTCATACTCGATATCTTTGAAATTATATATCTCTCCATTAAATACTATACAAAGTGATTTATCGTCATTAAACATCGGTTGATGTCCTGCTAAACTTAAGTCAATTATACTGAGACGCGTATGCCCAAAGCCGGAATTCCATTCATCAAACCATTCGATTCCGTCATCATCCGGACCACGGTGTTTTATTGACTTGACTGATTTTTCCAGGAGATTTTTATCACCAATATTTATATAACCGACTATTCCACACATAATCTCATTCTTTATTAATTTTCATTTTTTATTATTTTCGTATTACGTTAAAAATTCCTGATCTAATATAACAATAACTTGATACTATCTTTGTACCATTTTGATTATGATGCTTGTCCTAATATTCTTTTATAAAAACTATTAAGTTCAGATGCTTTTGAATCCCAGCTTAAATACTTTTCTGCGACACTCCGGCAATAGTAATTTCGTTTTGCTATCGTATCCCTGTTTTCGAGTATGTATTGAATTTTATTTCTAATACTTGATTCAGTTCGTTCAACTACAATAAATGCTTCAGGGAATATTTTCAGATATGATTCAATATTTTCAAATGAGTTTACCAGAATTGGACGGCCTGCTGCAAGATAATCACCGGTCTTATTTGGCCATCCGGCTTTGTTTAATACATTATCCGATTTCAAAAGAAGAAAAACGTCAGCACAACTGAGTAATTTAGAATCTTTCCTGTAATCTATCCAGCCGAACTCATAATAATTACTATTAATTTCAAATTTATTCCTTTGGTCTTGTGATAAATTCTCACCTATTGAAAACCAGTTAATTAAAGAGTTGCCTCCAAATTCCGTTATAACATTAAGAAATGGTTTTATGTCTTCCAATTCATATTCGTTTATTCCAATTAGGCAAAAAGTTAAACTATTTTCAGGTATTCCGTAATACTTTTTGAGGTCAGTGTTATTTAAAAACGGAATCTCGTCAACATCTGCACCGCCATTTACTATTATAATATTTTCAGAGGCTATTCCTGCTTTAAGACCTCTTTGACGGTTAAATTCTGACAATGATACTACACCGTCAGAATTGAGTTTGTTGCGTATTTCAAAAAAACTATCATATTTTTGTACCGTATTTCTGTAAATAAAATTTGTTCTTTTGCTTTTTGAAGAATCCCCATAGAAATCCCACCATTCAGAAATGTATTTAGATTTTCTGAAAAAACGATTAATTAAACATGGGATTCCTGAAGCAGGACGGTGTCCGGTATCGCTTTGTACAATATCAAATCTATTAAAAAGCACATAGAAAGCTTTTAAAATTGTTGAAAGAAAGCCAAATCCACCTCTTCTAAAAGATTGCGGAACAATATCTGGAAATGCTAATATTCGAACATTATTCCTATTTTCAGTCTCAAAAGGAAATATGAACCCGGATGATTGAGTCGTTAATAAAACTACATTATGATTGAGTTTAGCTAGACCCTTTGCCAATGAAAAATTCCTGCTAAAACCGGCTTTATCTTTCATACCATAATGAGCTATGAGAATTTTTACTCCTTTAGAGTTCATTCAGAAATTCTGCCATATTTTGTGCCTGAACTTTGTAATTAAAAACATTGTGCGATAGTTCTCTGCCTTTTTTTCCAATATCTCTTGCCTTTGTTAGATTTGATAATGCTTCGTCAATTTTCTTTGAAAATTCAAAAGCTTCATTTGATTTTGAAATAAAAGCATTCAATCCATCCGTTAAATACACTGATATCTCACCAACATCTGATACAACAACTGGATTTCCTGTCGCAAGATATTCTCCAAGTTTTGTCGGGAATCCTCCCTTTGCCCTTTCATTATCAGGACGGGCTAAAATAAGTAATGTTGCTCCACAAAGATAAGTAGGAACTTTATCTCTGTTTACTTTACCAATGAAAAGAATCTTCTCTGTTAGTTTATATTTAGCAACTTGTTCTTTTAAACGAACTAAATCATTTTCGTTTTTAGCAGAACCTAAAATATAAAATTTATAGTCTGGATATTTTGGACTAATAATTGCAAACGCAGATATCGCATTATCAACACCATCTTTGTCTTTTACAAGATCACCTATATATGCAATATATTTATCTTTAATAATATTATCCTTTTGAATATTGAATCTCTCTGGTTCAACAGTCATTGGAATTATTTTCATCTTGCAGGAATTATTCTTATACTGAATGAAATAATCTCTAAGTGGACGGGTCATTGTAATTATTCCGTTAAAAAAACGATACCCTATTATAGGTTCTAATTTAAGTAATATGGGAAATAGGCGGTAAACTGAAATATTCTCCCGCAAAACATATGGAAATTCATCAACAATTAATACAGTTTTTACCCTTAGTAGGAGTTTGAGATAGAATGATAGAAGAAATATAAGATATACATTATCAAAACTAATTAGAACACAATCAAATGATTTAAATAATTTTTTAAAAAGTAGTACGTAAAATGATCTAAAATAACCGTATAAAGCTTGTAAAACCTTAATAAATGTATATCTCGACCATATTGTAGTTCCGTTTGAATATTCATAATCTACACCCTCAAAAACACCTTTGCTACTTTTATTTATAACTTTATCAGGCTTTTCTGTCGGACGTAGGGAGAAATATTTTACGTAATGTCCTAATTCAACAAGCCCTTTTGAATATGAAAGAATTCTGTTTGTTGCAGAATAACCTATAGGAAACGGATAGACTGAAATTATTAGAATTCTCACTAATATATAAAAAGTATTTCTATTTGTATGTAATTGTTGATTGAATCATCATAACAAACAAATTATTTTTCATTAGTTTCGTTCTCTTCTGACTCTTCATTTAATTCCATTTCCAATTGCAGCTCTTCATTTCTCTTTAGAATGATCGATGAAAATATTGCAAACACTACAACACAAGAATTGGTGAAAAATGTTGCATTAAATAGTGATATAATAACATAAAAAAGTACTACCATGTATGCTTTTTTTGTTACACCATCATGCCTGTTCTTATGCCCTAATCTTAATAATGGTACTAAGATAAAAGTAACAATTAAAAATAATCCCACAATCCCTTGTGTAGGAAGAATATCTAAAATAAAGTTATGAGGAATCCAAAAAAAATCATCAGATACTAATCCCGCAGGATAGTAATAACCGGACAATTTGGTACCGTTAATTGGATTATCTAAAAATGTATTGAATGCTAGCAAATTCTTTAATAAACGATCCTGATAGTTTTGGTCACCTACATCGAAAGAGTATTCAGCTCTGCTTAAAAATATTTCGGAAACAAATGGTATTTGACTTAATAGAAGAAGAATAAGAGGTATTGCTAAGATAGCCATAATAGTTGTTCTTGTTTTATTTGTTCCTTGCGATGATATAAAAAATGCAAAAAACAGCATTAACGCGACTACCAAATAAACTGACCTATGTGCTGAAATTAATATACCTAATAAAGTTATAAATATAAGAATTATTTTGTTTTTCCCGGCACCAAATAATACGAGCCCATCAGTTAAAGTTCCAAAGAAAAACAACGTAGCAACAACGGTTACTATTCTTATTTCACCCGTATTTGTTTCAATAATTATCCCCTGTGAATAATTATAAAAACCTGCTACAATAAAAGATATTGTCGCGATAAGGAAAACATAAAATATAAATTTGTATGTTTTTTCTGATGCAAGGTAAAAGTAAAACATTGGAATTAGCAGGAAAAAGTAACGGTTACTTATTTGGCTGAAATATTTAATCGGATCCATACTTTCATATTCCAGATATGACAATGGCAGAATAACCGCTAATTGATAAATGCAGTAAAAATAAATTCCAATTAAAATATACTTATTTTCATTATTTCTTTCGTTTATAATTTTCGTCACAAAACCAAAACTTGCGAGTACAATAAATAAAATTGATATCGCATTATATGTATTTAACCCGTATATCTTTACATCGCTGATTTCCTGATTATACGAATGCAAAAGAAAAGAATTTACTATCAACAAAATAAATATTAACGAAGAAAGTATGTATTTAAATTTCATGCAACATTTTGAAGTTATTAAAAATCAAAATATCAAAAAAAGATTTTACTTTCAAAATCGTTCCATAAATGATTCTATTGAATGAAAGTACTTATAGTTTGCTTTCAGGTATTCAGGATCTCTGTTCCACCATTTAATTTCCTGAAGATATTTAACAGTTGAATCATCAAATCTGAATTTTATTACTTTTGCAGGTATACCACCGGCTATAGCGAAAGGTGGAATATTTTTAGTTACTATTGCTCCTGCAGCGATAATAGCTCCATTCGAAATTTTAACGCCAGGCATAATTATTGTATTCGTTCCAATCCATACATCATTTTCAATCTCAACACTACCATATTCATCATATTCCAGTTCAGTCGTAAATGTATAACCTGCTCTACTATTATCTCTGTAAAAAATGGGATGTAATGAGACAAAATTAACTGGATGCTTTCCTGGACCGATAAATACATTATTAGCAATTGAGCAAAATTTTCCTATCCTTGAGTTCAAAATCGAAGTTTTATTTCCAACGTACGAGAAATCTCCAATACTGACATTTTGAATTGAATCATGTTCAGATATATACACATATTTACCAAAATTACAGTTTTCTACATGCGACATATAACCAATGTGTAGATTTTGATTCTTTTTTTCAATAAGGTAATTCTTAATAAGTGAATTTAACCATATTGACATGGGGTTACGAAAAATTTTACGAAGATTCATTTGTCCCAAATACCTTTTGCTTTATTATTTATAATTTTATGATACTGATATGGCATAAAAATAACAAATGGCAGCAAGGAAATAGTCGGACCTATTACAACTGAAGCAATTCCTAAATGAATAACCTTAATTAGAAAAATTGATAAAGGAACACATGTCAAAATTGTAATAATACTTAATATAAGCTGAAGGTTTATCTTCCCAACACCATTCAAAAAATAAACGTATGGGGATACTATCGTAATAATGATTACATAAATGCCCATCGACGCAGTTAAAAGTAATGGAATATCAAAACTTCTTTTTTCTCCAAGCCAGATATTATAAACAAATCCGGATAATAATATCATTAGAATAGAACAAAAAATGAGTAATACCGCAAGTTTATTAAGCTTCTTGATTGTATTTTTTATCCATATAGTATCTTTTCTGAAGTATGCATCAGTAAATCCTGTCCATATAGGACTCAGTATAATCAAATAAACCATGTTGATAATTGAAAAATATCTAAATACTATATTATATGGTGTAACTGCCTCTGGTCCTATGAACTGTGTAAGCACTATTGAAGCTGAACCAAAAATAAAGAATGTAGATATCTGGATAATAAAAAATTTTATACCTAATCCCGAAAGATCCTTTAATCGTTTAAAACTTATACTTCTCCATTTAGGGAAAAAATATCTATATTTTCGAGAAAAATGTACTGCAGAAAAAATAGTAAGTATTAATACAGGAATGATACTTAAAGTTAATCCGAGATTAAACAATGATGAGGAAGTGTAATGCAATAATAACCAGACAACTAGAACGGACAATGAATTAGTAATAAATCCATAAATGTCATAGTAGGAAGGTTTTTGATCTGCTGTCAAAATTGTTATAATTAGTTTGAGCACAAATTGCATGCTGAAAAATAACATAACGAAATTTGCAAGCTTATTGACTTCAGCTTTGAGTTCTAATGGAGTGTTAAAGACAGAACTCCAGTCTATGAAAAACCCTAACGTAAAATATAATAATAAGAATAGTGAGACAATTAGCGATAGAGCGAAGTAAGCAGTACTTACGTAAACTCTTCCTAATTCTTTATCATCAACTGCTATTGATTCTGCAAGTTTGTTCCTAAGTCCGTTTCCTAAACCTAAGTCAAATAGCGTAAGCCATGTTATTAGTGATGATATAGTAACCCAAATACCGTATTCGAGTACGTTTAGGTAATTAATGGACATGGGGACGAGTAGAAAAACAGCAACAACTGAAAAACCTTTAAAAACAAAAGAAAGTAGAATATTCTTTTTAGCCTTTTGTGTACGGGCACCTCCTCCTAATAAAGAAGATTTAAGAGTATTAATTAACTGCAAATGAGTAAGAATTATTTAGAAAATTCAAAATCTTGAATACCATACCATATATTACTTAATTTAGAAGTACCCTGTATAAGCTTAACAACTCTTAAAGACGTATTTAAAACTTTATAATCTTCTGTATATTCTCTCTTGAAATTATTTAATGATTCTGATAATAATAGTTTAATAGAATCGATTATTACATTTTTATCCAAACCCGTAAGTATTATTGAACCATGATCTAATCCTTCTGGCCGTTCCATTGAATTGCGAACGGTTATTGCCGGAAATCCTAGTATAGATGATTCTTCGTTAATTGTTCCGCTGTCAGAAATAGTACAGATTGAATTCTTTTGAAGCTTAACGTAATCAAAAAAACCAAAGGGTTTAAGAAATTCAATGTTTTTCTCTATCTTAATACCTTTCAAAGTGTCAATTCTTTTTCTAGTTCTCGGATGTGTTGAGAAAATTATTTTCTTCCTGAATATAATCGATATTTCATTAATAGTTTCAATCAATTCCTTAAGATTCTCCTTGTTATCAACGTTCTCTTCTCTGTGAATACTAACAACAAAATATTCTTTCTTTTGTAATTTTAGTTTTTCAAGTATCTTTGATTTATCTATACTTTTACCGTAATAATTTAATACCTCATTCATCGGTGAACCGGTTAGATAAATTCTCCTGTGTTGAAGACCTTCACTTATTAAATGCCGTCTTGCATGCTCCGTATAAACTAAATTGAAATCTGCAATATGGTCAATTACTCTTCTGTTTATTTCCTCGGGTACATTGAAATCAAAACACCTGTTACCTGCTTCCATATGATATATTGGAATATGCATTCTCTTCGCCATATAAGCTGATAAACATGAATTGGTATCACCCAGAACAAGTAATGCGTCTGGCATTTCTCTCTTTAAAACTCCCTCTGATTTCTTTATTATATCACCAACAGTAGCGCCCAATGAACTCGTATCTGCATTCAGAAAATGATCTGGTTTTTTTAGTTCGAGTTCTTTAAAGAATATTTCGTTTAATTCATAATCATAGTTTTGCCCTGTGTGGACTAATACATGATTTACTGTTTCATCTAATAAGGAAATAACCCTCGATAACCTTATAATCTCAGGTCTGGTTCCTACTATTGTCATTACTTTCAATCTTGATTTATCCTTCATTTAAACCTCCTCAAAATATGTGTCTGAATCTTCCGGATTGAATAACTCATTTGACCAGAACAATGTTAATAGTTTTGTACTGCCGGTATTCTCAATGTTGTGTGTATGCCATATTGGTATATCAATAAAACTATGTTTGTCGCCGCTTACTTCATATTCTTTGATATCGCTTGTACCAATCTTCCTGAGCCTTATAACAGCTTCACCATTTATTACGGCAAACCTTTCAATTTTTCTCAAATGATAATGATTCCCCCTTGTTATTCCGGGGTGGGTTTCAGAAATAAATGATTGCCCTTCTGTATATGATTTCGAAATTTCTGTTAGATATCCTCTGTTATCTTCTTTCTTATCGAGAATCCTATTTATTTGGTCATATTCCATATAGGAACGGAATGTATTGAATAGATTTACGTCATTTTTAGATCGAAGTTCAGGAATAATATTCTGCTCCAGATAAGTCTTATTGTAATTATTCAGTTTCTCAAGTATTTGTTTTACCTTTAAATCAAAATCATAATTAATTTTATAGTCATCTGAATAAACACTGTTTCCAATTATATCTGTTATTTCTCTTATTAAATTGTTTACATATATCAATTCTAAGTTCTTGTCAATTTCAATTCTGGGTGTTTGATTATGTGTAATTTGGTACGAAAACGTAGATATCACCGAGTTATAAAATGGTTTCCCGAATGGACCAAATACATTAGGAATTATTAATCCTGTGAATCCTGCACCTGAGTTTTTACACCATTTCTTAAGTAGTTCACGTCCTTCTTTTTTTGATTGCCCGTAAATATTGTCAAGAGTTTCCTGTGTAGATGATGAAAAAATTATATGTGGTTTTGTTCTTGCTTTTTCTAAACCTGATAATAATTTATTAATAAGTTCTATGTTTTTTATGTATATTTCTTCAGGTTTGCTGTGTCGGTTTAGTGCCGCAAGATGAACTATAGCGTCGCAGTTACTTAAGAAACTATTTAATTTCTCCTCGTTATTAAAATAATCATCTTCAAACCATATTCTTTCATACTTATCCTTGTATATTCCAAGATAATTATATAAATGACTTCCTATAAATCCGGCTTGTCCTGTTATTCCGACTCTGATTTTATGCAACTAATTCTTCCTGTATTTCTTTCAATGATAACAATAACTGTTTAGTTTCTTCAAAACTTAATCTTTCTGTGTTTGCCGACGTGTATCCTTCTTTCGGAAAATGGTCAATCGTTCCCTCTGAAAAATATTTATCAAAATCAATTTTCTCAAGATTTTTAATCCTGTAATAATTGTCGTAGCTTTCAGCCTTCATTAAATCTTCTTGTGTTACAAGTGTTTCATGCATTTTTTCTCCTTCCCTGATTCCAATCTCTTTTATTTCAAGTTTGGATTTGAATATATCCAGTGTTGCTTTTGCCATCATTTCAACTGTTGCAGCCGGAGACTTTCTTACTAGGATATCGCCGTTTTTTCCCTTTTCTAACGCAAATAATACAAGATCAATTGCAACCGGCAATGGAAGCAGAAATCTTGTCATATCTCCGTTTGTTATCGGAATAGGTTTTTTTGCTTTAATTTTTTCAACAAATAACGGGAACACAGATCCCCTCGAATACATAACATTTCCATACCTGACCCCGCAGAATACAGTCTTTGAACTCGACATTCTTGCTTTAGCAAGCATAAGTTTTTCGAGCATTGCTTTTGATATTCCCATTGAGTTAATGGGATACACAGCTTTGTCAGTGCTTAAAACGACTATTTTCTCTATTTCCTCGTCTTCCGCAGCATCTAATACATTTTGTGTTCCAATAATATTCGTTTGTACTGCCTCATACGGAAAAAACTCACAGTTTGGAACTTGTTTTAATGCAGCAGCATGAAAGACAATATCTGTTCCTTTCATAGCTTTATACACTCTGTTCCGGTCTCTTACATCACCTATAATAAATTTTAGTCTTTCATCATGATATTTATTTCGCATATCATATTGCTTTTTCTCATCTCGGCTGTAAACTATAATAGATGCTGGTTCTGTTTCTTTTAATAATTTATCCACTATTGTATTCCCAAATGAGCCGGTACCGCCTGTAATAAGTATTCTTTTATTATTAATCATAATTTTATTTATTATTTATTGTAAATCATAATATTCAATATAAGTGTTAATGCAGTAAGAATTGGAACGATAACAACTCCTGCAACTCTTTGAGCAATATCCCAGAATTCTTTTTCAGGTTTTATGGGAAAGGAAATAATATCACCTGGCTTTAATAATATAGGTGTTATATTTGTAAACTCTCCTGATTTATTTCTTTCAAAGAAATCATTATAGTCAATTACAATCACTGTATCTTTTTTCAATTCGGGATTTTTATATTTTGTTCTTACAAGTTTAAAATCTTCAAAAATACTTTCATCTGGTGCTCCACCTGTAAGAGCGACAATCTCAACTAAGGTAGTTCCTTGTGGTACCAAATAAATGCCTGAATTTTTAACACCTCCAATAACTACAACCTCAAAATTAAATTTATTAGGTTTTGATAAGTTAAAATAATTTGTACTGATTCTCTTCAAATCCTGCTCCCTGAATAAAAGAGAGTCATTCTGTTGATATAGTGTGTCAGTTTGAGCAATCAAAGCACTTGATGTTATAATTACTGATAATATCAATAACAAGATTTTTTTCATTTAATTATATGTATGGTTAATATTCTAAATTTTTTAGTTAAATAATTTTAAACTTATGTTACAAAACATAACTGAATTTAGACACAGCTCCGCTGATTAATCACAGATTTAGTTATAAGTTTGCATATTTAAAATATCATATAATATGCTTTTTTTACACGGTAAATACAAGGAATTAGTAATGATTTATGAGGATTTTTCTGGTTTCCAACTTAATAATTTAATTGCTTTTGCTATATCCGGTTTACGCTGCATCGGATCGTCCATAGGAAGTTTTTTATAAACAATTTTACTTTTTTGAACCTGAAATTTCTATTATTTTTTCTGCAAGTTGTTTGAACCTGTAATTTCTATTATTTTTTTCTGCAAGTTGCTTAATATTATATTCTTAAAGTAATTATCTAAATAAATTACTTCATTACCCTCATTAAGCAATCTTTCACATAAATGTGAACCAATAAATCCTGCGCCTCCTGTTACTAATATCCTTTTTTTCATTTAAGATTATTCTATAAATTATTAATCTCATATTTTTTCTCTTTATCTTTACCGCTCTTCCCGTTCTTTCTGCTCTCCCTGCTCTTACCGTTCTTCCTGCTCTTACCGTTCTTCCTGCTCTTCCCGTTCTTTCTGCTCTCCCTGCTCTTACCGTTCTTCCTGCTCTTCCTGCTCTTCCTGCTCTTCCTGCTCTTCCTGCTCTTCCTGCTCTTCCTGCTCTTCCTGCTCTTCCTGCTCTTCCTGCTCTTACCGTCCTATACCAAAATACCCAAACCCAATCTCCCTCATCTCCTTCGCATCAAGTATGTTCCTTCCATCAAAAATACTGCACGGTTTTCTCATGAGTCCGTATATTCTTTTGTAATCAAGCGTCTTGTAAACATCCCACTCCGTCATTATCGCAATCGCATCTGCATGCTCAGCAGCTTTATATGGATCTTCCGTAAACTCAACCTTTCCCTTTAATTCCTTTAAATCTTTTTTTGCATTCTCTAATGCTTTCGGATCTGTTATTACAATATGCGCATTTTCTTCCGCCATGTATTTAGCCGCATAGAAAGCAGGTGTTTCTCTCGTGTCGCCGGTATTCGCTTTGAACGCAAACCCGAACATCGCAATCTTTTTTCCCGATAGTGTGTTGAACATGTTTTTTATCATACGGTTCACAAATCTCTTCGTCTGGTAATCATTCATTCTGATTACCCATTCCCAATACTCCGCGACTTCATGCAGTCCCATCGATTCACTGATATAAACTAAATTAAGTATATCTTTCTTAAAACATGACCCTCCAAATCCTACACTAGCCGTTAAAAACTTCGGTCCGATTCTCGAATCCATCCCGATTGCCTTGCTCAGCTCTTCAATATTCGCACCCGTCACTTCGCACAATGCTGATATGCTGTTTATCGATGAAATTCTCTGCGCCAAAAAAGCATTTGCAGTTAATTTCGAAAGTTCTGAACTCCACACATTGCTCATTATAATTTTTTCTTTCGGTACCCAGTTCAGGTATAAATCCGCTAATTCCTTTCTCGCTCTCCTGCCGGATTCAGTCTCGTACGACCCGATTAACACCCTGTCAGGATTTATCAAATCATTCACCGCAGTTCCCTCAGCTAAAAATTCCGGATTCGAAAGCACTTCAAACTTTAAACCTTTTTCATTGCTCCCTAGAATTGCATTCAAAGCCTCAGCAGTTTTTACTGGCAGCGTACTTTTCTCGACAACTATCTTATCCGAATCCGAATTTTCTATAATGCTCCTCGCAGTGCTCTCCACGAACTGAAGGTCAGACGCTCTGCCCTTACCCTCTCCGAATAGCTTTGTCGGCGTGTTCACCGAAATAAACACAATATCAGATTCCTTAATCGCCTTGCCCACATCAGTTGTAAAAAACAAGTTCTTCCCTCTTACTGATTTCACTACATCAAGCAGCCCTGGCTCAAATATCGGCAGCTCATCTGTTTTCCACGCATTAATCTTTTCCTTATTCACATCCGTAACAGTAATCTTATACTCCGGACATTTCGCCGCAATCACTGCCATCGTCGGTCCCCCGACATACCCCGCCCCTATACAACACACCTTTTTTCTATACTTCATATTCTTTTTATTTTTATTTGTATTTTTAAAACTCGGTTCTCCCTGCTCTCCCTGCTCTTACTGCTCTCCCTGCTCTTACTGCTCTCCCTGCTCTTACTGCTCTGCAGCTCGGCTCTTAACAGCCCTCACCAGTCCGCTAATCATCTTCCTTATTTCCAGCAATTCATTCAGCAACCTACGCAATTTTTCCTCTTCCAAATACTTGATATTCCTGCTAATTATTAACTGTGTTTCCAATTCCATACAACTGCCGGAAGCGATATGTAAAAACTGAATATACTCTTTATCAGAATTCCTTCCCGCTCCTTCAGCTATATTGGAAGGTATTGAAACTGCCGCCCTCCTAATCTGATTTGTAATCCCGTAAATCTCATCTTTAGGGTACGACTTAGTTACTTCATAAACCTCAGTAACCAAATCCACACTCTTCTTCCAAACCTCTAAATCCTGATACGCCTTCATATATTTTATTTCTTTATTTTGTCCCGCTCTTCCTGTTCTTCCTGCTCTTCCTGCTCTTCCTGCTCTTCCTGTTCTTCCTGCTCTTCCTGCTCTTCCTGCTCTTCCTGCTCTTCCTGCTCTTCCTGCTCTTCCTGCTCTTCCTGCTCTTCCTGCTCTTCCTGTTCTTCCTGCTCTTCC
>JBAYUG010000046.1:0-25402 GCA_041675325.1 Kapaibacterium sp. (SeqCode)
AGAGAAGAGATTTCGAAATATTATTTCGAAATCGGGAAGGACGTACTGCCTGATGATATATTTGTTGTACCAAGCACGAGCGAAGCATATTCATATCTATTCAAGCTGTTGCTTGACACTGATGAAGAAGTCCTGATACCACAGCCATGTTATCCGCTTTTCGAATTTCTTGCAAAGCTTGATTCGGGCAGAGTTGTTTACTATCCATTGGTTTATGATTACAGAGGCGGCTGGACGCCTGATTTTATAATGCTTGAAAAGAAGATTACCCCGAAAACTAAAGCGATATTAATTATAAATCCGAACAATCCCACTGGTTCTTATTTAAAGAAAGATGATTATCAAAAGTTCAATATATTAGCGGAAAAGTACAATCTTTCATTAATAGTGGATGAGGTTTTTTCTGATTATGAAATAAGTGCGGATGAAACAGCGTTAAAAACAACAGCAGGAATTGAAAGCAGCATGACATTTATACTTAATGGTTTTTCAAAGATGCTTGGTTTGCCTCAGATGAAATTCGGTTGGATTATAATACAAGGAGAAGAAAGTAAAAAGTCAGAAGCAGTGAAAAGGCTTGAGGTCATTGCGGATACGTATTTATCAGTTGCCACACCGATTCAGTATGCAGCAAAGATGCTATTTAGTACAAGAGCAAAAATACAGGATGAGATAAAACAGAGAATAAATCAAAATTATAATTTATTAAAGACAAAATTTCTTTTAAACCCTGACATAAAGATTTTGAACTGCGAAGGAGGATGGTCGGGAATACTGAATTTTGAGAATCTGCTTATACCTGAGGATGAGTATGTGTTAAGGCTGCTCGACACGAATAATGTTTTAATACATCCAGGGTATTACTACGATTTCTTCACTGAGGGGAATGCGGTTTTGAGTCTTCTTGTGAAGCCAGAAGTAATGGAAGAGGGAATAGATAGGATATGCGGGTGAGTCCACATCATCCTAAATAATTATGATAATGAAAGAAAATAGAACACGGATTTCCACGGATTAAACGGATTATCGCTGATTTCGAGAAGGTAATTTGTCCAAAATAATTATGTATCACGAAGCACACAGAGATTATATAAGAATTAGTATTAGATCTAAGAGATTTAACCGCAAGGGACGTCCACCAAACAAAACGGCGGATCTGCGACTCGAAGGCAAGGACGCAAAGAGAGCCCAGAGAGTTTTTATTATGTTATAATACCGTAATTTTGTTGCTTTGTTTTGTGAAAATATTTTAATTAATACAAAATTTTTATGGATTGTAACGCTGGTTTGCACGGATTATCGCTGATTTCTTGAAGGTTGTACAGTATCTTAAATATAGTAATAAAGAATTTTTATGTCGTTTATTTTTATTTTGGACAGTTGAGGCTTGAATCAGAATGATTAAAACGGTACGTGGAACAAAACAATGAAAAAAGTGTATAAGAAACGAAGGATTTGGGAGAAAATTGTGCATATTGGTGTTGAATTATTGTAATATACAGGGTATTTTTAAAAGAAATTAAAAGAAGGAGTTAAATTTGACAAAACTACGTTTAGCAATACTCGCGGTTTTGTTTTCATTCACATTTAGTGGTGTGTTTGGTACAACATATTCGAGCAACGGTTCGAATTCAACAACTGAACAGACTTCTAATCAACAAAAGAAGAAAACAAAAAAGAGTACAAAGAAAAAGAAATCTTCAGGACAGAAGAAACCTACTAAGAAGAAAACAACTTCAAAGAAGAAATCAACTTCGAAGAAGAAATCTACAAAGAAGAAATCTACAAAGAAGAAATCAACCAAGAAAAAGTCAAAGGGAAAGAAAAAGAGCTCAAAGAGAAAGACGACCAGAACCACAACGACGACTCCAAGAACTTATATCCCCAATGACAACAGCGGAAACACGTACACTCCGCCTAAAAAGTATGATCCTGAAAAGAAGGACTCAGAAAATAAAGGCAGAGAATACAACCGTGAAGAGAAGACTTCTGAATCACCGGTTAAGAAAGAACCAAAGAAAGAAGAGAGCGGAACAGATTAATCAGTACTTCTCCGATTTCGAGAAATTAAAAGCCCGTCATAAGACGGGCTTTTTTTATTACTAAGACTTAAAGATTATAATCATTCAACCATCCCAAACAAGAGTTTGGGATGGAGGGATTAATTATATAGAATTATTTGACGAGCATCATTTTCTTTGTTGCTGAGAATGATTCAGTTTTCAGAGTATAGAAATAAACACCGCTTACGAGTTTTGAAGCGTTGAAATTAACTGTGTATTCACCAGCCTGTCTGAATTCATTAACGATTGAAGAAATTTCTCTTCCGAGAGCATCATAAACTTTGAGTGAAACAAATCCGTTTTTCGGAATAGCGAATCGAATATTTGTTACAGGATTGAACGGATTCGGATAATTATCATACAACTTGTATTCACCGGGTGTGGTATTGTATTCATTTCCTATACCTGTAACGCCTGACGAGTTATAAACATCGATAAACTGGAAGTTTGAAGCGGTTACAATTGTTCTTATCAATACACCAGTTGTATCATCAATTTCATGAACACCTGTACCAGTTGTTGTAAGAAAATTACCGTTTCCGAGTTTGTAAACACCTCTGCAACCAGTTACAGGATTAAAAGTGTTCATATAATTACCTGCGGAATCAAAAAACACAAGTCCTGAGGGTGAACTGAAACCTGCAATAACAAAATTACCGTCGGGCAGTCTTAATATTTGCTGAGGAAAAGCAATTGATGACGATGAAATAAATGGAGATATATATGTTCCGCTTAAATCATATTTCTGAACATCATTTGTACCTGAAGAATTACCAATCAAATACTCTGAATTTCTTTGAACTATATAAAAAGGACTGTTCAGGTCGGTTGAAATAATCGGACCGATATGTGTACCACCAGTATCAAAAAGCTGAACTGTATTCTGGTTTGCGCCAGAGCCGACAGTAACGAGTAATTTTCTATCGGGTCTAAAGAAAACTCCCCTGATATTATCGATGATAGAAGGATTAGGACCACCGGCAGGAGCATAAGTTCTTAGGAATACACCGCTTGTATCGAATTCCTGGACTGCATCGCTTATCTGGTCCGCAACCATAACTGTTCCCCATGGTGCCTGCAAAGCATGTCTCGGGCTTTGCAAGGTAGTGGGAGTAGTAGGTATGAAGTCAGCATCGATTAAATCGCCTGTCTCTGAATCGAATGCATATACTTTGTCACCTGTCCATTCAGGTATAAGTAGCCATAACGAACTACTACCTCTTGAAGTTACAACTGGATTGTACATACCGCCTGTATTATCGACTACATTTCCTTTACCGTAATCGATTCTTGACTTAGTAAGGTCAAAAGTAGATACTACATCATTATAGAAAGCAGTATAAGCTTCGTTGTAAACATTATATCTGTCAACGATAACTGTATAAACAACCTGTCCGTTCTCCACACCCTTAGCTTCGATGAATTTATAATCGTTGGTATAAATTCTTAAAGGATGGCCGAGAGTGGACGCCAATTGTTCTGCCTGTTTTTGGATAGCAGGGTTCGTTTCTGCTCTTGTATAAACAGTGTTAAAATCTTCTATTGGAGCCGTAAATCCTATTGCTGCCATGAACAGCATTAGGGCTAAAGTAAGAGTTTTAAGTTTCATAGTGTTATTATTAGTTAAACAGATTAATAATATAGCTATAATATATATAAATAAAATTATAGAAAATTCAATAAATTTAAATGTAAAATGCTATCAAAAATGAAGGACAAATTGGAGGTAATTAATGTCACTAAATATTTTCTGTATTTAATGTGATTATTTAATTGTTTATATTAACCTTTATGTTTTTATGAGAATTAGTATAAACTGGATAAAATCATTAATACCCGGACTTGAAATAAAGTCTTATGAAGACCTGTACAAAAAAATGGTAGATGGAGGTCTTGATATTGAATCGATAGAAAATGAAAAGGAGACTTTTACTAATTTTGTAGTAGGAGAAGTACTTGAGACTGCAAAACATCCGAATGCGGATAAGCTGACATTATGCAAGGTAAATACAGGGCGCAGTGTGCTTTCAATAGTATGCGGTGCACCAAACGTTGAAGCAGGTCAGAAAGTATGCGTTGCAATTTCCGGTGCAATAATTCCCAAAGGCGGATTTGAGATAAAAAAAGGAAAGATAAGAGGGGAAGTATCAGAGGGAATGATTTGCGCTGAGGATGAGCTAAACTTTTCTGATGATCATTCAGGTATAATGGTTTTAAAAAATGACGCTGTACCCGGAACAGATTTTGCGGATTATATAGGGTCGAATGATTGTTTCGTTGAGATTGGTGTAACTCCGAACAGAGGAGACCTTTTCTCACAGATTGGAATGGCTCGTGAAATAGCAGCCACTTACTCGCTAAAAGCAAAACTACCTGTAGTACGAATAGAGGAATCAAACGAATTTTCAAAAGATTATATTGACATAGAGATTCAGAATGATGAATTCTGCAAAAGATTCACCGGGAGGGTAGTTAAGAATGTTACAGTGAAAGAATCTCCCGAATGGCTGCAAAAGGCAATAAAATCGGTTGGACTCAGACCTATCAACAACATTGTTGACATAACGAATTATGTAATGATGGAAACAGGGCAGCCGCTTCATGCGTTTGATTACGATAAAATTGCAGGCAAGAAAATAATAGTAAAAACTGCAAAAGAAGGCGAAAAGTTTACTACTCTTGATTCAAAGCAAAGAATACTGAACGATAAGTCACTAATGGTATGCGATGGTGAGAAGGCATCGGCGATTGCCGGGATAATGGGCGGTGAGTTTTCGGAGATTTCAGAGAATACAAAGAATGTACTAATCGAAGTTGCATATTTTGACCCTGTAGCGATAAGAAAGAACTCGAAGAGGTTAGGGCTCCAGACGGATGCGTCACAGAGATTTGAGCGGGGAGTCGATATAGATAATATCCCATATGTATCAGATCGTGCAGCATCTCTGATTCAGGAAGCAGCAGGGGGTACGATATTGAAGGGAATCGTAGATGTATATCCGAATAGATTTGAACCATTAACAGTTTCTATAAGAAAAGAACGCTGCGAGAGAATTACTGGAATAGAAATTCCGGAGGAAGAAATAAAAAGGCTACTTGAAAGCATAGAAATTTCTTTTGTGGAAAAGAAAGACGACAGACTTTATTTCAGAATACCTGAATTCAGGCGGGAAGACATACAGAGAGAAATTGATTTGATTGAAGAAATCGCAAGACTTTACGGATATTCGAATATTGATAATGATTACAGGTTTGTATTAGACGTTTCGTCACATGTTGATTATAACGATAAGTTCCAGCAGTTTATTAACAACGTAAAAGAGTATTTTATCGGAAGAGGTTTCAACGAAATAATAACATACACACAGCAGGATGAAAATAAGATTTCAAGATTTGGAATAAAGCCAGTTTTGATTGAGAATCCAAATTCCGTATTGATGAATTCGATGCGAGTGAATCTGTTTTACGGAATGCTTACTACAATCATAAACAACGTTAACCTTCTCGGAAAGGAAGTACCGCTAAAGTTTATTGAAACCGGGAAAGTATTCAAAGATGCTGAGGACAAATTTGAAGAAGAATACCATGTATGTTTTGGAATAAGCGGTATATACGACAATAAATCTTTTGAATTGAAGGATAGGGATTTTGACCTGTTCGACCTGAAGGGTGAACTGCAAATGTTTCTGTCAAAATTGAATATTGAAAGTAATGAATTAATTTATTATAATGCAGAGGATGAAAATGGTTGTTTTGATATTTTTCTTAGAAAAGATAAGATAGGAAGGATTTTTGTTATTGATAAACAAAATCATGCGGGATTTGAAACAGAAAACAACATATTTATTGCAGAGCTCGATGCGAAGATAATGTTTAAGAAATCAGCAGACGAGAAACTATATGAAGAGATATCAAAGTTTCCTTATGCAAAAAGAGATCTGGCGTTATTACTGAGCAGGGAAGCAAATTATGAACAGGTACTAAAGGTGATAAATGAGTCGGGTGGAAATTATCTGAAGAAAGTTGAGTTGTTTGATGTTTTTGAGGATAGGAAATTAGGTGATGGAATAAAGAGCATGGCATTTTCACTTGAGCTAGGTTCTCGGGAAAAAACACTGACTGATGAAGAAGTAACAAAGGTCATAAACAAAATTGTTAAAAATTTAGATAATAAGCTCGGAGTAAAATTAAGGTCAAATTAAATTCATAGAATGGACAGTAAATCCGAATTAAACAGAGAAGAAATTATTAAGCTGGAAGGGCTTCTGGCAGTATCTTACGAGAGTTTATCCAACAAAGTCAGAGGGCTGATAGAAAAATACAACAATGCAAGTACTGAGAATCATTCGCTGAAAGAAAACATAAAGGACCTGAACAACAAAATAACAGAATTAAAACTGCAGTTAAACAAATTAGACTCGGATACAATAAACAAGGACAAAGAAATATCCGAATTAAAAAGTATGCTGTTAAACTCCGAAAATGACTACACAAGTATAAGAGACAAAGAGTTAGTAAAATCGAGATTAAAGGAATTAATCTCGAGAATTGATGTTCATTTAGAACAATATGAAGATCAGTCAAAAGATTTTGAAGACTGAAAAAAGGCTGGTAAACTAAAAAATCAAAATGAAAAATTCAGGTATTAAAGTAAAAATATTTAACAGTGATTATAATCTGCTGGGTGAAAATCCGCAGGAAGTGGAAAGATATGCCAAGTATGTAGATATGATCATGCAAAGGATAAATTTTCAATCACCAAATACATCCGCGGAATCGATTGCGGTAGTAACTGCATTGAATATTTCAGAGTCATACTTTAAAGAGAAGGATATGAGAGCAGATATTGAGCAATCATACATTGCAAACCTGAAAGCAAGTACAGAAAGATTTGAATCATTATCAAAATTTATAGACAATAGTCTGTAATAAGTTCTTTAAAATAATATACAATATTGATTTTAACCGCAAGCCAGCCGAAAAAATCAAACATTATATAGAACCATCAAATTTCTAAAAGCTGGGAGGTTAGCTCTCACAGGTGCTAGGTCAGGCCTTATTCCTTCGGGAAATGTTCTCTGTTCGAGGACAGAAAAAGGACATCATTGGAAGACCGCGACACTTTGGCGCCCCCCACTGTTTGCTACCAAGGTTTCTATATAACCTTTGACGGAGACTTGCGGTTTTTTTATTTTTTAATAAACAATATTTAAAAACAATAATAACATAATAATATGCCAGAAATGGAATTATACATATTGCTTCCTATCTTAGTAGCTTTATGCCTTATAACATTTTTTCTTGGATGGTACATTCAGGTAAAGATAAATAAGAGTAAAGTTGACGGAGCAGACAACGTTGCGAAGAAAATTTTAAAAGATGCCGAGACAAAATCAACAGAATTAATATCCGATGCGGAAAAAAGAGCAAAGAATTTCAGAATAGAAGCAGAGAAATCAGCTCATAACCTAAAGAAGGAAAAGCTTTTAGAAGTAAAAGATGAATTCTACAAGCGCAAACAGAAGCACGACGAGGAAGTAAGGTCAAGAGAAAAAGAAATTGGCGAGATAGAAAAAAGAATCAGAACAGAAAAAGAAGCAGCCGAAAAAATAAAGAATGAACTTATTACGAAGGAAAAGAATGCACAGCAGTCACATGCAGAATACACTGCAAAGCTAAAAGAATTTACGGAAAAGAAGAATAAGGTTGACGAAATGGAAGAAGAAGTTAATAACCTGATAAATGAACAGAAATCGAAGCTTCAACGAATATCGGGTTTGAACGAAGAGGAGGCAAAAAATCTGCTTTTCGATTCATTAATAAATAAAGTGAAGCTTGAATCAGCACAGAAGCTTCAGGAAGTCAGGGAGCAAACTAAGCTTGATGCTAATAAGATTTCGAAAAACATAGTTATACAAGCAATACAAAGGTCAGCAGTTGACCATTCAGTCGAAACAACTGTCAGCGTTCTTCAGATATCTTCCGATGAGCTGAAAGGAAGGATAATCGGCAAAGAAGGAAGGAACATCCGTGCTTTCGAAGCAGCAACAGGTGTAGATATAATTGTAGATGATACTCCTGAAGCAATTATCATATCGGGTTTTGATCCATTCCGCCGGGAAATTGCAAGGATAGCAATGGAGAGATTAATCACCGACGGCAGAATTCATCCAGCAAGAATTGAAGAAGTAGTGCAGAAGGTTGAGAAGGAGCTGAATGAAGAGATAATAAGGGTTGGTGAACAGACGATACTGGACATGGGCATGCAAGGAGTGAACAGGGATATTGTAACACTTATCGGACGGATGAAATATCGTTCAAGCTACGGACAGAATGTACTGAATCATTCGATAGAGGTTGGACATATTTCAGGAATCATGGCTGCAGAACTCGGACTCGATGCGCAGATGGCAAAACGTGCCGGGTTGCTGCATGATATAGGAAAAACAATTGACAGGAGTATTGAAGGACCGCATTCAATACTCGGATATGAGATTGCAAAAAGATGCAAGGAGCATCCGATTGTTTGCAATGCAATAGGTGCACACCACGATGAGATACCTATGGAGCATCCAATTGCTGTTCTTGTTCAGGCTGCTGATGCAATAAGCGGAGCAAGACCCGGTGCGAGAAGGGAATCAGTCGAAGCTTATTCAAAGCGTCTTGAAAAGCTCGAAGCGATAGCCACTTCATTTGATGGAGTATCAAAGACCTATGCAATACAGGCCGGCAGGGAAGTGAGAGTAATTGTTGAGCAGGAGAAAATAAGCGATATACTTCAGGATCAGCTCGCAGAGGACATAGCCCAGAAGATACAGGAAGAAATGGAATATCCCGGGCAGATAAAAATTAATGTAATAAGGGAAAGAAGAAGTATTGCTTATGCAAAATAAGTAATATATATTATTAAAAAATAATTATTATGGGAATAAAGTTTAAAGACAAAATATTAATCGGTATAACGGGCGGAATAGGTTCCGGCAAGTCTGAAGTATGCAGGCTGCTTTCGAAACATGGCTACAAAGTTTTTTTTGCAGACCTTATCGCTAAAGACCTTTACAAGAAAGATAAAAATCTTGCCCGTAAAGTAGTTAATGCATTTGGCAAGGATATATTAAATTACAAAGGAGTAATAAGCCTAACCAAATTAAAAGAAGTTGTGTTTGCCAACAAGAATAACTTCAGGAAAATAAATGACATTGTCCATCCAATAGTTATTAAGCATCTGATGGATTCGATAAAGGGTGTGAAGCAGAAGATTATTATCATTGAATCTGCGCTTGTTTTCGATACATCATTCTACAAGTATCTTGATTATGTAATAATGGTATATTCAAATAAGAAGAACAGATTACAGAGGATTATGATGAGAGATGGAGCAAAGAAGAAAGATATAGAAAGAATTATGAGTTTCCAATTAGACGAAAAAGAGAAAATTGAAAAATCAGATTTTATAGTCGTTAATAACAAACCACTCGAAGACCTCGAAAAAGACGTTGAATTTTTGAGTAAAGTATTAAATCTACTGAAGTAAGTAACTTTATTTTTTAGGATAAATATAAATTTAGAAGTGCATTTGATTATCAAGCTTCAGCAGTGGTGTTTATTTCTATAAACTTGAAAGCAAAGGATTCAGTGACATAAAGAAGTTGATGCTAATCAAGTGAGGATGAAGAGATAACAAAAATTTGAAAGTATTTATAAAAACCCGCGTGACAGAAATGTTATGCGGGTTTTTTCTTATACAAAAAAGAAGAAACGTAACAAATAGATTTTCTTTTAAATTGATTATTCTTTGCATTATGATTAATTTCATAAAATTATTGAAATAAGAAAGGGGGCATGTCTTCCACGGCAATGAAGCCGCAAAATACGGCAGCAGCAATAATGTATTAAATGACAAAGTTCTTGTTCTGAATCAGAATTATGAACCTGTAACAATATGTAATGTGAAGCGTGCTATAGTATTATCTTATCTGGGAAAAGCTGAAATTGTTTATACTCAAAACGGAACAAAGGTGCACACAGTTTACCGGAGTTTTGACTGTCCGAGTATTGTAAGATTAGCACTTTTTGTCAGAGTTCCTTATAAGAAAATTATTCTCTCGAGAAAAAATATATTGCGCCGTGATAACCACAGATGCCAGTACTGCGGGTCGGTTGTTAATCTTACAGTTGACCATATAATTCCAAAGTCACGCGGCGGTGAAGAGATATGGGAAAATCTGATTACGGCATGCATAAAATGCAACAATAAAAAAGGTAACAGAACGCCAGAAGAGGCGAAGATGAATTTAAGGTCTGTTCCTAAAAAGCCGTCACATATCACATTTATTAAAAACTTTGTAGGCAGTATTGATGAGGGTTGGAAACCTTATCTCTATATGTAGAATTGTCTGAAATTTTCCCTAATCATATAATTATAAAATTTTATGGATATAAAAAACAAAAATGTCCTGATACTTGGCGGATGGGGACTTGTGGGTTCCGCAATAGCCAGACGTATTATGGAAGGAAATCCTAAACGAGTCATACTTACTTCACTTTTAAAAGCAGAAGCTGAGGATATTTGCACGTTACTGAATAAAGAGTTCAGGAAGAAAAATTTATTCGTACCAGCATGGGGTAACATATTCGTACGCGAGTCTTTTAAAGATATGGACAGAGAATTATACATGAATGATGACAAGAAACGAGCCGTTGTTATTAATGATATTGTCAATGAACTGGACGAGAAAATTCTGAAATCATCGGCATTGTTCAAACTTCTTGAAAAATTTAGACCCGATATTATTATAGATTGCATAAATACAGCAACTGCAATTGCATACCAGAATATTTATAAATCATACTTTGATGTTTTAAAGATTACCACCAGCAGCAAGAAAGATTATGATGCATTAAGGGTAGCATCTGAAAAGATGATTTGCTCATCTTACGTGCCACAATTAATAAGGCATGTTCAGATTCTTTATAATTCAATGTTGAAGTATAGTACTAAGTATTATTTCAAAGTCGGTACGAGCGGTACAGGCGGTATGGGACTGAATATTCCTTTCACACACAGCGAGGAAAAACCCTCAAGAGTTCTTTTAAGCAAATCATCGGTAGCAGGTGCACAGACGCTGCTTCTATTCCTCATGGCAAGAACTCCAAAAGGTCCCATGATTAAGGAAATAAAGCCAACTGCATCGATAGCCTGGAAGAAAATCACTTACGGTGAAATTAAAAGAAAAGGAAAGCCTATACCTGTTTATGATATTGATTTTCGTAAACCTGAAATTCTCGGCAGCACATTTTCGCCTAAGACTGAGAAAGAATACAAAAAGAAGGGTTCATTAAAGACAGTTTACATTGATACGGGTGAGAACGGCATATTCTCGAGAGGGGAATTTGAAGCTATAACAACAAATGGACAGATGGAATTTGTGACCCCCGAGGAGATAGCTGAGAATATTTACCGCGAACTAACGGGAGGTAATACAGGCAACGATATAATAAGCGCTCTTGATTCATCATCGATGGAGCCCTCATACAGGGCAGGATTCCTTCAGCATAGCGCCGTTGAGAAAATCAAGCAGCTTGAGAAGAAGCATAAAACAAGTTCTGTTGCGTTTGAAATGTTAGGTCCGCCGAGACTATCAAAATTGCTTTATGAAGCACATATGATAAAACTTGTTTACGGCAGTTTCAAGAAATTTATTAACGATTCACCGAAGAACAGCACAAACAAGCTTTATAACCTAATAAAGAAGAACAACGAATTGAGGAGCGAAATTGTTTCTATTGGAGTACCAATTCTGCTGCCAGACGGAAAGAGAATATTTAGAGGACCGGATGTGAAAATACCAGCAATGGCAAAAGGAGATACGCTAAAACTTACAAAACAGAATGTTGAAAAATGGACAAAAGACTGCTGGCTTGATCTCAGGGAATCCAACTGGAAAAACTGGAGGCAGCGGTTTATAAACATAATGAAGACAACCGATAAAAATTACGACAGCACATTCAGCTCGAGAGAAATTTTCCATCATAATTACTGGCATAATTTTGACGAAGTAAATATAGGCAAAATCGTAGGCTGGATCTTCATTAATGAAGAACAAGGCCTTAGAATGAAAGGATAGTTTTAAGAAGGAGCCCTTTAAGGGCTCCTTTTAGATATAGTAAACAACAAATTAATTAAGTAAATATAAAATTAATTGGCAAACATACTTAGCATATTAATATTTTTACCCATAGTACTCGCAATACCTGTTATGTTCTTTAAAAAGGACAACGAAAAGGCAGTTAAGTTATACGCATTAGTAGTATCATTGATTACTTTCTCACTTTCAATGATGCTTTATTTTTCTTTTAATACAGACATCGGTGAGTTTCAGTTTGTAGAAAAGGTATTATGGGTTAAGATTATTAATTCTTACTATTATGTTGGTGTCGATGGAATATCGCTTTTGCTGATTATGCTTACAACTCTTATATTTCCTATATCAATTTTAGCTTCTTTCCAGACGATTAAAGTAAGGGTACGTGAATACTTTTTTTTGATGCTAATACTTGAGGGTGCATTGATTGGTGTATTTACTTCGCTTGACATGATACTCTTTTACGTTTTCTGGGAGTTTATACTTATACCGATGTATTTTCTTATAGGAATATGGGGCGGCGAAGAAAGAATCTATGCAACGGTTAAGTTCTTTCTCTATACTATGTTCGGCAGCGTGCTATTGCTAATAGGCATTATATGGGTTGGTTTTACAGTATCTCCATACGCGGGTGGATTTACGTTAGATATTCAACAAATTGCTTCATTCTCACAGTATATACCTGTTGATAAACAGATTGTGTTATTCATATTATTTACACTTGGGTTTATGATAAAGGTGCCGCTATTTCCGTTTCACACATGGCTTCCGGATGCACACGTACAGGCTCCAACAGCAGGAAGCGTTATACTTGCTGCACTGCTATTAAAGATGGGGACGTACGGTTTGATAAGGTTTTCACTTAATCTCTTTCCTGCCGCGTCGGTAAAACTAACGCCTTACATTGCGGTGCTTGCGGTAATTGGGATTATTTACGGGGCATTACTTTCGATAGTTCAGAAGGACATGAAGAAACTTGTTGCTTATTCTTCGGTCAGCCACATGGGATTTATTGTCCTCGGTATTTTTGCACTAACAGATGTAGCAATGCAGGGAAGCGTAATTCAAATGATAAATCATGGACTTTCAACGGGAGCCTTATTCCTGTTTGTAGGGATGATATACGAAAGAAGGCACACAAAACTAATATCCGAGTTTGGCGGAATACGAAAAGTAATGCCAATATACGCTGCGCTGCTTCTTGTAGTTAGTTTATCTTCTATTGGCTTACCTGGGCTTAACGGTTTTATCGGAGAGTTTCTTATACTTATCGGTTCTTTCAATTCTTTAAATTTAGGTTCTTACTGGTTTACAATAATATCGGCTACGGCAGTTATATTCTCAGCTGTTTATCTCCTCTGGATGTATCAGAGAGTCATGTTAGGTCCGTTAGAGAAAGAGGAGAATAAGAAATTAACCGATATAACAGGAATAGAAATCGCGACAATAATTCCACTGCTTGTATTCATAGTCTGGATTGGAGTATATCCAAATACATTCCTAAAGGTTTCCGAGAAATCAGTAAAAAAAGTACTGATGAACTATGATAATGCCAAAATTCAAATGCTAAAGGACTTACAAACCCATCCGAAAGAACCAAAGACTAATTGAGTCAACAAATATTGATAATATTACCGTTTTTATTCTTATTATTATCAATAGCCATACTACCGATAACGTTTCCCGAATTCTGGGAGAAAAAATATTCAGGAATATCATTCTCACTCGCATTTATTGTAATAGCTTACTATTTGATTTTCGAAGGAAGTGCTGTTAAAGTATTTCATTCCCTTGATGAATATATTAGTTTCATAACACTTTTATTCAGTCTTTATTTAGTTTCAGGCGGAATATTCATAAAAATAAAAGGGAAGTCCACTCCGCTTCGGAATGCAATATTGTTATTTATTGGAGCGGTAATCTCAAATCTTTTCGGAACTACAGGAGCATCTATGCTCTTAATACGTCCATATATTGAAACGAATAAATACAGACTTAAACCTTATCAGATAATCTTTTTTATTTTTATTGTGAGTAATGTCGGAGGGTCTTTGACACCTGTAGGAGACCCGCCACTATTAATAGGGTATTTAAAAGGAATTCCATTCCTCTGGTATCTTATCAATCTATATCACATTTGGTTATTTGCCGTTGCTGCACTGCTGATAGTATTTTTTATTATAGATAAATATTTTTATGATAAAGTGAAATATGATGTACAGGACGAAGTTGAGAAAACAGGCGAGAGAATACAAATAGAGGGTAAATGGAACATAATACCTTTGGTTATAATAGTTTTATCAGTACTTATTAATGAACCAAAATATTTAAGAGAGATTATAATGCTCTTATCAGCTGTTTTATCTTACAGGTTAACATCTGATAAAGTTCATTTAAAGAATCATTTTACATTCGGTCCGATAAAGGAAGTTGCAATCCTTTTTTTCGGTATTTTTGTTACTATGATACCAGCACTTGCTTTTGTAGCTGATAATTCTGTCAGGTTCGGACTAGATAAGCTAAGTAATGTTTACTGGTATTCCGGAACGCTCACAAGTTTTCTGGATAATGCACCCACATTCCTGAATTTTCTTACCGGTGCAATGAGTGCTGAAAAATTATCAATTGATAATCCTTCAATGGTGCTTGACTTTTCAGTTAACAATGTGAAATTTCTTGCTGCAATTTCAATCGCATCAGTTTTTTTTGGTGCCATGACATACATAGGAAATGCCCCGAATTTTATGGTAAAGTCAATATCCGAGCACAGCGGGGTGAAAATGCCGGGATTTATAGAGTATATATACAGATATTCATTGCTTATTTTACTCCCAATATTAATTATAATATGGTTCGTATTCTTTTGAATATTGATTAATTAATAGTTATTTTAGTATATATTCAAGAATAAGAATTCATATTTCTCAAACTATACAGAAACGGAATTAGCCTACTGTTTTTACATTAATTATAATATTAACTAACAGGAACTTATTTCCGTATAATATGTATTAAATAATAGACTATTAAAAAATATGTTCAATAAAAAGATAATTATTCCGGTCATTATAATAATGACGGTTGTGAGTATTTTCATCGGGATGAAAATACAGGATGCAATATCCGACGATAAAGTCTCAGATCAGGTTAGAAAATTCAGTGAAGTACTCAATCTTACCTCACGGTATTACGTGGATAATGTTGACACTCAAAAGCTTACTGAAAGCGCAATCCGAGGTATGCTCGATGAGCTAGATCCGCATTCGATTTACATTAGCTCTGACCAACTAAAACGGGTAAACGAAGAATTCCAGGGAAGTTTTGAGGGAATAGGCGTAGAGTTTGACGTTATTAACGATACATTGACAGTGGTTTCTCCCATTAGCGGCGGTCCGTCTGAAAAACTTGGAATACTTGCAGGAGATAAAATAGTAGAAATAGATGATGTAACTGCGGTCAAAATAACGCGTGAAGATGTACCTAAAAAACTAAGAGGACCTAAAGGAACGAAAGTAAAGCTTTCAATTGTTAGGGTGGGGATGAATGAATCACTGGAGTTTACAGTCACAAGGGACAAGATACCTCTTTACAGTGTTGATGCGTCGTTTATGATAGATGAGAAAATCGGGTATATAAAGGTGTCGAGGTTTGCTGCGACAACCTATGATGAGTTTGTGGCTTCATTGAACAAGCTTAAAGGCTTGGGTATGAAAAAGTTAATACTTGACCTTAGAAGCAATCCTGGAGGATTCCTCGATCAGGCATTTAGAATGGCGAGTGAATTTTTACCCGCAGGTAAAAAGATTGTATATACAAAGAGCAGAATTAAAGAATTTGAAGAAATATATAACTCCAGCGGAGGTCAGTTTACTGATTTACCGTTGGTTGTTCTTGTTAATGAGGGATCGGCTTCGGCAAGTGAGATTGTTTCGGGTGCAGTGCAGGACTGGGACAGAGGGCTTGTGGTAGGTGAAACAACGTTTGGTAAAGGACTTGTGCAGAGGCAGTTTGAAATATCAGACGGTTCTGCGATAAGAGTAACGACAGCGAGGTATTACACTCCATCTGGTAGGACAATTCAGAAACCTTACGAAGGCGGTAAATATAAAGACCCAATGAGACTTGATACACTTCAGGGTGATAATTTCAGTCATGAAAAAGACAGCAAAGATACAACAAAGCCTGTTTTTAAGACATTCGGCGGACGGACTGTATTTGGCGGCGGCGGGATAACACCTGATTTCTTTGTTAAACTTGATACACTGACTAAATATTCGGTACAACTGAGAAGGCTCAATTTAATATATGAATACACAGAGAAATATATGGTCAGTAACAGAAAAAACATTGAAAGCCAATATAAAAATTATAAGGAATTTATCCAAGGTTATTCAGTTAGTAATGATATGCTGGAAAATCTTACAGAGCTCGGAAAATCTCGGGATATTCCTTTTGATCAGTCAGGTTTTAACATAGACAAGAAATTTCTTGAAACATCCATTAAAGCTCAGATAGCACGCGACATCTGGGGTAATGAAGGATTCTATGCAGTATTTATGCTATCAGACGAGCAAGTGCTGAAAGCTATAAGCCTTATTGATGAAGCTGCTAAGTTAATTAAACTTTAAGATTGAAAAATATTCTTCTTATATTGTTTGTTATGATTCTGGTATCTGAAGCGATACCTCAGAACGAGAAGATACTGGAGATAGGAGAAGAATTAAATTATTCAGTTTACTACGGATTTATAAAACTGGGTGAAGTCAAGTTCAAGATAACCGGCAAGAATAAGGAAGATAAGAGCGATGTATTCACGGCTACTGCATCTATAAAGAGTTTTGAGGCAATACCGCTTGTAAACATAAACTATATATTCGAATCGCAGATGAATTATACGAAAGGTGAGGTGCATTCGAATAAATTTACGGCAACAGAATTTAAAGAGAAATCAATAACTAATATATATTACACATTTGATTACGATGATAAAAAGATAAGAACTCTTAAGGAAGTTGACGGGTATGAGAATGTAAAACAGGATTTTAACATGGATGTGGAAAAGAATTTTCAGGACGGATTATCACTTCTGTACAACGCAAGGATTCAGTCATTACAGGACAAAACGAAAAACAGCAATAACCGATTCAACGTTCCGGTTTATATTAATGAAAAAGAGTCATCAGTAAGGTATTCATACAATTTCAAGCCTGAAGAAGTAGAAATTGATATGCTGAATTATGCTGCAAGATGCATTAGAGTAGCGGGAGTAGCGGATTTTGTAGGAGTGTTCGGATTAACGGGTGAATTTGCCGGATGGTTTTCCGATGATGAATACAGAGTACCTCTTAAAGCTAAATTTAATGTTACGATAGGATCGATTACTCTTGAGCTTGAAAGTTTCAAGAAAAGAGGCTGGAAAGCTCCAGGATTTGTAAAGTAATAATATTGCGATGATTTATTTGGTAAAAAATTGTTAATTTTGTAAATATAAAGATAAATTAAATTTAAATGAAGATAAAAGTTATATTATATCTAGTAATATTGTCTTTCATCAGTAACGCAGGAATCGGACAAGATGCTCAGGAAATAATTAAGAAAGTCCAATCAAATTATAATAGCATAAATGATGCTAAAGCCAGTTTTTCACACACCGGTAAAAGTACTTCTGAATCCGGTACAATTTATATACAAAAACAAAACAAGTACAGAATTGAGACAAAAGGTCAGGTTTTAATAACAGACGGCGTGACATCCTGGTCATATTCGATAAAAAAGAAACAAGTAATAGTTGATAATTATAAAGAAGACGGGAATACATTTTCACCAAATAAATTCCTTTTTAACTATCCTGAAAACTTTTACTCAGACCTTGAAGGTTCAGAAATGATTTCCGGGCTTGATTGTTATCTCCTAAAACTTACACCAAGAAGTAAAGGAAACGTAAAATCTGCAAAGATATGGGTTGACAAAGAAGAAAACCTTATAAGAAAGATATCCATCGTTTCAAAAGAAGGAACAGATACATACACTTTGAAGAAAATAACCCTAGACAGTGGTATTAGTTCATCAAAATTTACATTTTCTCCCCCTTCTGACGTTGAAATAATTGACTTAAGGTAATGTATTTTTAGTCTTTTTGATTGAAAAACACCAAGAAAATACTTAAGTTCATTTTACTTTCAGCACTATTACTGTTTTTCATGTATCTGGCATTCAAAGACGTTGATTTTGAACGTCTTCTTCTCGAACTTTCAAGAACGAATTATATATATGCTATTATTGGTATGTTTATAGGTACTTACATTGGAAGTTATGTAAGAGCCTGGAGATGGAAGTATCTTTTAGACCCTTTAAAGCCAAATATAAAGGTTTACAGTCTTTTTCCGTCAGTAATGATTGGATACATGATGAATGCACTCATACCAAGGGGAGGTGAAGTTGCAAGACCTGTATTAACAGCTCAAAAAGAGGGTATATCTAAGGCATCAACATTTGGGACTATAGTAGTGGAGCGAATTATTGATATGCTGGCTATGTTTATTGTTTTTGGATTCTGTCTGTTCTTTTTTAGAGAAAAGATATCGATAGCGTTCCATCCATACAATATAGAAATGATTTCATTATGGTCATCATTAGTAATATTAGTCTTTGTATTTACAATAGTTTTGATGATTTTCAATCTTGAGAAGACCGAAAATATAGTTGAAGCGATAACAAAAAGGATATTACCAGCGAAGTTTCAGACTAAGATTCAAAAGATATTCATATCGCTTATAAGCGGATTTCTGTTTGTAAAGCATCCAAAGTCTTATTTCAGCATATTCTTTACTTCAGCATTGATCTGGACTTGTTATGCGGTATCGACATATCTATCATTCTTCGCATTTGGAATGGATCTTTCATTTCTAGACGCTAACCTAATTTTAGTAATAATGTCATTTGCAATGACTTTACCATTACCCGGAAATAGTGCAGGGTCTTATTATTTATTCGTAAAAACAGCATTAGTTAGCATATACGGTATTAATCCAGAGACAGCTATCGGATATGCTATAGTATGTCATTTATTAGGATTCCTAGGAATAATGGTATCAGGGTTTTACTTTTCGATTAAAGAGAACTACAAGTTCAGCACAGGTTTCGATAAGGACTCGAAGAAATATAGTACTTAAAACCTTCATTTTTGTTTGCTTTATGCAATTCTACATTGTATAGTTAATATACAAAATCACTGTTCATTTAATATACAACATAATATACTGTTTATACAGTGTGTAAATTCCTTGTCTAAAATAAGTGTATTATTATTAGACAATAGTATATAATACTTACATTTCGCACTGTGTTTAAATGATTTAAACCCACTATATCCATCGATTAATCTTGGCATGATAGTTGAATGTATAATTAATATACAAACAATGAAAACAATAAAATTAAATAATAAAACATTAAACAATTGGGGGTTATCATGGTAGCAGTATTTGTAATTTTAACATTTGCAGTATTAGTATTAATAGACATCTTTGTATTCAACAGAAGTCCAAAGAGGGCAGCGAACATGAGAACAATGCAGGTTTTCAATTCAAAAGACACAATTATGCCGAAGGAATATTATTATTCAAAAGGTCACACATGGGTAAATATGGAAAATGAAAGCAGAGCTAAAATCGGATTAGACGGGTTTATACTTAATTCACTCGGTACGGTTTTACCGCAGAATTTTGTAAGTGTAGGAACAGAAGTAAAGAAGGGTGATGTATTATTCGAAAGTCTGGTAAATAATGTAAGCCTGAGATTTCGTTCACCGATTAACGGAACAGTTACAGAAGTAAACAATTTTGACGGTACTTATAACGATCCCGAAAAGTGGTGCGTCAGTTTGAAACCGGTATCAATGAAAGAAGACGTATCTAATTTAATAGCATCAAGCGCAGCCACAAAATGGGTCAAAAGTGAATTCAGAAGATTGAAAGACTTACTTATTTATTCATCTGAACCATCAGGTCTCGCAACAGCAACGATGTACGACGGCGGTAATATAGCTGAAGGTGCGATTAATTACTTTGACGAGAACGTTATAAAGGATTATGAAGAGCTTTTCCTGAAAGTTTAAAAGATAAGTTAAAATGTGTAAAGGGGTACTGTCTTAATCAGTACCCCTTTTTTGTTAGGATTTATTTATAAATTGAATTAAACAGGAAACTTGGTTAGTTTTGTATAACTAATTTTATTATGAAACCCCGCTTCTTTAATAAACTCAGCTTTAAGCTATTTTTATCTACTTTTCTGCTCTTAGTAGCTTTTCTAACTACTTATACATATTTCACGGTTTATAATTTACAGAGAGATATAACAAAGCTATACATGCAAACGGCGTACAATATAAGCGATCTGATAAAGAACTCGACGAGATACAGTATGCTTCATAATAACAGAGAGGATATATACCAGATTATAAAGGCTGTCGGTAATGAAAAGGGTGTTAAGAGAGTAAGGATTTACAATAAGACAGGAGTTATAACTTATTCGACTGATTCCACAGAGCTTATGAAGACAGTTGATATGACAGCAGAAGCATGTATCGTATGCCATGATAAAACAACTAGAAAATATGTTTCTTCACCGATTGACAGTATAAGAATTTTCGAGGCTGAAAACGGAGAAAGAATACTTGGACTGATAAATCCAATCAGGAACAATAAAGATTGCTATACCTCAGATTGTCATGCCCACAGTTCAAAGTCAACGTTACTTGGAGTACTTGACGTTATGCTGTCAATGAAAGAAGCAGATAAGACTGTAGAAGAAAACAAGAAGCAGACGATATTGTCATCGGTATTCATAACAATTATTATTTCAGGATTTGTAGGAATATTTATACTATTTCTTGTCAACAGGCCGCTTAAGAAATTACAGGAGGGGATTAATGAACTTGGGAAAGGAAACTGGGATTACAGGATATTAATCAGGTCAAGAAACGAGCTTGGAGAAATTGCGAGAGAGTTTAACGTAATGTCGAGGCAGCTTGCAGAGGCTTATAATGAGATAAAAGACTGGTCGGAGAATCTTAACGAAAAAGTCGAAGACAAATCGAAGGAATTAAAATCAATTTATGAACAGGTAGTTCAAATGGAAAAGATGGCATCGCTGGGAAAATTATCAGCTACCGTAGCTCACGAACTCAATAACCCTCTTGAAGGAATACTTACGTACAGCAAACTTATATTAAAGAAAATTGGGCAACTCGAAACGAATCAGAATATTGAGAAAATGAGCAAATACCTGAAGCTTATAGTAGATGAATCATCAAGATGCGGAAATATTGTAAAGGATTTGCTGCTATTTTCTCACAGGGAAGTGGATGCGTTTTCGGAATACAATCTTGTTGAAATAGTTGAGAAGAGCACTGTTCTGATAGAGCATCACCTTGAAATGAATAATATTAAGCTTGTTAAGGAGTTTGATATAGATTCATTAGTACTGACATGCAATCCACAGAAGCTACAGCAGGCGCTGTTATCGTTGTTTATCAATGCCATTGAAGCTATGACCAGCAAAGGCGGTACACTTAAAGTATCCCTGAGTCATGATGGTGAAAATGCAATAATACGAGTGACTGATACCGGTTCCGGAATTGCTGCAAGGGATTTACCATTTATATTTGAACCATTCTTTACTACGAAAGATAAGTTAAGCGGAACGGGGCTTGGGCTTGCAGTTGTTTATGGAATCGTAAATTCACATAAGGGTTCAATAGTAGTTGAAAATACATCGGTGATGGGAACAACGTTTAAAATTAAAATACCAATAAAAATATAAACTGAATATTTATTATGGAAAGTAAATTAATAATTGTAGATGATGAGAGGATTGTAAGGGAATCATTGCGTCACTGGTTTGAGGAAGAAGGATACATCATTGATACAGCCGAGAACGGCAATGAGGCTTTACAGAAGTTTTCAGTAAACAAATACGACCTTGCATTGTTAGACATGAAAATGCCCGGTATGACAGGTTTAGAGCTGCTTAAGAAAATACGCGAGATTGATGAGAATTGCATATCGATTTTGATTACTGCATTTGCTTCAGTGCCGACAGCCATACAGGCATTAAAAGACGGTGCGTATGACTATGTTACTAAACCGATTGACCCTGACGAACTTAACAACATTGTGAAGAATGCACTTGAAAGCGTAAAGCTGAAGACAGAGAATAAAAAACTAAAGGGCAGGCTTGAAGATATGTCGGTGCCTGAGAATCTTGTCGGTGAGAGCCCCCAGATGAAAAGGATAACAGAGCTTATACGAACAGTTTCTGATTCGGATTCGACAGTGTTAATAAGAGGAGAGAGCGGTACGGGAAAGGAGCTTGTTGCGAAGGCTATACACGCTAACAGCAGAAGAAAGTATTTCCCGATAATAACAGTTAATTGCGGATCGCTGTCGGAATCATTACTGGAGAGCGAATTATTCGGGCATGAAAAAGGTGCTTTTACCGGTGCACATTTTAGAAGGAAGGGTAAATTTGAGATAGCAAACGGCGGGACAATATTCTTAGATGAGATTGGAAGTATATCACAGAAAACGCAGGTTGATTTACTCAGAGTAATAGAGACGAAGAAATTCAACAGGGTAGGCGGCAACGACCTTGTAGAGAGTGATTTCAGGCTTATTACTGCAACTAACGAGCCGCTCGAAAAACTGATGGAAGAAGGAAAGTTCAGAAAGGATTTATATTACAGGTTAAATGTAATTACGATAACGCTTCCGCCATTGCGGGAGAGGAAAGACGACATTTCATTACTTGCAAATCACTTTCTAAAGAAGTATTCTGAGCTGACGAACAAAAAGGTTACAGGATTTTCTGACAGTGCGATGGATTTCCTTTTGAAATATGATTTTCCGGGAAACGTACGCGAGCTTGAGAATACGATCGAAAGGGCGATTGTAATGGGCAAAGGAAATTTAATACAACTTGATGATTTGAATCTTGAAAGCAATGGAGATACTTACGGAATTGAATTAGATGCTTTAGGCAGTCTTGAGGATGTAGAAAGGAAGTATATAATAAAGGTACTTGTGGAAAATAAATGGAACATCTCCAAATGCGCAGAAATACTGGGTGTAGAGCGCGTTACACTTTACAATAAGATTAACAAGTACGGGCTGCGTAAGATAAAGTGAATAGTCTGACGATACTTCCGCTAAAGTTCACAAATTATCAATTACTTGAGGAGCTCAAAGTCAGGTTGAGTTTTCACTTTAATTCAATCAAAGTGATGACCCCTGTAATTGATGTAGATGAAACTTATAACGTTCAGAGGCAGCAGTATTTTTCAACAAAAATAATCGAAGCCGTAAAGAGTGTATATTCGGAAATAGAGGGAAATGTATTAATCATAACAGAGATGGATCTTTTTGTGCCTGTGCTAACGCATATATTCGGTGAGGCAGAGCTGAGGGGAAGATATTCAATTGTCAGCACTTGCAGGCTTCACGAAGAATTTTATACATCCGAAAGGAATCCCGAGCTGCTGCTCGAAAGGACTTTCAAGGAAATCATGCATGAGCTTGGACATAATTTTGGATTACTGCACTGCAAGGACTGGCAGTGCGTAATGCACTCTTCAAGCGGTATTGAAGAAGTTGACTTAAAACACAGTTTATACTGTGAGAACTGTAAATCAATTATTAAATCAATTGAAATAAAACCATAGACATGAAAAAACAAATTATTAGCTTAATGCTATTTTTCGTTACAACTGCTGTAGTAAATACTGTATTCTCACAGCAGTTAAATTTTCCGCTTGACACATTAATAAAGGATTCGAATTACAATTACAGGAGTACGATTAAATTTGACACTCAGGGATACCTGCATTTAGTAAACTCATCGCAGTTCAGTACTCAGAGCAATACGAGGGAGATATTTTACTGGACGAACAAATCAGGAATATTTGTTCCGACAAAGCTTACGAACAATGCGATAGATGATAACTATGCGGTACATGATTTTGACAGGAATGGGAAAGTACATATAGGCTGGGAACGTAGGGATGCCGGCAATAACTTCCAGTTAATATATTCGAACAACAGGAATGATTCGAATGTGTTCATAGAACCGATATGGATAACAACAGGAGGAGTGAACAAAGCAACACCATTTATGTGTGCGGGAAGGAAAGACAGTCTTGTTCATTTTGTTTATTACACGTATGTTACCAATATAATTGATTATGCTTATTACAGGAATTATAATTATGTGACGGGGGCACTTAGTCAGGAATATCAGATGGGGGTTGCGGAGACGGGGAGCGAGAATGATATTGAGTGTGTTGTCGATACAAACGGAGTTGTACATATTGCTTATTCTACTAACAGTGCGGCAGGTTCGCCTTATGCTTTAAAGTATTATACTTTCAGTAACGGAGTACTGACAGAACGACCGACCGGAGTTAACAGTAATGTTGAATATCCGGAAATGTGTCTGGACCCGAAGACGAATTCGGTGCATATAATATACAGAAATTCAACAGAGCGGCGTGTTCATTTACTGACACGGAATTCGGCAGGGGTATTTTCAACTCCTTATCCCGTAACTGCGTCGGGTTTGGGATATCCGAGTTACTGGAGGGGGTTTGACGTTGATGAGATGGGGAGAATATATTTTACTTTTCAGAACAGCAATGCCACAGCTCCAAAAGGTTTCTTTTTAGTTCATGGGATGCCGGGTGTTACGTTCAGCGAGCCTATTCTTATTTGGGAGGATGCAGTAAACTATATAGGAAAGGGGTCTTCATCGGTAACTGCAAAAGGAAACGGAGATATTGCAATCGCATTTGATCCGTCTGCTTCGAGGTTTGGGACTGTTGCTTCTGATATATTTATAAAGAAGGGAATACTTACAATTTCGGGAATAGAAGAGAATCCAACTGTTGTGGATGATTACTGTCTGAAGCAAAATTATCCGAATCCTTTCAATTCTACGACGACGTTTGAATTTCAGGTACCGAGGCAATCGATGGTGAGGGTTTCTGTTTTTGACGTTAGGGGGAATGAAGTTGATGTAATAGTTGAAAAGGAGATGCAAGCGGGTGTATATAAATACAGTTATAATGCAGGGAAGTTATCGAGCGGAGTGTATTTTCTAACGTTAAAAGCCGGCAGTTTTATGGAAACAAGAAAAATGATG
>JBAYUG010000047.1:0-24745 GCA_041675325.1 Kapaibacterium sp. (SeqCode)
TTATTTTTAAAATTAATTTTTCTAACTTCTTTCATGGTAAGCCTCCTTGAATTTGCTTAAAAAATAAATTTACTAATTTATTTTGAGGCTTGCCACCTTTTTAAACATAAGGTCTGTGGTAAAATCTATTCTTTGTTTGTAGCTCTGTGGTAAAATCTTTTCTTTGTTTGTATCTTTTGCTGTGCCGAGTAACTTAAAAGAATGCGGTGACCTGTGCTCTACCTGTGTGGATTACCTGTTTGCTGCCTTCTACCCTGCCGTCGTAGTTTAGGGTTGCCTGTAAGTTTTTGCTGATGCTGTAGTCGAATACGCCGCGCCAGTAATAGCTTTTGCCGGCGGGTCTGCCCGAGGTCAGTTCGTACGGGAAATTTGTGTCGCTTGTGTTGAGGATTACTTCGTCGCGTTCGATTTCGAGCCTTAGCCTGCCGGATGACGTGAATGAATACACGAAGCGGAGTATCTGCTGGTTGATGTTTGCCGTCATCGGCTTAACAGGATATGTGTCTTCCGATTTTGTGTAGTTGAACTGGAACCCGCTTTCTATGCTCGGTATGGGTCTGTATGCAAGGTCGGTGTTAATGTTGTAACCTGAGATATTCCTGTTGCGGACAGAGTTTAAGGGTGCCGTGTTTCTGTCTGTTTTAATTACGTAGTCGAGCTGCGCCGTAATGTCAGAAGTAAGTCCAAGTCTTGCACGGATTGAACGCTGTATGTTAAGTGCTCTTTCGTTGCCGCTGCTGTACTGGCTGAAGTTTGTGAGTTGCTGATAACGGAAACGGAATGAATATGACGGGTTGTTCTCGAATAAATACACGTCCTGCTGAAGAAGCTGTGCACCCGCGAGTGTGTTTGAATCGTTCAGAAATGTGTTTAGCTTCATGAAATATATGTTATCGGTATTCGGGTCTTTGCTGCGTTCATCGACACGAATGTATGTTTCAGCAGAGAAGTTATTGTAAACGTCTGAAAAGATTCCCTTTCCAGACGACATAAAGTAACGCGAGGGTTTAAGCGTTACCCTGAAAGATGTTTTAAGGTCAACTGTCGGGAAGAACTGGTCGGTCGGAATGTTCAACTTTATGTAGTTGCCGTCAAAGTTTGTGAGCTGGAATTCATTTTCATCCTGTATGCCGTTGTTGTTAAGGTCGCCAAGATAGATGTAGTTTCCCTGTCCGACGGGTACAAGCACGTAAAGTTTCTGTATCTTTGCCGTGCGTTCGCTTGTTACAGAATATAGCACGTCGGCTGTAACTGCACTATTTATAGGTGTAAAACGGAGTCTCGAATTCACGAGCACGGACTTATTGTCAACATTGCCCTGCTCAAGAGCAACGCTCGAATAGTTCCTATCCCTGATTGCGAAATCCATGTCCGCATAGAACCACTGCACTCCCTGATAAAGCAAACCGTACCTCTGAGTAAAAGCTCTTGAGAATGAAGCAAGGGTACCTCCGGTCGGGACGTCGTCGTCTCTATAGCTGAACTCTGCGAATAAGTTGAAATTAAGGAGGTTGTTGAAAGAGATTCGCGGAGCAATTTCGAGAAACCTGAAGCTGTCGTATAGAAGGCTGTCGCCTATTGTCATAGTACTGATTGAAGATTTTCTGTATTCATTGTTCAAGCCTGCGGAGATTTCCATGTAACTGAGTTTTGTTTCGTCGCCGAAGAATTTCTTGTAACCTACTAAAGCAGCCTGCTTAAACCAGTTTCCCGAGCGGCTTATGTTATCGTTTCTGCTTGAGATATTTTCTAAGCTGTACTTTACTACGGGCAGATATTTATCGAACCCGGGTGTGCCTGTCGTGTTAAACTCAAGCCCGCCCGTAAACCTTGTTGAATTGAAGAAATCGCCGCGTATTAGCTGTGCAAAACTACCCGCCATCTTCATATTATGCCCCGGTGCAATTAATAGATTCGCGTCGCGGTAATGCTCTGTTGCAGTAGTAGAATCAAAGAGGTCGAAGTTGCGGTTGAACTCAACTGAATTAATTCTGTCGAGTGTTGTAAACTTTTTATCAATCATTCTTTCTTTATAGGATGCGGATATGTTATCGAAATTAATTCCGAGCATATTAAACTTAATCTTTCTGAATCCTATTTCACCGTTGAATGCAGCACCACCGTTCTTTGAGTCTAATTCCGCGAATTTATTCGCATTGAAAAGTGAGTATGCTCCCTCAAACTTAAAGTATAAATCACGTGTTCGGTTTACGGCGTAGTCGAGCGTTATTCCGGCTATCTGATAAGAAGTCGGCACGGGTAAATATAAAATCGGTGCGTAAGAGCCGCGTCCTATTCCTACAAAATCGTACTGGTAAGTGCTGATGCTGTTGTAGTCGCCGCTTCCCGCCCCTACGTAAGAAAACGTAACCTGATAAACTGCGAGAGAATCGCCGGGTTTAAATCTGTAGAATGTGTAAGCCGAGCCGTTAATAAGAGTATCAACCTTTACGTATGCACCTACGGGATTATTCAGTGAGTCGTAGCCTGCATATACAACTCCCGAGCGTGATGCTTTCACCCTGTCACTGCCTGCATTCTTGAGTATGACTTTATCCGAATCGCTCAGCGTGAAATCAATTGTCTTATCCTCATTGTCTGTTTCGTTCAGATATGAAACACCAATAGTAAGTTTTTTATCAAAAAGCTTATACCCGCTGTTTGCGACTATAAGTGAGCGGCTGTATTTCCTGTCGGAATACTCAAACTCAATGATTATGCGCGTTGCGTTGTTTATGATGCGTTTGTTCGTAAATGTAATCTGTCCGAGTCCGTAGTCAATCACGTAATCAGCCTGCTCGCCCCGCGTCATAAGCAATCCGTCGATGAAAACTCTTTCCGTTCCCGAAAGAATGAGTATGTTTATTTCATTCGTTTCTCCGCTCAGCCTGTAAGGTCCCTGCACACCATCTATTCCGTTGAACGTATTGCTGTTGTACTTTCCGCGCGAGATTGCACCCGTTACGAGAAAGTTTCCAAATTCAAACTCGCCGAACCCTTTTGCGCCCTGTATCTTGCGGTTTAAGTTCAGGAATTCAGAGTTATGAAGTTTTATGTCTATATCGCCGAGCGTTGCACCGAGGCTGCTGCTTTTAATTTCGATGTAAACTTTATCAAGCTCCTGAAGTTTCAGTGTGTTTCCCTCGGGCTGAATGGGAGTGCTTTCATCGTTAAGTGCTGCGTTTATTTCGATGTCGCTCGAAAGCTTACCGTTTAACTGAAGCCTGAATCCCGAATTAAGCGAAAGGTCTTTATTCGTGCCGAGTGTGAACCCGCGGAAAAGGCTTCCCGTTCGTTGCAGGTCGGTGCCTTCAAATATGTTATCTATGAAATCTTTCGTCTGTACTGCGATTTGCATCGTATCGCCCGTGAGAGTATCAGTTTCAATCTTCAGGTCGAATATAGAATACTCACTTTTTATGTTGTACGGGAATACGTCGTAGCGGACGTACACGTCATAGATTCTGAGTGTATCGAAAGAATACTTTTTGAAAAGGTCTTTTGAGATTGAGATAAATCCGTCCTTGTAATCAAAAATGTAGTCGGAGTATCTTATCAGCGTTTTATTGTCAAGTATAATTACGTCAGTGCCGGGGACGACAAACGTTTCGTTAGTTGTGAGGAGTGTATCCGTGAAAGTTATTTTAAGTTTAAGTTCTTTATAGTTAGGGTCCTGCTGCGACCAAAGATTCCCTGTAAAAGCAAAAGCTGTTATTATAAATAAGAATAATATTATCTTTTGCTTTATCAATAATCTTCCTGCAAATATTTAATGATACTGTGAGATTTCCGAATCATCCGCAGGCGATACGTTCGTTGATTTCTTAAGAGTCAGCGTGTATGAACTCTTTCTGAAATTATCGTCCTCGGTTTCAATCGTAACGGGCAGTCCTTCAACGAGTGTAATTATTTTTCCGGGCGAAGTGGTAAACTTCGAGTAAGAGAACCTGATTGCACCGCCGATGGTTTTCTTCAGAGCACCGAGATTAACGGAATCTTCGGAATAAATATCGTAAGACTTAAGCGAGTTAAGGCACAGCGACTGTTCATCCCTGTCGTTAACGGATATCGTAAAGCATTTCTTCTTCAGCAGAAGAATTGCAGGAATTAATAAAAGAGCCGCAAGAAGAATTATTAAACCTATCAACACGAACAGTCTCCACGCTCCGTATTTAATGCGTATTTCAAGGGGTATGTACGTCAGTATCTTCTTGTCTTTGAGAACGGGTTTGAATATTTCGGGAATCGTCTGAAGCGCAAAGAGCTGTTTAAAGCTGTTTATATAATTCTCGTCGAGTAGTATATCTACGTTCGTAACTTCAAGAACAAGATTGCCGCCCACGGTGAAATCTTCTTTGAATATAGTATTGAAAGAAAAATTAGGAGATATTTCCGGCATATCGAAGAGCACGGAAAACCCTTTTACTTCGCCCTCGGGCGAGACATTGCTGACAGTCGATGGCGTTATAGTCTGCGTTCCGAGCGTCTTCACGGAATAATCGGACGACTTGAAATCGTCGAGCTTAACGCTGAGCTTGGCGCTTTTTATGATGTACGGAAAGAGGTTTGATTTAAGCGAAAGATCGCTGAATGTTTCCTTTATCTTCTCGCTTTCCTGAAAGTCAAACCCGCGAAGTACCTTGCCGTCATAGAAAAGTTTTCCCGGGACTATCTTGCTCTGTGTTACTTTCGGAATCAGAACAATCGTTCCGATATCTATCGGCTTTAGCGTAATGGGCTTCTGCTTGATACCGATGTCGCGTATGAGTTTATCGTATCCTTCAAGCTGAGTCTGGAAAAGCTCGTTCTTTGAATAAACAATTCCGTAAACAACGTATCCGTTCGATTCATAACCTGCTTCGACAATCTTTTCGGGAATGGGATATAGCAGAACCTTGCGTATATTTTCATCATTGCGGAGGCGCTTGTAATATTCGAGTGTGTTGAAATAAGAGGAGTCGCCGCTTCCGCTGTTATCGTTAATGTTATCGGTAATGAGCCAGATTACCGCACTCTGTCCCTTGATTTTTTCGATTGATTTATCGAGTGCCTCGATAAGGTCGGTAGTTCCGAACCCGCCGTCGTTGGCGCGCATTAGCGTAAACTTTTCCGTTAGCTTATCCGTTGCAAGCTCTTTTCCGTTTCCGCTGAATATGTTCTTGGGTGACGTAAGCGCACGTTTTGAGTCAGTCTTTGTGAACAGATATACGCTTGCATAATCATCCTGCTTAACCGCATTCTTTATCATTGCCTTGCAGAATATTTTGAAGGCACTATTCGCCTCTCTGTAATATCCCGACATACTGCCAGAATTATCGATAAGAAATATATGCTCGTTCTGTGCCTTCACGAAAGAAGCAGAAACGGTGATTGCTGCTAATGAAACAAGAACTATAAAAAACTTTTTCATGTATTGTGAGACTTATTTATCTTTAAAAATAATTTTCTTTCCGTCGTATCTGATTGTACCGACGGAGGCTTTTTCAAGCCTGTCATTTATGGCGCGTCCGAGCTTTACATTCCTTACTTTCGACGCGAATATCATCTTATAATGCCGCTCATCAATATTCCGCAAGTCCGAAAACAGGTTCTTTGAAAGCTCTCTGAAACCGTCGTAAATGCTGAAGTCCATTATGCCGATAGAATCTTTTTCGAGTCCTTCGATTTTTTCGTCGTCAAGCTCGTCGATAAGACGCTTTAAATCAAATGTATGCTCAGCAAGATAAAGCGGCGTAAGCGGTGCATAGTGGCTCTTAAGAAGTCCGGGCGATAAGATTTTATTATCAGCGGCAGACTCATTAAACTCAAAAACCTTTCTGCCAATTACTTTTTCTACATCTTCCTTCGTTATGTAACCGTGCCTTAGTATTGTAACGCGTCCGCCTTCAAAGCTGATTACGGTTGATTCAATCCCGACTGTGGATTTCCCGCCGTCGAGTATATAATTTATCTTACCTCTTAATTCTTTCATCACCTCGGCTGCGGCAGTCGGAGATATTCTTCCAAACATATTCGCTGAGGGTGCGGCTATTGGTGTTTTAGTAAGTCTAAGTACAAACTTAAAGAGTTCATGATAAGGTACGCGGAGAGCTACTGTATCGAGCCCTGCCGTTACAATATCGGGTATGATGCTTTTCTTTTTCAGTATAAAAGTTATCGGTCCGGGCGAGAAGAAATCAGCAAGCTTGTAAACATCGGGATGAATATTCTCTGCGTACTTTTCAAACTCGGAAATATCGGATACATGTACAATAAGCGGATTAAAATCTGGGCGTTTCTTCGTCTCGTAAATCTTCAACACAGCGTCTTCGTTAAGTGCATCCGCTCCAAGCCCGTAAACAGTCTCGGTCGGCAGAGCAACAACGTTCCCGTTAAGGATTTCCTCGGCTGCAAGTTCAACGCTATTTATTATGCGTGTTTCCAAATGCTTAACTATAGTTTAATATACGTACCATTTCATACAATGCAATACCAGTCGCGACTGAAACATTCAGCGACTGCTTTATTCCGAGCATGGGAAGTTCAACGGAAAAGTCGGATGCGTCTATAAGCTCTTTCGAAACTCCCGTAATTTCATTGCCAAGTATCAGGCACAACGGAAAATCTTCTTTCTTCAAATCCCATATCATTCGCGGTTTATCCGTAAGTTCGAGAGCGGCAATTTTTACGTGCTCGTCTTTAAGTCGTTTAACAACGTCAAGAGGGTCTTTTACGTACTCCCACGGCACGCTTAGAGTTGCACCCAGCGCAACCTTTTCAATTTCTTTGCGGGGAGGATATGGAGAAAATCCCGTAAGAAAAATCTTCTCGATAAATGCACCGTCAGAAGCTCTGAAAACAGCACCGACATTAAAAATACTGCGGATGCTGTCGCAAAGCAGATAAATGGGATTGCGGCTGAACTCTTTGATATTAGTTAAATCTTTTCTTACAGATTTTATTTCGCCATGAGTCAGTTTTCTCAATAATTGAACATATTTTGGTTAATATAAATAAAATTAAGATATTTATGCGTAAGTAACACTGCAATTTATTAAGCGGGGATGAATTATATGATTCATCTTTCTGAAACGATACAGATTGGTTAAATAAAAAGCCCCCGATGTAAGCGGGGGCTTTTGTAAAACGATTATTATTTTTTAAGTTATTTCTTCTTGTTCTTATGATTGCTGTTGTTTTCCGTGTGATACTCCTCATGTTTTCCGGGGTATTTGATAAGCAGTTCTTTTCTTCTTCTCACGATTGAGACTATGAATCCTGCAAAGAGAATTAATATGCCCGTCCATAAAACACTAATAAACGGTTTAATAGCTGCGTTAACTACAAGAGTTTCGCCTGCATGCTGATGCGGTGCCGTTTCAGCATTCATGATTGAGAATAAAGCTGTTGTTCCGCCCTCTTCTTCACCTCGTACTGACATGTTTAAGAAGTAGAATGCATATTTCTTGCTGCCTTCCATCATAATAGGATTCGGCTGCGGTGCACCATCAACAAACTTTGTCTTGACGTTCAGTGTTTCCGTTACAGCACCGTCCGTAACTTTTATGATTGCTCCGAGAGTATAATTTCCCGTACCCATTTCTTTTCCGCCCTTTTGCATATTACCGAAATCAAAATCCACAAACTCAACTTCGAGTTCATTGACCTTTGTCTTAGCGCCTTTTTTCAAATCGTACATCGATTCTTTCGGGTAAGGATTTGGCTCTTCAAGGCTCATAGGTGATATGTATAAATCCTTGTATGAGAAGTATGCTATATCAGGACTTTTCATTACACCCTGCGAGAACTTACTGTAAAACATGACGGGTCTCAACGTCATTTCTTTGTTATCTTTTTCAACCTTTATGTTGAAAGCGTACATAGTATCCCTTTTATTGTTCGGGTCCATGAATGTGGTCGCACCTACGTACGTAAACTGATAGCCGAATGCTTCTTGAGTCTTTCCCTCTTCAAGAGAAATATCAACATCCTGGCTGTAGCGTGCAGAGCCGATTACGCCGAGACAGAATAATGCTATCCCTATATGAGCAAACATACCGCCAAAATGCATCGTACCGCTTTTAATTATGCGGATTGCAAACCTTGCGTTAACGAAGAAAGCAATCAATGAAACAAATGCAAAGATTATGTATAACGGGTCTGTTAAACCTATTATAATAAGTACAACAAGTGTAATAACCGAAAACGCAACAGGAAGTACCATGTTCTTCCAGAACTTGCTCATCTCGGTATCTTTCCACTCTATGTAAAGACTTATACCCATCGTAAACATCAGAAAGATTGCAATGGGCAGGTTCATGTTATTATAAAAAATCTGGTCAACCTTTGACTGCGATACTATCGGAAGACTTGTACCAACAAATATAACAAGCGCCGATGCGCAAAGAAGTAACGCCCCGATGAATAGGAACGATTCTTTGGTCATCAGTTTTGAGCTTTCAATTCTTATATCCTTCAGGCTCTTCCAGCGAAAGAGTATCATACCGAGCGAGATAAGCGTAAACGTAGAAATGAAAACGACGAGTGCAAGATAGACTTCCGCGCCCGGGTCAACGAATGAATGCACGGATGAATCACCGAGTATTCCGCTGCGGGTTAAGAACGTTGAATAAAGAACGAGCAGGAATGCAAGAATGCTAAGAAGCAGATTAGTTTTCTTATATCCTCCTGTTTTTCTTTGTGCAATAATTGTATGAAGACTTGCCACGTTAATAATCCATGGAATAAGTGAGGAGTTTTCAACTGGGTCCCATGCCCAGTAACCGCCCCATCCGAGAATACTGTAAGCCCAATAGCCGCCCATCATAATACCAAGACCGAGTACACCGCCCGAAAAAAGAATCCACGGCACGGAAAACGTTGACCAACTGTCGAAATCATTCTTGAGAAGCGCTCCCATCGCAAAAGCAAAAGGAACGGTCAAAGACGAAAACCCTACGAAAAGGGTCGGCGGATGAATTGCCATCCAGAAATTCTGAAGAAGAGGATTAAGTCCGCGTCCTTCGGGAGGCATGAATCCGTAATCAACTTCCCCCGGAAACGATTCCCATAGATAATGGAATGGTGTTTTAAGTATCAGTATTAAAGTTATAAAACTGAGAACGAGTGTAAACATCGACATAACTTGCGGCTCCATTCTTTCGCCTTTTGAAACATAGTTCAGTAGAAAGACGCCTATTACTGCTGTCAGAAGTCCCCATAACATAAAGCTGCCTTCCTGTCCTGCCCAGAATGTTGAGACAAGAAGAGGAAGCTGTAAATCGGTTGAGCTTTGCTCCCAGACGTACGAAAGCTGGAAATTATGAGTTAATATATTATACAGCAGGTATAAAGATGCTGTTATGATACCAATAGCTGTTATGTGAAAGAATATTCTTCCTAATTTCAGGTAATTCTCTTTCCCGTTATGAGCAAGGAAGAAACCTATGATAGAAATTACAGATGCTATAAAAGCAGTATAAATAAGAAGTTTACCAACCATAGTGTTTTATTTTAATTACAGATTTGAGGACTTCATAACGTCCTCGCCTTTGCCTTCATACTTTGAAGGGCATTTTGTCAAGATTTCCTTTGCGTAAAAAACATCGTCTTTTACTTTACCTTTAGCGACGACCATCGTGGCGATGTCGAAATTATTCGGTTTTGCACCGTCGAGCACAACCTTCATTTCAGTGCTGTCGTCATCTTTCATGTAGAAAGAGAATGTGCCTTTATCAGCATCGTATTTTGTTTCCTTGTTCTGCTGCCAAACTCCCTTCACTTCGACCATTTTCGTCTTCTTCTGTGCTTCTTTGAAAGAAGCATATTCTATCTTGTTGTCCATGAAAGAATAAAATCCCACGACAATGAAAATGATTACGATAAGTGAAGCAATTATGATTTTAATTTTGCCTGTCATTTTCTGCTCCTTCAAGTTTCTTTAAATTTCTGTCTATTGAAAATAAATAAATGAAAAGTCCTGCCCAGGTAATCAACGCTATCAGGAGGACTATGTACATTGCGTTCTGTTCTAAAAAATCGTACATGATATTAATTATTAATATTTTGAATTCTATGTAATTTCAGTTTTTCCATACGGATTTTAACGTTCAGTATCCAGAAAAACAGGAGCGTAAAACTGAAAAGCGAAAACATGAAAATGGAAAACATAACGGGATTCATCGAAATCTTTCCCTGAGAATCTATGATAGTATCCGCAGGATGAAGCGATTCGACGATTCGCGGCATGATAAAAATAAAGAACGGCACCGTTACAAAAGCTATAATAGCATAAACTGAAGCAAGCTTTGCTTTCTGCTCATAATTATCAATTGCGGAACGAAGAGCAAAATAAGCACCGTAAATCAGCAGAAGTATGAATATTGATGTCTGCCGCGGGTCCCAGTTCCAGAACGTACCCCAGTTGAATTTTGCCCATAATGCACCAGTTACGGTTGCGAGTATTGTAAAAAGAAATCCCACTTCAGCCGCAGAATGAGACCGTATATCATAAACAAGGTCGCGTTTTCTCAGATACTGAACAGAGTTTATCATCGATAATAAGAAAGAAACAACCGCTATCCATGAAAGCGGAACATGCAGATAAATAATTCTTGCCTTGTCGTACAATCCCGGAATCGTCGGAATCGGTACAACAAATGTCCCTACTAATACAAGAGATATTAATACAAAAACGCTATACTTATATATATTATTCATAGATAAATTTTAATCCTGAGGAATTGGTCTTCCCATGCTTGTGTAAATCTCTTCAATCTGTGCTTTATTCCTCTGGGCTTCTGCATTTGAAGGGTCAAGTTCAAGGACTCTGCGGTAATGCATTAAAGCAGGTTTATATTTTTTCTTAGGACTCAGGTTTGCTTCAAACATCAAATAGTTGCCCGCAGACATGTGTTTTGTAATAAGATCTTTCTTTAAATTATTGTCCTTTTTATAAGTGTTTTCAAAATCATATGCACCTTTTGAAAGTTCATCGGCTTTAGGATCTTTGGCATCATCGCCTGCCGCATCGGTCATATTGCCCTCTGTATTCTGATTTACGTCGGGATGATTTGGAGGCATTTTAGTGTTTGGGTCCATTTGATCTTGAGTCGTTGTCTTATTCTTATCCATACCCGGTTTCTTCTCCTCCATTTTTGAACAACCGGCTATAAGAAGTGCAAATATTGACAATAAAAGTAGTTTTTTCATTTTTAAGTATTAGTTTATTTTAAATTTTAATTTTGTTAATATAATTAAAAAGAACGTTAGATTCTGTTAATAATAACACGATAAATAATAATTAAGTTACACCAAAAGATTATCTAAAAACCTTTAATTTATTCCCCTATTGCGTGATTTTAAACTGTTCCTAAGCAGTTTTTTAAGAAACCCCGCTTAACAGAATAAGCGGGGTTAATATCAGAAATGCTGAATTTTATTTGATACCAATATCAACTATTCCATTTACGTGTCTTGATCTATCCTTGAAAGTTCCGTTTGAATTCATAACTCCGCCGTGGCAAAGCCAGCACTGAGTAATACTCGGATACAAGTTTGGATGCGTTCCGCCCGGCAAAGCATTACCTGTAGTTGCGTTTCCATGGCAAGAACCGCACACCACGGATGACGGGTCATTAAACACCGGTGCGGCATTATTATTACCGTTCTTAAACGTGCCGTGGCAATAAACGTTCGAGCATGTCTGTTGATTCTGGTCCCATTGCGGATTTGGAGTTACACCTTCTGTTACTGTATTCGCGAGTGTTCCGAAAACTACTCCCGCGGCATTCTTTCCGTCCTTTATTATGTGGTTAGGGTCTGAGAAAGAACTCACAGGAAGATGGCATTCATTACAAGGAACAACCTTTGAATACCTTTGAGTAGAGTCGGTAATCATATGCTTCACGTGTGAGCCTACACCTCTGTCAGTATTCTGCGATGCACCGTTCAAAGCCAGCGGTGGATAAATATGGTTGTTATTTCCGTGGCACGTGTTGCAGGTTTCGGGACCACCCGTATGGCATGTAATGCAGGAAACTCCTGAAGTACCGCCTCCGTAATCGCTACCGTGGCAGGACTTGCAGCCATTCAGATTCCAGTCATTACTTGAAAACCATGCACCGTGAAAATCAGCCGAGGATGGGTCAACCCATCCGCTTGGATGAAGTTCCGGCGATGGAGCAACCGCAAGGTCTTTCTTAACCTCGCTGCAGCCGTAAACGAATACCATAAACCCAAACAGGACTAATGAATACAATATAAATATTTTTTTCATAATCTTTATAATTTACTTTAGTTTTGTATGACAGTAACCGCAGAAGCCTACACCGGACATTCCGTCAGGACGGGCATTTGCATCAGAATGGCACGTATAACATATTGAACCTTTAGTACTGTGCCAGTTACCTTTATCATCTTTCATAAATCCTGATTCGTGTGTTCTTGGATTTGTACCCTTTATGCCGTCATTGTCAACATGACACTGTATGCATGTCGGATCAGCACCATTAACACTGTGACAGGCTTCGCATGACTCCATGTCACGTTTTGCAAGTTCTGCGTGTAACCCGCCGCCCGTACCAACTCCGAAAGTCTTAAAGTTCGCTACGAGATGGTTTTTTGGCATCAAACCGGTCGGAAGGTTTCCGCCGTTTTGGTGGCAAGCGGCACAGAAATCAACAGGGTCGTGACAAGTTTTGCACTCGAACGATTTTTGCCGTGCATCAAGTCCGTGTGAGTAAATATAGTTCAGGTCATGCGCAGTAGTTAGTTTCTGCAAAGATGTCCTGTCCGTGCGTGTTACCTGATCCTTATTATAATATGGAGCATAGAAATTCTTAGGTGTATTCGTTCCCTGATACTTCACCGGCTGGTGGCAGTTTTCGCAGAAGAAGTTTGAATGACACATCATACAGTTGTTATTCATAGCTGTATTTGAAGATGCGTCATAAATTATCTTGTGCTCATTCAGGAAATTAGAATTCATGTGGTCCATCGGTTTAAGGTTTGTCAGGTTTGTATGACAGGCTTCGCATGAATTAGTCTGCTGTTTATTGTCATGGCAGGTATAGCAGTTTTCCATGTTTGGAAATCCGCCGTTCGGAGCATCACTTGCATACTTAACGTTTTCGATACCGACATGGCAATAATCACAATTCATCTTTTGTGCAACATGCTTTTTATGCGCGAATATAAGTTCTTTTGGAGCAGAGCCGATTTTCTTGTAAACACCATCGTAATGGCAGAGTTTACATTCTTTATCGTCTTTGACATCGTGACACGCAACGCAGTTCTCGTGATTAGGATTGAGATTGTCGGTTACCCTTCCAGATTCATAGGCAGCCTTGTGGCAATCCTTACACACTAAACCTACATCCTTCGAGGCATGCAGTTTGTGGTTAAATTTTATTACATCTTTATTGCTTTGTGCGCTCACTTTAACAATTTCGGATTCACCGAATACTCTTGTTAAACTCTTATTCTTTAAAACATAAGCAGTGAGCGAAATGAATAAAAATGCACATGTTAGAAATACGATATAAAACTTTTTTAAATTCATAATCTTATGCTTATGTTTATTTGTTAAAATTTGTAAACAGCCAGAGATTGAATCCAAGCAGGAACCTTGTATCAAACTTATAGATTTCGTTCGTCATGAACTGCCCCTGTGCATCGATAGAAAAATGATTTACAGGTCTGTAAGTAAGTCCAAGAGCACCGCCGAATACATCAACCTTATCTGAATTATAGTTTCCAAGATTGTATCTTGTATAGTTCAGGTTTGAGGTAAGAACAAATTGATTCTTGTAAAGGTCATGGTTGAAATACCCGAAAGCACCCTCCGATTCTCCCGCATAGCCCGTGTATTTGATGATTCCGAGTCCGTACCATGGATTTGAAATACCGAGCTGAAACTTCAATGAGTTATCGGATTCGTAAAAGACACCGCCGAATCTGCCGTAAACATTCGCATCAGTGCCGAATATTTTTGCGGCATAATCGATACCGCCTTCAACTTCCTGGTATTTCTTGTAATTGAACACCCAGAAAATTGTGTTATAACTTAACTGAGGCTGCTTGTAATAATATCCCGCAGAAAGCTTAACTTTATCCGTAAGCGCGAAGCTTCCGTTTATTTCGGCTTTATAAAGCTTCTTCATATTGATATCATAATAAGCACGTCCGAAAACGTTATGCTTCTTATTGATTCTGTACGAGACATCAGCACCGGCAATCTGTTCGGATTTTGATTCCGTCTCTATATAAACTACTTTCGGATTAAAGAGTTCGTCGGGGCGGATTGTATAGTAAGGGTCCGTGCCTCTTCTCTTCATTGCGTAACTAAGACCGACAGAAAGGTCTTTCACGCCGTAGTACAAGAACTGTCCACCCGCAAGGAAATTATCCTGCAGCTGTTTGTATCCCTGAAAATCGTACGCAAGCGGAGTAAGATAACCGCCATAACCTATAAACTGATACTGTTTTTTGTCGCCAAGTTTCAGCTTGAAATGCGCTCCGTCTATCGTACCTCTTCCCGAACCCGCAGTTACGTACTGTCTGCCAAGTTTAAGGTCAAGCACATTAAACAGATTATTTCCTTTAAGGTAAACGTCGTAAAACCTGAATGAAAATCCCCTGTCTATTTTGTTAATAACATCCTCATCGGTTTGAACGAATGAACTCAGTGTCCATTTCCCGAAATTCAGGTCGAATGCCAGGTTTTGATAACCTTTGAGGTGAGTTGTGTAAGTTGCATCTGTATTGGAGCCGGTAAGGGAATCAACGCGTTTCCATGTGTAAAAAGCGTTGTTAAATCTTAGATTCAATGTCTGAGATAATCCGGAAGCCAATAATGCAAAAAACAAAACAAACGTAAAAACTGTAAATTTCCTCATAGTATGAAGTAAATTTTAAAAAAATTCCTCTCTAAATATTAAAATACAGAACTGGTCAAAATGGATTAATGACCAGTTCTGGAGTAAAAATCTAAAACTTAAGGTTTTTTGTGCTGAATCTTTGCCCACATTTCAGCATAGTTAAATCCTTTGAAAGTAGGACTTCCGTCATTGTGGCATCCTGTACAAGCAGCTTCACCTTCTACGACAACCAGACCGTTCTCGATGGCTTTCTGTTTGTCTTTCATGATTGACATTGCTTTGTACTCTGAGCCGGGACCATGACAGCTTTCACACTGTACACCCTGTGTTTTGTCGAACGATTCTGTGAACTCAGAAGGATCTAAATCTTTTCCGGTTACATGGCATTTAATACATGCAGGCGTTTCCACTGCCTTTGTGTCAAATCCTTTATCCTTTGCAATTTTATCTGCTTCGGGAGTTTCGAGAGTTTTCCACGCGTTAGCGTGACCGGAGTTCTGCCATACATCAAGCTGTTTGCCCTGGGCATCAGATTTGTGGCAGGCTCCTGCGCATTTTACTGCACCAACGTACTTAAACGAACCTGTTTCGTGCGACGGTAAAGTTGAGAATGAGAACAAAAACAATCCAACAAACAGCGTCACACTAACAGTAATGAAAATTTTTCTTTTCATAATTGTTTGGTTTAGTTAAGTTTATAAATATAAATATTTTTTAGATAAATCAAAATCAATATTATTTTGCGTATTTTTCTAATGCTTTTTTCTTCTGACTTAGCAGGTCTGATATCAATCCATAATTGTGAACATACAGGCTCTTGTAAGAGGAAATCTTATTAATTAAGTTCTTTGCTTCAATAACTTCAGCATCGTTATCCATATTTATTTTACTAATGATTTCCCTTAGTGTTCCCGCTGATTTATTAACGTCAGCCTTCCATTCAGCCATCATTTTCGAGTATTCCGCATCATGGCATTTAGCACAGTTTTTATCGTCAGGCTTGAAGATATTTCCTTTTTCAAGATGACAATCCGTGCAGCCAACCCCTGCTTGTTTCATTATGTCGGGTTCGTTTTTTCCATTAAGAGTACCGTTGTAAGTCTGAACCTGTAAGTTGTGGCAGTTTGCACATGATTCATTGTTCTTTGCATTACTATGATGACACGTATTGCACGAGTTCTGGCTGAGTATCAATTCCCCGTGTTTCTTGGAGTTAGAATGACACCTGTCGCATTGAAGTCTTTGTTTCACGATATGCGTACTATGCGAAAATGTTTTGCCAAAAGCATTTACTTTAACTTCCTGAATACCGCCGTGACAGTTGTAGCATTCGTTTGGAACGTATTCTGTGCTTGCTTTGAATTCTGGAAGCTGCTTAGCTGAACCTACAATCTGCAGAGCTTCTTTCATAATCCCGTAACTGCCAACGAGAAGCTTGTCCGCAAACTGAATGTTATGAACACTCTTTCCGACATCCACGGTTTTTATGTTGTGCATTGCTTCATCAAGCTTTAATAAGGCTTCATTCTTTCTGCTGCTCGAAGAACTTTTAACAATACCGCTTGTAGTGTTAAATATTGATTTGATAACTGCGAGTCTTTTAACTGAAGATGCTTCCCACTGCTGAATAAGTTTTCCGTAACCTTTACCATGACATTTATCGCAGGCATCCTGCCCGGATTTTTCAACGTTAACATTCTTGCTTGTTGTTTCGTGAAGAATGTGACACCCTTTGCAGTCTATACCGCTTAAGTACATTGAGCTCGGAGAAGGCTCGGTGTTAAATCCTTTTTCGCCTGCATACAAGCTAACCATGGATGAGTGAGCACCCGAATGGCATGACTGGCAATCGGGAGGAGTATTAACATCCATCTTTTCTACTTTATGTTTTATAGGAGAATGGCAGTATCCGCAGCTCATGCTGTGCTTTGCAATGTGTGTGCTGTGCATGAACTCTGTATCGGAATATTTATCGAGTTTATTATCTTCAAAGTGGCACTGGAAACATCTTTCCTTACCAACTTCTCCTTTGCCTTTTATAACGTTTGTATGACAGCTTAAACATTCAGTTTTAGTTTCAACAACTGTTGTATGATTATACCGCATTGATGCGAGCTGTTCTTTTGTTTTATTCCCGAGCTCATGGCAAGTTTTGCAGTCAGCAAGCTTGTCATATTTGTGTTGCGGGTCATCAGATTTATGGAAGTGGCAATTAAAACACGTCTCATAAGTAACCTGCATGTGCGAACCCTGCACTATCTGCCCATGACAGCTTGTACATTTAAGTTTCTTTCCTCTTCGCAGCTCCGAAAGATGGTGCTTATGGTTGAACAATATTCCTTTCGTTTCGTAAGTTGTATCCTGAATGCTCTGCTTAGCATGACAGTCTGAACGCGAGCATGTATTATCTGGAATATCAGCCCAGGGTTTTCTTTTCTTGTACGACGTTGATACATAACTAACAATCTGAACAAGACCGTTTAACTTTCCTTTTATAGTACCCTGGAGTCCAGGTTCGAAGTGACATTCAACACACTGCACGTTGCTGTGTGAAGAAGATTTCCAGCTGTTGTAAAATGGCTCCATGTAATGACAGGTCGGACAGAATGAAGGTCTTGATGTATATTCTGCGGAAACCGCAAAGAATATAACAAAGATAAAAAAGTAAATACCGGAAAATAGAAGAAATCTTCTGAAACCCGTCACCTTGCTGAAGAATCGTTTCTTCTTTTTGACCGGTGTGCTTTCGTCCTTGTTTACTTCCTTATTTTCGTCCATAAGCTTGTTGTTTAAACTTACTACATTTAAAATGATTTACAACTATCAACTATGCGTTCTCCAGCATCCGCCGTGGCGGATCAACTATCTGCTTCTTCTTTCTTTGCTTCCTCAATTTCATCGAGTTCGCGAGCATGTTCATGTTCCATCTGATGTCTTGTAAGGAAACCTGTGTACCATGCCTTGTTCATTGGTCTCACGTCAGGGTTCAGGAATATAAAATAAAAATGCCAGACTAATATTGCCAGTGATGCAAGTATTGCTTCGTACCAGTGAATGGCTGTTGCAATATCCATTCCGGAAACGTTTATTATCGGCAGGAAGAAATTCTGGAACCAAAGCACTGCCCCTGTCGCTCCCATGACAACCGTTCCCCATACTACTGCCCAGTATTCAGCTTTTTCAATGTAACTGAACCTGCCGAGTCTCGGTCTGTCTTTTTTCTTCCCGGTTATATATCCAAGTGATTCCATTAGATCTGTAAGGTCCTGTCTGTAAAACCACAGGTCGGCTACGAGTTTTCTGCCGCGCTGCGTAAAAATTATGTAGAATAGATGATAGAAAGACGCAACTACCATGATTACAGCTGCTATCCTGTGAATAAGACCTCTTAATTCAAATGCATACTGACCAAAAACTTTAGGACCCCATGCTACCCACCATGCTTCAGGGTACTTCAAAGCAAAACCTGTAATAACGAGTGTTATAAATGAAGAGAGGAGAAGGAAATGTTGAATCCTCTCGTTGAATGTCATTCTTAAATATTTTTCTTCGTGTTTCATATATTTGTTATACCGCCTTTTTGTCTTTAGTTTTTCTTCTGTAATCCAGAATGTTATGCAGAATCATTCCTCCGATTATCGCGACAATCAGAATGATATAAAATCTTGTAATCCAGTAAAGAAGCGGGTTCTCGACCTCTGCGTCCAGCACGTGAATCTTTGTGTTTATTAACACCTTATCTGCACCGGGATGGCAGGAGCCGCAGGTCTTACCAAGATTGTTAGAATGCACCGACGATAAAGGATCAGTCGAAGGTCTGATGTTATGATTGCCATGGCAGCTTTCGCACGATGCGGCACTGTTTGAACCGCCTCTTACTGCAAGACCGTGGTAACTGTCGTTATAGTTCTTAGTAACATTCTTAAGGTCATTGTTGCTGACAATCTCAACGGAGGCATGACAACTTGAACAAAGCTTTACAATACCTCTCTGCTTTGAGCCTTCCTTGTTTCCGATCGAATCTGTCGTTACGACCTGATGTGCACCGTGGCAAGTGTTGCAAGTCGGAGAATCTGAATTTTCCTTCGTCATTAATCCAACGTGATGAATACTCCCGTCATAGTCAACTTTTTGCTGGACGTGGCACTCTGACTGCCCGCATGTTTTATCAATGTTCTTTTTGTAAATCTGCGATTCGGGATCCGAAGCTTTTTTCATTTCATGCGGACCGTGGCAATTGCTGCAGGTTGCCGCTTTTAAATTCCCGTTCTTTAAAGCTAAATAATGAAAACTGCTTTTATAATCGTCAAGATGAGTGTTCTTATTCGGGTTTACCTTATTGTCTTTATGACAATCCAGGCACATTTCAGTCTGGTTTATCTTTGAAAATTCATCCGATTGCAGAACTGCGTTTATGCTGTGTTCGCCGTGACAGGTGGAACACATGGGGGCATTCGGATCACCGTTTTTAAACGAAACACCGTGCGACGATTTGTTGTAGTGATCAACCTCCTTCGCATGGCACTTGCCGCATGTTTCCATCATCCTTGCTTTTACAGTTGACTTTGTAGGATCTGATGTTGATTCAATCATGTGGTCGCCGTGGCAGTCAACGCATCCGGCTGCCTGTTTACCATCTTTCTGAATAGATGAGTGAATGCTTGTTTTGTATTTTGCAACAAACTTAGCTGAGCCTCTTTCTTCACCCGGGAAAAGCTTTTCGTCAAGATGGCATTTCAAACATGCCTCTGACTCGATTGAAAGCTTGCTTGCGATTATCTTGTGTGCACCGTGACAGTCAATGCATGTCGGCGTGTTCTTATTTCCATCACGCATAACAGTCTGATGTATGCTGTTGTTAAAATCTGTTTGATGTTTTCCGTGACATTTGCCGCAAGATGAACTTATTTCACTCTTTGAAATTTTCTTCACTTCATGTCCGCCATTGTGGCATCCGTTGCAGCCAACATTCTTTTTAGAGTGAATGCTTGTATTGTAGTCCTTTATGTTTTTATTGTTGTGGCACTTCAAGCATTCCTCTGTCTGGTTAGCCTTCATTTCTTTTGTAGGTTTCTGGTAATGCGGATTGTGGCATGAGTTGCAGTCATTCTTCGCATGAACACTTTTCTCAATAGGAGGAAACTTATCGTGGCAGTTCTGACATTTTATGTCTGCTTTTTTCGTGCTGTGCGGAATCTCATCGGGATTATATCCTTCATGGCAATCCTTACAGTCAGAACCCCCGTGAGAAGATTTTTTATACAGTGAAGGGTCAACGAATAATGATTTTTTCTTGCCGCTCACATCCATCGTCAGGTTTTTATCTTCATGACAGGCAAAACACTCATCCGAGCTTTTAGCTTTAATCACTGTATAATTCAATGCGATTATAAAAACGCTTATAACCAAAAAAGCAGAAAGCGTAAAAATCGTTAATTTACTTTTAAACATTCTATAAAGTTTTTTTATTTACTATTTTTAAAAGAACTTCTTCAAACTCACTGAGCTTGAATGGCTCTGAAATCTGATATACGTTTTCCGGTACGTCAGGAAGATCATTATCTTTCAGCGAGGGCAAACATATAAAAGTCAAATCAGCTAAGCTCAGTACCATACGCTGCTTGAATTCTTTATCAAGTTCCTGGTCGAGTATGACTATATCAGCGGAGTTTTTGCATTCTGAAACAATATCATCAATTGATTTGGTGACTGATAACTCAGTATAATTTTCGCACTTTGATATGATATTGTGCTTACTAAGAACCTTCTTAATCAGACTGCAAATCTCATGGGTTATGCAATATATTTTTACTCTTGTTTCCACTGAATCTTTAACTTCAATATATAGTGTGCAAATAGTGTACCATATTTTGAGATATTGAGATGGTTATACAATGAAGATTAAAGAAAAAATGTGGATATATAGGACTTAATGTATGAATTTCATATGTAAAATAGTGGCAATATTTTACACTTCTTATTTAGAACGGCGTAATTTATACCGTGTAGAAAAAACGGACTTGCAGTGTGGAATATTTACTCTTTTAAAAAGACGATTCCGAACTCACTTAATTTGTTATAAAGTGTTTTTCTGTCAATCCCAAGCTTCTCGGCAGCCTTCTTTTTATTGCCTTTTGTCAATTCAAGCACTTTTAATATGTACTTTCGTTCAAGGTCTTTAAGGCTCATCCCGTGTGCATTGCTGAGGCAATCGTCGAGGAAATTGTTGTCTTCTGAAATCGAAAGATTTTTAATGTCTATTTTGTTGTTCGTGGCGGAAACCGCAGCCTGTTCGAGTATGTTTTCCAGCTCACGGATGTTACCTTTATAATTATGTTTAGAAAGCAGCGAAATAGCGTCGGAGGTTATTTTCAGCTCTTTGCCGAATTTCTTACTGACGTTTTTTAGAATGTAAAATGTTAGAGCAGGAATATCCGAAAGCCTGTCGTTAAGAGTCGGCAGGTTGAGTGAAATTGTGGATATTCTGTAAAAAAGGTCTTCACGGAAACGTTTTTCGGCAATCATCTCCTGTATGTTCTGGTTTGTTGCTGAAATCAGTCTAACGTCAACTTTTTTAACCTTATCGCTGCCAATCGGCTTGAACTCCCAGTTTTCAAGCACACGCAGAAGTTTTGCCTGAAGCTGGTAAGGCATCTCTGCAATCTCATCAAGAAACAAAGTCCCGCCGTTTGCTTGTTCAAAAACCCCCTTCTGATTTTCTATAGCTCCTGTAAAAGCACCCTTTGTATGCCCGAAGAGTTCACTCTCAAGCAGGTTTTCGGGAATCGCACTGCAGTTTATCGCAACGATAGGATGATTCTTCCTGTCGCTGCTGTAATGAAGAGCGCGTGCGACAAGCTCCTTGCCGGTTCCGCTTTGTCCATAAATAAGAACGTTAACGTTTATCTTAGAAGTCTTTTCTATAAAATCATAAACCTCAAGCATCCTTTTGCTCGTACCAATTATCCCGGGAAAAGGCTCTCTATCCGTAACTAAATTCCTGAAACCGTTCAGCTCCCTTGTAATCTTAATCTTTTCAACAGCCTTCTCAATCTTGAGCATAAATTCCTCAAGATTAAAAGGTTTATTTACGTAATCATATGCACCGTTTTTCATCGATTCAACCGCCGTCATAACCGACCCGTAACCTGTAATCATAATGAACAAAGTTTCCTTTGGTTTCGCCTTAAGCAAATCCATCCCGGAAACCTCAGGCATCTGCAAATCAGAGACAATCAAATCAAAAAACTCTTTCTCTATAAGTTCTTTTGCTCTAACGCTGTTATTCTCTTCTGTTACATTGAGCCCTTTTCTCTGCAGAACCTTTCTAAGAAGTGCAGACTGGTTTACTTCATCATCAACAAGCAGAACTTTTATAGTATTTGGCATCATTTAATTTATTAAAATGAATATTACCTAAAATGAGGGAATATTTCTACATAATTGCAGGGTGAAATTACTTTAAAGGAATGCCTATCAGGAAGGTTGTGTATTTGTTTTTTACTGAATTAACATTTATTGTTCCGTTGTGCTCTTTTACTACTCTTTCGGTGAACGCAAGTCCGAGCCCTGTGCCTTTTCCGTAACCCTTCGTACTAAAGAACGGCTTAAAAATATTTTCGATGTCGCTTTCAAGGATACCAGCACCGTTATCGGTAATTTCCGTGTAAGAATACTTTTCATCAGTATAAGTCTTTACAGAAATAAGACCTTTTTTGTTTGCGGGAATTGCCTGAATTGAATTTCCAACAATGTTTAAGAAAACATCCTTGAACAGTTCTTTATCAATCTTTACACCCGGATTTTCTTTGCAGAAATTCTTTTTAAGCTCAATCTCTTTCTGTCCTTTTAAAAATTTGAAACCGCTGAGTGTATCAGTCAGAAGGTCATTCAGCTTAACTTCCTCCCTCATAGGAGTAATAGGTTTGGCAAAATTCAGAATCGAGCGTATTGATTTTGTAATGCGTGTTGCTTCTGATACTATCACTTTCAGCTCTTCAAAATCCGGGTCTCCATCTTTCTTTTCGAGAAGCAGATAGTCGGCGTTTCCGGAAATAATGTTAAGAGGATTAGACAGATTGTGTGCAATTGATGATACAACCTGTCCTATAAGCGCCAGGTTTTCAGATTCTCTTAATTCCTTTTCAAGTTCTTTGACGACTGTTATATCCCTGATGATGGATACAATTCCAAGGAACTCTTCCTTCTCTCCAAATATTGGGAACTGCGATAAGCTTATGTTTATTATTGTTCCGTCTTTTGCTTGTCCGAGAGTTTCGTAGTTTGTAACAAAACCTTTTTCATCTATTTCTTTCTGCAGAGAATCAAGTTCTTCATTTGCCTTTGCTTTATCAGGATTAAGAATGTTTATATCCTTGTTAGTAATTTCTTCTTTGGTGTATTTGAATATCTTTTCGGCGCCTTCGTTCCAGAGAAATACCTGCCTATCACTGTTATAGCCTATGATTGCATCAATTGATTTAAGTATAATATCTGAAAAAAATTTTTCATGTGCGGTTTTGCCTTCTCTCATTAACTTAATCATTTCAAATATATACTTATCGTAAGACTTCGAGATAAAATCGAGGTCTTCATCAGTCAGTTTATCTGCAAATTTTAGTTTAAATGCATCATGCAAATCAGATTTATACTTTTCTGATTCACTATGTACCATGTGTTCCATTAAATGTTAAATGATATTAGTTAACGTTAATAATACTAATTGTTAAGGACGTTTCTTCCTTTTTTGTAAACTTTCTCCAGTTGATTTACACCAAAATGATAAATCAAATCCTTATAAATAGGAAAATCAAAAACGAGTATATCGCTTTGTTTTCCAGAAGTAAGACTACCTGATTTATCTTGGATATTCAATGCAAAAGCACCGTTTACGGTGACTGCATTAATGATTTCCTCTGCCGTCATTTTCATTTTTAAGGACGCCAGAGACATTATTATCTGCATATTCTCAGTATTGCAGCTACCGGGGTTGAAATCAGTTGCTAAAGCTACAGGGATACCGCTTTCAATCAGCTTTCTTGCTGGCGGATAAACCATGTTCAGAAAGTAAGAACAACCGGGAAGTAATGTTGCAATTATATTCGTTCCTTTGAGTTGATTTATGCCCTTTTGATTCAGAACTTCAAGATGATCAACTGAGATTGCATTAACTTTCTTTGCCGCACCTATTCCGCCAATGGAATAAAACTGGTCTGTATGAACTTTTGGTATCATACCAAACTTTGCACCGATTGAAAGTATATGCTTTGTATCCTTAGCGTCGAAGTAACCCTTCTCACAGAATATATCTATAAACACTGCAAGCCTTCTTTCAGCAACTTGCGGAATCATTTCATAACAAACTGTATCAATGTATTCCTTCTTGCTTACTCCGGGAGGGATTGAATGTGCACCAAGAAATGTCGGCAGTATATCAACGCCGTACTTGTTCTTTCTGCTGAGTTTATTTATAACTTCAAGCAGTTTAATTTCATTCTTAACGTCAAGACCATAACCGGATTTTGCCTCAAGAGTTGTCGTACCGTATTTTATAAAATTATGTAATCTCTTTTCAGATAGTTTATGCAGCTCGGTCTTTGTGGCTTTCCTTACGGCTTTAACAGTTGCCGCAATTCCGCCGCCGACTTTTGCAATTTCTTCATAGGATTTTCCCTGAATCTTCATTTCGTATTCATTCGCTCTTGAGCCTGCATGAACCAGATGTGTATGCGAGTCAACAAATCCGGGCATAACAGTTTTTCCTGTGCAGTCAACTTCTTTGAAGTTCTTAATTTTGTTCTGCTTTAAGTATTTCCTGAATCCTGATTCATTTCCCGAATATTTAATCGTTCCGTTGAAAAGTAAATATCCGTTCTTTACCATGTAAA
>JBAYUG010000048.1:0-24616 GCA_041675325.1 Kapaibacterium sp. (SeqCode)
ACCCGATTTAGCAATTCCTTTAAATTTATTTTTATCTTCTATTACATCTTCTGGATTACATTCAATCGTTATTTCAGCAGTTTTAGATATATTAAAATTATTAAATATTTGTGAAAGGATGCTCGATAGCTTCTCTGTATTTAATGCACTGGGAGTGCCTCCGCCGAAATAAATTGTATCTACAGTCTCACTTTGGAATTGTTTCGAATATGATTGAATCTCTTTTAAGACAGAATCAACGAATGAATTAATTAGATTCATATTTGTTGTCAGGTAGAAGTCGCAATAGCTGCATCTTCTATGGCAAAATGGAATATGGATGTACAATCCTAATGACAATGTATAAGACTTAAATTGAGTTTTCTTTTCTCGATAAATTAAATAAATTGATACTTAATATACACCTTAACAGTGAAAATTATAATTCAAATATTGCTCCTGATATCAGTGTACTGTACCTATTCTCAAGTTTATTCACAGGAAAATGGTTCTGTACTTGATTCATTAAGGGAAAAGCAGAATACGTTGGACTCGTTGAAAAAGAATCGTGAGGTTTTTCTTAATTCACCGGAAAGAATCAAAGCAATTGACCTAATAAGAGTAGTTAATTATAACTACGATAAGATTAACCTTTTATCCACCGAAAATATCGTTAAGATAAATACCTCCTCTCTTAACCAAACTGGAAACATTAATATTAAAATAAAAAAGAACGACAGTTTATGGTTTAAAATTTCAGGTAGTTTTGCTTTCATTAGTATGGATGCAGTGATAGCGAATGTAAACAGGAATAATTTCATATATTTTGATAATCTCAATGATAAGGTCATCGAGGGTCCAACAAATGATAATAATATCGGTGCTATTGCAAGAATCAAATGTACTTTCGATGATCTTATGAATGTGATGTCGGGGACCGGTAGAATTATTTATACAGATTGCGATACCTTATCCATGTCAGAAGATAGCAGCAAAATTGTTATTACTTTGATTGGAAAGGATAAATTAGTAAAGTACTGGATCAATGCAGATAAAAAATATGTCGAAAAGTATGCATACTTCAACACAGATAAAAAAGAGTTTCTGAAAATAATTTACAGTAATATTGTTACTGTATCGAATGGCTATTATGCACGAAAAGTTGAAATTGAAAAACCACTATCTAAAGAATATATGAAGATTGTTAATGAATCTTATTTAACGAATCAATATGATTTAAATTTCAATGTCGAATTTCCAAATACTGTAAGAAAAGTAAAATGGGAAAATTAATTATATTTCTTACTAATTATTAGTTGCGTTGTTTTCCCGTTGTTTTCCCGTTGTTTTCCCGTTGTTTTCCCGTTACTCGTCCGTACCTACCCAGTATCTTGCCACAACACTTTCAGCATTCAATACCGATTTATTTACGACAAAAGGAATACTAATTTCATTGAGTTCATGCTTTATATTAGATATTTTTGTATTTCCTCATTTACTTAAAATTTAATAGGAGCAATAAATGGCAAAATACAAAATTGCATATCTGCCAGGAGATGGCGTAGGTGTTGAAGTTCTTGAAGCTTCAAAAATAGTATTGGAAAAAACAGGGTTCGATGCTGAATATATTCACGGTGATATCGGATGGGAATTCTGGTGCAAAGAAGGCGATGCATTTCCGGAAAGAACAATCGAACTTTTGAAAAATGTAGATGCGGCACTTTTTGGTGCAATTACCTCAAAACCCGTTAAAGCTGCGGCTTCAGAATTAATACCTGAACTTCAAAACAAAGGACTTGTTTATCGTTCACCAATTGTTAGAATGAGGCAAATGTTCGATCTCTACACGTGTCTTAGACCATGCAAAGGCTATGATGGGAATCCTCTTAACTATAAAGATAATATCAATTTGGTAATATTTCGCGAGAATACAGAAGGAATGTATTCAGGCGTAGAGTTTAACCCTGTTCCCGAAGAACTTTCATCATTGCTCGCAAAAATTTCAAAACCATTCGCTCCGTTCAAGGATTTAGCTCCTGATCAGTTTGCGATTTCCTGCAAAATTAATACGAAGAAAGGGTCTGAAAGAATTATCAGAGCAGCTTTTGAGTTTGCAAGAAAGTTTAACAGAAAGAAAGTGACTGTTGTACATAAATCAAATGTTGTTAGAGCAACTGACGGCCTGTTTCTTGAAATGGCAAAAGAAGTTAAGAAAGATTTTCCTGATATAGCAATGGACGATGCAAATATTGACGCAATTACGATGTGGCTCTTGAAGAATCCTCATAACTACGATATTCTTGTAGCACCAAATTTATTTGGTGATATTGTCTCTGACTTATGTGCACAAATGGTTGGCGGACTTGGATTTGGCTGTTCAGGTAATATAGGTGAAAAGTTAGCCGTATTCGAGCCGACGCATGGTTCCGCACCAAAGTATGTTGGACTTTACAAGGTAAATCCTATTGCAACAATTCTTTCCGCAAAGATGATGCTCGACTGGCTGGGTGAAAAGGAATTAGGAGAGAAGATAGAAACGGCAACAGCAGAAGTTATTAAAGAAGGTAAAGTAAAAACTTACGACATGGGCGGTTCTAACACAACTATTGAAATGGCACAGGCAATTGCTGATAAAATTAATTAATTATTAAGACAATTCTAAATTATGTTTAAATCCCCACTTGTTCTCTGTGGGGATTTTATTATAAGAACAAAAATTAAATCATGGATAAAATATACATTCACGAAGTTGGAATGCGAGATGGCCTTCAGGTTGAACAGAAAATCGTTCCGTTTGAAACGAAGGTTAATTGGATAAAAGAGTTGATGCTCACGGGTATTGATATCATACAGGTTGGTTCATTTGTACATCCGGTTAAGGTACCCACAATGGCAGATACAGATGGACTCTTTAAGTACTTCGCAATCCCCGAAAATAAACCGTCTGAAACAATTCTTTCAGGACTTGTTCTAAATGAAAAAGGACTCGATAGGGGAATGGGAGTCGGGGTTGAAATGTTTTGTATGGGTGTTTCTGCGAGCGAAACTCACAGTAAGAAGAATACAGGAATGACAACTGATGAAGCTTTGCAAAGAATCATTGTTATGGCAAAGAATGCTATCGCTTCAAATAAGAAAGTTCAGTTATCAGTTCAATCTGCCTTTGGCTGCGGATTTGAAGGAGTTATTCCGCTTGATAGAGTAATTGGAATTATTGAAAAGTATTTTGAAAACGGAATAACTAATATTAGTTTAGCTGATACTGCCGGACATGCAAACCCGGAGCAAGTTGAAAAAATGATTTCGGAAATTTATAAAAGAAATCCTGATGTAACTCTTTCTGCTCATTTCCATGATACATACGGTATGGGAATCGCTAATTGCTACACAGCTTATAAAAATGGTATTAGGTATTTTGAAACAGCATTTGCTGGGTTGGGCGGCTGTCCGTTTACTGCTAAAGCCAGCGGAAACGTTTGCACAGAAGACCTTGTGAATATGTTTAATAAGATTGGTCTTCGCGATGATATTAATCTTCGGAAAATATTATCAGTCTCCAAAGAATCTGAAGAGTTTTTTGGCAGGGAATTGCCAGGTAAAATTATGAAAGTATTTTGAAGAAGTCAGAAGCTAGAAGTCAGAAGTTAGGAGATAGAAATATTTATTAGTTATATATAAAAATTTAGTTAGAATATAGAAAATAAAAGCACATGTTTTGAAGATTTGTTAGTCTGGCAAAAGATGCATAAAATTGTTTTAGATATTTATAAAATGACGAATTCTTTTCCGAAATCAGAATTATTTGGTCTGACAAGTCAGATAAGGAGGTCTGCAGTATCGGTTACAGCTAATATGTTGAGGGTTTTTCTAAAAAAGGTAAAGCAGATAAGTTGAGATTTTTTAATATTGCTGAAGGTTCGTTGGAAGAAACAAATTATTTATTACTACTTATTAAAGATTTAGGGTATTCAGAGACAAAAGACTTGAGAGAAAATATTCAGGAAGTTGGCAAAATGCTAAAAGGCTATACAAATGCAATAAAAAATTCGATGTAAATCTGAATTATTAATTGGCATAACTTATTTTATTATTCTGACTTCTAGCTTCTGACTTCTAAATTCTAAAAGAACTATAAAATCATAACAAAAATATGAAAGAAAAATCACTAAAAGGAGTAAGAGTTCTCGACTTAACGAATGTGTTAGCAGGTCCGTTCGCAACTTTGCATCTTGCACTTTGCGGCGCAGAAGTCATAAAGATTGAAACCCCGGGCTCCGGCGACCTTGCACGAAAACTTGGGAACGTACCTGAATTCAATAAGAAGAATATGGGAACAAGTTTTCTTGCACAAAACTGTAATAAAAAATCATTGACTCTAAACCTTAAAGATGATACTGCAAAAGAAATCTTTAAGAAACTTGTTAAAATATCGGATGTTGTAGTTGAAAACTTCAGACCTGGTGTTATGAAAAGACTTGGTCTTTCTTATGAAACATTAAAAGAAATTAATCCCGGAATAATTTATTGTGCAATCTCAGGTTTTGGACAAACCGGACCCGATGCATTCAAACCGGCGTATGACCAGATAATACAAGGGTTGAGCGGTGTCATGGCAATCAATGGCGATGAAACACTTAATCCGTTGAGAACGGGATTTCCTGTCTGTGATACTGTAGGCGGACTTAACGCTGCATTTGCTATAATGGTTGCGCTATTTTATAAAGAGAAAACAGGTGAAGGACAGTTTGTTGATGTTGCGATGCTCGATTCAATCATGCCATTCAATGGATGGGTTGCAGCAAACTTGCTCATTGGAGGCAAGCAGCCTGTTCTTATGGGAAACGATAATTTCACCGCCGCACCATCGGGTACATTTGTGACAAAAGATGGATACATTAATATCGCTGCAAACAAGCAGGAGCAATGGGAAGATTTATGCGATGTTGTTGGTGTTCCCGAGCTTAAAGAAGATGCAAGGTTCAAAGAGCGCGATATGAGAAAAGCAAATCGCAAACTTCTAACTCCTCTGCTCGAAGCAAAATTAAAAGAAAACGAAACAAGTTTCTGGGCTGATGCCTTGAACGCAAAGGGAATTCCTTCCGGTGAAATATTAAGCCTCGATGCCGCATTAAATCAGCCTCAGGTAAAGCACAGAAATGCAATCGCAGAAATTGAAACTCCTGAAATCGGGAAAATAAAAGTATTTAATCTTACAGCTAAGTTTGATAAAACCGACGGTGACGTGGATACACCGCCGCCGACGCTTTCACAGCATACGGATGAAATCCTGAAAGAACTCGGATACACCGAGTCAGATATTAATGGTTTCAAAGAGAACAAAGTAGTTTAGAATCTAAATAGCATAGAATTATGGCTGAAGTGAAAAAAGTAATAAAAAGGGATATTGAGGGTCTATCAGTATCAAAAGAGTCAGATAAAAAGAAGGATGAACTGGGAAGACTTGCGACTTGTATGAATATCTGTCGAAATAAAGAATATTCAACTACTGTGTTTATAGGTTCCGGTGTTTCAAAAACGGCAGGGATACCAACAGCATCTGAAATAATGGATGATTTGGACAAGCGTGAACACTTTAAAAATTTAGTTAAACAGGCAAAACATAGAACATTCACGGAATATATGAAGTGTTTAGAGTCTGATCAAAGAAAAGATTTGTTTATAGAATATATTGATAAAGCTAAAGTGAACATAGCTCATATTTATCTTGCTTCTTTAGTGAAAGCAGGATATGTAGATTATATCGTTACTACAAATTTCGACCCATTAGCAGTTATGGCTTTATCACTTTTTAATATATTTCCCGCTATATATGATATCGCTAATGCAAAAGACTTTGAACCCGGAGTATTTGTAACTCCATCGGTGATTTATCTTCACGGACAAAGTTATGGGTTTTGGCAAATGAATACACCCGACGAACTTTCACTTCCATTAAATACAATTGAAACTGCTCTAATTGATATTAATCAAAAGAGTTTATGGATTATTGTCGGTTATAGTGGTGATGACCCGGTATTAGGTAAGCTTGCAAAAATAAGAAAGTTTTCACACGGGTTATATTGGATTTGTTATAAAGATAATGACCCTAAAGAGAAAGTACAGAGGGAGTTATTGAAAGATAAAACAAGAGGAACACACATAATTAAAGGATATGATTCTGATTCGTTTTTTCATTCACTATATAATGAATTGAATGTCGAACCTCCTAATATAGTATCAAAACCATTCACTAATTTATCAGATATATATTCAATGATTCAGGACAAAGGCGAAATTGATGGTAAGCCTATTGATTTAATTGGCTCGGCTAATCTCTGGATTAAAGATGCAATAAAAGTATTTGAAGATAAAATACCATGTGAAGAAACTGATACGTTTAAAAACAAAAAGAAGTTTGAAGAAGAAAACCTGATAAGTGATATAAAAGATATCTGGATTAATCAAGAATATGAAAATATTGATTCATATTATGAAAAAGTAATTTCATCACAACTTTCAGATGCAAAATTATATTTGTCTTATGGTTATGAAGGAAGAGGAAGTGAGTACTATTATAGCAAATCATATGAAAAAGCGATTGCGGATTACACAAAAGCAATTGAACTCAAGCCGGATGATGCAGATGCATACTGGAGCCGCGGGAATGCATATTATTATTTACAGAAATATGACGAAGCAATTGCGGATTACACAAAAGCAATTGAGCTTAAGCCGGATGATGCAGATGCATACAACAACCGTGGGATTGCATATAGGAAATTAGAGAAATATGACGAAGCAATTGCGGATTTCTCAAAAGCAATTGAGCTCAAACCGGATTATGCATTGGCATACTACAACCGCGGGGTTGCATATTATGATTTAAAGAAATATGAGGAAGTAATTGCGGATTACACAAAAGCAATTGAGCTTGAGCCGGATTTTGCAGATGCTTATATCAATCGTGGTAGTGCTTTTTCATGTTTAGAGGAATATGATAAATCGATTGCCGATAACTCAAAAGCAATTGAACTCAAGCCAGATTATGTAGGGGCAAAATTAAATTTAATTGAGGCTTATATTATGTACGGAAGTTACAGGGAAGCTCAGAAGAAATTAGACATTGCAAAAAAGCTGAAACTTAATTTAAAAGATTCACTTCTTTTAGCTTTCTTAAATTGTTTAGTTTTGAGATTAAACGAAGAAGATACTTCCGATGCCGAAATAGAGCTTGAAAAATTACTGAAAGAAGAGATTAAAATAACATGGTCATTTGAGGAATTAGAGACTTGGCTGGGAAAAACAAAGATTTCAGATAATAAGAAGAAAGAATACGTCAAAGGTTTAATAGAGAAAATGAAGGCAAAGAAGAATTCCCCGAAAGATACGGAATAATTTGCATTATCACATTGCATTTCCGTAAGAACCAAAAGACGAATCGATAATAAATTGGAATTTTGAATAAAGCACGTACCAATCAATGAATGGTATGTGCTTTTCTGTTTATAAAAGGTGCCAATCTGTTATCAAAAAAAACCTATTCGTTAAAAATAAGAACATATCCGAAGCCAAAATAAGGCTATCCGCATTTAATAAATATCATTCCTGAAAGTAAAATTCTTAATTATCAATTTCATAACCGTATAAGCAGCGCTATATAAAAATCACAAATATAACCTTCCAAACACCCTCTTAATGTCACTTTTTTTCTATACCTGCGATATGACTGCGATATGCCTGCGATATGACTGCGATATGACTGCGATATGCAAATATATCAAATATACGCTAAAATATGCATTTTACCTCTCGGATTGATAATAAGTACCAAATACATCATGAAATCAAAAATGGGACGAATTTTTACCGATTTAATCATTGGGACACCCCTAATTTGTCTCCGAAACTCCGGAAGATGAAAAAAAGCGTAATAAAGATTTTGCTTTATTCTTTGATAAGTGCATTGAATAAAATTCTTGGGTACGCACCTCCGAACGATTTACTGGTTTTAGCGAATCTTTTGGTGAATTTACAGCAATGAACCGCTGCATGTTGAGGTTGCAATCTAAAAGATTTATTCATTTAGGTATTGCAATATTGAATTAAAAGTTATATTTTTAATATAGTTCTTTAATAAAGTAATTTAAAAAGGGAGTAATTAATGCTCAAAAGCCGAAATGTACTGTTTTTATCATTGGTTCTAATAGGATTTGTGATGATAACGGGTTGTTCCGGTTTAAGGGAGCTCTCTGATAACGGTTCGGAATTATCTTCGGGGACGAAAGGTGCCAATGTTTACAAGAACTCAAAAGAGTTAGTAGCCACCAGTACCTTGATGAAAAAGACTACGATCACGAAGAATAGTCTCGAATCCTTATCAAGTTCTCTTATCGGTTACACACCTGCATCGATTAATGAATCAGAAATGGTTAGCGATGAGGTGATGTCAAAAGTAATTGAATATCTTAACATCCCGTACGTTTGGGGTGGAACTTCTAAAAGAGGTTTTGATTGTTCAGGTTTTGTTCAAAACGTAATGTATCAGGCGCTTGGAATTATGTTACCGAGAACATCTTATGAACAATCAAACGTAGGCGAGTCAGTCGAAAAAGCCGAATTGAAATTTGGAGATTTGATATTTTTCGATACAATGAATAAAGGAAGAGTATCACATGTCGGGATTTATTTAAGCGACGGATACTTTGCCCATTCAGGATCTAAAACCGGTGTGATTGTTGCATCATTGAATTCTGACTTCTACGCAAGAACTTTTCTGAAAGCTAAAAGAATTATTTCAGAATAAGTCAAGAGGTTCAAGTTTGTAAAAGTCTCAAATTCTTAAATGGGTTTGAGACTTTTTTATTTTAAGATGATAAAATTTATAATTAGAAATATTATCAATTCATTTCTGATATTATTAGGGGTATTATCAGTTTCCTTCATTTTAACTTTTCTGCTTCCCGGCGACCCCGCAAAACTGATTCTGGGCCAAAGAGCAGATGAGGAAAGTGTTAGGTCTGTCAGAGCGGAGTTGGGACTTGATAAACCGTTTTATGTTCAGTATCTCGGTTTTATATCTCGGGCATTTCAGGGCGACCTTGGAAAATCATACCTTACCAATCGCAATGTTTCTGACACTATTCTTGAAAAGATTCCTGCTACGGCATTATTGTCATTTGTTGCTGTAATTATTTCATCCATTATCGGTATAACTATTGGCGTTGTATCTTCCGTGAAACCTTATTCTTTCAAGGATTATTTCTTTATATTATTATCACTATTCGGTATATCTATTCCTCAGTTTGTTCTTGCATTAATTCTAATTTATATTTTCGGTGCAGAATTAAGATTATTCCCGATTGCAGGATACATAAATAACGGTTGGATTTATATCGTTTTACCCGCAATAGCATTAGCTCTTCGCCCGCTTGCTATCACGGCAAGAATAACAAGAACCTCAATGCTCGACGAACTTAATAAAGATTATGTAAGAACTGCTCGTTCAAAAGGTTTAAGCGAAAGCAAAGTCGTTATTAAACATGCATTACGAAATGCTCTTAATCCTGTAATAACTACATTGAGCTCGTCATTGGCTGCTACTCTTGGAGGTGTCTTTTTTATCGAATATATTTTTAACTGGCCCGGTATAGGTTCTCTTGCTATGGATTCCATATTAAAGCTGGACTTCCCGATGATACAGGGTACTATATTATTCAGTGCGGTCGTATTTGTGATTATAAATTTGACAGTTGATATTCTATATGCATTCCTTGACCCAAAAGTAAAACTCGGATGATTAATTTCAATAAAAATAATCTATGGTATTATTCATTTATCAGGTTTAAGAGGCACAAGCTCGCATTCATATCATTACTATTTGTTATCTTTTTAATATTAGTTGCTGTGTTTGCAGATACAATAACTCCTCACAATCCCGATGAACAGGTTCTGGAGTTTACTTCAAAACCTGCATTCTTCATGAGTGAAGTCCTGCGTAAAAAGGAAAATTCCAAAATCATCCCAGTTAAAAAAGTTATTAAAATTGAAAACAACGAGATTACATACATAGATTTTCTTGATAACCAAAAAACAGAATCAATTCAGAATTTTGAAGGTACAGGTAATAATATCGTATATACAGTACATTACTTGCTTGGGACTGATAAATTCGGCAGGGACATATTCAGCAGATTAATTTATGGAACTCGAATTAGTTTGTCAGTTGGATTAATTTCTCAAAGCATTGCAATTATTATTGGGATTTTGTTAGGTGCTACTGCCGGATATTTTAGGGGAATACCAGATAGAGTTATTATGTGGTTCATAAATGTTGTTTGGTCCTTTCCTTCGATATTGCTCGTTATTTCAATATCAGTCGTTCTCGGAAAAGGCTACTGGCAGGCTTTTGTTGCTATTGGATTAACAAGCTGGGTAGAAATCGCACGTATAGTCAGAGGTCAGTTTATTACTTTGAAAGAAAGTGAATACGTTGAAGCTGCAAAAGCAATAGGCTACGGAAAAAGAAGAATAATCTTTAAACATATATTGCCAAATTCCCTTTCGCCGGTAATCGTTACATCTACCGTTGGACTCGCAAATGCAATTATTTTTGAAGCCAGCCTTAGTTTCTTAGGACTCGGTGTTCAACCGCCGACTGCAAGCTGGGGACAAATGATATTTGATGGATATAAATATTTAATTACCGGTACAAACTTTGGTCTGGTTCTATATCCATCACTGGCTATAATGTTAACTGTATTTGCAGTAAATTTAATAGGTGATGGTTTAAGAGATTCACTTGATCCAAAACTAAAGAAATAATCTTATGAATAATACAAAATCTGAAAACTTAAAATTATTTTATTTTCTAAAATGCATCAGCTCCCTTGGTGATGTTAGAATAAGAAGAATTGCAGAAAAATATTCTAAACTTAGTGAGCTCTTTTCTATCGATTTACAGTCGCTTAAAAGTATAGATGGTATCTCTGATAAGACATGTCATGAAATTGAACAAAGCGTAAACAATACGAAAGTCTTTGATGAAGAATACTTAAAACTGCTCGAAGGACTTGATAAGAAGAGAATAAATGTAACAACGGTTTTTGACGATGATTATCCTAAGAATCTAAAGAATATTTATGATTCACCTGTAATTTTATACTATTACGGCAATTTGAGCGAATGCGATAGATATTCAATAAGTATCGTTGGTACCAGAACTCCCAGTGATTATGGGCGCAAAATTTGTTTTGAGATTTCAAAAGAACTCGCAATTAGGGGAATGCCCGTGATTAGTGGTCTTGCGATAGGTATTGATTCTATAGCTCATAATTCATGCCTTGAAGCAGGAGGAATTACATACGCTGTACTCGGAAGTGGTGTTGATAATCTTTATCCACCTGATAATAAACATCTTTATGAAAAAATTAAGGAAACCGGAGCAGTTATTTCAGAATTCGATATAGGTTCTAAAGCTGAAAAGATTAACTTTCCACGAAGAAACAGGGTAGTTAGCGGAATATCACTCGGGACTCTTATAGTGGAATCAAGAATCAAAGGTGGTTCATTAATCACTGCGGAATTCGCTCTCGACCAAAACCGTGAACTCTTCGCAGTACCGGGAAATATAAATTCAAGAAATTCCGAAGGTTGTAATAATCTTATTAAAAAGGGATATGCTAAACTTGTTTCCGGTGTGGATGATATCGTCTCAGAACTTAATATTCATATCTCAGATTTAGTAAGTACAAAATCAAATAGTATTCCTAAAACAGAACAAATGGAGATGAATGTTTTTGAATTAAAGATTTTTAATGCATTGAACGATACTGAACCGATTAACATTGATAAGATATGTGAATTGACTGAGCTGAATATATCGGATTGTCTGGTTAATCTTTTAACTATGGAATTCAAAGGTCTGGTATCGCAGCTTCCGGGAAAATACTTTATCAAGACATAAGTAATCTAATTTCACTTCTTGAAAATCCATTTTTAGTGGCTTTAATAAATCCTAAATTACAAAATAAGTAATATGTTTATTGACGAACGAATATATTCAACTAAGTTCTTTTGCAACCTTGAAAAATGCAAGGGTGCTTGCTGTACTGTAAAAGGAACTCTTGGGGCTCCTCTAAAAGAAGATGAGCTTGAGATTATTATGAATAATAGTGAGGCTGCTAAAAAATATCTATCACAAAAGAATATTGAGATACTTGATAGTGAAGGCTGCTATGTGTATTATGATGGAAAGTACTGGATGAATACTGTAAATGAAAATGATTGTGTTTTTTCATTTTATGAAGGAGATATTGCGAAATGCAGCTTCCAGAAAGCATTCAATAATGGAGAAATCAAATTCAAAAAGCCTGTTTCATGCGAGCTGTTTCCAATAAGGGTAGGCGGAAATAATTATGACGAATTACGTTATGAAAAATCGTATTTTTGTGAGGATGCTCTTGAGTTTGGCAAGGAAAAGAATACTAACATATATGAATTTGTGAAAGATGCGATTATAAGAGAGTTTGGTGAAGTTTTTTATAAAGATAATAATAAGATCCTAAAATAATTAATTTAAATAATGTTTAAGCAGTCACAACATCAGAAGCAGCTTCAGAGATTAATGCCGCAGATTATTCAAAAGCAGAATCTGCTGGCTATTCCTACGATAGCTTTGGAACAGATGGTCAAGCTTGAAATGGAAATTAATCCTTTTCTTGAGGAAGTTGATGAAATGCTTGAAGAACAGCAGGATGAAGAGACTGATATTAATGAAGTTGAATCAAATGACGATTCAGATGAAGTAATCGAGCCAGTTAAAAAGGAAGACGAAGAGTTTGATACCGATGATTACGTTAATTCGGAATATGAAGGATATAAGACTGATGAATCAATAGATGGTGAAGAAAAGGCTAATTATGAGAATATGTGGTCAACGAGAGTAACTCTAAAAGATAACCTGCTTTCTCAACTGCATCTTTCCGAAATATCAGAAAAAGAAGCATTCATAGGCGAGGAAATCATTTGGTCAATCGATGATGAAGGTTATTTCAGAGATGATAATGACGATGTTTTAGCTGACCTTGAAAAGCAGAAAATAGGAACAGCTTTTGAAAATGAAACTTTTACTCAAGATGAACTATACAAAGTTCTGAAGTTAATTCAGTCTTTTGAACCTTTAGGTATAGCTTCAAGAAACTTGGAAGAATGTCTGATTACACAACTTAATGATAACGATATTGATGAGAAATTGAAGAATATGTGCAAAGATATTCTCGTTAATCACTTCGATGAGTTTAGATTAAAAAACTATGAAAAACTCATGAAGGAATTTAACCTGTCAATTGATGAGGTTAACGAAATTTTTAAGACGATTTCTCATTTGAATCCTAAACCCGGATATGTTTACGAAACTAGCGATAATATATATATTTATCCTGATGTAACTATAACTTTTAAGGATAATGAATATGTAGTTGAATTAAATGACAAGTCTATACCTTCATTACGTCTTAATGACATGTACAGCCATATCATGAAAACTAACGATAAGGAAGCAAAAGAATTTATAAAGAATAATTTGGAAAGAGCAAAGTGGTTCCTTGAATCTCTACGTTCCAGAAAAGAAACACTTTTAAAGGTAATGTATGCTATCCTTCATAGACAGAAAGAATTCTTTGATAATATGGGAAAGAATTTAAGCCCAATGCTTGAAAAAGAAATTGCAGAGGATATCATGATGGATATTTCAACGGTTAGCAGAACAGTCAGAGGTAAGTATGTTCAGACAGACTTTGGAATATTTGAACTTAAACACTTTTTTAGTTATCATATAACAAACGAATCAGGTGATGATGTCTCAACAAAAGAAGTCAAAGTTAAAATAGCTGAAATTATTAGCGAGGAAGATCATTCAAAACCTTTTACTGACGATGATATTGTGGAACAATTGACAAAATTTGGTTACAAGATTGCAAGAAGGACCGCTGCAAAATACAGGGAGGCATTGCGTATTCCTGTTGCAAGATTAAGAAGGCAAATAGCAAAATAAAATTATGACGAAGAAAAATATTAAATCTACCACGGTAATTGGACTTATACGCAACGGAGTTGCAGTAATTGGAAGTGACGGTCAGGTCACTATGGGTAATACAGTTTTAAAACACACAGCAAAAAAAGTAAGAAAAATATTTAATGATTCAATTCTCGTTGGATTTGCGGGTGCTACATCGGATGCTTTTACTTTGTTTGAGAGATTTGAATCAAAGCTTGAGCAATACAAAGGAAATCTTTTGAGAGCAGCAACTGAACTTGCGAAAGAATGGAGATCCGACAAGTACTTGCGTAAGCTTGAAGCATTGCTCGCTGTCGTGGGAAAAGATAAAACTCTTATTATTTCAGGTACTGGTGATGTAATCGAACCTGATGACGGTATTGTTGCTATAGGGTCGGGAGGGCAGTATGCGTATGTTGCGGCACGAATAATGGTAAAATACACAAAAATGACTGGCAAGGAAATTATTGAAGAAGCACTAAAGCAGGCAGCTGATGTCTGCATTTACACTAACAATAAAATAACAGTTCTGCAATTAGAAAAAAATAAAGATTAAACAAATTTGGATATTACGAATAAAGAGAATTTAGAAAAACCGGCAAAACAAAAACATATCAATAGTGTATCTATAAATCAGTTGACTCCGTCACAAATTGTAGATGAACTGAACAAATATATTATCGGTCAGGATAATGCAAAAAAGTCAGTTGCAATCGCTCTTCGAAATAGATGGAGACGTCAGCAGGTCGTTTCAGAGATGAAGGATGAAATTATGCCAAATAACATCATAATGATCGGACCAACTGGTGTCGGTAAAACTGAAATTGCAAGAAGAATATCAAAACTTGCAAATGCACCATTCCTAAAAGTTGAAGCCTCAAAATTTACGGAGGTTGGATATGTTGGGCGTGATGTAGAATCAATGATTCGAGAACTGACAGATTTATCCGTAAATATTGTTAAGACCGATAAAAAGAATGAAGTTCAAGAAAAAGCAGTGGAAAATGCTCTCGAAAGAATTCTTGATATTATTCTTCCCCAAGTCAAAAAGAAAGCAGAAAAAATCGATAGAGTTCCAGGCGCTGCTGAAGCAGAAAATAATACGGATGAAGAACTTAATTCAAAAACTCGGGAAAAGTTCAGAAAACAGTTGAAAGAAGGAAAACTGGATGAAAGAATTATCGAACTCGATCTTACTAGTGAGAACATGCCAATGATGCAGGTTTTAGGACCAATTGGTCTTGAGGAAATGGGATTAAATCTGCAGGATTTATTCGGTAATATGATGCCTAAGAAATCAAGAAAACGTAAACTAAGCATTTCAGAAGCGAAGAAAGTGCTTGCTCAGGAAGAAGCTCAAAAACTCATCGATATGGACAGCGTGATTAAGGAAGCCATAGACAAGGTACAAAATACAGGAATAATATTTATAGATGAGATTGATAAAATTGCCGGTACTAACAAGAATACATCGGGTGCTGATGTTTCAAGAGAAGGTGTTCAGAGGGATTTGCTTCCTATTGTTGAAGGTTCCACTGTTATAACAAAGTACGGTCCTGTAAAAACAGACCATATCCTTTTCATAGCATCAGGAGCTTTTCATATTTCAAAACCAAGTGATCTTATTCCAGAACTTCAGGGAAGATTTCCAATACGAGTTGAACTAAATAGTCTGAATGAAGATGATTTCTTTAGAATATTGACACAGCCTGAAAATGCTCTTATCAAACAGTATAAAGCAATGCTTGAAACCGAAAAAGTCAAATTAAACTTCAGCATCGATTCAATACGGGAAGTTGCAAGGATAGCGGCTGAAGTTAATGAACAAGTGGAAAATATTGGTGCAAGACGCTTACACACTATTTTAACAATTCTTCTTGAAGATATTCTTTTTGATGTTCCGGATAAAAATAAAAAGAAAATCATTGAAATTGATGAAGATCTTGTTAATGTAAAACTCAATAAAATAGTTAAAAATAGAGATTTAAGCAGATATATTTTATAAAATAAACTTTACAAAAATGAAAAGATTACTTTCATTATTTATTTTATTTGTTTTGGTTTGCTCCTCGTCATATTCACAAAATAAGGATAAACAGAAGTCAGGATTTTATGCGGGTATTGGTTATTCAATCATGATATATACCAATTCTGATGTCGGTGAAATCTACCCTGCATTTAATTTTAGAGTCAGTTCTTTCAATTCTGAAATAACTCCTCATATCGGATACAAGTTATCGGACATGGTTTCAATTGAATTTGCTCCATCTTTCATTCATTCTAAATCAGGGGGTGACAAGGGATTTTATTACCAATCAGGCACAACCAATTATTACTATGTACCATCCCCGCCATATTTGTTCGCATTTCCACTAAACGCAAAACTGAAATTATTCCCGTTCACAAAAAGTAAATCATATATTGTACAGGGATTGTTCTTTGGGGTAGCAGCTGGACCTATGTTTATAAGAGAGGAATACGAAAATTATATTTATCCGGATAATTCTTTATCGAATATGTTAAACATAAAAAGCGTATATAATTCTTTTTGGACCGGCAATGCCCAGTTTTCATTCGGATATTCAGGTGGGGAAAATGTGACATATGGTGTGGAGCTTGGTTACAGATTTGTTCCGCTTCCGCTCAAAAGGGATTATCCTCTGATTTCATCACTTGCTAGTAATATGAATTCTGTTTTGCTGAATATTAAAGTTGGATTTAATTTTTGATTTGCTAATTTTTCCTAGTAATATCTGGTAATTTTATAAATCAAAATATCACTAATTCTGTGAAATTTGAATACCTATTTGTTTCTAAAAATACTTATACTCTGATCAAGATTAATAGGTTTGTAACTTGAAAATAGTATAAAAATCGTGTAATTTTTCAGGTTTATTAAATTTTATACATAAAAATGGATTTCAAACTGATTAACCGTATAACGGGCGCATTTGTGTTCTTATTTGCACTGATTGTTTATTTTATTACAGTTCAGCCTACATTATCTTTCTGGGATTGTGGTGAGTTTATTGCTTGTGCTTTTACACTTTCTACTCCCCATCCTCCTGGAGCACCTTTGCATATTCTTGTAGGAAAAATATTCACAATGCTGCCAACTGCATCGGACGTTGGTTTGAGAATGAATTATCTTTCAGTGTTATCAAGTGCATTTAGTGTTCTGTTCCTCTATTTAGTAAGCACTAAAGTCATAATTAATTGGAGAGGTATTCCAAAAAATTTATATGAGATTTTAATCGTAGCAATCCCGTCATCTATTGGTGCTTTATCTCTTGCATTTGCAGATAGCTTTTGGTTCAATGCAAATGAAGCTGAAGTTTATGGATTCGGTACTTTTCTTATGGCATTATGTATATACATTATGATGTTATGGTGGGAAAGAGCCGACGAACCGGGTAGTGATAAATATATACTATTCTTTTCTTACGTTGTCGGGTTGTCTATCGGTATTCATTTGCTTGTTGTCCAGACATTATTCTTGCTCGGGATTGCTTTTTATTTTAAAAGATTCGAATATAAATTGAAGACTTTTCTTATTGCAGTAGGTGTTTCAATGTTTTCGTTTTTCCTTGTTTACCCGATCATAGTTAAAAAAATGCCTGCATTGATTCAAACGTCTCCCGTTGTTGGATTTATAATTATAATTTTAGCAATTATTGTCGGTATCGTATATTCTGTCCAAAAAAAGTCAAAAGCTTTAAATCTTGTTTTTACTTCATTATTCTTAATTGTATTGGGTTATACGACTTACATAACCGTGCTTCAGCGATCAGATGTCCAGAATCTACCACTTGATGAAAACAATCCGGATAATATGGAAAGATTGCTTTCTTATTTAAATCGTGAACAATACGGTGATCAACCACTCGTTCTTCCTCGAAGATATTCGCAGGAACCTCAGCACTGGAAAACCTGGCAGAACTATACAAGCGATATGGATTTTATGTGGAAGTATCAGATTAATGAAATGTTTAATCGATATCTTTTCTGGCAATACATCGGAAGAGCAGGGTATGAACAGGGGGATGGTGTAGATTTTTCTAAATTATTTGCTATACCATTTATTCTCGGTTTAATTGGTGTTTTCCACCATTTCCGGCGAGACTGGAAACTTGCTATGGTTTTTCTTTTAATGTTCGTATTAATGGGAGTCGTTACTGCGCTTTATCAAAATCAACAGGATCCTCAACCTAGGGAACGAGATTATTTCTACATTGGAGCATTCTTTGCATTTTCGTTGTGGATATCTCTCGGTATTGTAGCTCTTATTGAATTATTAACTGAGATGCGTAAAAAGGAACTCGGTATTGGTTTAGCATCTGTTGTTATGGGATTAGCTTTTGTATTCGTTCCGCTCAATATGCTGAAAGTTTCTTACCCTTTTCAGACAAGGCAGGAAAATTTCTTTCCTTATGATTATGCATATAATATTTTGCAAAGCTGCGAAAAAGATGCTATCCTTATAACAAACGGTGATAACGATACCTTCCCATTGTGGTGTCTGCAGGCCGCTTATGGTGTAAGACAAGATATAAGGATTTTAAACCTGTCTTTGGCAGGAACAGATTGGTATAATCTTCAGCTTAAAAATGAAAAACCTTATAGTTCGATGACGGTTCCTATGACATTTGCCGATGCACAATTAGCAAATCCTGATTTTTTAAGACCTAGAGAATGGGATGAAAAGAAAATTCAGGTTCTTGACGTTCCTTCTGAGGTTTATCCTGACACAATGCAAGTAAAGCCCGAGAAGATTATATTCACTGTGCCTGCTACAATAAGACAAAAATCAGGTAATAGAACTATAACTGGAATAAAATTTAACGATATATTAGTATTAGATATTATTAAAGCTAATAAATGGAAGAGACCAATTTATTTTTCTGCTACAGTATCACCTGAAAATTTTGTGGGTCTTGGTGATTATCTTATATTAGAAGGGATGGCTCATAAGTTACTGCCTTACAAAGTAGGAAATGGTATGGACGTTCCTGTTAATAAGGAAATTACGAATAAAGCTTTATTTGAACCGCCTGCCGTACCAAGCCAGACACCTCAGTATGGTTTCTTGTTTAGAAGCTTAAATCATAAAAATCTGTTTTTTGATGAGACTCAGCAGAGAATGATTGAAATGTACCGGACAATTTTTGTTTGGTTAGCTAATACTTACGGTATGGATTCGACTAAATTAAGTGAAGCAGCTAAGGTACTTAAACGCATGGAAGATGTAATACCGAATTCTAAATTTAAAATGGATTACAGACAAAGTTATCAGGTCGCTATGTTATATAAAATGATTGGTGATAAACAAAAATTTGATGAGTTCGCAATAATAGCTGAGGAAGGCGCACTGATAGATAAGAGGAGCACTAATCCGAATACATCAAGTTTCTATAATCCTTACAGAATATTACTTGATATTTATGAAGCTAAAGGAGAATATCAAAAGGCGCTCAACCTTTTAAATGAACTTGATCAAAGGGATCCTTCTGTTAATCAGAAAAGAGAAAGTTTGAAATTGAAAATGTCCGGTGGGGAGGAAAAGAAATAGATTTCCTTTTGAATAAACGATAGATATGAGAAATAATAAAAAGATTGGTATTCTGATTGTAGCTTACAATGCATCAACAACTTTGCATAAAGTGCTCGATAGAATACCGAAAAATGTGTATGATGAGATCGACGAAATAGCTGTTTTTGATGATGCGAGTAAGGATAATACGTACATGGTTTCTCTCGGATATAAAGAACTAAATCAACTGGATAAGTTACATCTGTATCTCAACGATAAAAATCTTGGCTACGGAGGTAATCAGAAAAAAGGTTTCAGTTATTTTGCTGAAAAGGGTTTCGACGTTGTAGTTTTGCTTCATGGAGACGGTCAGTATGCACCTGAAATACTTCAGGATATGTACTCACCAATCACTGATGGAGATGCTGATGTAGTACTCGGTTCAAGAATGATGACTAAATATGGCGGAGCTTTAAAAGGCGGAATGCCTTTTTATAAATTTCTCGGTAACAAAATTCTGTCCTCTTTTCAGAACCGTAAACTAAAAATGAATCTTACGGAATTCCACTCAGGCTATAGAGCCTATTCTATTCAGGGTCTGAGCAAGCTTAATTTGACGAATACTACAGATGATTTTCATTTTGACACTCAGATTATTATAAAAGCAAATCATAATAATCTTAGAATTAAAGAAATTCCTATACCTACTTACTACGGGGATGAAATCTGCTATGTGAATGGAATTAAATATGCCCGAAATATATTTGATACTACGAATGACTATATTAAAACAGTAAATGGAAAGCATAAATCTGAAATATACTCAGAATATTATATACCTTATCCTTTGAAACTCTATCCGTATTCAAGTCATAGGATAATTCTTGATTTGCTCAATAAAAAAGATAATCAAAAAATACTTGATGTAGGTTGCGGCGACGGCCTCTTTGCTGAACATATATCCAAAAGGAATCATACAGTAGGAGTGGATTTTATTCCTGATTCTATTAATACATCAAAAAATTTTGATTCTTACTTTCAGTATGACTTAAATAACGGTCTTCCAGAGAAACTTAGACAAGAAGGCAAATATGATCATATCCTTTTTCTTGATATACTTGAGCATTTACACAGTTACGAAAAAGTACTGGAACAGTCGAAAGAATTTCTAAATCCGCACGGAAATATTATTATTTCATTACCCAATTTTGCAAATATTTATGTCAGACTTAATCTTTTAATTGGCAGACTTCCTCTTGCGGATAAGGGTATTCTTGATATAACACATCTGCATCTGTTTACTCATAGAATAATCAGGAATATGTTGAATAAACATAAATTGCAGGTAGTTCAGCAGCGCGTGACGCCTATACCTGTTATTGAAATCTTGCCGAGACCATTAAAAAGAAACTTGGGTCTGTTTTTGAATTTCATACTTAACATAAAAGCAATAATCTTTAAAAGATTATTTGGATATCAGTTCATATTTATTTGTAAACCAGTAGATAATTAATTTGGCTAAACAGCAGAAAAAAGTTATTAAACCCGAAATCAAATTTCCATCAAAAAGTATATTTGACAATAATTATATTATACTTGGAATTCTTGGTTTATTCTGGCTTATATTTTTCCGTGAATTGCTTTCGGGAAATGCTTATCTTTTTGATGATTTCATCGAGCAGTATTATCCTAGCAAGTTCATGGCTTCTGTAATGTTAAGCAAGGACATTTTCCCATTCTGGAACCCGTTTGCATTCAGTGGTGTACCTTTTTTTGCAGATCTTCAGATTGCTGTTCTTTATCCATTTAATTACATCCTTTCTTTCTTTGTCCAAAATGATAGGTTATCAGCATTAGCAATCCAGAATACTATTATAATCCATTATCTCCTTACGTCAGTATTTACTTTTTATCTTGCCAGGCATTTTAAACTATCGGGATTGTTTTCTTTATTGTTCGCTTTACTTTTTACATATTCGAGCTACATGATAATCCACATGATGCACCAGCCTTTAATTGAAGCTGCAACTTGGTTCCCGCTTTTTTTCCTTTTCTGGCTGAAATTTATCGACACAAAAAAGTACATTTATCCTTTAATGTCAGGTGTGGTTTTAGCTTTGTGTGTGCTCGCAGGTTATCCTCAGGTCCCATTCTTCAATTTTTTCTTCATAGCGATTTATACTCTTTTTGTTGCATATTCGTACTATAAGCAAAAAAACATCAAACAGATATACCATCTTGTGTATGGTATGATTATAATTCTGTTTTTCACTTTTGGTTTAACAGCATTTCAGCTTTTGCCTGCGTTTGAATTCATTGGTTTGTCAAATCGATCTTCATTCGACTATCAGTTTGCAAAACAGGGTTCGATGCATATTTATGATTATATAACCTTAATTATCCCAAAGTTCTTTGGAGTATGGAGTGGAAACGAAAAGATTACTGATTTACAATACTGGTCAAAGCATTCGGAAGGACCCTGGATGTTTTCAATTTCAAATATTTTCACGTCAACATTAATTATTTTACTCTTAATACCTTCATTCAGATATTTCTTTAAAGAAAAGAAACATATCCATCTGGCATACTTCTCATTAGTAATCATTGCATTCTCATTTATGTTCTCTTTGGGTGGAAACTTCTTCTTTCACAAGCTGTTGTTTGACGTAGTGCCTTTCTTTAACAGGTTCAGAAATCCTGCTCACGTTGTGTACATTATGATGATGGCAATCATTATGGTTACAATGATAGGTACAAACGGAATTTTAATGGAGAATAAAGTAAAAGAATATTTTTCTAATAAGTATTTATTTATAACAGGAGGAATTATCCTCATACTATTTGTTATTGTTTATTCAGGAACTTTGCTTCCTGTTTATACGGTACAAACTCCGCAAGTATTATCCTATGTGAAGTCACAGGGGTTGACGTTTTTCATTATTGGTTTATTATTTGTTGCCTTTTTCTATTTATTCTCTAACGGTAAAATTAAGTTAAATACATTCAGTATTCTTGTGGTTCTGTTGTTATTATTCGAAATGTATTACATTTGGTTCGACCAGAATAATGGTACTAAGAATCCTGAAAAAGAGTTTTCACAGACAGTTCACTTTAGTAATCAATTTAAGAAGGAAATGACGTCTGACATATTCCGTGTTAATGGAAGAGCCTACAACCCATCCATTATGCTATTCAAAAGAAATCTGGGGTATGTTGATAATGTTGAATACATTGAAGGTTATGGCGCCCTAATGCTGAAGAATTTCATCCCGCCTAATGGTGCTGATCAGAATAGTACCCAAACACATGATCTAATGAATTTAAAGTATAAGGTATTTCATGATTCAGCAAGTAAGGGGAATCCCTTGGGAATTAATCCTACTTATCTTCCTCGAGTAATGATGTTTTACGATGCAGTTCAATTTGAAAGTGATTCTCTGGTTAAGAACTATATGTCTTCCAATCAATTCGACTATCGTAGAACTCTTGCAATTGAATCTAAAGAAAATCTAAATTTGCCTAAACTTAATCATAATGATTCAATCCCCGTATCAAATATCAAAATATTAGAAAGAAACATAAACTCTATCAAAGTCGAAGTCGATACTCCTGAAGACGGTTTATTATATTTCAGTGAAGTCTTCTACCCGGCTTTTAAATCCTATGTGGATGGAAAGCAATCGGAAATCTTGAAAGCTGATTATTGTATGAGGGCTGTCCTGATACCGAAAGGAAAACATATCGTCGAAATGAATTATGATTCTGATTCTTTTGACAAAGGAGTTTTGTATTCAATAATAACTCTGATACTGTTATTTGTCTCAGTTCCTGTTTCAATTGTATTTCCGAGAAAGAGAAAATCAGCAGTTTCTGATGAAAGTTCTGATTAATGCTCTTTCCGGTATCGGTGATGCATTAATGTTTTCACCGGCGTTGAAGATTCTTCACGATAAACTTCCTAACTGTAAATTCGATATGCTTGTGATGTTTGATTCGGTTAAGGAACTGTTCCGTACCTCACCCTATCTGTCAAATATTTATCACATTGATTTTTTAAATCAATCTACCATTAAATCTCTTAAAGAAATTTATAAAATCAGAAAGAACGATTATTTTATATCCATAAACGTGTATCCTTCGAATCGATATGAATATAATATCCTTAATTTCATGATCGGAGCTCAGAAAAGACTTGGGCATAAGTATCTTCATAATTCTGCTGCTAACTTAAGTTTTCTTAATAATATAAATGTTAATGAAGAAGTAGATGTTCATAATGTTGTTCAGAATCTGAATCTAATAAAAATGATTTGTGAATTCAGCGATGAAGAAGCAGGTGGACTGGATATTTTTCTAAATGAAGATGACGATAATCTTGCAAAAATGTGGCTAAAGAAAGAGGGGATTGTTTTTGAAAAACCCATTATCGGTTTTCATGCAGGCTCATCAACTCTTAAAAACCATATTAATAAAAGATGGGATGTTCAGAAATATGCTGAACTCGGAAATCGACTCATTGAGGAAAAAAATGCCTCAATACTTTTGTTTGGAAATGAGTATGAACTTAATAATCATCTCAATAAACTTATGCATAATAGAGGAGTAATAGCATCTACATCAAACTACATGGATTCAATGGCAAGATTAAAACAGTGTAATCTTTTTGTTTCTAATGATACGGCATTTCTGCATTCTGCTTCAGCATTTGAAATTCCAGTAGTGGCAATATTTGGATACACAAATTATAAAGAGTTATACCCTTGGAAAACAAAACATATTATAGTTCGAAAAGAACTTGATTGCAGTCCGTGCTTCTATAATTCTCCGAAACCTGCACATTGTAAATGGAGAGGGGATGAAGAATTCAAGTGTATAAGGAATATAGAATTAGAAGAAGTATTCTTTGCCTGTACGAAGCTTTTAAACTAATTCCAGAAGTCCCAGGTAATCGTAAACCTTGAGATACTTCTAAGCAATCCGCCTCTGTCATCGAATGGATATAATGCTGTATTGTATAAGAGGTTATTTAGTATGTTTGCAACAGTTATATTAAT
>JBAYUG010000049.1:0-24560 GCA_041675325.1 Kapaibacterium sp. (SeqCode)
CATTAAGAGAAGTAACAAAAACATTAAAAATGGATGAAAATCAAAGAAAATTGATAAAAATCATAAACCAATATTTCTAGGGTGTCCCAACGCTTAAAACAGGACAAAGTAACGAGAAAAAATATCACAAAAAGAGCGGATTTATTAATGATAAAAACTGATAAAGAGCAATAAATCCAGGATGCAGTAAAAGTTCCAACGAAAGAAGAACTTTTACCACTGAGCACATCCGCCGTCTCGGACAGACAGGGGCTTTGAATAAAATCCCGCTAAGCGTTACCAACTTATAAAGGAATTTGGAAAAGAAATTTCAGTTTATTTTAATTAAAAGGTATCTACGCAGAAGCGTAGATACCTTTTAAAATGTTAGATTAGAAACTTTATTATTAAATGTTATTTAATCAATAGCATACGTTTTGTGTCATTGAAGTTTCCTGCCCGCAATTGATAGAAGTAAGCACCGCTTGATAAATTTTGACCATTAAAATCATAGGTATAAGTGCCGGGTGATTTTACTTCTTCTACCAATACTTTTATTAATCTTCCGGTGATATCATATACTTTTAAATTCACAAAACTTTGTAATGGAACAGTATAACTGATTTTTGTTACAGGATTAAACGGATTCGGGTAATTCTGATATAACTTATAAGTTTCAGGAGTTGAAGAAACATTATTCCCGTTATTGGTAATAATACATCCGAGAGAATCAGTAAGACAAAAGAGTTTTGTTGTAGTAACTGTAGAGGGATAAAACCCTCCCGGTATCCAGATTTTCACTTTATTATTAACTATACTTGAAGATATTGCTCCCCAATAATTTGATGCAGAATTACTTCCTCTTCCTGTTAATATTGTTGGAAGCCACGTAGAATCAGTTACACTCCAGATATAAATCGAATCCTGCGCAATTGGTGCAGGTGTGGTTTCTCCTGCAACGACATAAAATCTGTTGTTAACTGCGTGTCCTCCGGGTCTTGAATTTCCCGTTCCGCGGATAGGTACATCTGTCGATTGTGCCCAGGTAATAGTTTCCGCTGTACTTCCTATTGTTCCAATCCAAAAATCTTTTCTGAATGTTCCTGAATATCCTGCAGCGACAAATAATTTATTTCCCTGAATTCCACCTGCAAAACTTCTTCTGCCGTTTCCAGCAGGTATTGAATCGGTCGCTCTGCTCCAGGAATTTGAGTTGGGTCTATAAATTTGAATACCTCTATAATAAGTACTCCACCCGCCCATCATGCAAAATATAACACTATCGCCCCAGGATTCTGCAACATTTCCCATTACAGGAGTAGGAATATTAGCAACAGCAGTCCATCCTGAAACAACATCGTATTTATAGACTAAATTATCAACTGCTCCTGTGAGTGTAACACTTCCGCCGCCGATATAATATAGATTGTTTCCGCATTTGACAAGATCTCCCCCGACTTTTGCAGTTGGCAAATCCCTGCCCGGGCTCCAGACACCTGTATTTACGGCATATCTTGTAACAGTAGTGCTTGCGGCCGGATTTGTTCCTGTACCAACAATAACTGAACCACCTGCGATGTAAAGTGTATCGCCTAATGTAGCAGAGGCATGTCCGCCTAAAGCACCGCCTGAATATTGCGGAATTAATCCGTAATCACAAATCTTTGCCGGATTGATTAAGCTTCCGCCAACAGGAAGTTCTACATTCCAGGTAGCCATAATTTCCGGCGCACTTAAAGCACGATTATAAAATCTGAATTCGTCCAAAAAAGAACCGACAGGAATACTATTTGCAGTTCCATAACTCCCGACTTTAAATGGAACAGCTGCATTAAGATTTAATGGGGCTTGCAATACTGAAGATTGGAATGCACCATTCAGATAACAAGATATTGTAGTTGTAACAGAATCATAGACGAAATGAACTACGCTTGGTCCGGGTAAAACTCCTGTAACATTTACATTTGTCATACCAGTGCCTCTAAGTGTAATATTATTTGTTCCTGCTGCACCATTTGTGAAGCATCTGAAACTCGTTGAAATATCATTGCCAAATAAATAAACAGTACCTGTGGTAATATTACTAATCCACAGCGAAATTGTCCAGCTTGAAGTTCCAAGATTCATATTCCAACCTGAATTAAGATGAGTAGTAGATCCTGTTCCACCGTTACCGAGCAAGGCATTTTCGAACTGTCCGCCGCTCCCCATAGTCATATTTACTAACTGGGCATCAGTGAATCCCTGTCCGGGAATTGCCAAGTTCGGGGTAGTTGATGAACCCGTATTAAATTTATAATATAGAATTTCGGGGACAGAATAAGTTTGCGAAGAAAGGTTTGAAAAGCAGAATGTAACAAAGAAAACAAGCAAAAAAAGGGTTTTGAAGTTTTTCATAATAAAAAAGTTTGTTTAAAAAAATAATTAATTAAAATTCATTAATTTATTTGCTCTTTTGTTTAAACACGGTTAGGTCAATAAATTGTAATATAAACTGAGTACAAAAATTTTCTATGAAAGAACGTAATATTCTATTTGTGAATAATATTGTTTTGAATCTAATAAGTAATTGTTAAAAATCAAATGAAGAAAAGAATTTAATTTTGAATAAAGAATTTAAAAGATAAATAGAAGAGGTATTATTTGCAGCTCATAGCTGAGAACAGTGACAAAGTGACGCGTGAACTGTGAACTGTAAATGCAGCTAAAAGCTCATTACTGATAGCTCATAGTTTACTTTTGACTCTGTAGTTTTTGGTGATAAAAAGTTCTTTTCTTTGCGACCTCTGCGAACCTTGCGGTAAAAATTCTTATGTACTTTTTGTGTTTTTGTGCTTTGGTGGTAAAAGTTTTTAAGGGTGAAAAAGTTTTTTAGGTTCTTTGCAATAAAATATCTCTATCTTTCTCGGTGAACTCAGTGGTGAAAAAGTTTTTGCATTGCGATCTTTGCTCTTCTCATTTTTTTATTTCCGCTACAATTCTTGACCAATTTGTCAGTACAAAACCGGTGAAATTTATAAGACCAATTAGAGTGCAAGGAGAGACTAATTAGACACTAATCAGAAATCGGGAATTTTTGAAAAAATTTGAAAGCATAAGCATGGCAAAAAGCAGTCAGAAATCTGAAGTTGAACATACACTCCTCTATATTATATCACAAATAAAATCAAAATTTGGACAAATGACAAAATATCCTAAAAATAATTTTATAAATATTAAGTGAAATAAAAACAGGAAATTAAAAAGCAATATAAAAAATAATGACAATTATAAGCAGAAAAGATTTTTTCTTTGGATGTTCGAATTTTCAATTATTTTGTGATATATAGTAGGGGGGCACTTAGCTGATAGCTCATAGCTGATAGCTCATAGCTGATATTTTACTTATGAGTCTTTAGTGTTTTGGTGGTAAAAAGTTCTTATATTTGCGACCTCTACGTGTCGAAGATCCGCCGCGGCGGACGTTAAAAATCCTTATGTACTTTTTGTGTTTTAGGTGTTTTGGTGGTAAAAGTACTTAAGGGGAAAAAAGTGCTTTTTCTTTGCATAACTGGTTACAATTTCATAATATTCCATACGGTCGGAATCGATTGTTTCTAATGTACAGAGATATTATTTTGTATAACATTAATAAATTATAATAGAATAGGTTAGAATTTATTCCGAATGATTTTCCCGATTTTCCCTGAGAATATGTCAGTTTTCCGCGTGAATACGCCGGCTTTTCCTATGTATTCAGTCTTAAATGCGCCTAAGAATCCGCATGTAATTCCAATCAAAACAAATAACAGATACTTCCCATACACAGAATTCAAATTAAAAGATAATTAAAAGAATTATAAATATTAATATTATTAACATGAAAAAACTAACACAAATTTTATTAAGCGTTATTTTAGTTGTTCTTTTTACAAACACTGGATGGGGGCAGGTTAATATTACACCTATTAGAACTGATGTTTCTGGATTTTCAGATTGGACTGATAATAGTGTTGCAGGAACAACTTATTTGCAGTTATTGGTTGCGGGTGCTTCAACTACGTCACCTGCAATGAACTTCGATTCGTATTCAAGCGAGGCTTTGAATTTTAAAGCAAGAACTTTTGGAGGTGCTAATGCTACTGAAAATGTAGTAACTGTTTCAATTTCTACAAATAATGGTTCAGATTGGACTGTATTAGGAACTAGAACTCCAACTAGTACCACTTTAACAGCTATGACTGCATTTGATTTAAGTTCGTATAACGGAACTCAAGTAAAGGTAAAATTTTCGGTAGCTGGAACTAACAATAGTATTGGTGCTGGTATTGATGATTTAACAATTACTGGAACATCTGCCGGACCAACGTTGCCTACTGTAACAACAAACGCCTCAATCACATCAAATGGAATTTTAACTGCAACATGGGGTGGCGAAGTTACAGCTGATGGGGGAGCTTCTGTTACTAATAAAGGATTGGTTTGGAATACATCAACTTCACCTACAACCGCAAATTCAAAAACAGAAGAGGGAACCGGTACAGGTTTAATTACTGGAAGTATGACAGGTTTAACGCCAAACACATTATACTATGTAAGGGCTTATGCAATAAATAGCGTTGGTACTGCATACGGTACAGAAAAAAGCTTTACAACAAATAGTTTAGGAGCACCGGTATCAACGAATGCTACGGGGCTAACAACGAGCAGTTTTACTGCCAATTGGGGAGCGGTAACAGGCGCAACAAGCTATAGATTGGATGTTTCCGAGTATAACAATTTTTCGACTGCAACTAATGCAACTGATTTATTTATTTCTGAATATGTTGAGGGTTCTTCAAATAATAAATATATTGAGATATATAATGGAACAGGTTCTTCAGTAGATTTATCGAATTATAAACTTCAATTATATGCTAATGGTTCTGCAACTGCTACTAATGATGTAACTCTATCAGGAACACTTGCAAATGGACAAGCGTTTGTTTATAAAAATTCCGGTGCAACATTAACTTTACCTAACGGAGTTACTGCATCGGATAATGCTGCTGTCAATTTTAATGGTGATGATGCTATTGTATTGTATAAAATATCTACAGACTCATATGTAGATATATTTGGAAGAATAGGAAATGATCCCGGAACGGCATGGACTGGTAATGGAGGATATACAACTGTAGATAAAACATTGAGGAGGAAAAGCAATATTACACAGGGAATAACTGTTAATCCAACAGGTACAGGAGCAACAGCCTTTACAACATTAACAACTGAATGGGACATGTATGATACAGATGTTGCTACGAATCTTGGTTCTCACACATATGGCTCTGAAAGCTATGTTACAGGGTATAATAATCTAACAGTTAATCCCACATCACAGGAGGTTACAGGTTTAAACGCAAATACTACTTATTATTACCGCATAAGAGCATATAGTTCAACAAGTACGAGTTCAAATTCGGATGTTATTACAGTTACAACATTAAATACAGCACCTGTAACACAAGCATCAAACATAACATTTTCAAACTTGAGTGCCACAGAAATGACAATTAGTTGGACGAATGGAACGGGTGACAATAGAGCAGTTTTTGTAAAAGAAGGTGATGCCGGAAGTCCGACACCTTCAGATAATTACACATATACTGCAAGTGCAAATTGGAATTCAGGCTCACCATCAGGAACTCAAATAGGTTTGAGCGGTTATTATTGCGTTTATAACAGTTCGGGTACCAATGCTGCCATTACAGGATTAAATGCAAATTCACATTATCAGGTTATTATTTTTGAGTACAATAATTCTTCAGGTAATGAAAGGTACCATACTTCAGGTACTGCGAATAGTACAGGTATACTAAATGTAACGAATGCAACCAATTTAGCAACGGGTACTTATAATCATGTTCATATAAATAACGGTTCGGGTGTTACACTAAGCGGTGATGTTACAATAAATTCATCTCTCACATTAACGAGCGGGATACTTCATACATCGGATGATTACACATTGACATTAGGAGAAAATGTGTCAAATCCGACGGAAACCGAAACATCATACATTAACGGAACGATAGTTATAATAAAGAATGTCGGTACGAACGCATTTCATTTCTTCGGTTGCAATATAAGTGCGGGTGCTGACATAGGTACTTTAACGTTTACACGCAAGACGGGTTCGAGCGGTGCTTCGACTATAAATACATACAACAGTATTGCAGAAAGCTGGCAGTTTTCAACGACTACACCCGGCAGCAGGGAAGTTACTTTAAGATGGTATTTTTCATTTCGGGATAACGGAAATAATTTTTCAACCGAAAAAACAGCACAACTGTACAAATATACTGATAGCTGGTCAAAAGCAGGAAATGGCGAAGTAATAGCTGCTAATACAAGAACTTACACAGAAACACTGGCGCTGAGCAGTACATCAACGAAGTATTCGGTAGCTGTACCTTCATCAGTTACTATGTATTCACAGAATTTTAACACGGATAACTGGACAGGTACAAATAGCAGTCAGCCTGACGCAAACTGGACAAACACTCCGACAACAGGAAACACATCATGGAGGTTAAACAATCAAAGTTCGACTAATAACTCTGCGAGCTGGGCATATCCTTTAGCGGGCAGGATAAAATCATACGGAAACAGCGGATACTCGGCACAGTTTCACACGTACGGAGCCACGAATGCATCATCCGGAACGCTTGACCTGAAGATGGATTTCAGTACTGTTGGAACAAAAGAGTTATCTTTCTATTATACGAATGCAACCGGTTCGGATATACTTGAAGTTTTCTTTTCAACAGATAACGGTGCGTCATTCAGTTCAGCATTAGGAACATACACAACAGGTTCATGGGAAAAGAAGACAATAAGTCTGGGCACGTCTACAAACCAGGAGTGCATAATAAGGTTTAAAGCAACATCAGATTTCGGACGCGATGACATAGGAATAGACAACGTTGAGGTGAACGTAGTAAGATATTCTTATACGGTTGACCCGGGAATGCTCACGATAGATATGAATGCAAATTATAATACCGGAACATTCGCTCCTCAGGCGACCGTTAAGAACTATGGAACATCAACACTTTCAACCTTTGACGTAACGATGACGATTACCGGAGGATATTCATCAACAAAAACAGTAACAAACCTTGCAGCGAACGGGGAATCGCAAGTAACATTCAACGACTGGTCTCCGACAGCGGGTTCTTATACTGTTTCAGTATCAACAACGCTTACAAGCGACCAGAACACCGCAAATAACACATCTACAAAGAGTGTGGGTGTTTCATCGGGTACATGGTCAGAGGGGAATGTAATTCCATCTGCTTCATATCTTGGAAGTGCAGTAAGTTATGTGAATGGAGGGAATAAACTCCTTTATGTAACAGGCGGTGTCGGAACTGAGAATAAATTTTACAAATACAATGCGGGAACGAACGTCTGGTTTACGCTTCCAGATATTACTTCGGGTAAGACAGTTCATGCGTCTGCTATAGTCAATGGCTATCTATATGTAATAGGCGGCGCAAACAGCGGAGCGTACCAATCAACAGTTTATAGGTTTGATTTATCAAATGAGAGCGGAAGCTGGGAACCAATGGCATCAATAGGAAAAACAATCGGCTGGTGTAAAGCTGCTGCATACGGACAGTATATTTATTTAGTCGGAGGATTTACAAATGAAGGCGGCTCACAGGCGCTTGGAGATGTGTATGTTTACAATACTGAAACAGATACATGGAGTGCGGGAACATCATTGAACGATAGTAAGAAGAGATTTGGCGGAGCGCTTTCAATAACAGGAAATAAACTGGTTTACGTGGCAGGTGCATCGAGCAGCAGTACACTAACGGATGAAGTCCTTATCGGCGAGATAACCGGTGCAACAACAATAAGCTGGTCAGTTTCAAGCAGTCCATTCCCGGGTAACGGCGGAGAAGTAATAATTCCTTCAGATATAAACCTTGCAAGTTTAGATTTTCCGAGGAAGAACTCAAAAATAGACAGCAACGGAGACGAGCCTATGTCAGTATTTCCGGCAGGAGCGCTTTACTGTCTTGACGCAGCACCGTGGGGAGACAACAGCATTATCATAGCAGGCGGAACAGACGGTGCGGACGGAAATCCAACAGACCCGAATCTTTGCTATGCATTTAATCCGACGACCAATATATGGTCACCGAAACAGAATGTACCCACTCCTGTTTACGGTTCGGGACTTGGAACGGTTTCTGATGAAACAAATTGGTATCTGATACTTGCTTCAGGCTGGACAACTAACAGCACAACGAATAAAACACAAATATTTACGGTAGCATCTTCAGGAGGACAGCCGCAGTCAATATTAATAACGTCATTACTCGAAGGCAGAAATATTACTGACAATCCTCCACAAACATACGTAACAATCGAGCTTAGAAATTCTTCAATGCCGTATTCATTGGCTGATTCTAAGCTAATTGTTCAAAACGAAACAGGACTTGGTACTGCAGTATTTAATAATATAGATGCAAGCAAAGCATATTATATAGTAATAAGGTATGAGAACGGACTTGAAACATGGAGCGCCCAACCGCAGTTCTTTGTAAACGGGCAGATGAGCTATGACTTTACGTCAGCACAGACACAAGCATTTGGAAACAATATGGTAAATGTAAACGGCAAATGGTGTGTAATAAGCGGTGATATTGATCAGGATGGAAAGATAAATGCAATGGACAGAGGTATCTGCTGGAATGACAGAGGAACTAACGATGAATATTCCGACCTGAATCATGACGGTGTAGTGAACGATCTTGACAGGGTGATACTGGTTAAGAATAAGAATATTAGTGTGAAACGTCCTGAAGGAGCGGTACAAAGCATGTTAAAGATTGGAAAACAAGTGATGAAGAGCAGTAACAAAGTAACAAAGTAACAAAGTAACAGAGTGACAAAGTGACGAGTGAAGAGCAGTGAGAAGTTAGGAGTTAGGAGTTAGGAGTTAGCTGATAGCTGATAGCTCATGGATAAGAGATTTTAAAATTGATAATAATATTGAAATAATAAATTAAAAAAGTCTTTAATAATAATAAAAAGTAATGATATGAAAAATTTTAAAAACGTTATAATAGCAGCAGTATTAATACTGTTTGTGTTTGGGAATGCATATGCACAGGTACCGCATAAGCTGACGGCAACGAACTTTCAGTCGGCCGGAAATGAAGTGCAGTTTGACGTGTTTATACAGGCGACAACATCAACGCCTCTGTATCTTTCGGTATCAGACATGGCGTTCGATTTTAATCTCGCGAACTTTGAGAACCCTGTATTTGCATACATAAATAACTCGTGCAATCTAAAAAACAGCAGCGGTGCACCGGCAGTAGAGTACAACAATACAATATCGCAGTACATGTCGGGAAACACACTGATTATTAATGTTTCCGAGATGAACATTAACACCCAGGCTGATTTTGATAATCTTGTGGCAAAGATTGACAACACACCAATGATGCATAAAATCGGAAGGTTCTCACTATCGGGGATTACGAATCCTTCGGGCACGCTTGGAATGCACTGGGTACCCGCAAACACAGTAATACTTTCATACGAGCCTGTAAAGTGGGCTGCTGTTAATAACTCCGACCAGAGCACGTATGAAATTACCGAAGACCAGCCTCTGCCGGTTGTGCTTCAGTCATTTACAGCAGCTACAGTAAACGAAAGAAACGTAAAGCTAAACTGGATAACGGGTTCAGAGCTAAATAATGCAGGATTTGAAGTGGAAAGAGCAGAAGTTAGAAGTCAGAATTTAGAATTTAGTAAGATTGGATTTATCAATGGACACGGGACTACAAATACACCGACTAATTATTCGTTTGAAGACATTAAGCTGAACACGGGAAAATATAATTACAGACTGAAGCAGGTGGATAATAACGGTAACTTTGCATACCATAAACTGAATTCTGAAGTAGAAGTTGGAATACCTAAGAAGTATAACCTGAGCCAGAACTATCCGAATCCTTTCAACCCTGTAACAAAGATTGACTTTGATTTACCGAAGGACGCAAGGGTGAAGATTACTGTTTTTGATATACTCGGCAGGGAAATGAAATCTATAATTAACGAATTCAGAAAAGCAGGATATCATACAGTTACGTTTAACGCATCGGGTATCTCAAGCGGAACCTATTTTTACAGGTTTGAGACAGAGGGCGGTAATAATATTATAACTAAAAAGCTTTTGCTTGTAAAATAACATTTAAGGTTGAAAATTAAAATATTTAATATATGAAAGATATAAAAACTTCAGACACAAGAAGTAACAATATAGACACAACAGGAGAGCAAAAAGCAAAAAGGAAATACACCAAGCCTGAGGTGAGGTTTGTTCCGCTAAAAGTGGAGGAGAGATTAATGGCATGCTTAAAAACAGGAGAAGAGTTAAACTGTGCGGCAAATCCAAGAGATAGTTAATAAAGATAGAATTGTAAATTAGTTCATTGAGGCAATCCCACGAATGGAATTAACGAAAAAAGGAACTTCGATTTATTAATTTCAGTGTGAAAAAGAAAACAGATTTACTCTGATAAGAACCTGAAAAAGAATTAACCGCAGCGAATGACTCGATAGAAAGGAAGAGCTAAATAAAAGTGATGCATTTGAAATTTAATGAAATAAAATCTGATTTGTATAACCTGAAAGAAGCTGTTAAGTTTGTTTACAGGAGCGACAGAAAACTTTTTAAAGGGCGTATATTCCTTATTCTTTTCCAGAGTACTCTGCCTCTTGCTTTACTCTATCTGCTGAAGCTGCTTGTTGACGTAATTACAGGTATTGCAGCAAAAACAGGGGGGTACGGTATTAATGATATCTGGTTGTATGCGGGACTTTTCTGCGGTGTTTTTCTACTTACAAAACTTTCCGATATTCTTAAACAGCTGAATGATGATATTTCATTCCAGAAGCTGATGGACTACATGAGCGTACTGATACAGAAAAAGTCAACCGAGCTTGACCTTGCTTTCTACGACAATCCCGAATATCACGATGCGTTTCACAGAGCAAGAGAAGAAGTAAACTACAGACCTGTGCAAATTCTGAATAACCTTACGGGAATTATCAGCAGCAGTATTTCTCTGGCGAGTATAACGATAATGCTTATTGCTTTTTCGTCATTCGTGATAGCAGTGATGATAATTGCAGTGCTGCCCTCATTTTTCCTGAAAATCTCCGTACATAAAAAACTTTACGAATTTAGGAAGGAAAACACTCACTTATACAGAAAAGCCGGATACTTTTTCGATTTAATGGTTAAACGCGAGTATGCAAAAGAACTTCGTGTCTATAATCTTGCGGATTATTTCAGAAAAAGCTACGCAGATTTAAGGGAAAAAATTGTCAGCAGCGTCTCAAAAATTTCAATAAGCCGAAGCAAGCTGAACCTTATATCGGCTGTTGTTGAAGCAGCGGTACTGATTGGTATAATAGTAATGCTTGGGAACGACGTGATTGCAGGAGCGGTGACTGTGGGCAGTTTCGTGATGTTCTTTGAGGCATTCCGAAGAGGACAGGGTTACATGCAGGGAATCGTATCGGGAGTTTCCGGGCTTTATGAAAACAAACTCTTTCTCGGCAATCTGTTTGAATTCCTGAAACTTGAACCCGTTATTAAATCAGCTGAGAATCCTCAGAGGTTTCCTGAGGTTTTAGAAAAAGGAATAAAGTTTGAGTACGTTAGTTTTTGTTATCCCGGCTCGGAAAAAAGAATGATAGTTGAGAACCTGAGCTTTGAAGCTAAGTCCGGAGAGATATTTAAGATAAAAGGTGAGAACGGCTCGGGCAAGACGACATTAATGAAACTCCTTTGCCGGCTGTATGACTGCACGAAGGGCGCTATATTCATAGAGGGTATTGATATCAGGGATTTCGATTTAAAAGAACTTAGAAAAAACATCGGAGTGATATTTCAGGATTTTGCTAAGTACGATTTTACAGCACGCGAAAATATTGTACTCGGGAATACGGATGATGATTTAAGTACAGGGAAACTTGAAGATGCATCACGACTAAGCTGTGCTGAACCGGTGATTGAAAAACTTCCGTCGGGTTATGAGACCATGCTCGGAAAATATTTTGAAAACGGAGAAGAGCTCAGCATGGGACAGTGGCAGAGAATAGCGATTGCAAGAGCTTTATATACTGATGCTCCAATTCTTATACTCGACGAGCCGACAAGCTTTATTGATGCAGAAGCGGAAAATAAGTTTTATGAAAATCTGGAATTGCTAAAGAAGGATAAAATTATATTTGTGATAAGCCACTCGGTAAATACGGGTATGGAAAACGGTATTTCGTATTCAATTGAAAGTTATAAATCCAGTAAATAATTTATAGAAAGCAAATAAGTTTATCTGAAAAAAGAAAACAAAATAATCGATTCTCAGGAAGACTTAAAAACACAACTTCCTGATAAGGTAGAATATATCTCACCTGAAATGAAGTTTGTACCTATTAAGGTGGAGGAGAAACTGATGGGGTGTGGTAAAATAGATTTAGATTGCCCCGGTCATACTCAAACAAGCTGAATGATTCTTTAATCTTCGGAAATAATAACAATATAAATGAAACGAAAAGAAAACTTTGTTCTTCAAAATATAGGAGATGAGCATATTTTAGTCCCGATTGGTGCTGAAGTTGTAAACTTAAACGGAATACTTGTTCTGAATGAGACTGCAATGTATCTTTGGGAACAGCTTTCTGACGAGAAATCAACCGAACAGCTAATAAATGCGATAATGGAAAAATTCGATGTGGATGACATTACTGCTGCAAATGATGTTAACAATTTTATAGGCGATTTAAAAGAAAAAGGAATGCTGATATCTTGAGTATCCCCATTCCGGAAAATAACACTTACCTGAATGAACTCCTTTCAAAAGCAGCTGAGAAACGACAGCCTGTTTCGGGAACTTTCGAGCTGACAAATCGGTGTAACCTTTCTTGCATGATGTGCTACATCTCCGAGTCTGCCTGCAACAATTCAGTTATGGAGAAGGAACTTACTGCTCAGGAATGGATTGATATAGCAGGGCAGGCATCAAAAAACGGAATGGTTTTTCTGCTTCTGACGGGCGGAGAGATATTTCTGCGGAACGATTTCTTCGATATTTATGAGCCGCTAAGAAAAATGGGAGTTGTCCTGACGTTATTCACAAACGGAACTCTTATTTCGAAAACAACTGCAAAAAGACTTTCTAAGCTACCGCCGAACAAATTGGAAATTACTCTATACGGAGCAACTTCAAAGACTTATGAAACTGTTACGGGTTCAAAAAATGGATTTGAACTTTGCTGCAGCGGAATGGAGAATCTTCTTTCCGCGGGAATTAAACCTGTGATAAAAACTACTATAACACGTCAGAATTTGCATGAGCATGAGGATATTAAAAAAATGGCTAAGGAATGGGGACTGCCTTTTCTCTCTGCATGGCTTTTGACAAAGAGAGTTGACGGAAAGTTTTCGAGTTTTGAAGATTCACTGCTTTCGCACGAAGATATCTTTAATCTTGAATTAAAAGATAAATATACAAATGAGAGATGGAAAAAAATTGCACAAACTAAATCTGCTGAACCAAAAAGCGAAATATTTTATTGCAAAGCAGGTAAATCATCATTTATTATAAATTCTTCGGGCGAAATGAATGTGTGTGCAGACCTTCCGCTTCCTGCCGCAAAGGTATTGAACAAAGGTTTTAATGCAGCATGGGAAGAAGTTAAGAATTACGTTGAAGCGGCAACACATAAAACATCATCCTGCTCAACTTGCAACGCAAAGGAATACTGCAACACATGTCCCGCAAGGTCATACCTTGAAACGAAACATTTAGACGAGCCCGTCCCTTATCTCTGCGATATCTCCTTCAAAAGAAAAGATATTTATGAGTCTAAGCAGTAAGCTGTATTTCGAAATTGCCGGTCTGAACATTAAACTATTAAGTGAACTCCCTTTTGAAAAAATCAAATTGTCTGAAAGAATTTTGTCTTTCAGCGTGCCTGAGGTCAATCAAAAAGAAGATTTAACGATTCATCTGAAAGAAATATTTGAAATACCCTCACCGCTCGGTGATTTAATTTATGACCCTGGAGATATCTGGAGAATGTATAAACACGAAAACACATACAATGCTGCAATATACTACAACAACCCTGAACCTTTTTGCTATTTGAGCACGGATACAGAATGGAATGAAATAAACATGACGGAGAATTTTGCGGTAGATAAAAAGAACAGCTCAATTAATTTTGGTACATTTGAATTAATAGTGCGAGCCGGGATACAGAGGAAAAAAGGGATGTTGTTTCACTCATCCGGAATAGATGATAATGGCAAAGGGATTGTCATTGTGGGGCATTCAGGCGAGGGGAAAAGTACGCAAAGCAGGTACTGGAATGGACTGCAGGGTGCTTTAATAATGAATGAAGACAGGGTTGCAGTAAGAGAAACAGATGAAGAGTACATTTCTTACGGAACACCCTGGGGTGGTACGGCTAATATTGCAAGAAACCACAAAGTGCCTTTGACAGCAATAATACTGATAGAGAAGTCGCAAACGAATAAAATAGAGAAATTATCTCCTTCTGATGCTTTGCCGTTACTGATGGTGAGGTCATTTTTTCCTTACTGGGATGAAGAACTTGTAAAGCTTGCAGTTTCAAACCTAAACTCTCTTGTTTCGAAGGTTCCTGTTTACCGACTTCATTGCTATCCCGGTCCTGAAGTTGTTGAGCTTGTAAGGTCTGTGTTATGAATGTCTCAATAGAGCATCTCTTTCCTGTAATAAAGAAATCCCTTGATGAAGGAAAGTGTGTGCGTTTTATTTCTACGGGCGGAAGTATGATGCCATTCATTTATAATGATGATGAAGTTAAGATGATGCCGTTTAATAAGTATATAAGAAAAGGAGATATAGTTCTTTTAAAAGCTTCAGATAAATTTATTTTGCATCGCGTGGTTCGACTCGATTTAAACAAGTTCTATATCAGAGGTGATGCACAGAATGCAAGTGAAGGTCCGTATTCGTACGAAAATGTGATTGGTGTGGTAAGCGAATCCGTGCATAAAGGTCGTACAAGAAATCACAGAGAAGGTTTCTGGAGGTTTGCAAGCGCTGCATGGAGAGCAGGCTTTCCTATATCACTGTTTTATTTCAACTTCTACAAAAGTTTAAGAAGATTGCTTGGCAAAATATTAAGGGGATTAAAAATACTGCCGCCTGCGAATCGGAAATAGGGGAATTAGCACAGAAAGAGAATGGTACACAGAAAGAGCGGATTGATTTATGATAAAGGATGATTAAAAATAGAACACAGATTGAAGCGGAGGCAAACGATTGATTTATTGCCAATTGGAAAGAGGGTATAACACGATTAAAAGAATGCACACAGAAAGAGCGGATTGATTTATGATAAGAGATGATTAAAAATAGAAAACGGGTTTTCACTGATGAGTGATTTGAATTAACTATTAAAAAGGATTTAAGTATTTTGTAATCTAAATTACTAATTATTAACTATTTTGGGTCTAAAAAAGAAAAATATTAAGTTCATATTCGCATTTCTGGTTTTATGCATTACGTTAAATGTTAATGCGCAGAACGATATATATTATTCTGGTTTAAATACTGGAAGTTTGGGATTTGTAACTGAATTAAAAACACGAATCCGGAGTCCATATACTAAGATCTCATACGATAACTTTGACGAAACTAACGTAGCAAACTATGCCTCTTTTCTTGTAAGTGGCAGTACGAGAGGCGTTATATGTGTTTACAGTGGTCATCTTTATACATACACGGGTGTTTTTTCGTGGTTGCCATTAAGCAGAGAGCATACATGGTGCCATAGCTGGATGCCTTCTTACAGCAGCCAGAGCACTAATGAATACGCAGACCAGCATCATCTTTTCCCGACACATCAGGATAATGCTAATGGAAGAAGAAGCAATCATCCGTTAGGTATTGTCAGTTCTCCAACATATACATATCTTGATGGCAAGCTTGGTACAAATACTACGGGTGAAACTGTTTATGAGCCGCGTTATTCACAAAAAGGAGATGCAGCTAGAGCATTGCTTTATATGTGCATAAGATATGATGGATTAAACGGAGATACATGGAATTTTAACTGGCTGAATAATACCAAGCTTCCTTCTATTTCGGAGGCACCTCAGAGCCTCTCAACTTTACTTTTGTGGCATCAGCAAGACCCGCCGGACAAATGGGAAGTTGAAAGAAACAATTACATTGAAAGTATACAGAAAAACAGAAATCCTTTAATTGACCATCCGGAATATATAAACTATATAAATTTTAATGATTTAACAAAAATAAGTCCGACGTATGCAGCAGAGCCGGAAAATTATCTTACAAATTTAGCTACATCTGTTACTTCAAGCTCTGTTACGCTCACATGGACAGATGCGGCTACCGGAAGTCAGGCTCCTTCGGGGTATCTGATTGAAGCTTTCAATATGAATAATTATTTTATTCCTATAGATGGTGCGGAATTTACGGGAGATAACACGCTTGATAGTATAGCATATGTTAATGTTCCTTACAGTGATGCAAATACTTATACTTTTACCGGATTAAGTACGGATAAAACTTATTATTTCAGAGTATATTCTTACAACGGTGATGGTGTATTGCGTAATTATAAAATTACAGGTAATGTTCCGAGTGTAAATGCGACAACAGGAAGTGTATCACTTGCATCTGAACCGACTAATCACGTGACTAATATTGGAACAACTAATGTAACTACAAGTACCATTACGTTAACTTGGACCGATGCATTGGCGGGAACTCAGGCACCTTCGGGATATTTAATTATCGCGAATAACAGCAATTCTTTTTCCACTCCATACGATGGAACTGCTTACACTGATGATGCAAACCTTCTTGACGGAAGTGCTGCCCTGAATATATTACCGGGTAATCAGCAATATGCATTTTCAGCATTGAACACTGCGACGACTTATTACTTCAGGGTGTATTCGTTCAACGGCACGGGAAGTGCAATAAACTATAAAACTGACGGTATTATACCGAATATAACTCAGGCAACTTCAACTCCCGTGTACGCTAATGAACCGACTAATTATGTAACAAATCTTTCTTCATCAAATGTTACATCAAATTCTTTGACTATTTCATGGACAGATGCAGTTCCGGGAGCAGTGCAGTCTGCGGGTTATTTGGTACTTGCTAATAACACCAATATATTTAACCCTCCCGTTGACGGTACGGTTTATTCAGATGATCCTGCCTTATCAGAAGGAAGTGCAGTTCTTAATTTATCCTACGGTACGACTCAGTATTCATTTTCATCTTTAACTTCATATACAAACTTTTATTTCAAAGTTTATTCTTACAATGGTTCAGGTTCTTCTGTTAATTATAAGACTGACGGAAGCGTTCCTTCTCTAAATGTGTTAACGCTCAGCAGCGGTGCAGGCGGAATAGTTCTGTTTGATAATTTTAACAGAACCAACAGCAATACTTTGGGTAATCCTTCATCATCTCCTTTGTTAACATGGGGACAAACAGGAACTGCAACCGGCTCCATTAATATAACAAGTAATCAGTTAAAAATGGGAAGTACCACAGCAGGGAGAGATGTAGCCTCGGTTGATTTATCAGCAATAAACGGTTATCCTGTTGTCTTAAGTTCTTCGTTAATGGAAATGCAGTGGGCTTTTAATATGCGGCAGACCAGATTAGATCCTTCCGGATTTGGTGCTGCAAATTATGGGTTAGCATTTATAATAGCAATGAGTTCATTTGATTATACTACTGCGAGCGGATATGCGGTTGTAATAGGACAATCAGGTTCAACCGATGCGATAAGACTTGTACATTTTATAAATGGACTTGATTTGAATTCTAATCTAACGGATATTATTTTGGGCGGTGATTACGGAAGTGAGTATATAAGCGTGAAGGTCAAATATGTGTCTTCAACAAATCAGTGGTCTCTTTATGCTGAAAGTAATCCTTCAGCGTTTCCTCAAACCAATCCATCTCTTACATCCACACAAATAGGGAGCACAACGGTTAATAACACTTATACCGGTCTATCATTGCCTTATATGGGTATGCTTTGGAATCATAATACAAGCGGAACAGATTTTTCATATTTTGATGATGTGTTTATCACTGACCCGGAAGGAGCTTTGCCGGTTACTTTATCTTCCTTCGTTTCAAATATTCAAAATAGAAATATAAAGCTAAACTGGGTGACAGAGACTGAAATGAATAACTCAGGGTTTAATGTAGAGAGAGCAGAAGTTAGAAGTCAGAATTTAGAATTTAGTAATATTGGATTTATCAATGGACACGGAACTGTAAATACACCGACTAATTATTCGTTTGAGGACAGAAATCTACAGACAGGGAGGTATAAGTACAGACTGAAGCAGATTGACCATAACGGCAACTATGAATATTTTGAACTGAACGGAGATGTGGAGATAGGAGTGCCGAAGAAGTTTGATTTAAGCCAGAATTATCCTAATCCGTTTAATCCTGTGACGAAGATTAATTTTGATTTGCCGGTTGACGGCAGGGTTTCGATTTTGATTTATGATGTAACAGGGCGGGAAGTGGCAAGAATTATTAATAATGAGTTTAAGAAAGCAGGATATTATACTACTGATTTTAATGCAGGCAGTCTTTCGAGCGGAGTTTATTTCTATAGCATGAGTACAGAGAATTTCAGAGCGGCGAAGAAGATGGTAGTTCTTAAATAGCAGGGAGAGCAGGGAGATCAGTGAGAGCAGTAAGAGCAGGGAGAGCAGTAAGAGCAGGGAGAGCAGGGAGAGCAGGAAGAACAGGAAGAGCAGTGAGAGCGGATTTCAGGTAACAGGTAACAGGTAACAGGTGACAGAATGTATATGGATTTCATATCGAAAGTATATGGATTTCATATAGAAAGTATATAGATTTCATATAGTAGGTATATACCTGATGTATAGCCCGCCTTGGGCTTGTATATTGCTGATGTACAAAATATTAAACCGAGAGCACGATTATTTGTCTAAAATTATATAGGTTTTTGAAACAAATGAAGTGTTTATTAAGTACTATCAATAAACTTACTTTCATTTATTAAATTTATTATATGAAGAAAATATTACTTTTACTGGCGGTATTGGCAATTGGAAGTTCGGTCTTTGGACAGCATAGACGCGACAGACATTACGACGATTACAGTTACAAATTTTTTAATATTGAAAAACCGACTGTAGAGCTTTCATACGGAATGACAACAATATTGCTTGACGGTTATCAGCAGGGCTTTGATAAAGCTGGTTTTATCGATTTTAAAATCGGATTCTCAACAAAGAAGTCTAGAAGATTTTATGAGAATAAATTGAAGAAGTACGATTTTGTGTATCTGGATGTAGGAAACTATTCTTCCTCGCTTAAAGGGACAAATAAATCCACTGATAAGATAAGAGCGAACAACTGGCGTTTTGGGTTTGGCAGCAAAACCGGTTATATGATTAGAGCCGGTAAGGTTGGGATTTTACCTTATACTTCGAGAGCGCTTATGTGGACGAATTCAAACTGGACGGGTATTAATTCACCAGTGACACCGATAGAAGGCGATAAACTTCTTGTATTCGGAAATCTGTTCAGGTTCGGCGGTAACTATGAAAGCGGAATAAGTGTGCAGGTAATGCCGCTTCTTTCTTTGGAGATAAATTACGAAAGGCTTAATGTATATCCGCGGACGCTTTTCTGGGCGCAGACGGGAAGCATGATGCTGCAGGAAGTAGGTTCGGGGATGATTGATTATTTTGTGCATAGGGTTTTAAGGAGTAAACCGATTGCGGGTTCGATAGTAAATTTTGTATTAAAGAGTGCGTATTATTACGGGTTTAGCGAACTGAAGGCGAAGAATATGGACTGGCCATTCGGCGGCGAAGCATCATTGAATTATAGCACGTTTAAGTTCGGAGTCGGGTTTACGTTTTAAAAAGTTGTTCAGATAAACATATTGTCCCAAATGGATATGTTATCGTGCTATTTCAGGTATTCATTTATAAGACTCTTAAATGCTGAAATGTTAAATGGTTTTGAAAGATAGTCCGTAAATCCTGTTTTAAGGAATTCAGATTTGTCGCCTTTCATTGCATAAGCGGTTATTGCTATTGCCGGTATATTTTTGCAGTCTTCAATTTTTCTGATTTCTATCAGTGTCTGTATTCCGTCTATACCCTTTAGTCCTATATCCATTAGTATCAGAGAAAACTTTTTCTCTTTTACGATTTTAATAGCTTCTTCGCCTGAAGAGACGCAATCATATTGACACGAGTTTTTTAAAATCTGTTTTATCAAATTAATGTTGAGCGCCTCATCCTCAACTACAAGTATTCTCTTTTCTTTGTTTAAAATTACCGTTTCCTTTTCCATTGATTTATCTTGATTTGTGAATGTATTTGTTTCCGCTGGTCTCTTACTGCCTGAAGAAAGAAATCTTACTGTGAATGCCGTGCCCTTACCTACTTTGCTTTTAACTTCTATGGTTCCTTCCATGAGTTCAACGTATTTCTTGCAGATCGCGAGTCCAAGCCCTGTACCCTCGAACTTCCTGCTTCTTCCCTCGCTTGCCTGCCTGAACGGTTCAAAGATTATTTTCAGCATGTCTTCGGGTATTCCAATACCAGTATCTTCAATCCTTAAGAAAACGTGATTCACTCCGTTTATTTCATCTTTTCCCGTTGTTACTGTAATATGTCCTTTGTCGGTAAATTTAATCGCATTTTCAAGAAGGTGTTGTATTATTTTTTCCAGAATCGTAGTATCAATTTCCGCTGCCGCTGATTCATCAAGGTTTGATACAATCTTAAGATTGTTTTTTTCTGCCTGCTTTTTAAATAGTTCTACTGTTGATCTTGCGGCATCAGAAATGTTAACGTCTACAATGTTTATTTCTGTTTTGCACGATTCAATTCTCGAAAGGTCCAGAATAAGGTTAAGAGTATTTGTAAGTCGTTTTCCCCCCTCAAATATCATGTACGCAAAGCCTTTAGTATCAGGTTCTTCGAGCGATTCGTGTAAAAGCTCTGAAAATCCAAGTATTGCAACCATCGGTGTCCTTAATTCATGACTCATGTTGGCAAGGAAATTGGATTTCAGTTCACTCATTTCTTCTGCTTTCTTCTTTGCTTGTATTAATTCCTGCTCGATTAACTTTTGCCTGGTAATATCTTGTACCCAGCCAACCACACGCAGAAGATTTCCTTCTGAATCGAGAAAGGATTTAAGTACTCCGTGAATCGTTCTTATTTCGCCGTCGTGTTTTATAATGCGGTATTCTATGTAAAACCTTCTTTTATCGTCCTTTGCGGACTTCATGAATTCTTCCTTCGCATATTCCCTGTCATCGGGATGCACATATCTGTCAATAAAATTCGGGAATTGAAAATTTTCTTCATCATCGGGGTCAGCATCGAATATCCTGAATGTATTCGCTGACCATTTCACTGTATTGGTTTTTGCTTCATAAGTCCAGCTGCCCGTGTTTCCTATAGACTGTGCTTCCTGAAGCATGTATTCACTTTCCTTGATTTCGTCAATTGCATATTTAAGAACTTTGTGGTTCTGGATTTTTTCCAGTGCAAAAGATATATTAGCGGTCACATTTTCAAGGAGATTAACTTCTTCTTTATCGAAGAAATCAACCGTTTCTGAATAAATTGTATAAGCACCAATAACCTTTCCGAACAACCTTATTGGCAGTGCAATTGCAGAATTGTAACCTCTTTTGAGAGCTTCATCCCGCCATGGTGCCATAATCTGACTGGTTGCAATGTTTTCGGAATAAACCGCCCTTTTTTCTCTTACTGCTGTACCAAGAGGACCCTGACCTTCGGGGAAATTTCCGTCTATAGTTATTTTCTTTATGGAGCTAAGGTATCCGTCATCAACACCTGCGACTGAATGTGGTTCTAAAAATCCTGTTGATTCATTAATTATTCCAATCCATGACATTCTGAATTTACCTGTTTCTACTGCTATCTGGCACGACTTACTGAAGAGCTCGTCCATACTTTCTGCCCTGACAATAAGCTGATTAATTTCGCTTATAAATGCGTTAGTCCTGTTAGCTTTCAGAAGAACTTTTTGAGTGTTCTTTATTTCGGTAATATCACGGATACTGGGCATTAGATACTTATTGCCGCTTGTTTCTATAAGGTTCACATTTAAAAGTGCGGTAAATCTTTCCCCGTTGAGTTTTTTAAGTTCAACTTCCCAGTCTTTCACCTCTCCTTTTTCAAGAAGAACCTTTTTCATTTCTTCTCGGGCTTCAGGGTTTAAGTAAAGGCTCAGTACTGATTTTGATTTAATGTCTTCGAGTGTAAATCCCGTGATTTCCATCATCACCTTGTTCATTGCAACCGCATTTCCTTCCATGTCAGTAATGCCAATGCCTACGGGCGAAGAATCAAAAAGCAGACGGTATCTTTCTTCTGATTCCCTAAATGTTAAAGCAGTCCTGCGGTTTTCGGATACATCAATCCCAACTGCAATGTAATGCACAGCTTTTCCTTTTGCATCAAAAAAAGCCCTGTTTCTCCATTCCTGGTACACCGTTTTTCCGTTAGCGATAGTCTGAGACTGTATGTGAATGCTGGTGTGGTTTTCAGGAGTCAGGATTTTCAGGTTATCTTTTATTGTTTCTAAGTCCGATGAATAAAGGAGTGAGAAAAATTTTTTACGTGTAAGTTCTTCCTTTGATATTCCCGTCATCCTGGCAAAAGCTTCGTTGCAGTGCTTTATCGTACCGTCGGGTAGGAACGAACAAATGAATGCCGGTACACACTCAATCATTTCATGGAAATATTCAAAATCCTCCGGCGAGGCTGCGTTTACGCTTATATAAACTGATTTATCGTAATCGGAATTAAGCCTATTTTCCAAACTAGTTTCCTTTTCTCTGTATAATCGCAGAAGCAAAAGGCATTGGCAATCAATGCCTTTTGCAAAAATAAATATTATTTATGATAAATTATTTTATCAATATCATTTTCTTCACGTCAACGAAACCTTCTGATTCAAGGCGGTAATAATAAACGCCGGTCGAAAGGTCTGTGCCGCAAAAGTCTATAGAATAATAACCCGCTTCTTTATTCGCATTTACAAGGTTTGTTACTTCTTTACCGAGCATGTCATAAACTTTTAAAGTAACGAATGAATTCTTCGGTATTGCAAAGTTAATCTTTGTTACAGGATTAAACGGGTTCGGATAATTCTGCGACAACGAATACACGTTTGGCAATCCTGTTTGATTGTTACCAAGGTTAGTTGTAGTATTTATTCCCAGACATATATTTGGGCGATTTGCTGCAGTTGATGTTCCTGTCATTGTACATCCTGATACGTCGTCAAGATGGTGATGAACTACGGTGCCTGTCTGTGCTGTACCTGCGACAGTTGTGTTTGCTGAATATGTTGTATTATCATAGCAAATTTCCATTAAGAGGTTACCCGTTCCGTTCCAGTAGAAAGGTGTCGTCAGATAAGTGTACTGCAGTCCTGTCCCGGGAGGAGTGAACGAAGAGGATGTGAAAACTTCTGTCCATCCAGATGATGTCCACGTTGAAATTGTTGACGCTGAAATTGTCTGCATCTTTATTGAGAAATTGCTCATTGCAGGTGCGCCGATTGTTAAATAAGTAAATCCAAGTTTGGTGATGAATCCTGCTGAACCTCCGTTTGCGGTTATTTCTGATGCATTAAATAGCATTTGTGTCCTTGAATCATCATATAGCGTGTAAAACGGATAACTTGTTGATGATGAACCGGTTCCTATGCATGAATAGTTTAAGCTTTCTATCATGTATGAAAATGTTGTCGTAGGTGCAGTGCTTCCCGGAGGAGTAAGTCCTCTTCCGCCTGCTGGATATGTACAGACAAAGTTGCCCGCAGAATCCTGTGCCGCAAAATAATAATTTACAACCGTACCAAGCGTTGTCTGTGCCGGAATGTTGAACTTAAATGTATCAAGATTATAATAATTGTAATTCACAGATGAGTATGAACCGTTGTTTACTTTGTAATAAAGCCTTGGAGCGTTATTCGTGTTCATCGCAACCTTGCTCTTTGATTTTATTACTAATGTCGCGGTTCTTTCTGTTGTGTAATTACCGCTTGCAAGTTGTGTATGATAAAAATCCATTTTTACGTTATTCGAAAATGATACAAGCGCTGAAATAGCAGTTCTTACAAGGTTTCTGAAGTAAGGCAAGTTCAGAGTGTTGTATTTGTCATTTGTTGTATGGTAATACGGAGTGAAATCACTGTTATCTTCAATGTTCATGAATCCTTTGTAACCTTTTGTCCAGAATGAAGCATGGTCGCTGTTAGCTGTTGTGTTTATCTTTTTAATTGGGATAAGAGTTGGAAGATAAGTTCTCATTGCGGCAATGTAGTCATTCGCAAAACTTTCCGATGCAGTGTTGGAAACAACTTCCGCTTTGCCGTCGTTATTACCGTCGTATGCAATCATGTCAAGGTTTAAATTGCACATGA
>JBAYUG010000050.1:0-24518 GCA_041675325.1 Kapaibacterium sp. (SeqCode)
ACCCGTTAATTTCAGGAATTATGTATCATACATTGAAGAATACGTTGGAGTCAACATCAAATACATCTCGACAGGACCGTCACGAAACGAGATTATAACGAAATAAAAACTTTATAGTTCATTAAGTTTTTTGTTGATATTAATAAATAAATTCTTTAATTTAATCTGTTTACAAAATTCAGCACTACCTTAATTTGAGTAAATCATAAATCAAAACTATTAAATATAACTAAAAGCAGTTATCTAAAACTGCATTGTCCACCCGGACAGGAGAAATAAAACATGAAAATTTACGTTGGAAACATTTCCAGAGAATCCTCAGAGGAAGAAGTGAAAGAACTGTTCACCAAGTACGGTACGGTTGAAAACTTTAAACTTATCAGAGACGTTAGTACAGGAATGATTAAAGGCTACGGTTTCGTTGACATGATAAATGAAGATGAAGGGCAGAAAGCAATTGACGAGCTGAATGGCTCTGACTTTAAAGACAGACCTTTAACAGTCAGCCTCGCCAATCCGAATGCTGCTGACAAAAAGAAGAAACCATTCACTAAAGGAAAGAGCGGAGGATTCCAGCCAAAAAGCCCGGGCGGATTTAATAAAGGCGGCGGTTACAAAAGCGGCGGTTTTAAAAGTGGTGGTTACAAAAGCGGTGGATCATTCGATAAAGGTCCAAAGAAACCAAACCCCGACGGAGGTAATGTTAACGGCAACCGTGAAGGCGGAAATGATATAGGCGGATTTCACTACAACAATTACTAGTTGGAAGGAAAGAACTTGGAATTGTGTAAAATAGAACACTGATTTACACGGATGAAGCAGATTTACGCTGATTAGAACCACTAGAAAATATAACCGCAGAGGGCGCAGAGAACGCAGAGTATGAGATTTTATTTATTGCTAAGTGCAAAGAAATATTTTCACTACTAAGGCACTAAGGGGCACTAAGAAAAAAAGAGGATTTCAGGGCACTTAGTAGACTAAAAAAGAACACTAGCTCATTGCTGATGGATGATATTTGAAAATTGCCGTTGATTATGTCAACGGCAATTTTAATTACTGTATTAAAAGCATTTTAGCTGAAGCTCAAACAATAAGTTAGCATAACGCTGAACAATTAATCTTCAAGAGTAGAGATATTTCCCGGGTCCTGACCGAGTGCTTTTGCCTTGAGCAGTCTTCTCATAATCTTGCCGCTTCTTGTCTTTGGCAATGAATCAACGAACTCAACATTCTCCGGTTTAGCAATCGGACCGACTTCATGACCGACGTGTTTAATCAGTTCTTCCCTCAAGGCTTCGGATTTTTCAACTCCTGCTTTTAATATCACATAAGTATGAATTGCATTTCCTTTAACTTCGTGAGGAAGACCTATAGCAGCTGCTTCAGCGACATCGTGATGACTTACGAGAGCACTTTCGATCTCGGCAGTTCCAAGTCTGTACCCCGATACTTTTAATACATCATCAGTTCTTCCTATTATCCAGAAATATCCGTCCGCATCCCTCCTTGCTGAATCACCCGTCAGGTACATCCCATCGTATTTACTCCAATATTTATCTATATAAGCCTGCGGGGCATTGTAAATCGTGCGCATCATAGAAGGCCATGGTGTTTTTACAACAAGGTACCCCTCTTCATTGTCTTTTGCTGGGTTTCCTTCCTCATCAAGTACATCCATCTTAACTCCGAAGAACGGTCTAGTACCCGAACCCGGTTTCAAAGGAACAACAGGCGTCGGCGTTATCATAAATGCGCCCGTTTCAGTCTGCCACCATGTATCCATAATCGGACAGCGTCCCTTACCGATAATATTGTGATACCATTTCCAAGCTTCGGGATTAATAGGTTCACCGACAGAGCCGAGCAGTCTCAACGAACTTAAGTCATGCCTGTTGGGCCATGCATTCCCAAACCTCATCAGACCCCTTATTGCCGTAGGAGCAGTGTATAAAATTGTTATACCGTACTTTTCAATTAACTGCCACCATCTATTCGGGAAAGGATAATTTGGCGCTCCTTCAAACAGAAGCTGCGTCGCACCGTTCAGCAAAGGACCATAAACAATATAGCTGTGTCCCGTTACCCAGCCCGGGTCAGCGGCACACCAGTACCTGTCGTCGTCTCTTATATCAAAAACATATTTAAATGTAGAATAAGTACCTGTCATGTAACCGCCGTGCGTATGCAGAATTGCCTTTGGCTTACCCGTCGTGCCCGACGTATAGAGCAAAAACAACGGATGCTCAGCATCAACCTTCTCCGCTTCATTCTTTGAATTAATCATCGGCAGCGTAACAAGTTCATGGTACCAGATGTCCCTTCCGTATTCCATATTAACAGGCTCACCCGTACGCTTTATAACTAGAACGCTTTCAACGCTTGCTGCTCTTTGCAAAGCTTCATCGGCAATCTCTTTCAGTTTAATTATTTTCCCTCTCTGGAAAGCGCCGTCGGCAGTAATTAAAACCTTTGAATGACTGTCTTCAAGCCTTTCGTGCAGAGCTTCAACAGAGAATCCGCCGTAAACAACCGAATGTACAGCACCAATCCGTGCGCATGCCAGCATTCCAAAAACAAGTTCAGGAATTCTCCCGAGATAAAGCGTTACCCTGTCGCCTTTATTCACGCCGAGACTCTTTAATACATTGGCAAAATTGGAGACTTCCCTGTGAAGTGCAAAATAAGAATAAGACCTCTTCTCACCCTTCTCGCCTTCCCAAATTATTGCGACTTTGTTTTTTCGGTGAGTCTTGAGGTGAACGTCAAGACAGTTGTATGCAATGTTTGTCTTACCGCTTGTAAACCACTTATAAAAAGGCTTATTAGAATCATCAAGAACTTTATCCCATTTCGAAAACCACTTCAGCTCCTTCGCTTCTTTTTCCCAGAAACCTTCAAGGTCTTCATTTGCAAAGTTATTTAGTTTATCCCAGTCCTTCACTCTCGATTTTCTTAAAACCTCTTTAGAAGGATAAAATACATCACCCGATAATTCTTTCATAATAAGTTATTTAAGTTATAAAATATTTTGGATTAAAATAACATTTAATATAACAGAAAACAAAACAGATTGCAAAATAGTTGTCAGTTTTTAATTGAGAGTGAAGAAATTTTATTTATAATAAAAGGCAAGAGATTTTTTCACCATTAAGGCACTAAGGACACCAAGAAAAAAAGAAGATTTTAGATCACTTAGAAGACTAAGAACACTAAGAAGAGATTTAATTTTGTGAAATGAAAAATATGTGATGAGATCCCCTGCCTGCAGCAGGCAGGCCGCCTAAAAACTTTTCACGTATCTGCTTCGCGAGTGGGGATGAAATGAAAATAAGGGATGAGATCCCCTGCCTTCAGCAGGCAGGCCGCCTAAAAACTTTTCACGTATCTGCTTCGCGAGTGGGGATGACAAGAAAAAAAGAAGAACGTTCAGCTATTCCGCCACGGCGGACGCAAAGAGCGCGCAACTTAAAACTATGTCTCGTCCTAGAAAAAGTTTACAGTAGTAGTGTTCTTTTTTTTCTTTCTTTTTGCTTCTTTTTCTTTCTTTTGTTAAGATGTTAATAACTTCTTCTTTCATCTCTTATGCTGCTTTTCCTTCGTTGTATTTTTCTTCCGGTGTCTTATAGTCTATGCTCATGTGTATTCTGCTTTTGTTGTAAGTTTCTATTGCCTGCTTCACTGCTTTACGTGCTGTCTCTTTATCTGTAAATGTATCCGATAGAAGAAACTCTTCTTTAAGTATTCCATTTACTCTTTCTGCAACTGCATTCTCATACGGATTTCCCTTTTCTGACATGCTTATCTGTATGCCTTTGCTTGTTAATAACTTCGTGTATTCCTTGCTGCAGTACTGTATCCCGCGATCTGAGTGGTGTATGCTTCCTTCTAAATTACTCTTACCTCTCATTGCTTGTTTTAGTGCTTTTACGCTGCCTTCTATGCTTAGATTGTCACTCAGACAGCTTCCTATTATCTTTCTTGAATATAAATCAGTTACTAATGATAAATACATGAATGTTTCTCCTGTTCGTATGTATGTTATATCTGTCAGCCATATTCCGTCCGGTTTTGTTTCTATCACTTCCTTTATCAGGTTTGTATATATCCTGAAATTATGATTTGAATTCGTCGTTTTTGCATATCTCTTCTTTCGTTTTACAAGCATATCCTCTTTTCTAAGTATGTCAAAGAACTTGTCCCGACCTATTTTTATTCCCATTTGCTGAATGTCGGTTTTTAGCATTCTGTATAGCTTTTTTCCTCCTGATCTTGGCTGCTTTCTACGTTTTATCCTTACAAGCTGTAGTATCATATCTTTATGCTTAGTTTCCTTCTTTTGACGCTTTAGCCCCTTGTAATATCCCTGAGGGGTTATTTCGAATATTCTGCAGATTTGTACTACTGATGCTTTTTCTCCTGCTTCTTTTGACCTGGCTTTTGTTCGCGTAATAGCTCCAATACGGGCTTTTTTTTAGAGCCGTTGAAGAATTCTACACCTGTTTCTTCCATGTATGATTCATATGCTATCAGCCGTAAATGTGCGTCTGCAAGTGCTTTTTCAAGTTCTCGGTTGCGCTTTTTCAGCTCAGTCAGCTTTTGCGGTTCGCCTTTCAATTCTATCCTCACTGTTTTATTTATCAAATGGTTTTTGCCCATTCGTTGTATCCAGTAATTTATTGTACTGCTGCCTTTTATTCCATACAATTGCATCGCCTGATTCTTATTCAGCTTTCCGCTTTCTATCTCGCTGACTACCTTCTGTTTGAAAGCTAAACTGTATTTTATATTCTCTCTTGGTTCATATCTTTTTCCCATTACTTATCCTTTCTTTAGGTTTATCTTTTTAAATCTGTAAACCTATTTCAGGACAAGACACTATCAACTATGAACTGACAACTATGAACTATCAACTATCTCTTCAGTTCCTCTACGATGCACTTTGTATCTCGTGCTATCATCAGCTCTTCGTTAGTCGGTATAACGTAAACTTTTATTTTGGATTCGGGCAGACTGATTTCTGCTAAAACGCCTTTTGTGCTCTTGTTCTTTTCTACGTCGAGATAGAGTCCGAGGAACTCCATGTTCTTGCAAGCTTCGTACCTTGTTTCCCAGTCGTTTTCTCCGATACCGGCAGTGAATATCAATGCGTCAAGTCCTCCAAGTATAAGCATGTAAGCACCGATATACTTTTTAAGCATGTAGTCGAACATTTCGAGTGCAAGCTTAGCCCTCATGTTTCCTCGGTGAAACTCATCTTCGAGGTCCCTGAAATCATTGCTTATTCCCGAGATACCGAGCATACCGCTTTTCTTGTTCATTACCTCATCAATCTGTTTTGGCGTTAGATGCTCTACGTTTTCAAGAATAGGTATAAGTGCGGGGTCAAGGTCGCCGCATCGTGTTCCCATGATAAGACCGCCGGTCGGAGTATGACCCATTGAAGTATCTATACTTATGCCGTTGAGAATCGCTGCCACACTGGCACCATTTCCGAGATGGCAGGATATAATCTTGGAGTTTTTCTTACCGAGCATGTCCATTGCAACGGCTGATACGTACCTGTGCGACGTACCGTGGAAACCGTATCTCCTGATACCGTATTTCTCATAAAGTTCATACGGTAGTGCGTACATGTATGTATATTCCGGCATGGTCTGATGAAAAGCCGTATCAAACACACCGACCATCGGCACTTCGGGCAGAACTTCCTGACAAGCCCTGATACCTTTTATGTTTGCAGGGTTATGAAGCGGGGCAAAGAAAGCACAGTCCTCGAGAGCTTTGACAACATCCTCAGTAATTAAAACAGAGCCGTTATACTTTTCACCCGCATGCACAACTCTGTGTCCAATGGCGTCTATCTCGGAAACACTTTTAATCACACCTCCCGATTTGTCAGTCAGCATTTCAAATACGAGTTTCATCGCTTCTGAATGATTTGAAATCGCGCGTACAATCTTCTGCTTTTCACCGCCGTTGTTAGTATATGACATTAAAGAACCCTCTTCACCGATTCTTTCGACTATACCTTTTGAAATAACTCTCTCCCCTTCCATATCAATAAGCTGATATTTCAGTGATGAACTTCCTGTATTTACGACAAATATTTTCATTTTAAAGTATTAATGTTTATTAAATTAACCAATCGCCTGTACGGCTGTTATAGCAATCACGTCAACAATCTCCTGATGAGTGCATCCTCGCGATAAATCATTAATCGGCAGTGCAAAGCCCTGCGATATTGGTCCGATAGTATTAGCTTTTGCAAGACGCTGAACAAGCTTGTACCCTATGTTCCCTGACTGCAAGTCAGGAAAAACAAGAACGTTTGCCTTTCCCGCGACCGGACTGTCCTTTGCTTTCATGGCTCCAACTTCAGGAACGAGTGCGGCATCGAGCTGAAGCTCGCCATCAACCATAAGTTCCGGCACTTTTTCTTTTGCTATGCGGACAGCTTCGACGACTTTATCGACAAGTTCATGCTTTGCACTTCCCTTCGTGGAAAATGAGAGCATGGCAACCCGCGGTTCAATGTTCAAAAGACTTTTTGCAGTTGATGCGGAAGATATTGCAATAGATGCAAGTTCTTCGGAAGTAGGATCCGGAATGATAGCACAGTCGGCGAAGACTATGACACCGTTTTCTCCGAACGTGCAATCGGGAACTTCCATAACGAAACAGCTCGAAACTCCTGAGATACCCGGAGCTGTTTTGATAATCTGAAAACCCGGTCTGAGCAAATCGCCAGTAGAATGAACAGCACCAGAAACAAGTCCGTCCGCATCGCCTGTTTTAACCATCATCGTGCCGTAGTAAATAGCGTCTTTCATAGTTTCCAGGGCACCTTCAAGCGTAACGCCCTTCGACTTTCTCATTTCATGGAAAAGCTGTGCATAGCCGCCCAGTTTATCAGACTTAACAGGGTCAATAATTTTTATTCCCGAAATATCGGCATTATGTTTTTTTGCTTCGCCGCGAATCTCTTCTTCATTGCCAAGCAGAACAACATTAGCCAGTTTCTCACGTGTTACAATTTCAGCGGCAAGCAGGTTCCTTCTTTCGCTGCCTTCGGGAAGGGCAATAGTTTTCAGCGAGGAACGAGCTTTGTCCCATATTTTTTGCATTACTGACATTGGTTTTATCTCCAAAGATTAAATTGAATAGTAACTCAAATTAATAAAAACAACATTGAATAAAAATGCAATTAGTTATTCAACCTAAACGATTAGACCAATACGATATTACCAATACACCGGACTAATCCGTTTGGCTTAATCCGTTTATTAATCTATTAGACTATATATTAATTTGTATTAATTGGTTACCTTAAGGGAGTAACGATTATCTAATTAAATATTCGAGAAGATGATTAAAATAAATCAGATAACTCCCCTGAACTGGAAGCGATTGTTTGTTTCTATATTCTTAATTTCCATAGCCAATGCTTTTCGTGAAGTATTCCTGAACGGCTTTGGAAGAGTTATTCCATACCTTACTTATTATCCTGCTGTAATGGCAGTTGCAGTAAAAGAAGAGAACAGTGGCAGTTGTCCCGATAAATCGGGATTTTGTCCTCCAAAGAGAGTGGCGGATCCGTCGCGGCGGACAAAGAACGCGAAGTGAGTGAGAGATATTAAAAATTTGAAAATGAAAAAATACATGCATATAGATAACCGAACGCCTATTTACGTGATAATAATATTTGTGTTATTCACAATCGGGATTATTATTGCTGGTGTTCTGTATTATAAAAGTAATAAGAAACAATTCCAAACAGAGGTTGATAATCAGCTCACCGCTATTGCGGATTTAAAAGTCTCGCAAATCGTACTGTGGAGGAATGAGCGGCTTGCAGACGGGAATATTTTTTTAAATAACGAAGTTTTCGCTGAAAACGTTGTAAGTTATTTAAAAAATCCAAACAACCTTGAAGGAAAAAATTATATTCAAACCTGGCTGAAAAAAGTAAAAACAAGTTTTGATTATGATGCTGTCTTTTTAAGTGATACAAGTCGTACAAAAAGAATAATCGTTTCTGAAAAAACCGAAAGACCGAAATCATTAATTTCGCCGAGCAAGTACGATTCATTGAAGTCGGGTAAAATGGTTTTTGAAGATTTCTACCGTGATGAAACTCTTCATAAAATATTTCTAAAAGTTCTTATTCCCGTTATTGATGAAAAAAACAATAATCAATTTATCGCAATAGTAGAATTAAGAATAGACCCCGAAACTTATCTTTATCCTTTAATAGAGAGTTGGCCCACTCCGAGCAAAACATCCGAAACGTTGATTGCCAAACGCGAAGGCGACAGTGCTGTATTTTTGAATGAATTAAAATTCAGAAAGAACACTACTCTAAAAGATAAAATTTCAATAGAGCGGAAAGATATACTTATTGTAAAAGCAATACTGGGAGAAAAGGGTGTTGTAGAGGGCTTTGATTATAAGGGTGATGAGGTGATGGGATATGTTTGTTCTGTGCCGAATTCCCCCTGGTTTATGGTAGCACGTATGGATAAGGCGGAAATGTTTGCACCTATGAAAGAAAAACTATGGTGGATGAGAGTTGTTAGTATATTATTAATGCTCGGCTCGGGTGCGGGGTTAGGATTTATCTGGAGACATCAGAAAGTTAAGTTTTTTAAAGAGAAATCGGAAGTGACAAATGAATTAATTGCTTCTGAAACAAGATATCGCAGGCTCTTTGAATCAGCGAAAGACGGGGTTTTAATTCTTGATGCAAAGACAGGAATGATTGATGATGTTAATCCATTTCTTATTGATCTGCTTGGCTATTCACATGAAGAGTTTATTGGGAAAAAAATATGGGATATTGGATTCTTTAAAGATATATTTGCAAGTTATGAAAACTTTCTTGAATTACAACAGAAAGAATATATACGGTATGAAGATTTAAAACTGAAGACTTCGGAAGGGAAAGGGATTAACGTAGAATTTGTAAGTAATGTTTATTTGGTAAACAATCATAAAGTAATTCAATGTAACATTCGCGACATCACTGAGCGCAAGAACGCAGAGGAAGATATTAAAAATTCTAAAAAATTGCTGCAGAGAATAATTGACATTCTTCCGATAAGGATATTCTGGAAAGATAAAAATTTGAAGTATCTTGGCTGCAACAAGATTTTTGCAAAAGATGCCGGTAAAAATAATTCAGAAGAGCTGATTGGTTTGGACGACTTCCAGATGAACTGGAAAGAACAAGCTAAAATTTATCGTGACGATGATAAAAGTATAATTAAGTCGGGAGTATCAAAACTCAACTACGAAGAACCTCAAACTACTCCTACCGGGAACAAAATCTGGTTAAATACGAGCAAAATGCCACTGATAGATTTGAAAGGAAATACAATTGGTATTTTAGGAACATATGAAGACATCACCGAGCATAAGCAAGCAGAGGAAAAGACACAATTACTGGCTCATACAATAAGGAGTATCGATGAAATTATTACAATTACAGACCTTGAAGATAAATTTATTTTTGTAAATCAGGCGTTTTGTGATATTTATGGTTATACTTTTGAAGAAATTATAGGGCAACATGTAAAAATACTTCTTTCTCCAAATAATCACCCTGAACTTTTAAAGATATTTTAAAACACAGCCATACAGAAAGTTGGAAGGGTGAAATTCTGAATTTGACAAAAGATGGCAGGGAATTTCCGATATCTCTGCAAACATCGAAGATAATAAATGAAAAAGGAGAAATAATAGGACTCGTCGGTATCTCCGAGGACATCACCGAGCGCAAGATTGCGGAGGAATTATTGAAGACATCAGAAGAAAAATACAGAAACCTGATACAAACTATGCCTGAAGGATTTTACCGTTCAACACCTGAAGGATATTTTGTGGACGCAAATCCTGCTTTTGTGAATATGCTTGGATATGACAACAAAGAAGAATTAATGGAAGTTTATATCCCTGATAATTTATATTTCTCAAAAGATGACAGAGAAGTTAATGTACACAATATTGATTTTACGAGTGACTCTGATGCATACAGATTAAGAAAGAAAGACGGCTCTGAAATATGGGTTGTTGACTATGGTCGTTATATTAAAGATGATTCGGAAAAAATTATTTTCCATGAGGGAATAATGCGTGATATAACTGAATCTTTGCGTGCACATAGTGCAATCATTGAAGCAAAAGATAAAGCAGAAGAGATGAACAGACTGAAATCGAGTTTCCTCGCTAATATGAGTCATGAAATAAGAACACCGCTGAACGGGATACTCGGGTTTGCACAACTTTTGCAGGAAGATATGAAAGATGATGAACAATTAAAATTCGTTAAGGTGATTGAGAAGAGCGGTAACAGATTACTTGAAACACTTGACTTGATATTAAACTTTTCAAAACTTGAGGCAGAGACGGTAAGTGCAAAATACAGAGAAATTAATGTAAGTGAAGTGATTGATGAAGTAGTTGACAGTTTTGAGGCAATGGCAAAGATTAATAAATTGGTTATCGAAAAGAAAATCAAGCAAAAGAATTTAGTAACAAAAATAGACGAAAGATTCTTAAGGCACGTACTCAACAACCTTGTGAAAAATGCTATAGTTTATACTAAAAAAGGAGGAATAACTGTTACGTTTGATACTGATGAAAAGGATATGATAATAAAAGTGAAGGATACAGGAATAGGAATAGAGAAAGAGAATTTTGAAATAATATTTGAACCTTTCAGACAGGAAAGCGAGGGTTATGGAAGAAACTTTGAGGGTACAGGCCTTGGATTATCGATAACAAAACGGTTTGTAGAGCTGATGAAAGGAAAAATAGAGGTAGAGAGTGAAGCAGGTGCAGGTTCGACGTTTACGGTGAGACTACCTTTTACAGAAGCGGATACAACCACAGAAGCTAAGACCGGGAAAAAAGAATCTGCAAAAAAGGTGCCTGTTGACAAAACTCCGGAAAAGAAAGAACTATCTATACTGCTTGTAGAAAATGATGAAGTCAACAGGAATTTTATACTTACAGTATTAAACAAATATTACAAAACGGACTTTGCAGAAGACGGATACAGTGCAATAGATGCGGCAAAGAAGAAAGCATATGATATTATTCTTATGGATATAAATCTGGGTAAAGGAATTGACGGAATAATGGCGACACAGGAAATAAGGAAAATGAAAGGATATAAGGATACTCCTATAGTAGCTTTAACCGCTTATGTACGCGAAGGAGATCAAGAGGAATTTCTTGCCGGCGGATGCACGCATTATCTGGGGAAGCCGTTTATGGTGAAACAGCTGCTGGATTTGGTAGAAGGGATTAGGCAATAGGCAGAAGGGAATGGGCAGAAGGGAATAGGGAATAGGGAATAGGCAGGAAAAGAAGCGAGGGATTAAGAAGTATATTAAACATATTAGCGGCTAAATCCTTTGATAATGCTAAAACAATAAATGTTTCTGACGGCAAATACAAAATCCGTCTCAATTAAAATTAAAAGAATTATGGCAAAATTTAATTTAGATCCGGAAGAAAAGGAATTACATAACCAAACTTTATTCTATGAACCATCAAAAGGCGGTAAATATAACGGGAAACTAATTATTACTGATAAAAGACTATTATTTGATGTTAAAATTAATATGTCTGCCAAAGGAATGTTAGAAGAGGTATTTTTTATCAAGTCCGGTTCGGAAGGATTTATTGAAATTCCCAAAAACAGGATTTCGAACGTAGAAGTTCAGAAGGGTACGTTTGCTAAAAAAGTTATATTAACTACCGATGACGGGAATAAACACACTTTCAATTCGGGAATGTCAAATATTGATAAAGCGGCTGATGCAATAAAAGCGAAATAGTTGTTTTCTAAATACATCATCGACGAGCACTTCCGCGTTTATGACAGTTATTATCAAAATACTCGGCGAATCAATACTCTTAAACAAAAAGACTCGCCACCCGAAGAAATGCTATCAAAATGGTATCAAACACATTTTTCCAAAAACAAAAGCCCTGTAACTCAAATATTATACAGGGCTTTATCATTTTACGCTCGAGGGGACCCGAACCCCTGACCCGCAGATTAAGAGTGAAAGAGTATGATTTACACTGATAAAGAAAAGAAATTTTAACGTAAAGAATACAAAAGCCGCAAAAAAGAGATTTTATTTATTGCTAAGAGCTGGTTACCACCAAAGTCCGCCGCGGCGGATGCTGGAGAATGCACACGAAGACACCAAAAGAGAAAGAAATTGCACACCTGCCTGCTGCAGGCAGGCTGATAAGGAATGAAAGAGTATGATTTTCACAGATAAAGAAAAGACATTATATCGGTTTGCGTTAAATAAAAATGTAAAATGAATTGGAACATTTTTATAATTCATACGAATAATAAGGAAATAATTGTAAATAATAACTATTTTTGATAACTGCTAAATTAAAATTCAAACAATGACAACACACATTGACCGGAGGAATTTCTTAAAGAAATCTGCGATGGGACTTACCGGTGTCCTGGTTCTGCCTGCATTTTTGAAACTACATGGGAATGATGCGTTAGCAACGGTGAAGAATATTAATTCTATTAAGGATTATTATGACAGGTTTAATGTGACGGAAGAAATGCTCGCAAAGGTTATGAGCGAAGCCCTTTCCAGGGGCGGTGATTACTGCGACCTTTTCTTTCAGCATAAGATAAGCAACTATGTAATCCTTGAAGACAATCAGGTGAACAGAGCATATTCAAACGTTGACTTCGGCGTTGGAATCAGGGTGCTGAAGGGCGACCAGACGGGTTACTCATTTGCGGAGGAAATCACTCTTGCAAACATGCTCGAAGCCGCAAAGACAGCTTCAAACATAGCTAAAGCGGGTTCGCGTGTATCACCCGTCGGAATTAAAGAAAAGAAAATCAAGAACATCTATCCGATTGAATTACCCTGGGAGAACGTTTCAATCACTGATAAGATGCCGCTCATGACTGAATTAAACGAAAAAGTGTTTGCACTCAACAGCAAGATAATAAAAGCAGTCATAAGCTGTTCGGATGATTCAAATTACATTCTTGCTGTTAACTCAGAGGGCATGGCAGTATGCGATTTTCAGCCGATTGGCAGGATTGCAGTAAACTGCACTGCTGAATCGGGAGGCAAGAAAGAAACGAACTACGGCGATATGGCAGGAAGAAAAGGTTTTGAACTTTTCTCACACAAAAACATTGACCTGATAGCATCACAGGCAGTAAGCAAAACAATGATACTTTTTGATGCTGTAAAACCTGAAGCAGGCGAAATGGAAGTCGTACTTGCTGCCGGTGAATCGGGCATACTTTTACACGAGGCAATAGGCCATGGAATGGAAGCAGACTTCAACAGGAAGAAAGAATCTATTTATTCCGACATGATAAACAAACCTGTAGCGGAAAACTTTGTAAACATCATAGACGATGCGCTCTATCCCGACCTTCAGGGCTCGATAAATACAGACGATGAATGCGGAGACGCACAGAAAACCTTCCTCGTCGAAAACGGAATTCTCACGAGCTACATGCACGACAGAATAAGCTCAAAGTATTACAATCTCAGCCCCACCGGAAACGGACGAAGGGAATCATTCAGGCATATACCGCTGCCGAGAATGAGAAACACTTACATGACAAACGGTCCGCACACAAAAGATGAAATAATACAAAGCGTTAAAAAAGGAATCTACTGCGAGACATTCACAAACGGACAGGTAAACATCGGTCCCGGTGATTTCACGTTTTACGTAAAGAACGGATACCTGATAGAAGACGGCAAAATGACGAAGCCGATAAAAGATATAAACATAATCGGCAACGGACCAAAAATGCTGAAAGATATAACGATGGCAGGTAATGATTTTAAAATGGCACAGGGCGGATGGACATGCGGAAAGAACGGACAGAGCGTACCCGTTTCAATGGGACTGCCGACTGTTAAAGTATCAAAGCTGACCGTTGGCGGCGAAAGCAAATAATTCAAAACAAATCATAATTTAAAAATATGAAGAATAAGAATTTAGTAAATACGGCGGAATGGGCTGTCGAATACGCACTTAAATGCGGAGCTACGGAAGCAACCGCAGGAGTAAGCGAAGATAAGAGTCTTAACATTGTACTTTTAAACGACGGCATTGAAAAACTTCAGGAATCAAACCAGAAGTCGCTAAACATTGATTTATACTGCAGCAACAGGTATTCCTCTCACAGCACAAACGATTTGAGGGAAGACTCGCTGAAGAAGTTTATAGAAGAGGCAGTTAAGATGACGAACTATCTTGCAAAAGATGAGGCGAGGTCGCTGCCCGACAGAAAATATTATCCGAACAAGGATTTATTAAGCATGGACCTTGAGCTAAGTGATTCGGGATTCAGCTCTGTTGATTTCGAAAATAAGATAGGACTTCTGCAAAAGATGTACAACAGCATCAACGGTAAGTCCGATAAAATCATAAACGTAACAACCTACTACTACGATTCAATATCAAAAGGTGTGCTGGTACACAGCAACGGATTCAGCGGCGAAACGGTCGATACGGGTTACTCTATTTATGCGAGCGTCTCGGCAAACGACCCAAACGGCGGGAAACCATCCGCAGGACACGGATGCACGGTACGGTATTTAAAAGACCTTTTGAACCCGGAAGAAATTGCGAACAAGGCACTTGAAAGAACGCTCGGAAAAATCGGACAGAAGAAAATAGACTCGGGCGTTTACAAAATGGTTGTTGAAAACCGTTCGGCGGGAAACCCTGTCGGGACGATACTCAGAGCACTTGGAGGCAGGGCGATTCAGCAGAAGAACTCATACTTAGAGGGAATGCTCGGAAAGAAAATTGCGTCCGAGAGACTAACAATTGTTGACGACCCGTTCGTAAAGAAAGGGCTTGCATCGCGTTTGTTTGATTCGGAAGGACTTGCAGCACAGAGGAGAGAAATCGTTTCAAAAGGAATACTCAACAGTTATTACATAAACAACTATTACGGCAGAAAGCTGAACATGGAACCGAGCACGGGCAGTTCGTCAAACATCGTTTACGGATACGGAGATAAATCCATGAATGAGCTCGTGAAGATGATTGATAAAGGAATACTCGTAACAGATTTTATAGGCGGCAATTTCAACACGACGACCGGCGATTTCTCAAACGGCATATCGGGATTTTACGTTGAAAAAGGAGAGATAAAATTCCCCGTAAACGAGATGAACATATCGGGCAATGCTAAAAACCTATGGGCAAACCTGCTAGAAGTCGGCAACGACCCGCAGGTATATTCATCGAACCGCACGCCAAGCTTTTTGTTTGATAAGGTGGATTTCAGCGGAAAATGATTCTTTAGTTGCGCGTTCTGTGTCGAAGATTCGCCATCTTGTTGGGAGAACGTCCGCCATCTTGTCGAAGATCCACCGTCTTGTTGGGAGGATTGGGCGGAATAGTTGATAGTTGATAGCAAATAAAAGCAGTGACAGAGTGATAAAGTGACAGAGTGACAAAGTGAAAACTAAACAGCATTTGTTTTATCTGTCATTCCATCATGATTGTAGATGGAATCCAGAAATGGAACAAATCTCTTAAACAAAATTGTTCTTAGAGTAACTCAAGTCAAGGATGCGACTTGGCGTACTTCCAGTATAAAGTAAAATACAATTGCCGTTGGCTTTAGTCAAGGGATGAAGAATGAATTATAATTATCGGCTTTAGCCAAATTACAATTATGTATTGGGCTCAAGCCCTTAATATTTCTATTTCCTTTATCCGTCACCTAAAGGTGACGGCAATTATAGTGATACAATTAAACAAATCTCTTATTGTAACTCAACCTTCCTCCCCGAATGTTCTTGTCGGGGATATCGTTATTACACAATTGCCGTTGGCTTTAGCCAACGGATAATGTATAAAGTATAATTACCGGCTTTAGCCAAATTACAATTATGTATTGGGCTAAAGCCCTTTATATATGTATTCTCTTTATCCGTCACCTAAAGGTGACGGTATTTTAGGTGACGGCAATTTAGATGAAGGCAATTAATAAGCGGCAATGAATTGTTGAAGAGTTAATGTAAGGATTAGATCTCCCCAAAATCATGCGAGGATGACAAAAAAGAAGTATAACAGGCAAGCAAGATGCTTGCCTTACACTAAATATTAAGCCTGATTAGCGAAAACTAATCAGGCTTAGGAATTACGCTGACGGCTATATTATTGAAAGTTTTTCAATATTGAATTATATGTTATGATTTGGCTGTCAGATATTTAATCCTGATTCATTCTAAGTAAAATTCGTCAAACAAACTTTTGAAAGCAAACCACAACTTATAAGCATTATTATTCTACCACATGAGAATTCTAAGCAAAATTCGTCAAACAAACTTTTGAAAATAAACCAAAAGTAGGAGTTAGTTGATAGTTCATAGTTGATAGTTAATAGTTTTTAGTTGTTTAATACCCTCTTCTATTATATATGTTGATTCTTTTGGAAATTGTGCCGTCATTTCTTATGCAAAAATTTATACCCCTTTGATTTTTAAGTGTTTTCGCGTATAAAGTGGTCATGCAAAAATTTTTCTCAATTATTTCATGGCAAAATTTCCATTTTTGTTTGCATATATAGTAGAATGATGCATAATAAAATTGTATGAACTATGAACAAAGAACTAATACATGCCCTCCTACTATTATTCACAACATTTTTGGAAATTTCTGATTAGGGTCTAGATGGGCTTACCTTGCGCTCTCCTTGCGCTCTAAATAGGGTTGAGAGAAAAGAAGAAGAGCTTGGCACACCTGCCTGCAGCAGGCAGGCTGATAAGAGCTGAAAGAGTATGATTTACACAGATGAGAAAAAGATTTTTTCGCCACCGAGACCTCAGAGGGCGTCCGCCAAAAAAGACGGCGGATCTGCGACTCGAACGCAGAGAGTTTTTTATTGATAAGAGCATTTTACCACCAAAGCACGAAAGCACGAAGAAAAGGAAGAGCTGGAAGAGCAGAAAGTGCAGGAAGAGCAGGAAAAGCAGGAAGAGTCCCGATAAAAAGAATCGGGATTCAATAAACGCACTGGAAGAACTGGATGACAAGAAAAAATAAGAACTGTGAGAGAGGGAAAGCTTATTTTGTGTGATTTATTTTCACTTATATTACTTATGCAATTTTTATATATTTGGTTTACCTCAAATAATATAATCTATCACTATGATAAGGAAACAGGACGCGCTCGACTATCATCAGCTGGGAAGACCCGGCAAGATTGAAGTAGTATCTTCAAAACCATGTGCTACTGAAAGAGATTTATCACTCGCTTACACGCCGGGTGTTGCAGACCCATGTCTGGAAATTGAAAAAAATCCTGACGATGCTTATAAGTACACGGCTAAAGGAAATCTTGTTGCTGTTGTTTCGAACGGCACGGCTGTACTGGGTCTCGGCAATATTGGTGCGCTCGCCGGCAAGCCCGTTATGGAGGGAAAAGGTGTTTTGTTCAAAAGGTTTGCCGATGTGGATGTGTTTGATATTGAGCTTAACACAGAAAACCCTGATGAGATTATTAAAACTGTTCAGCTTCTTGAACCAACATTCGGCGGGATAAATCTTGAAGATATTAAAGCGCCCGAGTGTTTCTATATTGAAGAAGAGCTGAAGGAAATCATGAAGATTCCTGTATTTCATGACGACCAGCACGGCACGGCGATTATTACGGGTGCAGCTTTGATTAATGCTCTGGAGATTGTTAAAAAGAAAGCAAGTGAAGTGAAAGTTGTTTTCAGCGGAGCGGGTGCAGCGGGTATTGCGTGTGCTAAATTGTACGAGACGCTGGGAGTGAAAAGAGAGAACATGTTTCTTGTTGATACGAAGGGAGTTGTATGGAAAGGACGCACTGAAGGAATGAATAAGTACAAAGAGTATTTTGCACAGGAGACCGAGCACCGCACTCTTGCCGATGTAATGAAGGGTGCCGACTGTTTCTGCGGCGTTTCGAAGAAGGGCGTGCTTACAAAAGAGATGGTTAAAAGCATGGCGGACTACCCTATCGTTTTTGCGATGGCGAATCCTGACCCCGAGATTACTTACCCCGATGCAGTATCCGTCCGAGACGATATTATAATGGCAACGGGCAGAAGCGACTATCCTAATCAGGTGAACAACGTTCTTGGGTTTCCGTTTATTTTCAGAGGAGCGCTTGACGTAAGGGCATCAACGATTAACAACGAAATGAAGATTGCTGCTGCGATGGCTCTTGCAAAGCTTGCAAAGGAAGATATTCCCGATGCTGTTTTGCGTGCATACGGCGGAAAGAGGTTTGAGTTCGGAAGAGAATACATTATACCGAAGCCGTTTGACCCGAGAGTGCTTCTCTGGGAAGCCCCTGCGGTTGCGGAGGCAGCGATGTTTACGAACGTCGCCAGAAATCCAATCATGGATTTTGACGAGTATAAGGACAGGCTTGAAGCAAGGCTCGGCAAGGCTAATGAAGTAATGAGATTCTTTATACATAAGGCTCAGAGAGTTAATAAAAAGATTGTTTTCCCAGAAGGTGAAGAGTCAAAAATACTGCGTGCGGCACAGATTATCGTTGATGAGGGTATTGCAAAGCCTGTGCTGATTGGAGATAAGGAAACTATTGTACAGAATATAGTTGACCTCGGTCTTCATTTCGAAAGAGGCGATTTAGAAATTTCCGAGCCGATGATTTCTCCTAATCTTGAAAAGTATGCGGAGGATTTCTTCGATATAAGGCAAAGAAAGGGTGTTACGAAGATTGATTCAAAGAGACTTCTGAAGAACCCTAATATTTTCGGGATGATGATGGTAAGGAACGGAGATGCAGACGGACTTATTTCGGGTTTGACACAGCACTATCCATTCACGGTGAAACCTGCACTTCAGATAATCGGTAAGGATGAAGGCGTGAAGAATATCGCAGGGATGTACATGATGATTTTCAAGAACCAGCGGATATTTATTTCAGACGCGACTATAAATGTTGACCCCGATGCGGAACAGCTTGCAGAGATAACGATTCTTACAGCGGATAAGGTGAAAAAGCTCGGTGTAACTCCGAAGATAGCTATGCTTTCTTTCAGCAATTTCGGAAGCACTAATCATCCGTTTACGAATAAAGTCAGGAAGGCAACGGATATTGTGAAAAAACTAAGACCTGACCTTGAGGTTGAGGGCGAGATGATGGCTGATACGGCGATGAGTCCTGAGATTATCAGCGAATACTATCCGTTCAGCTGTCTGAAGGAAAAAGCGAATGTTCTGATTTGTCCTGATTTGACTTCGGCGAATATTGCATACAAGCTGCTTGCGACAATAGGAGGTGCGATTGCAATTGGACCGATATTGCTGGGAATAAAGAAACCGGTGTATCTGCTGGGTCCGGGAAATTATGTGGATGATATTGTTAATATTACGGCGATGGCTGTGTATGAAGCGGAGAAATAGTTTTTTAGATGATAGTTGCGCGTTCTTTGCGTCCGCCGCGGAGGAATAGTTTTTCCTTTTTTGTCATCCCCGCTCGCTATTGGCGGGGATCTAATATTGAATCCATTATGTAAAAGAATAACAAAAGAATTTTTACCACAGAGTACCCAGAGAGCGCAGAGAAGAGATTTATTTTATTGCTAAGAACGATTTACCACCAAAACACTAAAGCACCAAAAGTGCTTAAGAATTTTTAACCGCAAGGGACGCAGAGAAGAACAAAGGTCGCAAAGAAAGCGTAGAACTAAAATCAATAATATAGTATATACAGACGGGCTGTTTTCATGAAAGTACGGGCGTCATTCTCAGATGCTTCGATTATTTCGTCAAGTGAGTTTCCGGTATTAATCATTTTGCGGAGTTTATCGGTGCCGGCGAGTTTATCGATGAAATTCTTCTGAGTCCATTTGAATTCAGGAGTTATGCTAATTAGGGCTTTTATAATTGCCACAGATGTCCTGAACGGTTTGAACTTCGATAAATCAGTTATTGTAATTTTTAAACCGCTGCATTTTTTACCGGAGTACTTCATTGCCGTATAAGAAGGGAGCAATGATTGATTTGGTGTAAATTCAATCTTCTCAAATGATACACCTTCAAGACCGTAAACATTTAAATTTTCGAGAAGTACGTCTTTATCAATAAATGGAGCCCCGAACACCTGAAACGGTGTTTCTGTACCGCGTCCCTCGGATACATTAGTCCCTTCAAGAAAGCAGAGAGCAGGATATATTCTTGCGGATTCGAGAGAAGTAATACTCGGAGAAGGATTTATCCATACATCCATTAGATTTTCATACTTCATATTTCTGGTGTAACCCTTCATCTTAACAACTCTGAATTTATCGTGATTCACGTATTCACCGTTAAGAAAATTGCCAAGCTCACCGACTGTGAGACCTGTAATGACAGGAGTCGGAATCTTACCCACAAAAGATGAAAAATCTTCATCGAGACTGAATCCTTCTGAGCTGTTTATGTTCGCAACCGAAGGTCTATCGCACACGATATAATCCTTGCCGAACTTCTTCGCGTCCTGCATAGTAAGAAAAAGCGTTGATGTGTATGTGTAGAAGCGTGCACCGAGTTCCTGTATATCAAAAACAATAACATCAACATCATCAACATCAGACTTTGAGAAAGAATATTTATTTCCGTACAACGAGACAACAGGTATTGTTACACCCGACGCTGTATACGAATCATCGGCAGAGAATCCATGCTCGGGAGTGTATATCTTTACGACGTCAATACCTGCTTCCACCAGCAAGTCAATTATATGTTTTCCGTTCTTGTCAACTCCTGTCCTGTTTGTGATAATGCCGACTTTTTTTCCTTTTATTAATTCAATCTGCTCTTTCACAAGAACTGTATTTCCTGTTTCAAAACTACTATTAATAAACTGACTGTACGAATAACCTGAGGCAAACATCAATATTACAAACAATAATCTTCTCATCACATGAACCTCTTTATAATTTTAATATCTACTATTTTAAGAACGAAAATGAAACTTGTAATAACGATAAATATTGCGGCTTTAAGAAGGAAATAATCAAAATACTTCAGGAAGAAATACGAGACGATTGCCGCGGAAATAAGCACGAATATAAAAGCTATCTTTTTAAACTCATAATCAATTCTGTAATACTTCTGAGAGATATAATAAATGCCTGCAACCTCGATAACATAACTAATAAGTGTTGCCACTGCGGCACCCATCATTCCGATAACGGGTATAAGGATAAAATTTGCCGCTATATTAATTACTGCAGCACTGCCCGTAATATAAATCAGATACTTAGTCTTTTTCTCGATATAAATTCCTGCCATCAGATTAACATATATTCCATAGAAAACATAAGCCAGAAGTATTACCGGCACTATACTAAGTCCCTCCCAGTAAGCTTTGCCGACGAGATAACCGCGTCCGGGCAGAGGTATTGCAACGATGTTATCTATAAACAAAGTCAGAAATATAAATATAACAGCACCAACGGTCAGGAATAAAGTCATAACTTTTGCAAAAAGCTTTTTTGCTTCAGGTTCTTTTGCATTCTGCAGAAAAAATGGCCGCCATGCAAACTCAAACATGGATACAAAAAGCATCATAAAAATACCGAGGCGGTAGTTTGCCTGAAATATACCGACGGTATGATCGTTCGTCAATGCAGTGAGTATAGGCCTGTTCACGACCTGAATAATATTAGCGCTGATACCCGCGGGAATATAAGGCAGAGAAAATCTGAGCAGTTCATTAATAAGCGTTCTGTTGAATGAAATCTTCAGGTTCTTTATTATTACAGGAATTAATAAAACGAAAGTAAGAACTGACGCGATGACGTTTGATATGAACACATATTCAATACCCTTTTTAAGAATCACGATAAAAAGGATGTTGAATACTACTGTTGCGACAATGTTGACAAGCCTAATAACCGCAAACTTCATGGGTTTATGTTCAAGACGCAGGTATGCAAACGGTACGGTTGACATCGCATCGAAGAACAATATCAAAGCAGTATATTTAAGAAGGACTTCCCTGGATTCCGCTATCTGAAAGACGGAAGTGAATTCCGTGGAGAAAATGAATAATATTCCCGAGAGAATGAATGAATTAACGAATATTCCGATAAAAGGATGGGAGAAGTTTTCCTTCATCGAGCCTACTTCAAGCGTTGATGCAAACTTAAAGTAACCCGACTCAAGTCCGATTGTAAAGAAAACATTTAATATTGCGATGTACGCATAAATATTGGCAACGATACCAAACTCTGCGGGTAGGAAAAGATTTGTATAAATAGGGACGAAGAGAAAATTCAGGAATCTTCCAAGAATAGTGCTTGTACCATAGATGAGCGTATCTTTAGAAAGCGACTTTAACTTTTCAATCATTACAAATACAAAGGGTTATTCCCTAAAATAAGGAATAACCCTTTTATTAAAAATACAGATAATAATTAATTGATGATTTCTATAAGTGAGCTGGCAACAGTTGAACCATTTCCGTCAAGCAGAAATACCCTGTATATTCCCGGTTCGCTGAACTTCATGTCGCTTGTTGAGTTCTTTGCGAAGTAAATATACTTCATGGTTGGTTCGACAACGTATGAGAATTTCTTGTAGTACTCAAAAGTTTTTGATGTTGCATTGTACTTATCGAACTGAACATTAACATTGCTTAAGCCGAGTGCATAATCACACTTGACCATTACAGTTAGATAACCTGTTGTAAATCTATCGCTTATGCCAACTTCTCCGTCGTCGCCGTACTTTTCGCAAAAATAAAGTACAGGTCCGTTTTGAGCATTAACGTTTGAAGTGAATCCGAAAATTGCTAACACAGCAAATACGGAAAAGAATACAAATAGCTTTTTCATGTTTTCTCCTTTAGTCTTTAGAATAGACCCTTTAATTTAATAAAAAACTCTTAATTAGGTACAACTTCAACTTCACCTTCGGCAATCGGTGTACCGTCTTGCTTCTGGCAGACAACCTTGTATGTGCCCGGTGAATCAAATTTTAAATTCTTTTTGTCTGTGAAATATGTATAATCCCAATCTGCCTGAACGTCAAATGGAACTGTTTTGAGAATTTTTTCACTTATCTCATTACCGGCACCATCTTTAACCTTAGAAAGCCTTAATTCAACTTTTCCGGTTCCGATTTTGGTTCCAGTTGGACGAGTATCCAGCATTACAGTAAGCCATCCTGGTGTAAATTTCTTGCTGACGCCTACTTCCTCTCCATTAACGTACTGCTCGCAGAAATAAAGTTTTGAAGCGCCTTCCTTCTGGCTGGAAGATTCTTTCTTTGTTTCTTTGGTTGTTTCAGTTTTGGTTGTGGTTTCTTCCTTTTTGGTGTCCTCTTTCTTTGTTTCTTCCTTGGCAATGTCCTTTAATTTACCGCATGCAACTACAAGAGAAATCAGTACTAAAATAGCTACCACAAAACTTAGGTTGTATTTTTTGCTTTTCATAGTTTAAGACTTTAATTTTTAAAGATATTAAATTAAGTTTTTCAGTTTTATATGTCAAGATATAAATTCCAACGACAAGTCCATCGATTTAACAGAATGTGTAAGCGCACCAACAGAAATAATATCAACACCATTTAATCCGCTGTAGTTCCCAATATTCCGTACATTCACACCACCTGATATTTCCAGTTTAAAACTCTTTTTGTTGAGCTTCACAGCTGACTTGATATCTTCCACTGTAAAATTATCGAGCATAACAATATCAACTAAACCCATTCCAAGTTCCTGAACTAAATTAAACTCATTCAGGTCTTTAACTTCAACTTCAACTTTAATGTTCCTGCTTTTCAGAACTTTTTTAAGTTTTTTGAGTGTGTTTGCAATTCCCCCGTTTGCTTCGATGTGATTATCTTTGATAAGCACCATATCGTACAAACCAAATCTATGGTTATCTCCGCCACCGATTTTCACAGCAAGCTTTTCAAACATCCTAAAATTAGGAGTTGTTTTTCTTGTATCGACTAACTTAATGGATGGATTGTTCAGCCGCTTCTTCATGCTAAAAGCTGCGGTAGCAATACCGCTCATCCGCTGGATTATATTAAGTGAGACCCTTTCGGCTTTAAGCATGCTTCTTGAATTGCCTTTAATGACAGCGATTCGGGAACATTTTCTTATAATCTGGCCTTCGGGACAGGCGGTCTTCATTACAGTTTTCGGGTCAACTACTTTATGTACAAGTCTGAAGATTTCTATACCCGCAACAACGCCTGATTCTTTCATTAAAAGATTTGCGGCAGACATTTTATCTTTCGGAATAAGGAGATTAGATGTTACATCACCATTTCCAATATCTTCTTTAAGCGCCTGTTTTATTATCCTTTCAGCTGTATCGAAATCGAAGTTTCTGTAGAATGATTTGTTTGACATAATAATATAATTTACTTTTTCATTAACTTTTTAATTACTTCCATAAAATCCTCCGGGGGTCTTACGGGTTTAAACTTTTTAAGGTCAAGAAATGAATGTGTTGTGTATCCGCTTG